>QHXI01000087.1 GCA_003222895.1 Acidobacteriota bacterium | reverse complement strand
TTGAAAGGCGATCTCGCCAGCAACGATTATGCTAATAATGATCGGTAGCCATACGCGGCCAAAGCGTGACAATCTGGCGCGCTTCGCGAAGGATGGCTGTCGGTGTTGTTGGCGGGTCATTATTCTGGTGTTTAGTGGCTGTACCGGCCTAGCCTTCTGGGCTTGCCGGCTTTAAGAATTCTTCTCCAAAGATATTCCCACGGCCGAGTATTCCCGCCGGATCGAATGCTCGTTTCAACGCCGCCATCTCGCGCAGATGTTCTTCGCCATAAAGCTCGCGCAAATACTCGCGCTTCAATTTGCCAATTCCATGCTCGGCTGAAATCGTGCCGCCAACGTCAACCGCGCGCCGAATGAACGTCCGATAGATTTCCCAAGCCCTGTTTGCCTCATCGTCGTTGCGCGGCAGAATATTCACGTGCACATGATTGTCGCCGATGTGCCCGAAGATCGTGTAGCGCAAGTCTCCATCGCGCAGACTGTCCTGATAAAACCGCAGCATCCCGGCGAACGCTTCATCGGGCACCGCCATGTCCGTCGAAACTTTTTTCTGATTATGTTGCGCGAACCATTCGTTCATCAGCACCGGCAGCGCGTGACGGAACTCGCGCAGCTTTGCTTGGTCCGGTTCGTTCGTCGCAAACCATGATTGATCGGTCAGGGCCTTGTGCGTTTCAAGCAAAGACAACCATTCGGTCATCAACGAATCTTCACTTGATGAAGTCGTTTCCTGTTCGAAGAAAATCGCGCCGACTGCCTGCTCGGGGACGGTGTTGTATTTTTGGCGCAGGAAGTTGAGTGATTGATTATCAAAGTACTCCAAAGCCCGGACGCCGAGACCTTTGGGGTTGCTCTCGCTTACGCTACTGTCCCGCATTGTGAGCGATCGCTCGCGAGCTTCGCTAACAAACGAAAGCAGTTTGTCTTCATCGGCAAAGAAAACGACTCCGCTTAACAGTCCTTCTGGTTTCGGAATAAGTTTGAGTTCGGCATCAACGATTACGCCGAGTGTGCCCTCGCTGCCGATGAAAAGATCGATGAGATCCATCCCCGACTTGATGTAATAACCCGATGCGTGTTTGCGAACGCGCGGCATTTCATACGATGGCAACTGCGCTTCGATGACTGTGCCTGACGACAACGGAAGTCTTATTAGCCGATCGTCAGCATGCAAGTCACCGCGGCGCAGATCGATCAAATCCCCTGTCGGCAAAGCGATCTTCAAACGCTCGATGTAATTTCGAGTCGGACCGTATTTGAAGGTGCGCGCGCCGGAAGCGTTAGTCGCGATGTTTCCGCCAAGAAAGCAACTTCGTTCGGTTGGATCAGGTGGATAGAGCAACCTTTCGGCATCGGCGGCGCGTTGGAGATCTATCAAGCGCACGCCGGCTTCTGTTATCGCGTGTCCGCCGCCTTCTTCATGAGTAACGCTCCGAATGCGATTCAGTCTGTCGGTGGCGATGACGATGCCGCCGAACGGAACGCGACCCGCTACCGTGCCTGTGCCGGCGCCGGAGATCGTGACTTGAGTTTTCGTTTGACTCGCCTCGACAAGTACTCGCGCTACGTCTTCAGCAGATTCAGGAAAGACCACACGGGACGCGTGCCCGCCTTTCAAATAGCTGGCGTCGGAAAGGTAATTCTGAATTTCGTCTGGTTGAGTCTTGGTCAGCATCATTTGAAACACGGAGGCCACGAGACTAACCACAGAGGACACAGAGAAGAAAACAGTCAGCCACAAAAAGGCACAAGAAGCACAAAGGAATTATTAACAGCAATCTCGCGTAGCGTTTTTTGATTTGTGCCTTTTGTGCATCTTTATGACTGATTCTTTTGCTTTCCTCTGTCCTTGGTGGTTAATTCTTCCTAAGCCACCACTAATTCACGCTCGCGCAGATACTTGATCCGATCGCGAAGCTCGGCGGCCTTTTCGAACTCGAATTTCTTGGCGTGCTCGCGCATTTCGAATTCTAAGCGGTTGATGGTTTCCTCGATTTGTTCCGCACTATAAGCTTCAATGTCTTCCAGCTCCAGCGGCACTTTGAAATAGTCGGCCTCGGCGGCAGTTACCAGAGTTGCTTCGATCGGTTTGATGATCGTCATCGGCGTAATGCCGCGTTCGCGATTGTAAACTTCCTGAAGCGCGCGCCGTCGCTGCGTTTCATCGATGGCGCGCTTCATCGAATTGGTCACACGGTCGGCGTAAAGAATCGCTTTGCCGTTCGCGTTGCGCGCGGCCCGGCCGATCGTCTGAATCAAAGATGATTCAGACCGCAGAAATCCTTCTTTGTCCGCGTCGAGAATTGCGACGAGCGAAACTTCGGGCAAATCTAAACCTTCGCGCAGCAGATTGATTCCCACCAGCACATCGAATTCGCCGCGGCGCAGATCACGCAGGATCTTGATACGTTCCAGTGTTTCGATGTCCGAATGAAGATAGCGTACGCGCACGTCGACTTCGGTGAAGTACTCGGTTAAGTCTTCTGACATTTTCTTCGTCAAGGTCGTAACCAGTACGCGCTCGTTGTTTTCGGCGCGCAGGCGGCACTCGCCAAGCAGATGATCGATTTGGCCTTTGACCGGACGAACTTCGACTTCGGGATCCATTAATCCCGTCGGCCGAATGATTTGCTCAACGACCTCGCCGCTTGATTTGGTGAGTTCGTACGGGCCCGGCGTGGCTGAGACGTAAATGCGCTGGCTGATGCGTCCTTCAAATTCATCGAAGTTCAATGGACGATTATCCAACGCCGACGGCAGACGAAAACCATATTCAACCAGCGTCTTCTTACGCGATTGATCGCCAAAGAACATGCCGCGTACCTGCGGGATCGTCTGGTGCGATTCGTCGATCACGACCAGCGTGTCGCGCGGAAGATAATCAAGCAGCGTCGGCGGCGGCTCGCCAGGTTTCTTGCCGGTCAGGTGACGCGAATAGTTCTCGATGCCGCGACAGAAGCCCATCTCTTTCATCATCTCGAGGTCGAACATCGTGCGCTGATGCAGACGCTGGGCTTCGAGCAATTTTCCTTCTTCAATTAGCTTCGGCTCCCACCATTCCAACTCTTGCTTGATCGATTTGATGGCTCGCTTCAAAGTCGTACGCGGCATTACGTAATGCGATTTTGGATAAATCGGAACGCGCGATGTGTGCTTCTGCGTGACTTCGCCCAGCAACGGATCGATCGTCGAGATCGAATCGATTTCATCGCCCCACAGCTCGACGCGATAAGCCTCGTCCTGATAGCTGGGATAGACTTCGACAACGTCGCCGCGCACGCGAAAGCTGCCACGTTTAAAATCAATGTCATTGCGTTCGTACTGCAATTCGACCAGACGCTGAAGCAAAGTATCGCGCGCGATACGCATCCCCGGCTCGAGAAAAACGAGCATGCCATAGTACGCATCCGGGTCGCCAAGACCGTAGATGCAGGACACGCTCGCCACGACAATCACATCGCGCCGTTCGAAAAGCGCACGCGTGGCAGACATGCGAAGACGATCGATGTCTTCATTAACGATGGCATCTTTTTCGATGTAAGTGTCTGAGGCGGGAACGTATGCTTCGGGTTGATAATAATCGTAATAGGAGACGAAGTATTCGACGGAGTTTTCGGGAAAGAGTGATCGAAATTCCTGATAAAGCTGAGCCGCGAGCGTTTTGTTGTGAGCGATTACGAGAGTCGGCCGCTGCGTTTCTTCGATGACGCTGGCGATGGTGAAAGTCTTGCCGCTGCCGGTAATGCCGAGCAGAACCTGATCCTTCGAACCATCTCGAAGACCGCGAACCAGAGCGTCGATCGCCTGCGGTTGGTCGCCACAGGGACGATAATCGGATTTGAGAGCGAAAGACATAAAAGGAAATAGTAAATCGTGACTCGTGAATAGAACAAATGCGCAGGCAGGATTCGGGCACCGAGATAGCGCTTCGACAAAAAAAGCGCAGAGGGAAGTCCACTCTGCGCTTGCGAAATCAGGAGTTGGTTTGCTGTTACATCGTCGATTGAGCTTCAGCCGGTGACTGGCTCGTAATTTGATAAATCGCTTCCATCACTGCCGAACGAACTTCGGGCGGGAGCGAACCACGCACCGCCATGCGTCGGAACGAGGGCAGAATGTCGGGTTGTCCGCTTAGCGCGAGCAGCTTTACTACCGCCAGACGAACTTCGATGTTTGGATGCTCTTCGATCGCGCGCATCAAGCTCTGCACCTCTCCGGCTTTCGACATCAAGAACAAAAGCGAGAAGGCATCATAAGTTTTGTCGCGGCTCTCGCCGGTCAAATTTCTGATGGCCTCATTAGCTAATCCCGACGAAGCGATCGCCGCACCGATCTTGCGACGACGATCGGCACTGGCTTCGCGCAAAGCGCGCGTGAACGCAGCCGCGCGATCCTCCTGTAGTTCGAACAGCGCTCGGGCAGCGGCGTTCCGAACGTCGATCGCCGGATCATCGAACGCGGCGCTGATATGACGGAAAGCCTCTTCACCACCGATATGGGGCAGGTTAGAAACTGCGGCCATGCGTTCGGCTGAGCTGCCCCTAATCAATTGCTCCGAAACCTCCGCCGGCAAATGCGCGCTGGGACCAAAACTTTCTTCGGGAATGCTGACCGGGCGAAATTCGCTGGCTTCTTCTTCGCTGCGGGCAAAGAAATTGCTTTCGGCAGTTACGGGAACGATCTCTTTGCGGTTTTGCAGATCGACCTGGAACCACTCTTCAATTTCCGTGACCTTAGACGATGCATTCGACAAAGGAGGATCTTCGACTTCTGATCGTTCGATTTCGAATGGATACGGCTCGCGGGTCGTGGCTTTGGCCGCTTCTTCGGCGACAATCCGCTCGTGTTCCGCGCGCCGGTGAGCTTCTTCTTCGGCACGCCGTCGCGCGTCGCCCTCGCGTCGCTCGGTATCTTCGGCGCGAATCTTCGCTTCGATTTCGGCTCGAATGCGCGCTTCCAGTTCGGTGCGCTCACGCTTCTGAACGTCGATACGATTGTTCTCTGCCTGTTCGGCGCTCATCCGCGATTGCTCTTCAGCTGCGCGCCGAGCTTCTTCTTCAGCTCTCAAACGCGCGCCTTCCTCAGCCTGACGCCGTGCTTCTTCGTCGGCGCGACGCTGCGCTTCTTGCTCGGCCAAACGACGAGCGCGTTCAGCGGCGAGCGCCTGTGCTTCTTCTTCAGCGCGCCGGCGAGCTTCTTCTTCAGCTTCACGGCGGGCATCTTCTTCAGCGCGACGTCGTTCCTCGGCTTCAGCGCGCAGTTGGGCTTCGATCTCGGCGCGTAACTTCGCTTCTTCTTCAGCGCGGCGTCGTGCCTGTTCTTCAGCCAGGCGGCGAGCTTCTTCTTCGCGGCGACGGCGCTCGGCCTCTTCGACGAGCCGTTGTGTTTCCTCCTCAGCTTTTATCCGCGCAACCTCGCGCGCTTGTACGCGCTCCATTTCTTCCTCGACGGCACGGAAGTGCGATTCAGCGTGGCGGCGCAATTCCTCTTCCTGGGTACGCCGGCGAGCTTCAGTTTCGATATGTTTGCGCTCTTCGTCTGAGCGTTGTCGCGACTGCTCTTCTTCGGCCTGACGAAGTGCCGCAAGCTCCGCTTCGTGCCTCTCGACCGCGGCGCGCTTTTTCGCTTCAACCTGTTGCCGGCGCACGTCTTCATCATCGCGCATCTGTGTGAGTAGCAGTGCAGTCTGGGCGATTGCTTCGTCCCCTAACTGCCGCCGGTGTTCCTCTTCCGCGCGTTCATGAGCTTCTGCCTCAATGCGTTGACGTTCGTGCTCGGCGCGTTGGCGCGCGAGCTCTTCTTCCCGTTGGCGCAGTCGTTCCTGCTCGACTTGCATCGCGTTATCAGCGGCGATCCGCGCAGCTTCAACTTCGGCACGGCGCGCTTCTTCTTCCGTTCGCAGTCGCATCAACTCAATCTGCAGTTGGGACATCTCCCGCGCCACGCTGTCCGCAGCTGGATCGACTTCCGCGGTAGCCGCGGGTAGATGGGAAGTTTCAGGAGCGAAAGCTAACCCGGGTTGAGAGACTTCTTCGCCGACTTCCGGAACGGGTAAGACAATGACGGGAGGTGTTTCCGGTACCGCAGGCGCAGCCGCCGCCGGTGACGCGGCCGCTTGGTTCGCTTCCGTGTTCAGGATTTGCAACAGCTCTGCCTTGTGCGCCGACAACGCCGCGCGCAGATTTTCAGTGACGGTGCCCTTTGGCGCGTCGATCACCAGGCGATCGCCGCCGGAAGTTTTGATCTCCACGCCTTTGGCCCGGAGCTGAGAGAGTAATTCGTGAGCGGTCATAATTCGATCACCTCGCGTTCAGTTTCGAGAGCTTGTGAAGACGATTCGGGAGTAAAGCTTGAAGCGACTCCGGCCGGTGTGGCTTCACCCGGAGCGCCCGTAGCGCAAGCATCGATGGCTTGCTGAATCAAATTGCGCGGCACCTTGCGATCGGTTTCGTTTTGCAGCAGCGAATTCAAAGGAGCGATTGCGGCCGGATCCCGGACGTCCATCAAGGCTTCAACCGCGGCGCGCCGAACATCGGGCGAAGAATCCTGAAGCGCACCGACGAGATGTGGAGTTGCTTCAGGATTTTGAACAAAACTCAAGCGTCGGGCTGCGGCCGCGCGTTCATTGTCAGATTGTGCCACGCGCAAATCCCGGGTCGCGTCGTCAAAGTACCCGTGCTTCATGAATGCTTCGCGCGCGCGCTCGCGGCGCTCGACGTTTCGACCAACCATCGCTGAGAGCATCTCGGCTCCAACCAGCCGGCGCGTTTCGGGATCGTTCGAACCGACGATGGATTCGTCGTATTGCTCGCCATCGAAAACTTTTTTGGCTTCCGCCGAAATTTGTGTGACGCGTTCTCGGCGCTCGTTGTCGTCCTCGGTTGTTGGCGGTACGGCCACGATTGGCGCTGGAATCACTTCAGCGGCTTCAGCGGCAGACTCGGCCTCGGTGGAAGCGACGGCGGCTTCGGCCACCGGCAAGGCAGCCGCAGAACCAGCCGGGGCAACTGAAGATGCGCTGGCTGCTTCGACCGATGGTTTTGAAGTTTCCGTCTTCGTGACTTTCACGCGCCGAGTCGCTTTCGCGCGGCGACGCTGGAACAACAGCAGGGTGATTATCGCCAGCAAGACTATAGCGCCGGTGATGACCGGAATCGGGTTCAACTGGGCCAGCAAGAGCCAGTAGTGCGCGCGAGCTTTCATTTGCGACCACGCATCGGTTCCAGACTGGTTTGTGGTATTCGTGTTCGACGGAGACGGCGAAGCGTTGTTGGCGATGTTTGATTTTTGAACCGGTGTGGGACTTGCCGCTTTCACGCTGGGCGAAGCTTTCGAAGAAGGGCTGTTCGCGGGTGTCGGCGTTGTCGTAGGTTTCGAATTCGAGTTAGACGAACTAGTTGACGTCGATGATTTTTGATTGCCGGCGTTCTTGTTCGCAGCGGCCGATGATTCTCTAGGCGTGCCTTTCGATCCGTCTCTCGATCCAGCTTTCGAGGCTACCGACTTATTCCGATTTGCGGATGACGACGCTCCCCGATTGCTCGGGTTCGAATTTCGATTCGTTGCGGGCGTGACGGGGCGGCTGACTTCGCGCGACCGATTCGCGGCAACTGCGGGAGTGCCGCCTCCGGGAACGCTCACCACCACGTCAAGTTTGTTCGCACGTTGCTCAACGTGAGCGGTTGCGCCGGGTTGCAGCCGGAACGAAAGAACCGTGCTGTCACCCGCTCTTTGTGCTTTGACATCGGCGAAACCACGGCCGCGGACGGCTTCAGCGCGTGGCACGTCAGCCGCGGGAATCTTTACGTAGAAACGATCGCCGCGCCGATAAGCTTCATAGTTGTTGAGCGATTGATCGGAACTTATCGCTACGCGCGATCCTTCAGAAGAATCGCTGGCGCGCAATGTCGCGACGTGTGTGCGCTTCGGAGTTGGCTGCGGCGTAGGCCGGACGATCTTGCTCTGCGCCGCGACTGGCGCAGCGGTCAGCAAAAATGCGAGCGCCAATCCCAGAATTGAGGCTGAGAAATCGGCACAGCGGGGCGATTGGTTCATTGTGCTCATCATTGGGGCAACATCAACGACAAAGCGAAGAACGCTATTCAGAATTATGCAACGTCATCGGCTCATTGTCACTCGCTTCCAAATGCATTAATGGTTCGTCTTGATCCAATTTATACAGGACTTCGAGTACGGCCGTGCGAACACTTTCCGGCATGCTCTCCTTTCCAACAATCTCCCGCAGCTTCGGCACCAGCGCCGCCTGACCGGCAACGTTCAGCACGCGAACCGCGCACAAGCGCACGTCCTCGTCCTGATGCTTCTCGATCACATTCGTGATCGGGTCAGTTTCATTAGCACGCGCAAGCAGCGAAAAGAGCGAGAATGCCTCGAACGCCTGGTGGCGATCTTCACTCGCCAAACGATCGACGCCTTGCGCGACGATACCGGTCTGGACGCAAGCTTGTGCGACCTTTTTCATCATCTCGGGGTCGGCGGTCTCCATAACACGAACGTAAGCATCCGCGCGATCGAAATTCAGACTTGTCAACGTGCGGGCCGCAGCGGCTCGCACAATGCGTGATTCGTCAGCCAGACCGATCAGCACCGGCGCGAACACCGATTCGTGATCGATCGAACCCAGACTCCCAACCGCCGCGGAGCGCACTGCCGGATCCGGATCGCTCATCACGAGTGATGTCAGCGTGGCCACCGAACGTTGCACGGGATGCAGCGCAAGTTCCTGCGCCAGCGACGCGCGGGCTCGGTCGTCGGAACCCTCAAGCTGATCGATTGCTTTGGTCAACTCTTTGTCTTCAGCACCTACCGGCAGGTCTTGAAACGAAACAAATCTGTCGAGATCGGCGGGCTCGCTTTCGCTGACATTCGCCGAAAGCAGGGCGGGCTGGGACGATGGAGCGTCGAGATAACCAAGGCTCTCAACTGAACAGGCGCTCAAGGTTTCGCTCAACAACGATGCGGGAATTTCCGGATGACGGCGAGCGATGTCCAGGAGCGCGCCGATCGCCGCCGGCATCTTCAGTGACCCCAGACTGGAGATCGCTTGATTCCGAACCACCGAATCGTTGTCATGCAATGCCTCGATCAAAAATGAAAGCGACGATTGCGCGCCAATTTGTCCCAGGGCGCGCGCAGCGGAGGATCGCTCCCACGCATCGCGTCCCATCAGCATCGTCGCGCCCTGACGCGCGACGAAACCATATTCCTCCAAAGCGTGGCGCGCGCGGCGGCGGCCTTCTTGGTTCGTTTCGGAAGATTCGATCGCTTTAAGCAGCGAAGCTTCGATTGCGCGACGATCGTCGGACGCGCGCGACGCCATCACATCCATGCGATGAGGTTTGCCGAGAACTAACTTGTCGACTTCTTGATCGATTCGATACGCCCCGAATACCGATTGTTCCGCTTCTGCCGGCTTTTCCCAAACTTGGACACCATCCACGGCCTCCGCGCGGCGGTCAGTCTTCGGGTCCTGAGATCCCGAACTAATCGTTTGCATCGAGCGACTTCTTGGTTCGGTGACGCGCCGTAATTCAACGTCTTCGAATCCGTCGTTGTCTCTGTTGTGACGCCATTTCTTGTAGACGATTAACCCAACCAGCAGCACCACCAGGAAAATCGAGATGCCGTACGTTGAGAAGATCCATGACGACCCGTCGTCGGTTGGTGCATCCTGAATCGCGGCATTAGCTGATACAGCGAACACGAGCATCATGATGCAGCCGGCGGCAAGAGAGAATATCCATGACGCCGATCGGCGGAAAGGGAAGTTTGAGAATTGAGTTGGCATAGCTTTCACCGTCTAGGTTGGTTAATGTGCGGCGTGAATTTCAGGGATGGCTCGCGGGACTTGCGAACCGGTCCCCGGAGGTGCCGGCGAGAGGCGAGGAAGCAGTTTATTCTGCGTCCGTAAATTTGTAACCGATGCCCCAAACTGTGAGCACCAGTTGCGGATTCTCAGGGTTCTCTTCGATCTTCGCCCGCAAGCGATTAATGTGAGAATCAATCGTCCGGTCGTAGCCTTCGTATGAGTAATCCCAGATCTTCTCGAGCAAGTACTTACGCGGGAAAACGCGACCGGGATTCGCAGCAAACAAACGCAGCAGATCGAATTCTTTCGGCGTAAGGTCGACGTGCTTGTCGGCGATCGTCACTTCGCGCCGAACTGGGTCGACACGTAATTGGCCACGCACGATGGGCGTTTCATCTCTTCCATCGCTGGCAGCCGCGGCAGCACGCGCTCGTCGCAGCACCGACTTGATGCGGGCTTCGACTTCGCGCAGGCTGAATGGCTTGGTGATGTAATCGTCGGCGCCCATCTCAAGTCCGAGCACCTTATCGACCACATCATCCTTTGCAGTGAGCATAATGATCGGCATCAGCGGATTCTTCTGTCGTATTTCTTTGCAGACGCTCAAGCCGTCCATCTTTGGCAACATCAAATCCAGGACGACCACGTCGGGCCGACTGTTGACTGCTGCTTCGACTCCGGCAAGACCGTCTGGAGAAGTGGTAACCGAGTAACCTGCTCGTGAGAAATACTCTGCAAGCGCCGTCGAAATGTTCTCGTCGTCTTCAACAACTAACAGCGAGATGGCCGGCGCCGGAGCGGTTGCTGTTCCCGTAGCTTCGATTGAGTGAGACAAACCTTTCTCTCCACTTTGTTTTTCTAACATTAATTGTATTCCCTCTAGGGCGAGAAGGCTGGGGGCGTCCGCACCGCGCTGATCGGTGCGTCATTAGGAATATAGCAGGAGATTCCAATTTAACTCAAGCACTAAGTTAAAGCTGGTGACGAAAATTGGCACTCCGGTCAGAAGCTCGAGCGTTAGCAAGGGGCATCGTATCGCAAATGGCCTTGTCGTAGGTCGGACGTCTGAACGCTAACTTGTTAGCTGCCTGGCTTCGCGGCTACGGCTTTCGATCTCAGCCGCGCTTCGTAACCGGAAAGCGTTGCAATGATTTGCGGCGAGGTCCCGGCTTTCTTGGTCAACTCCTGGAACGTTGTTAACGCACGCTGATCTCCCAAAAGGACGAGAGCTTCGCCGGCCGCGGTCACTACTCCGAAATTTCTTCGCTCGACGCCCTCATTCAGCGTCGCAGTCAAAGTCGCGAGGGTCCGCGGGTCGTCTTTGCCCGTTGCGCCGAGAAGATTTAGAGCCGCCAGACGAACCGCCGAGGGATTCGGCTGAGCGTAATACTTGAAACCGAGATCCAGCGCGCGTTTGTCCGCCAACGCCGCCAAGCCACTCAGTCCCGACGCGCGAATCGTATCGCGCCACGAGGGCGCTTCGATCAATTTGATCAGCGAGTCATAGGCCGTCGAGCTCTGCGTTTGGCCCAAAGCTAACGCGGTAGCGCGAATCACGGCGTAACTTCGATCGTTGAGCAGTTGAGCGTACGTGTCCGCAAGGCTGGGATCCTTCGTCGCCGCCAGCGAGTTGACGGCGCGAGCGCGCACTCGAGCGTCGCCATCCTTTGCCGCCGCGAGTAATGCATCCCGCGCTTCTTTCTTGCCGGTCAACGCGGCCACGACTTCGAATCGTGCGCCCCAAAATTGATCCTCCGTCGCCCGTTCGCCAAACGCCTTGACGATCGATTCGCGATCGGCCGCCGAAGTCTTCTCCTCGTTCATACGGGACGCGAGTTGCGAAGTAGCCCAAATTCTTCCAAGCACATCGTCGTCGTTTCGCAATTGATACAGCAACTGTCCAGTTGTCTTGACGAAGACGAGTTCCTTAATCAGCGTGCTGCTGTAATCAAAGTTCACCAACAGCGGCTCGGAATCAACTGAAAACTTGAACGTCTGTTCTTCCTTTGGCTCGATCTGCACGCGTTCGATTCTCTTGTTTGAAGCCGTGCCGATTTCAATATCGACCGGGGTTTGGAAGAAGGCGACCTGGGGATATTGGGATTCGGGATCGGGCCGTTGCTCCTGCCGGACGTTCAGCGTCAGAAGTTTCTTTGTCGCATCATAATCCTGCGTGACGCGAAAAACGGGGTGGCCCATCTTGTAAAGCCACTCGTCGAAAAACCAATCCATCGGCTGGCCGGTTGTTTCTTCGATCGCGATGCGAAACTGCGCGGTCTCGACCGGTTGATGAGCGTACTTTGTCAAATAGTGATTAATTGAGCGCCACCAATTGTCTTCGCCGAGGAACGTTCGCAGCATATGCAGCACCGCTCCGCCGCGCGGATATGCGTACGTGTCAAAGACCGCATCGGGATTCGGATAATTCCTGGTGACGATCGGGCGGCGCTGACCGCGCGCCCAGGTCGCGTAATAAGCTTCCTGATTGCCGCGCACGTCGGCGTAAAGGAAGTCGTCACGTCCTAACTTATGTTCATCCCACATCGCCTGAAAGTAAGTCGCGAAACTTTCATTCAGCCAGATGTCGGACCAACTGCGGCACGTTACATAGTCGCCGAACCATTGATGCGCCAATTCGTGCGCCTGCAAGCCGTCGGTGTTCGAATCCAGTTCCGCGCGCGCGTCATGAATCATGTTGTCGGTCTGCGTGGTCGCGCTGATGTTTTCCATGCCGCCGCCGAAATCGCGCACGGTCGTTTGCGCGTACTTCGCGTAGGGATATTTTACGCCCGTCTTCTCGGAAAAGAATTTGACCATCTCGGGCAGACGTGCGGCCGTTATCTTTCCCTCTTGCAATTCGTTCGGATAGACGTTTGTGGTGATGGGAATCCCGGCGTACTCGCCAGTCACCGGCGCGAATTCGCCAACGATGATCGAGGTGAGATAGGTTGCGTGCGGCACGTCGATCTTCCAATCAAACGTGCGCGTGGCGTCCGAATTATCTTTCGTGCTTACGAGTGCGCCGTTCGAAATCACGGTCAGCGGAGTCGGGACCGTCGCGACGATTTCAGTCGTAACGAAATCGTTCGGATGATCGAAGCAGGCAAACCAGAAATGATTTGCCTCGGCCTCTCCCTGAGTCCAAATTTGTTTCGGCCGGTTGGGATCGTCAGGCCGCGGCTTGATGAAGTTCAGTCCACCGCCGCCAACGAGCGCCGTGCGCTCCGCGGGCGGTTTGTTCGTGTGATACGAAATCACCAACGTCAATTCGTCTGACGGTTGATACGCGCGGTCGAAAAAGATCGAAATCTTTTCTTTCGTGGGATCGTATTCGAACTTCAACGGCGCGCCCGCAGCCAGTGTGACACTCGAAAACGTCATGAACGCGGCGTCAAGATCGACCCGGCGCAAATCCTTTACGGTGGGCGCGAGCGTAATCGTTTCGCTGCCGATTGCCTGCTCCTGATCCCAATCAAATCTCAGATCGAGCTTGATATTTCGCTGATCATAATCGTGCGGCGGAATGTATTGCGGTGCCGGAAACGGCCGCGTGACGCGACGCGCGCTCGGTCCCGGGCCCGCCGGTTGCGACTGCTGTGCTGCCGCGATGTTTACGATGATAAAAAGGGAAACAAGGCTGAGAAGGAAATTGCGGATTGCGCGCGGGGGAGAAATGATCAGTGACATGAAAATCTCCGAGTAGTTAGATTAGTTTGCGCCGGCGAAGCGACTGCCCTACGCATTGTCAATCGAATCGATTGCTGGGGAAGGGAGGATTCTGTCACTCAGACTTGCGAAAAGACAAGTGAGGCCGTGGTCGAGAAAGATTATAAGTTGGTTGCGAATTACGACTGGCGGCTGCAGCCTACTTCGGTGGACTGGTAAGTCGCTGACGCTCGGCGTCGGTCCAATCGCAGAGAACCTTCTTATCCTGATCGGACAATTTCGCCGTTGGGTGCATCGGCAAATATGAAGACAGAGGCATCGCCCCGTCCTGAACTTCGTCGCACATTTGGCGCAGCTTTCGATCCTGTCGATCAGACGCGAGCTTGCCCCATTCCGATAGATTCAAATTGCGCCGGCCATCGTTCACATGATTCGAAAGCCACCAGGAAACCGGCGCGATCTGCGTGTACCAGGGCCAAACTGTTTTGTTTGAATGACAGTCGCGACACGAGCGATCGAGGATTGCCGCGACCTGCGGCGTCATCTGGGTCCGCCCATTAATGGTTTGCAATTCATCGACGGGCGGATTCGAAAGCGTAGGTCGAATGGCCTGCATTCCCACGAAAATAACGACGATAACGATCAGAACTATCTTCAGAATTCTCTTGATCATCGGATCGGATACTTAGTCAGTTCGCGAGACCGACGCAATTGTCTGCTTGATTCGGGCGCGCATCGCTGGTTCAGTCTCATCGTCGAGCATATGTTTCAAAATGGGCTCTGCAAAACGTCCGCGTCGTTGTATTTCCATTCGAGCTTCTTCCCGGACTTTCGGCGAAGCGTCGCTTAACAAGCTAACTTGTTTGCGAACCGCTTTCTCCATCTCAGGTGTAATTAATTCTGTTCGCCCAACGAGTACACGCACCAATTGGGTTGGGCTTGGATTGATCGAAATCGGCAAAACTTCATCAGTCGTTTTCCGCGGCAGCACATAGAAGACGCGCAGCCCTTCTTCAAACCAACTATTCCGCCACGTCTTGATCATCGCATCGGCTTCTTTGTCGTAGAGCCCGGACGCAATCAAAGTCTGCTTCAGATCGCGAATAACTGAGTCGATGTTGTCGTCGAGCGCGGGCCGCTCCGTAGTTTTCTGTCCCGTGAAGTAGTTAACAACCTGATAGCCAATCTTGCCGCCACGATTCTCAAAGACGATCAGGCTCGAAATTGGATCTTTCGTCGTGTTCTTCAATTCGATCTGCTGACTATTCAACTTCGCCGACAACGGCAGGTCGAAACTTCCGACGCCGCGATAAAAGAGAAACTTTTCCTGTTCGGCCGCCTTGCCGCTCGAGCCGCAAACTTGCACGGGCGCAGCGTCGGTTTCGCGCGCGGCGTAATAATGATTGTCAGAATAATCGGCGGGGAGATTGAATGCGGCGCCCGGCGAGACCTTGAAGTTCCCCCAATTGATTGTGCTGCCGACCGAACGCGCTTGCGGATACCACTCGGTGATTTTGCCTTTCGGGAAATTTACTTCGGCCGAGACATTCATTTCGCGGCTCGAGTAAAAATAGAGCACGGGCGTCTCCATGCGAACCAGCGCGGTCAATTCCGCTTTTGTTTGCGAGTGACGAAGGCCCAGGCCTTCCTGCTGCATCGTATGAACGAACTTTGGCAGATCGATTGATCCATTCAGCGGTCGCCATTCGAGCGCCACTCCGTCCTTGCCTGCGATCGACGTGAACGTTCCCCATTCATGAACAACTAAGTTGTTCTGATTAGCGCTCGAGGCTTTGTTGTTTGCATGAGAGCTGCGTCGAAGTTTGACTACGCCAAGCACGACGCCCAGGGAGATAAGCAACACAATGGAAATTCTGACGACTCGTTTCATGATGACCTCCTAAAAATCGAACGCCACATCATCGTTTTCCTTGCAAGCGATTCAACCCGCCCAGCGTCCCTGTCCAAAGTTTTGTTCACGCGCCGTGTTTGAATGCAATTGCCTGGTCCCAACTGAGACCGAGTCTCGCTTTCCAGCGATTCATCATCGTCTGCTCCAGATTGAGCATGCCTTCGCGCGTCACACCATTAGGCGGGGCAACCAGCGCCGTCATGCGATCGTAAACGCGCGCTCGCTCGTCTTTATTAACACGCGAAAGCAAATACCAAAGCGTCATCGCATCGCGCGATCGCGCCTCGCGGAGAAGCACATCAACTGCGGAATGCTTTGATGATGGTTCGGCCGCTGAGTAGAAGTCAAACCTCGTCAAAGCTGTGCGGAAATTCTCCGAGGTATCTTCAAAGTAGGGCGTGCCCGGCCCTACTCCGCGCTTTGTCGCGCAGGCCGCGCCCGCCGGCACGACAGGTTCACCGTCCGAGGTTTGCATCGAAACCCAGCCGGCTGTTACGTGCAAGATGCTGCCGCCGGCATCGTCAACTTCCAGCGTGTAAGCGCAACCGAGATCCTGTGCGATGCCCGACGGAGTGTTCACGAAAAAGATCTTTGGCGGCGCTGAGATGCGCGCGCTCAGACGCCCCTGCGCCAATTCCAAACGCTGTTCGGACGGGCTAGTTTGCAGGAGACGAACACGCGTGTTCGGATCGATCTCGACGCGTCCGACATCGTCGATGTTCAGTTGTGCGCGCGACGTCGAATCAGTTTCGAGCCACTGGCCTACAGCTAATTTTCCCGTGGCGCTGATGCTCTTTGAATCAACCCGCGGAGTTCCAAGCAGCCGGGCAACTTGCCATGATTGAACAGATGTAGTGTTGAGTTTTCGCGATAACCACAAGCCGCCTGCGATTAGCATGATGATCGCTGTGGCAATCGCAAGTGGTTTTAGAAAATGAAATCGGTTGAACGTGCGAGGCTGTTTATCGATAACTGCGACGAGATTGTTCCAGATTGAAGGCGGCGGCGCCAGCACGTCTAAATGTTGAGCCAGCGTCGCGCCCAACTTCACTTCATCAAAATCCAGACGACAACTGGGACACGCGATCACATGCTCCGAGAATCGTCGCGCATCTTCGCTCGACAATTCGTTATGGCAATAGGCAGAACTCAGTTTTGATAAATGCTTGCTGAACATCTTGAACTCCGATTCTAATCAAACGTGACGTTGCCGCGCAGATCATTGAGCTTGCGGCTCAGCGCTTTGTGTCCACGATTGAGCCGCGACGCGACTGTGCCTTTCGAACAGCCGAGCACCGCCCCGATCTCTTCGTAAGACAATCCCTCGACGTACTTCAGCAGAATCGGCCAACGCAGTTTGGGCTTTAACTCGCCAATCGCGACCTGCACTCGATCTGAAATTTCTTTGCGCGCGTAGTTTGTTCGTGGCGACGTTTCAGACTTCATGTTCGAAAGGAACGAATCAGCCAACGGCACGAATCGTCTCAACTTGCGCTGCTCGTCGCGGCAAGTGTTCACAACCAAACGATAGAGCCAGGTCGCGAACTCTGAATTGCCGCGGAACTGCTGAATGCGCGTCATCAGTTTAAGAAATACCTGTTGGGTCACATCGGCCGCCGCGGTTTTGTCGCCGCCCAGTGAATAGATCGCGATCGAATACACACGATCCTTGTATTCATCAAAGAGCATCCGCAGCGCATTTCGATCGCCACGCTGACAAGCTGCGATCGTTCGTGAATCGATCGATTCCTTCACTTGCGGCTGCTCATGGGTCGCGACAATTTGCTCGAGCATCAGTTATTAGACGGAAGTGAGTTTAGTTTTCTTCCGTTGAGTGAGCAAAGAAAAAAGGCGGCCAAAGCCGCCTGTGTCAGTACCGCGAGCGGTAGCGACCGGATCAATTGGCGAGTATGGTCATTACCAATGAGAACATCTCAAGATATCAACCACCCCGCCTAAATATTAGGTTGCGTCATGATCCCGTCGTTACCGCTCTGGGTACTGACACACCAGCTGGCAATCGGTTCAGCGTGTCACATGCACCAGCATCTCGGTTCCGGATTCGATCTTCAATTCCTTGCTTCCGTTGATCGCGACTGAGCCAGCGCCGCCGGCGCCGCCGAGAATCAAACCAATCGCTGCGCCTTTGCCGCCGCCGGCGATGCCGCCAATGATTGCGCCCGCAGTTGCGCCGATGCCGCTACGTTTCAAAGTTTGTTTGCCGCGACCTTCCGATTGCACACCGCCTTCTTCATCAGTGCGCGCATTGTTCGCATAAATGCGCGTGACGTAGCCGTGCATCACTCCATGCTTCGGCGGGTCGCCCGTCAAATCGATCGAATCGAACGCCAGGTGCATTGTGGTTCGGCCTTGCACTTTTCCCGACTTTACGATCGAGCGGATATGACCGTGCACCGTTGCTTCACTGAAACGAATCGGATCGATCACAATCGCGGTAAATTTATCGCCGGCGCGCGACTCTTTGCTCGATAGCGTGTCGTTCAAACGAACCTTCAAGTTCGTCCCGACGGGCACGATCTGCGGCACGACCGTTGTGCGCGGCGGAGTGCGGCGCAGTCGCGGCTTGGTCCGGGTTTGAGCGCTAATGCTGATTGGAATCACAAATGACATCAACGCAAACATGATCACTTTCTTTGCTGCTTCGAATTTCATAAAGACTCCTCCACCAAATTGAGCTAACAATTCAATTCGTAAGGGAAAGTTAATCGAGAACTATGATAGCCCGGGGAAGGGAACTTTTGCTACGCAGCGGCAGTCGTCTTACTTTGTGGTTTTTCTTTGCGGCTTTGCGCCTCTGCGTGAACGCTGCTGTGCGGAAGGATTATTTCACGTAAAGACGCGAAGGCGCCAAGACTCGCAAAGCCAAACTGAGACAGTACCTACGCGGCAGCTTCTTCTTTAGGCTCTGATTTAGCGGCGATCGCGGGCACTTCATTATCGCTGTCGAAACTTCTCTGCCTGTGCACTGTGCCATCCGATTCGAAGATGTAAGCCGAGGGTGCTTCGCGCATGATAATGTCCTGCAAGCGCATCAAGCCGTAGAGCAGAGCTTCCGGCCGCGGAGGACAACCGGGAATGTAAACATCGACGGGAATCGTTCGATCGACACCCTGCATCGTTGAATACGAATCGAATGGCCCACCGGTCGAAGCGCACGCGCCCATCGCAATCGCCCACTTCGGCTCCGGCATCTGATCGAAGACACGCCGCACGACGGGGCCCATCTTCAGAGTGACGGTGCCGGCGATGATGATGAGATCGCTCTGGCGAGGACTCGGACGAAAGACGCCCGCGCCGAATCGATCGATGTCGAAGCGGCTGGCGCCCGTGGCCATCATCTCGATCGCGCAGCAAGCCAAGCCGAAGGTCATCGGCCAGATTGCGGACTTGCGCGCCCAGTTGACGCCAAACTGCACCGGCTTTGAATCGATCATGGGCGCGGCAATTTTCTGCCGCACGAAATTGGTGATCGAATCAACTGTTGTTAGGACAAATCCTTGGTCGTGTTCAGCCATCTTCTTTAGGGATGAGGGCGGAGGGATGAGGGATGACTCCTTTACGTTTGAGCATCCTCGTCTTTTCCTTCACGCCCTTTACTATTGTTACGAACATCGCGATCAATTCTTCGGCTTCTTTCCGTAGCGAATCGAGACGGGAAGCCGCAACTACGCCAGATTCCGCAATCATCTCTAGCCAGTAAAGCGTTTCATCCAGTTCCTGCAACGCGCCTTCGATCTTACTTATGAAATCCGCGTTTGATTTCGCGCGACAAGCTTCTCGATACTGCGCTCCGACCGACGTCCCAGAGCGAAGGATTTGCTTACCCAGAACTTGCGCAATCGCGTTCTTTGGCAGCGCTGCGTAGAGTCGAACGATTCGCAATGCGAAATCCTTTGTTCTCTTCCGCATATCCTGGCGGCTGCTCATCCCTCATCCCTCATCCCTCACATCACGCCCATTCAAGGGCGCCTTTGCGCCACGCGTAGTAATAACCGACAACGAGAATGCCGATAAAGACGAACATCTCGATCAACGCGAATTTCGTGAACGAGAAATCCTTGCCCATAAAAATGATCGCCCAGGGCAGGAGGAAGATAGTCTCAACGTCGAAAATCAGAAACAGCATCGCGACGATGTAGTAGCGCACCGTAAAGCGATCGTGCGCGCCGGTCTCCGGATCGATGCCGCACTCGTACGGCCGCATCTTATCTTTCTGATATTTCAAAGGCCGCAGGAACCGGCCGAGGATCAGAGGCAACACCGGAAAGGCAACCGCAAAAACGAAGAAGACCATCACCGGCAAGTACGCCGTCGATGGCCCGCCTATCGAATGCGCTGTCTGTGTCGTTGCGTCTAGCAAGAGCATCGCGCTGTTCATTTATTTCGCCGAATCAGTGACGCCGGAATATTAAGTGCCGCGTGAGAACAAAGTCAATGAAGAGTAATTATGCAACCAATGTTGTTGTCGCTACGAAGCGATGAGCGATGTTGTCGACCGCGACGCCGAAACCTTCCAACGTTCGTACGCCCAACAAAGTAAGGTCGCCTGGTTCGGCAAACACTACTTCATCATTTGTCTCGTAACCTTCGGCGCTGAGGATGGCATAACCCACCTCACGCTCAACCTTCTCTTGGGTTGCCGTGGCAAATATTCGCTTTCGTCGGGGCGTGATACCGGCGGCTGTCAAAATATTCCCCGGCAGCCAAGTGAGTTCAGATCCAGTATCGACCAACGCGGGGATTGGTTGGGTGCTGAGTTCTTCGCGTTTGGGATTGCGAGCGATGACGTTGACCTTGAATGCGCTCATGTTTTGAAGATTACAGCCGCCTCTCTGTCGGCGGCAAGCGCAAAACTGATCTGCGTAAGTCTGCGTTCATCCCGCGGCTGATCTTTCTTTACTTCCAATTCTTCGCCGCCTCTTCCGCGCTAGGTCGTGCCTAAGATGGCGCGCTTTGCATCGGCGAGTTCTTCGTCTCGGCGATGATAGCCGCAATCATTAATTAGTTTCTCGGCGGCATCCAGATCATCCTTCGGCCCACGCTCTGTCCCATCCGGATTCTTGTTCCAAGGATAAGGCTTCACCGCATGAAACAACCGCGCGCGATAGAGATGAATGTCCGCCATGAATAATCTCATCGGCCCGCGCTCCGCAATTTCCCACGCTTCGTTAAGATCTTCCTGCGCTCCGTGAAAGTCTTGTTGGAGAAATCGAAGCCACGCGCGGGTGAGGAGTGCGCTAGGAATCTCGTCTTGTGAGTTAGCCTGGCGGATGCCGTTTACAGCATGTTCGATTTGCGAATTTGGATTTTCCAGTTCAGATTCTTCCAGAATAGCTTGATAGAGTGCGGCACGGCCCAGAGTAAGATGGTCGAGGGCAGCGCTGAGGATATCCATTGCGCTAGCATCTGCCCAGCCGAGCGTCCGAGTTGCGCGCTCAGAGACGCGACGGCTCGAATCGACCAGTTCTGTCTGGTGATGTCTACGTTGCGTATTCCATATTTGCTGCCACGCCGCGCGTTCGGGTTCGGCGAGGAGGAGATCGCAATACTGGAAACCATTTAGAGAGTAGAGCAGAGAATAGGATTCGGTGTCCTGCTGCATCTCCTCGGCTTTCCGGAAATTGATATTCGCCTCAGCCCGGCGACCGGCTTGATGCAGCGCGTCAGCGTAACGCGCTCGGGTAGTCCTCGGGTGAAAAGCAAGGGGGATGCGATCGCTACAGGTCACAGCTCTCTCGGCGTCGTGCACGGCATCCTTCACTAGGCCTAGTGTAAGCTCTAGCTCGCACAGGTTGGTCGTGCCGATTGCAGCTTCCTCCCACTTTTCGTGACTCGTTGCCCATGCGAGAGCGCTGCGGAACAATTCGAGCGCTTCAGTTAGCCGTCCCAAAGCTCGTAGGCAGTAACCCGCTTCGTTCAATAGCCAAGCCTGCCATTCGTCCGTCAGCGCAGGTGAAGGTTGAGTCCAGAGATTCTCAAAAAAGCTGGTGTAAGCACCAAGATCAGAACCGTACGCACCGAGTTTCCGCCATGTATAGTGCTGCGCCTTGCGCAGAATTCGAGTGTAGTAAACGTCGTAGAGCACCTCTTGGTATAATCCCGCATGACAGCCGTGAGCCACGGCTTGGTAGAGAGGTTGGAGGTCTTCAAGCGTGGGCTCTTCTTTGTCCGGTGTAGTCTCGCAGAGGTGTTTGTAGATCCGCCGATGACCTTCGCGCCATGCATCGGTGCCTTTCAAGAGTTGCGCGAAGTGTTCTCGTATTAACGGATGCGCATCGACAAACTGTTTGCCGGATTCTGTCTGAGGCAAATGAATGAGACGAAGTCGCTGTAATCGATCTAAAACGCGATTCCAATCAGCTTCAGTTAGTGCTGATAGTTGATCGGTCAGTCCCAAAACAGGCGGTGCTGCGCGCAAGGCGCCGAGACATCCCTCATCCGCAGGACGATCAAAAAATCCAAGGAGGCCAAGAGCTTCGGATTCCGCGCTATCTCCTAGCCACGCTTCGAACCCCGCGAGCACTTGATCGATTGGCTTATCTCCCGGAAGTTTTTCAAGTTCTCGCGCGGGACCAATACCGTGGCCACGTTGTTCGTATAAGTAAACGCCCAGCAGAGATATGGCGAGTGCGTGAGGACCGAAGCGTTCGGCCAAAGCCTCCAGTTCTTCATCGGTGCCGATGACTCGCGCTGTGCGCAATAACGCTCGGCCCGCTTGTGGTGTGATCTGTTCCAAGTCGCGAGTCACTACTCCAGGTCTCTGCGCTAAATCAGGTAACGGTTCACGGGTTGTAATCAGGCAAAGTCCTTCTGAATGCCGAGCCAGTCCGCGCAGCATTGATTCAAGTGCCGGGTCGCGCACTTTACCTCGCTCGAACTCGAAGGGAGACTGCAGCGGCTCCATGCCGTCAAGAACGAGCAGCGCGCGTTGTTTTCCGATCAAACCGGCCAGACGCGCTCCCTTGTCCCACGGCGAGCCTGCGGTTGGATCAGTATCGCCGAAGAATCGCAGTGCTGCGTCAATGAAACTGTCCGCTGATGCCGAGGTCTGATCCTTGACACCCTGACTGAAGAAGGACCAGCCGAAGACACTCGTCGCTCCGCGATAGTTATCGCGCATCATTTCTTCGAGCCAATGGTTGACTAGCGTTGACTTGCCAACGCCCCCATGCGCTGTGAACGCGAGAACACGTACCGGCGAATCCTGCGCGCGTGATATCCACGCCTCGTCCAGCATTTTCAATTCATCATCACGGCCGAATAGCGCAGAACCAGTTTCAGGAAGCCGCATACGATCGACGCGGTCACTGGCAAGCGGCGGCCATTGCGGTGCTGGCGTAACCGGCTTGTAGTTCGGATCGTCGAGCTTATCGAAGATTCGCTTTGCGGCGCGCGAGAAAACAGCGGCCGGATTGCTCGGATAATGGGTTCGGACTGATTGCCCTTCGCCAGGTAACATCTGAGTCTCGTTCAGCCAGCGATGCGCTTCCCAAACACACTCGCTCAACAGGACCGGAACAATCAACAGTCCGCCATCAGCTTCACGCTTCAACAGGAAGGGCACCTCTTGTTTGGTGCAGAAGTCCGACGACAGGAAGTATTCCGAGACAAGACAAACCGCCACGGCGGCTCGCTTCATCGCCTCCTCGATTTCTGGATACCATTTGTCCCCAGCATCGATACGTGTGTCCGCCCAAACCTCGAGCAGCCCAGTTTGTTCGAGCGTCTTTAATTGCGCTACAAGTGGAGCCAGCAGGTCTTTGTCTTTGTGGCTGTAACTGATGAAGACTGTGGGCGTATTCATATGAGGGAAGTGAAGGTGTTATCAGAATCAGATTCGATTCTGTCTTCACAGCGGCGAAGTCTATCACTGACGAATTGGGGTGGGAAGAAAAATGCGGAGCGCTCCCTGACGGTCGGGTAGTGCCTTGTCTTATCTGCGAAAATCCGCGTTCATCCGTGGCTTATTCATAGTCGCTCGCTATCGCTCACGGTTCCGATGCTAGTTATGCCGAGTTTTGCCGCTGAGCAGATCGATCGCGTGATTCAAGACCGGCTTGATGACTTCGAAGCTTTCGGAGTTTCGATCCGCATCGCTTCGGCGAGACCTGGCGCTTCGCGTTCGATCGCTTGCAGGGTTGCTTCGGGAGTGTTGTCGCGGTGACCGAAACCCGTGCCGCCGGTGGTCACGATCAGGTTGACATGTTTTAGATCGGCATAGGCTCGCAGCTTGTGCGCGAGCGGCTCGAGATCGTCATTCACGACAACCTTCGCAACAATCGCAGCGCCCACTTCAGTAAGCAACTCGACCAGAGCTGTGCCGGACGCATCCTCACGCTCGCGCGCTGCGCAGGCGTCGCTGACGGTGATGATGATTGCACGAATTTGAGTGGACATGATGAGTGGACGCCCGATTCACAGCTCGAGAGATTGATCTGCGAAGGGATTATGCTTCGCTCTGCTAGCAGCGAAATATTTTATAGTTTCAAGTACTCTCTAGCCTAATAAGCTCCTTTAGGAGAGACATCGTCGTATCGCAAATTCAGACCGCACAAGATCAACTTTATTCCGCTCCTGAAGGAGCTTGGTAATCTAAATCTTAAGACGAATCTATAAACATTTGGCTCCTACCGGAGCCCTAAGCTTTCCCCACATCAGCGGGCACAGCCCGGAGCACGCTCATTTCGCAGACGCGCTAACCGCATGTAACTCTTGCAGCGGGTGCACGCTGATCTGCTTCTGATCGGCTCTCGCTGCCAATGCTTCAACCAGCGCTTGCGCGCCGGTCATCGTCGTGACGCACGGCACGTTGTATTGCAGCGCGGCGCGGCGAATCGCCTGTTCGTCGTAATGCGATGCGCGACCGAGCGGTGTGTTGATTACTAAAGCGATGTCGCCCTGCTTGATGTAATCAGCGACGTTGGGGCGGCCTTCGTTCACTTTGAAAACTGTTTCGCATTCGAGTCCAACCTCACGCAGGCGGAGGGCCGTGCCTACTGTTGCCATCAAAACAAACCCAAGCCGTGACAAACGACGAGCCAACAGAACTGCCTGTCCCTTATCGCTTTCATTCACGCTGATAAAAGCTGTGCCCGTTTGCGGAAGCTCGGTACCCGCCGCGGTCATTGCCTTCGCATAAGCTTCGCCGAAACTCTCGCCAATGCCCATCACTTCGCCGGTTGAATGCATCTCGGGACTCAGCACCGGATCGACGCCGGGAAACTTTCTGAAAGGGAAGACCGGCGACTTAATGTAAAAACGATCGACAGTCAGCTCATCAGGCAAACCAAATTCTTTCAGCGGACGACCAGCCATGACGATCGCGGCGATGCGCGCCAGCGGAACACCCGTCGCTTTCGAAACAAACGGAACGGTGCGCGACGCGCGCGGATTCACTTCGAGCACATAGACGCGATCGTCCTTGATCGCGAATTGAATATTCATCAGGCCTTTAACCGACAAGGCAGAAGCCAGTCTGCGAGTATAGTGACGCATCGTCTCGAGATGTTCTTCGGCGATGCGCACCGGCGGCAGCACGCAGGACGAATCGCCTGAGTGAATGCCCGCTTCTTCGATGTGTTCCTGAATGCCGGCGATGACGCAGGCGCCGTCGTCGGCGAGCGCGTCCACGTCGAACTCGGCGGCTTGCTCGAGAAACTTGTCGATGAGAACTGGACGCTCATTCGAAAAATCCACGGCGGTCCGCATGTATTCGTCGAGGCTATCATGATCGTAAACGATTGCCATCGCGCGACCACCTAAAACATAGCTCGGTCGTACGAGGACTGGATAACCGATTCGATCCGCGGCTTCGCGCGCGCCCTCGATCGAAGTTGCCGTGCCATTTTCAGGCTGCGGAATTCCAAGTTCATCGAGCAACGCGCCGAATCGCTTTCGATCTTCGGCGAGATCGATTGAGTCGGGAGACGTGCCGATGATCGGGACGCCGGCTCCATGCAGACGCATCGCCAGATTTAAGGGCGTCTGCCCGCCAAACTGCACGATTACGCCAGTCGGCTTCTCGACATCGACGATGTTCATCACGTCTTCAAAGGTCAGCGGTTCGAAATACAAACGATCTGAAGTGTCGTAATCCGTCGAGACGGTTTCCGGATTGCAGTTGACCATGATCGTTTCGTAGCCTGCGTCATGCAGCGCGAACGATGCGTGCACGCAGCAGTAATCGAACTCGATTCCCTGGCCGATACGATTCGGACCCGAGCCGAGAATCATGATTTTCTTTCGGTCGGTCGGCTGCGCTTCATCTTCCTCTTCGTAGGTCGAATAAAGATAAGGTGTGTAGGATTCGAACTCGGCGCCGCAAGTATCGACGCGCTTATAAACGGGAATCAGGCCGAGTTGCTTCCGATACGCGCGGACTTCGTCTTCAGTGCGTTTGGTTAAGTAAGCTAGGCGGCGATCAGAGAGAGCCGCTTCTTTGAATGAGCGGAGCAGATCGAGAGGAATACATTCCAGCGTCGGAACTTGATTTGACCCATCCGCTGACGCGGATGGTACTGACACGCCGGGTGTCGCCACGATCGCTTCGATCTCGCGTTGAATTTCCATCACCTGCTTGAGCTGATCCAGAAACCACGGATCGATCCGCGAGAGGCGGTAAATCTCATCGATAGCCCAACCGTGTTCGAGCGCGTATGTGATGTACGAGAAGCGCTGCGAATTTGGGCGCGCGAGCTTCCGCTGCAATTCGTCGTCCGGAACATCTTCGAGTCGCAACGGCTTTACTGCTTCCAAAGATCGAAGGCCTTTGAATAAGGATTCTTTGAACGTGCGGCCGATAGCCATGACTTCGCCGACGGACTTCATCTGCGTGCCGAGCACATCTTCCGCTTCGCGAAACTTTTCAAAATTCCATTTCGGAATCTTAGTCACGACGTAATCAATCGTCGGTTCGAACGACGCGGGCGTTTTCTTGGTGATGTCGTTCGGGATTTCGTCGAGCCTATAACCGACCGCGAGTTTCGCCGCTATCTTGGCGATCGGGAATCCGGTGGCTTTCGAAGCCAGCGCGGACGAGCGCGACACGCGCGGATTCATCTCGATGATGCGCACGTCACCGTTGTCCGGGTTCACGGCGAATTGAATGTTGGAGCCGCCAGTCTCGACGCCAACTTTGCGAATGATCGTAATCGCCATGTCGCGCAGCTTTTGATATTCGCGATCGGTCAGAGTCTGCGCGGGCGCCACTGTGATCGAGTCGCCGGTATGTACGCCCATCGGATCGAAGTTCTCGATCGAGCAGATGATCACGACGTTGTCCGCGAGGTCGCGCATCACTTCCAGCTCGAATTCTTTCCACCCGAGAATCGATTCCTCGATCAGAACTTCATGAATCGGCGAGGCCGCCAGACCACCGCGCACGATCTCTTCAAATTCTTCCGGATTGAATGCCGTGCCTCCGCCGGTGCCGCCGAGCGTGAAACTCGGACGAATGATTGCGGGATAGTCAGTTTCTTTGACGAGGCTTTCCGCTTCCGCCCAGGACTTGGCGAAGCCGCCGCGCGGCATTTGCATGCCGGCTTCGTCCATCGCCTGCTTGAACAGCAGACGATCTTCGGCGACTTTGATCGCTTCGCGCTTGGCGCCGATCATCTCGACACCGTTTTCTTCCAGCACGCCCGCGTCATCCAAAGCGATAGCGAGATTCAGAGCCGTCTGTCCGCCAACCGTCGGCAGCAGCGCATCAGGTTTCTCTTGTCGAATGATGGCCGAGACTGATTCAACGGTGAGCGGCTCAATATAGGTGCGATCAGCCGTTTCCGGATCGGTCATGATCGTCGCCGGGTTCGAATTGACGAGGACGACCTTGTAGCCCTCTTGCCGCAGAGCCTTGCACGCCTGCGTTCCGGAATAATCAAATTCACAGGCCTGGCCGATGACGATTGGGCCTGAGCCAATAATCAGAATTTTGTGAATATCAGTGCGTTTGGGCATCTGAATCGAATCGCAATTAAAGTTTTCGTTGCGGTTCGCGATTATACATGAAGCAAATGCGTATCCCGCTCCGCCAACGTTGCGGAGGCGATCAATTTCGTAGACGATGTTAGCGGTTAAGGGTATAGTGCTTCGCTATTCGGGTGCTTTGCTGTCAAATAACTGTCTAAGAGATTCGTTGAATGCCCAAAGTGTTTCTCGTCAATCCTGCGAACGCCACCGTCGGCTATAGCGTGATTACGCCTCGATGGCTGTACGTACTTGCGGGCGCCACGCCAAGCGATTTGGTCGGCGACCCAATCATAGTTGACGAGCCAATTACGTCTTTCGATCCGCAGCAGGTTCGACCCGGGGACATCGTCGGCGTCGGCATCCACACGGGAAATTGCCGGCCCGGATACCGCGTCGTGCGCGAAGCGAAGAAGCGCGGCGCGACGGTGATCGTGGGCGGCATTCACCCAACAATATTTCCGGAAGAACCACTCGAAATGGGTGCGGACGCGGTAGTCAAAGGCGGCGGCGATCTTATCTGGGGCGGCGTCATCAAGGATGTTTTGGATGGCCGCCTTCAGCGCGTGTATGACGGAGGCCGCGTACCGGGCGAGCAGATGGTCAAGGCGCGTTGGGATCTTTTGGATCCTAGTAAGTATTTGATGGGATCGATCCAGACCGTCGCCGGTTGTCCAGAGAATTGCAGCTTCTGTTCGGTTTGGGTTACCGAAGGCCGGACTCCGAGGTTGCACCGCAATCAACAACTGATCGAAGAAGCCAATGAACTTCACGCGATGGGTTTTCGGTACGTTTTCTTTGCCGACGACAATTTCAATCCCTCGACCCATGGTCGCATCGCGCGCGAAACAAATGCCGGGACCCGGAAATTGCTCGAGCAAGTGCGAGAGGATCGCATGCGGTTCTTCGATGAATATGATCGATCCGGCCCACCTACACTTTATGCGTTTACGCAAATGACAGCGGAAGTGATTAGTGATGACGAATACCTTGACGCGATGCACGACAAGATGCGGGTGCGCGGCGCGTTGATTGGCGTCGAGTCATTCACCGAAGAAGGTTTGAAAACCGCAAACAAGATGTGGAATCCGGTGGGCCAGCGCATGGTTGAAGCAATTCAGAAGATTCAGGGCCATGGCATCATCGTCCTCGCTTCGATAATCAACGGGCTCGAGAGTGATACGGTGGCGACGTTGCGGACCATGCGCCAATTCGCGATCGCCTCGGGCACTGCGTTCGCCCAGTTTCCGATCTACAGCGTCTATCCGGGGACCAAGGATTATCACGAGATGCTGCGCGATCTGAAGAACCGCGACCAGGCGGGCTATGTTCCGAAACACGCAGCGCAGTTCATCCGGGATAAGTTTTGGCTCGACTTTGACCACACCGAACTTACGGTGAAACTTCCGCATCTCTCGAATGAGGATCTGGCCCGCGAAGCCGCGGAAAGTTGGCAGACATTCTATAACCTAAAGGGAATACTCAAACGAATCCGGGGACCATTGGCCTGGATGTCATTAAGCGGCAAGTTTTTCTATGCCATGGCCTGCGTAGGTTTTATGTCGCTGTATCCCAATGGCATTGCCGCCGATAACGTTCGGAAAAACAAACTCAGTCTCTTTAACCGGATTTGTCTTCGCGTCGTTATTATGATCACCAGAAGAGGGCGGGACATGTTTCGCATCCGGCGACGATCAGTTGTGAAGCAGCGAGAGGCATTTAGCTCTGAACCTCATAATTCCACTTTCGGTACGGAACTGCCGTGAAGACAATTTCGCGGACAGACGCCCATGCGTGCTTGCTTACTTCTGGTAACGTTGTTCATCGCCGCGTCGGTCTCGGCTACAGCCGCGCAAGCGCCGCAGCGGCCCCCGCTCACTAACTACGATCCCAATACTTGGAAACCCTTCATCTCTCAGGAAGGCTCTTTTGAAGTAGCTTTCCCGGGCACGCCAGCCATCATCACGATTCCCCAGGACACGCCGCTGGGCCGGCTGCTCATCCATGTATACGTCGTTAGAACTACGGTCGCGGAGTTTGGCATCTCGTATATAGATATTCCGGCGGCTACCGCCGAACCGCAGTTCGTTAAAGACTTCCTCGACGGCGGTCGCGACCAAATGGTGCGAGACGGAGCTGTAGTGATCAGCGAGAAGGACATGAGCCTGAACGGCATAAAAGGCCGAGACCTCCTGGTAACCGTCGATGGAACCATAGGCCACAATCGATTTTTTCTTATCAAGGGCAGATTGTATTCGCTCTCAATTGCCACTACGCCGCAAACCGCATTCAAGAGCGGGAAGCCCAGCTCGACGGAAAGCGAGCGCACCGATTTTTACCAAACCATCAGCGGGCGGTTCTTCGGTTCGTTCAAGATCACGCTGGCGGATGCAGTGGCAGATGCGCCCCAACAAACAGCAGGCGGCGCAGAAGAGATTCTTGCCGGCGTAGATGGGAAAACGGATCTTTATCCCGCCGATGCCGACGCAAAGAAAGAGATTGGTGATGCTGTAAGCCGCGCGGCTGTCGAACATAAACGCGTGCTGCTGATCTTTGGCGCCAACTGGTGTTATGACTGTCACGTTCTCGATCAAGCCTTGCATGACGGCGAAGCGGGAAAAATCGTCAGCCAGGACTTTCTGCTGATCCACGTGGACATTGGCGAAGGTGAGCGGAACGCCGATCTCGTGAAGACATACAAGATTCCTCTGGACAAAGGTGTTCCGGCGGTCTCGATTTTGGAAAGCAACGGTCGCTTGCTCTACAGCAGCGGCGATGGCGAATTCGAAGCGGCGCGACGAATGTTGAAGAAAGACCTGGTTCAGTTTCTCAATAAATGGAAACGATTGCGGTCTTGAGTAACACCAAACTTTTTGGTAGCTTCCACTCATCCCCAGACCAGGTTCAAATAAGGAGTCTTTATGAAGCTCAGATTATCTTTGTTCACAGCTATTCTTTTCGCAATCACCACCATCACGGCAATCTCGTTTGCGCAACGAACGCGCGACAACGATCGGCCAATCTCGGGCGACTTCAAAATTACGTTCAAGCAAAACATGGGCGGGCAGGAAATGCAGAGCACGACCATGATCAAAGGTATGCGCGAGCGCAGCGAGACCAGTATGAATGTGCCGGGCATGCCTGCAGGAATGGGCAGCCAAACCAGTATCACGCAATGCGACTTGAAGCGCACGATTCAAATTAACGATCGCGCGCGCAAGTACATGATCGCGCCGATGGACACTGACTCAGGCGAGGGCGTGAGCAGCGGCGACATGGGTCCCTCAACAAGCGGAGGCTCGCGACGTGGCGGTGTCGTGACAATGACGATCAACACTGTAGACACTGGCGAGCGCAAAGAGATGTTTAGCTTTACCGCGCGTCACTTGAAGCAAACGATGATGTCGCAATCTTCGCCCGACGCGTGCGCGCAGAACAACATGAAGATGGAGCGCGACGGTTGGTACATTAATCTCGAGTACGGATTGAATTGCGGCACCGAGCGGCCCCCGCAGATGGGTCGCACGACTGCGCCACAAGGTTGTCGCGATCGATATCAGTTCAAACATACGGGCCCGACGAATCTCGGGTTTCCACTGATCGAGACGACGACGATCTATGGCACGGACGGAAGCGTCATGACGACGATGCAGAAAGAAGTTGTCGAGTTGTCGCGCCAACCGCTTGATGCGGCGTTGTTCGACGTGCCGGCCGGTTACACGGAAGCGAGGAGCCAGCAGGAAATGTATGCAGAGCCATCGATGGCGGAAATCATGGCGATGTCCCGTCAGCAGTCAGGCGAGACATCAAGCGGCCAACCCTCAACGTCGGGAATGCCCTCGACACCCAGCGCGGCAGCCAGAGCGAAAGTTGGGGTCGTTGAATTCAACAACAAAGCGAAGGCGTCTGTTTCGACTGATTCTCTGCGAGAGCAACTAATCGCGACGCTTAATGGCGATGGGATCGACGCCGTATCTTTGAACGCGAGTTCGTCGGGCGAGGCCGCGATCGAGGCAAAAGCTAAGGGCTGCACTTACCTTCTTTATACCGACATCTCGACGTTCAAAGCTCCGTCGACGGGAAAGCGACTCGGGGGCATGCTGGGAGGAGCGGTCGGCGTTGGCGGCGGAGGCGCGGGAAAGGCTGAAACGAAATTGGACTATCGGCTGGTGCCCGTGGGCAGCACTTCGCCGAAGCTGCAATCGTCTGCTTCCGCCAAAGAAGAGACGAGCGAGGCCAGCATCAATGCGGCGCTTCAGGATGAAGCCCGCGCGGTGGTTGGCGCCGTCGGTGGAAACTGACTGAGTAATTCGGGCCGGTGATCGTCGCGCCGGCCCAATCGACACTAATCCATGGTAACGAACGATTCAGCGACAGGCGCGAGTCCTATGGTCCAGGACCAAGCGTCTGATGAGACACTTGCCCAGGCAAACGCGCGACTCAAAGACGAGAACCGAAAACTGCGTGAGCTGAAGGAATATCGTTCCGCGCAAATTGCTCACTTTGCGCACGAACTTCGCACGCCGCTAACTTCCATTTTGGGCTTTGCGGAAATTCTGTTGAGTCAGGAAAAGATCTCCGACGCCCAGCGAAACTTCTGCGAGCGCATTCAAAACTCGGCACATCAGCTACAGCGAACTCTCGATCAATTGTCCGAGGTCGCACGCACTAGTCAGTCACCGGACACGGACTATCAGGAATCCGGCAAGAAGTAATCACAAACGATCGCCGGCCAATGCGTGCGCTCAAATCATCATGTTATGATTCGCGCATCAGCGAATCGTCATGTCTGGGAATCCGTCAGCCGAATCAACTCGTGCAGCTTTAGAGATTCGTGAAGTCTCGTCGATCAAGGAATACGACGAGTGTATCGAGTTGCAGCGCTCGGCGTTCGGCCTGCCCGATCTGGAAATTTCACCGCGGCGACACTTGATCGTTTCAAGCAAAGCGGGCGGCTGGACGCTGGGCGCGTTTGCCGAAGGAAGACTGGTCGGGTTCGTTCACCATTTGGCGGCGGTGAACGGCAACGAAATCTTCGGCTACTCGCACATGATGGCTGTCGCTCCCGAATATCAAAATCAGGGTGTCGGCGCGCGGTTGAAGTGGGCGCAGCGCGAACGCGCCTTAGCCGAAGGCCGCGACTTTATCAAGTGGACCTTCGAGCCGTTGCGCGCGCGTAACGCGCATTTTAACCTGAATCGATTGGGCGTGGTGGTGCGCGAGTATGCAATGAATTTTTACGGCACGGATTACTCAACGAACCCCGCGGAGAAGGGAACTGCCGCCCGCGGTATCGACAGCGATCGTTTGTTTGCGAGTTGGGAATTGCGCTCACCGCGCGTCGAACTTTTTTCCCAACGCAAGGAACATCAGCTTGGCGCGCCCGCACGCGCGATCGAGATTCCCGGAGATTTCTCTTCGCTGCTGAAGTCCGATCCTGAATTCGCCAAACGCGAAATCCTGCGCGTGCGCGAAGAGTTTCTGCAGTCTTTTGACGATGGCCTGGTCTGTCGCGCTTTCGAGCGTGATGAGACGCGTCCGCGATATCTGCTTTTTTCTTCTCAATCACTTTGACTCCGCGATCTGTTGAAAGAATCATCTTGAAGTTGCGTGACGAGATTCGGCGTCACGATGAGCTTTACTATCTTCAGGAAAATCCGGAGATCTCCGATCGCGAATACGACGAGCTGATCGAGAAGCTTCGCGAGCTCGAAACCAAGCATCCGAAGCTAATCAGTTCCGACAGTCCGACACAGCGCGTCGCCGGACGGCCCGCCGAAGGTTTTCCTGAATTCGTGCACCGCGTGCCGATGTTGTCCCTCGACAACAGCTACAACATCGATGAGCTGCGCGCGTTCGACGAGCGATGTCGCAAGCTCGCCGGCGGCGAGTCGCCGGAATATGTTGCCGAATTGAAAATCGATGGCTTGTCGCTTTCCGTTCATTACGAGGAAGGAGTTTTCGTGCGCGGCGTAACCCGCGGCGATGGATTTCGCGGCGAAGATGTTACGTCTAACGTGCGCACGATTCGCAGCATTCCGTTGAAGCTGAACGCAAAGGCCGCCAGCATCGCGCGCGAAATCGAAGTGCGCGGCGAATGTTATTTAGGGCTGCGCATCTTCGAAAGAATCAACAACCAACGCGAAGATGCAGGCGAACCGCGCTTTGCCAATCCACGTAACGCGGCATCGGGAACGATGCGCCAGCTCGATCCGTCGATCACTGCGCGTCGTCGGCTCGGGATGTTTGCCTATGACGTGTTTGCAGGTCAGCGCAAAGCGTTCGCGACGCATTGGGATGCGTTGAATTGGGCGGAGCGCGCCGGTTTTCACGTGAACGAGAACCGCGCGCTGTGCAAATCGATCGACGAGGTGATCGAATTTTGTAATGGGATGGAAGCAAGGCGCGACAATCTCGGTTACGAGATCGACGGCGTCGTCGTGAAAGTGAATTCGACGGCTCTCCAGGAACGATTTGGCGCAACCGGCAAGGCCCCGCGCTGGGCCATTGCCTATAAATACGCAGCGCGACAGGCGACGACGCGAGTAAACGACATCATCGTGCAGGTGGGCCGGACCGGAGCGCTGACGCCGGTGGCGATGCTCGAGCCGGTGCAACTCAGCGGCGTTACCGTTTCGCGATCGACTCTTCATAACGAAGACGAGATTGAACGACTCGGCTTGAAGATCGGCGATCACGTTCTGATTGAACGCGGCGGCGACGTGATTCCAAAAGTCGTGAAAGTCATCGAGTCGAAACGCACCGGCAAAGAAAAGAAGTTTCGCATGCCCACGACTTGTCCGGTTTGCGGCGGCAACGTTTCGCGTCCTGAAGGCGAGGCGGTTTCGCGTTGTATCGCAGCGGATTGTTCGGCGCAACTGATCGGTCGGTTGCTACACTTTGCTTCACGTCGAGCGATGCGCATCGAAGGTCTGGGATTCGCGCTCGCCGAACAACTAATCGAGAAGAAGATGGTGCGCGACGTAGCTGATATCTACACCGTGACCCTGAATGATCTCGTTTCACTTGAACGTATGGCCAAGAAGTCAGCGTCAAATGTGCTGTCGCAAATCGAGGAGAGCAAGACACGCGATCTCTGGCATTTGATCTATGGCCTGGGCGTCAGGCATGTCGGCGAACGGACAGCAGGAATTCTGGCGCGACATTTTGGATCCCTCGAGCGGCTGGGCGCAGCGACCGTGGAAGAACTAGATGATATCCACGAGATTGGGCTGACTATGGCCGAAAGCATTCATGACTGGTTTGCCGATTCGGGAAACAAGGAACTATGTCAGCGGCTGACCGCGGCCGGCGTGCACACTGAAATCGCTGAACACTCCTCACGACAAACCGATCAGCGATTAGCCGGAAAAGTTTTTGTGATCACTGGAACGCTACCAGGCATGACCCGCGACGAAGCTCGTCAATTGATCGACGCGAGTGGTGGACGAGTTACAGGTTCCGTCAGCAAGAAAACTGATTTTGTTCTGGCGGGCGCGGATCCGGGATCGAAGCTCGATAAGGCAAATGAACTCGGCGTGCCGGTAATCGATGAGACGGAATTCAAAAAGATGCTAGGATAGCGGCGATGGAACCAACCCAAGCCCCAAAATTGGAACTTGCCTACACCCTATTTTGCGATGATGTGCGTCTGGAAATCGGCAACAAACTTTCGTACATGGGCGTGTTCCAAAACATTATCGTGCCGCAACTGCCGGTGTGGTTGCCGAAATTAGCGGTGGTGAATCATTGGCGCGGTGAAGGCGCGCATCTCTCGGAGGTGCGAATCCTCATGCCCGATCGCCAGCAGGCGCTGGTCGTCTCACAGCCGGCGCGATTCGAAATCAATCACGGTTCAGCCGACAACATCAGCTTCTTCGTTAACGTAACTTTCCCGGTCGCCGGCCAATATCTCGTGCAGACTTTGATCGACTCGAATCTATTCGACGAGCGTCCGCTGATCGTTTCCGACCAACAACTGATTGCTCCCGAAGAAGAATCGGAAACTGTTAACTAACTTCCAACTCTACCTAAGTCGCTCAGGCGAGTTCGTACGCTTTGATTTTGTAATTGAGAGTTGTGGTCCCAAGACCCAGCAACCGCGCCGCACGAGCCTGATTCCCACCCGTGACTTCCAGCGCGCGCGAGATGAGCCGAACCTCAAACCGGCGAACCTCGTCGAAGAAATCTACGCCGGAATTCACGTTGAGATTCTCGACTGTCGCTGAAGCCTCGGCCAGAGCGTTCTCGTGATCGAGCGTCTCGGCTTCGTCCAGCAACGAAGAAGCCAAATTCCTGATTTTGTTCAAACGTTCACCGGCGGCCTTGCGTGAAGGCAGACCACGAAGTTGTGGCTTGGCTATAGATCCAATTAGAGCAGCTTTGGCAGTACTCATAATGTTTCCTTGAATGATGTCCGAAAGTTAAGACGGCTAGATTAGCTTAGCGTTAACAAGAATTCTGGGGCCGCTAATTGAGACGCTCGAAACAGAGCGTGAGTTTCATGTGTTTTGTTAAGAATTTGTAAAGTTGGAGCCGGCGGGTTCGATGCAGAAAGGCTGCCGCGACTTGCGTGCTCACCAGATTTCGCGCAGCAGGCTGCCGCTTGGTATTTTTTTCAATTCAAAAAGCGTCACGGGTAAACCGCTGTTTCGTTCGCGATTGGGAGAGTTATGCGCTCCTGAGCGAGACGCGAGTCAGCAGCCGTCGAATCGCTTTCTCGTTTGGTGCGTGGTCTGATAAAGCGAGCGATCTTCTTCCCAGCACGACATAAGCTTCGAGAGCGTCACGCATCTTCTGCGATTCAATCGCAGCGAGGTGTTTTCTTACCGTGGCGATGTCGCCGCGCTTGAAGGTACCGGTCAGCGCCCGTGCTGGATCCTGTGTCTTAAGATTCTCCAGCGTGCTTTTCACTAGTGGCAAGAGAATCTTTCGGGCGCGCGTCCGGCTTAGTCCGCAGCGCACCAGCATTTCGACCGCGATATCGAACAGCGCAGTCATGCCGGGCGAAGCCATCAGCGCGGCCGCGTGATAGAGCGGCTTCGCACTCGAATTGATGGTAAAACTCTGGCCGCCGAGGTCCCGCCCCATTCGTCTGCCCAAGCGCACCGCGGCAGCGTCGCCCTCCAGTGAAAAAAACGAATGAGTTAGCTCTTTGGCGCCGATCTCGGAATCGCTAATCGAGATAAGCGGATGAAGCGAGCCAATCGCGAAGCCTCGATCCCGCAAAGGTCGAAGAACCTGTGCCGGGAATGCGCCGCTAGTGTGCAAGACGACGCGATTCTTGACCGGGTTGTTTGGGCCTCGCGCGCGAAACATTGCAGCGAGTTCGTTGGCGATCGATTCAATTACGTCATCCGGCGTGGCGATAATTATTAGCGAGGACTGAGGGACATTCGTCTTTGTTAGCCGCCGAAATTGCGCCGCAGACAAGGCGACGACCGGGCTCCCGATCAACCGTGCCGCACGCTTCGCGCTGCGCTCGTGCTTTGCGACGAGTAAATCGATCTCATATCCAGCTTTTCGAAGACCGATTCCAAACGCCGTCCCGACTCTGCCGGCACCGATGATCGAGACCGCAAGCTTCTTCGCTCTAATCTTGCGAGTCTGTGAACTGGCGTCACTCTTTTTCTTTATCGCCATGGATCAAGATGGTGTCATCGCCTTGGCGGACGAAAGCCCGGGCTGTCTGCGCGGCGGCGCGACTCTAACATTCTGCCAATCGCCGCGCAATTCCGTAGGATTTTGGCTCTCGCTGACATATAATGCGTCCGATGCTGTTACCTCGGTTGGTTGTCGCCGACATGAAAATTCCGGCGCAACCTTCTTTGGTAGAGCACGCATCATAGCGGTGCGTTAACGACTGCAGTGCCACGGCCTCGGGCGCTGCCCCCATGAAAAGCAAATCGGTCGTTTGAAGAATCGATGACCACCGAGAGAGAGCAAGCTTGGATTTCTCTCCCGGCCTCGTGAAGTTGGAGGTTTAAATGAAATTTCATCTCTCTCGTGCCGTAATCGCCGTCGGCTTGGGAGCTAGTCTGTGGTTTGGCAGCATCAGCGCATTAGCAGCGCCACAGCAGACCAAGAATCAAACTCAAAACTCGTCTACGCAAACACCATCGACCCAGCAGGATCAAAAGTCGAGCCCAACGTCCACGCCGGAACAGCAAGCAAAGAAGGGCGGTCCGCTGTCAACTAACGATGATCCGAACATGATCGGCAAGCGGAATATCAACAAGGGACTTTGGGGCAAGCTCGCCGCCGGAACTGAATCGGAAGTGAAGATGGGCCGCATGCTCGCCGCGCAGGTCGACAAGGAAGCGAAGTTTGTCGACGATCCGATCATCACCGAATACGTCAATCGCGTCGGCCAGAATATCGTGCTGCACTCAGACGCAAAGGTCCCTTTCACGATCAAAGTGATCGACTCAGACGAAGTGAATGCATTCGCGCTGCCGGGCGGATTCTTTTACGTGAACAAGGGATTGATTCTCGCTGCTGACAACGAAGCTGAACTCGCCGGCGTCATGGCGCACGAGATTGCGCACGTCTGCGCTCGTCATGCGATGGAGAACGAGCGCAAGATGCAACTGATGGATTACGGAATGTTGGCTGGCATCCTGCTCGGCGGACCGATCATCAGTAACGTGCTTTACAACGGCAGCGGATTCTTTGAAGGCATGGCGTTTCTGAAATTCAGTCGCGGCGCCGAAGAAGAAGCTGACAAGCTTGGCGTGCAATATATGTGGGCGGCTGGGTACGATCCGGGCGCGATGGCCACGATGTTTGAGAAGCTGGAAGCCAAGAACAAAAAGAAACCCGGAACGATCGCGAAGCTGTTCGCCGATCACCCGGCCCCGGCTGATCGTCGCGCATCAGCTCTCGCTTTGGCCGCGCGCTTTCCGGAAAAGGAAGAGTACGTAATCAGCTCCTCGGAATTTCAGCGCGTTAAGAATCGTCTGCTGAGATTGTCAAACGCGCGTGCGTCAAACACCGGAGCGATCGCTGCTAGTGATGATGGTACGCCGGGACGTCCAACGTTGAAACGTCGAACCCCGACCCCGGACGATCCGACGACGACGAATCCGGATGGAACTCAAAAGACGGATCCGAACAAGCCGGCTCCGCCAACCCTGAGACGTACTCCGGATGCTCAACCTTCACCTTCGCCATAGCCATAAGCTGGTCAGAAGTCCGGCCGTCAGGAAGGGCGAATAAAATAAGAAAGGCTCTTCAGCAGGATTGCTGAAGGGCCTTTTTGCTTTTCCCGCAGAGTTTCTATTGAAGACTTGCCGCAGTCGAGGTCGTTGCCTTGGCCGTCGATTTGTCGCGGCGCACGACGTCCGTAAAGAAGGCTCTGAAATAACCCCACATCGAAATCATCGCAGAGATGACTACGACCCAGAGCATCGCGCGGCCAGCGGTATAAAGCAGAACTTGCCAATCATTCCATGTTGTCGCTTCGGGTCCCGTGAGATGTGACCATGCTGTGGCGAGTTCCGGAACTGTCCAGAATTTGATCGCGGGAAACGATGCCCCGAAGTTCGAAAGGTGCGGTGAACTTCCGGGCGAGATCGAAAGGATCAGCAGACCAACCGTAACGACCTGCGCAACCATCTTGAACTTGCCCATCTTCGACGCCGAGATTATGACGCCTTCAGTCGCGGCAATCGATCGCAGGCCAGTAACCGCAAATTCGCGACCGACGATGATCACAACTGCCCAGGCGGGCGCAAGATGATTCTCAACTAGAGAGATCAGCGCGGCGGAAATCAAAAGCTTGTCCGCAATTGGATCGAGCAACTTACCCAGCTTTGAAACTTGCTTCCAACTCCGCGCCAGCTTTCCGTCGAAATAATCCGTCAGCGCCGCCGCGACAAAAATTCCGATGCCCAGCAAATAGCGCGGGACGCCCAACCAACTCTCAGACACAGGTGTGAGCAATACCACCACCAGCAGCGGCACGATGAAAATTCGCGAAAGCGTTAGCGCGTTAGGAAGGTTCACTTTGGTATTCCGCCGGTTCGGAATATTTGCAGTCTAGGTTTCGGTAAATCGAGTGTCAAGATACGAAAAACGCTCGCTTGCTCGACCGTGTTGGTGTCGGTTAAGATATTCGGTTCTGCAGTGTGCGAAATTCTTGTCTGTGCGGCTGCGGATCGACTTCAAACATCATGGCAATAGATCGCATTACGGTTCGCGGAGCACGCCAGCACAACCTCAAAAATATTGACGTCGATATTCCCCGAGACAAACTGACGGTTATTACCGGTCTGTCGGGTTCGGGAAAATCGTCGCTCGCCTTCGATACGATCTACGCCGAAGGGCAGCGCCGCTACGTCGAATCGCTGTCGGCTTACGCGCGCCAGTTTCTCGATCAATTAGAAAAACCTGACGTCGATTCCGTCGAAGGATTGTCTCCCGCGATCTCCATCGAGCAAAAGACCGTCGCTCGCAGCCCGCGTTCAACCGTCGGCACGGTCACCGAGATTTACGATTATCTACGTCTGCTCTTCTCATCAATCGGCCAGCCGCATTGCCCGCAGTGCGGACAGACAATCACCCGTCAGAGCGTCGATCAGATTTTGCAAAACGTGCTGGCACTTCCCGAAGGTGAGCGGGTCATGATTCTCGCGCCGATCGTTCGCGGCCGGAAAGGCGAGTTCAAGAAAGAGTTAGCGAAGCTGGCACGCGATGGTTTCATCCGAGCGCGCATCGACGGCGAGTTGCGCTCACTCGATGAAGACATTCGTCTCGACAAACGCCGGAATCATTCAATCGAAGCGGTCATCGATCGTTTGCTGATCAAGTCGGGCATTAACGAGCGCCTGGGGGAATCGATTCGCACCGCGCTGAAGCTTACGGGCGGAGCCGTTCTGGTTTCAGTGATCGACGGCGAGGAAAAGTTGTATTCGGAAAAAATGGCGTGCGTGAATTGCGGCATCAATGTGCCGCCGCTCGAGCCACGCTCGTTCTCGTTCAACTCGGCGTACGGCGCCTGCAAGCATTGTCACGGGCTCGGCACCGTGCTCGAAATTGATCCGGCGAAATTGATTCCGCACCCGGACGAAATTGCGGAAGATCTTCCGTTCATGGCAGCGGCCGACAAAGCCGGCTCTGCTTATCTGCGCAGCGCGCTGCTGGCGATCATCAATCATTTCAAAGCTGATCCGAAGGCTCGATTCGCCGATCTGCCGAATGAAGTTCGAGACGCATTCCTTAACGGCTTGTCCGCGCAAATGAAATTTCGGCAGGGCCTTTATTCATACAAGAGCCCGTGGCGCGGCGCGTTGCCGTGGTTGCGCGAGCGCTTGGACGAAGCGCCATCGGAAAAAGTTCGCGTCGCGATTGAAGAGATGGTTTCACCTGCTGTTTGCAGCGTGTGCGGTGGCCGCCGCTTGCGTGCGGACTCGCTGGCGGTACGGATCGGAGGTCGCGGGATTTCTGATTACACGTCGATGACGATAGCCGACGCGATCGAAGCCTTCGATCGAATCAGGCTCGACAAGCGCGAGGAACAGATCGCCGGATTAGTGCTGCGCGAGATCAAATCCCGCCTGCAATTTCTGGAAACAGTTGGCCTTGGTTATATAACTCTCGATCGGCCATCAGCAACTTTGTCTGGCGGCGAAGGGCAGCGCATTCGTCTCGCAACGCAGATTGGTTCGCAGCTTCGTGGCGTGCTTTACGTTCTCGACGAACCGTCGATCGGTTTGCATCCACGCGACAATCGGCGTCTGCTCGATACGTTGGCGGCGCTGCGCGATCTCGGCAACACAGTCGTCGTCGTCGAACATGACGAAGAGACGATTCGGCGCGCGGATTACGTCGTCGACCTTGGTCCCGGGGCAGGAACGCATGGCGGAACGGTTGTGGCGCTGGGCGATCCTTCTGACATCGCAAACAACCCTGAATCGATCACCGGGCTTTATATTCGCGGCGAACGAAAGATTCCAGTGCCGACGGAACGCCGGCTCCCGAATGGCAAAGCGATCGTCGTGCGCGGCGCGCATCACCACAATCTGAAAGCGATCGACGTAACGTTTCCGTTGGGATTGTTGACGGTTGTGACCGGTGTCTCAGGTTCCGGTAAATCGACTTTAGTCGCGGACATTCTTTATCGAGCCCTGGCCAAGAACCTGTACGGATCGCTCGAAGAACCGGGCGCGCACCAGTTGATCGAAGGCCTTGATTACATCGACAAAGTGATTGAGATCGATCAATCGCCGATCGGCCGGACGCCGCGATCGAATCCGGCAACCTACACCGGGCTCTTCACGCCGATTCGCGAGCTTTACGCGATGCTGCCTGAGTCGCGTGAGCGCGGATACAAGCCGGGCCGGTTTTCTTTCAATGTGAGGGGCGGTCGCTGCGAAGCCTGCGAAGGCGAAGGCCTCAAGCGGATCGAAATGAATTTTTTACCGGACGTTTACGTGCTCTGCGACGTTTGCCGCGGCGCGCGCTATAACCGCGAAACGTTGGGTGTAACCTATAAAGGAAAATCGATCGCTGATTTACTCGATACGACGGTGGAAGAAGCTTTGCCGGTTCTCGCAAACATTCCGCAGATCAAGCCGAAGCTGCAGACGTTGCTGGATGTTGGTTTGGGTTACATCAAGTTGGGACAATCGGCAACGACACTGTCCGGCGGCGAGGCGCAACGCATCAAACTGGCGAAAGAACTTTCCAAGCGCGCTACCGGACGTACGATCTACATCCTCGATGAGCCAACCACTGGGCTTCATTTTGCCGACGTGCACAAGCTACTGGACGTGCTGCAGCGTCTGGTCAGCGTCGGAAATACCGTAATCGTGATCGAACATAATCTCGACGTGATCAAAAGCGCCGACTACATCATCGACCTCGGTCCGGAAGGCGGCGCGCAGGGCGGCCGCGTGGTTGCCAGTGGCACGCCGGAAGAAGTTGCGGCAGTAAAGCGATCGCATACCGGGAGTGTGTTGAAGCCGTTGCTGAATGGGAATAGAAAACAGAATGGCGCACGCAACGCGCTGGCAAGGACTCAGTCTGATAATGGTGCGTGATATACTCCGCCGCGAATGTCCACCTACGAGGGTCTCCAGCCAATAAGTCTCGACGAAGTTCACACCTATCCGCTCGCATCGCGTCCCAGCAAAGTAACAGTGTCTGATTTCGCAAAACCGATTACCGACGAATCGTCTTTGCGCGAATACCTGGAATCGCTGCCGAATATTCTAGCGGTTCAGAGCCTGCGCGAGATTGCCGGCCGAATGCGGCGCGCGCGATCGCTCGGTAAACCGATTGTGTGGGGAATTGGCGGTCACGTGATCAAGACCGGCCTCTCTCCAGTCATCATTGATCTAATGAAGCGTGGCTTCGTTAACGCGATCGCATCAAACGGTTCGGTGCTTATTCATGATGCAGAAATCGCGATGGTTGGATCGACGTCGGAAGATGTCGACGCGACGCTTGGCGAAGGCGTATTCGGCGGTGCCGAAGAAACCGGCAAACTTCTCAACGACGCTGCGCGGGACGGAGCACGCGATCAGATTGGCCTTGCTGAAGCGCTAGGTCGGGCAGTACTCGCGTTGAAGCCTGGGCACGAAAACGTTTCGCTTTTGTGCGCAGCCTACAAAGCCCGAATTCCATTCACCGCGCATCTGACGATCGGTGGTGACATCGCTCATTTTCATCCGGCCGCAGATGGCGCAGCGCTGGGCGCAACATCGCTTACAGACTTTCGCTTATTGACGGAAATTGTACGGCGAATGAATGGCGGTGGTGTCTATCTCAACATTGGTTCAGCCGTCACGCTGCCGGAAGTTTTTCTCAAGTGCGTGACGTTGGTTCGTAATCTCGGACACGAACTGAACGACATCACGACTGCGAATTTCGATTTCATTCAATCGTATCGCCCACTTACGAATGTTGTGCGCCGTCCGACTGCGGGTGGAGCTGGGAAAGGTTTCGCGATCACCGGCCATCACGAGTTGATGGTTCCGTTGCTCGCGGCCGAACTCATCTGTGGAGCAGCAGGACAATAACTTCCCATAACAACTTTCCGCCGGCGAGCACTAAGACCAAAGACAGCCAGCGCCTGATGCCGGCCACCGGCAGCACCCTCGTCCCCAGGATCGTTCCAATCCAACCGCCCATCAACGCCGCCGGCGCCCAATAGAGTATCTGGACGGGCACAAGCGAAACCGATGACACATGGCCCAACAATCCCGCGATTGAATTGACCAGAATGAATGCAACCGCGACGCCGGATGTCTCTCTCGTCCTGGCCCAATGCATCAACAGCAGGACCGGGCTGAGAAAAATTCCGCCGCCGACTCCAGTCAATCCCGACAGCAAGCCAATCGCCGCACCGATGATTAGCGCCAGAACAATCGGTGGAGGCGTTGTCTCGTTCTGATCGGCACGACTTGCGCTAAAGAACAGGCGCACGGCGCTGTAAAGCAGGACAATGCCGACGATCGATTTGTATACAGGGACAGGCAAAGTCATGGCCCCACCGACGAATGATGCCGGAATCGAGGTGATGACAAATGGCCAGAAGACCCGCCACGAAAAAAATCCGGCGCGATAAAACCGGACAGTTCCAATGATCGCGACGAGAATATTCAGCACGAGCGCGGTCGGCTTCATCACCAAAGGCGAGATGCCAAACAGCGCCATCGCCGCGAGATAACCGGACGCGCCGGCGTGCCCGACGGTCGAATAGAGCAAGGCCACGACAAAAATCAGCGCCGCGATTAGCAAAGTAATGGTTGTAACTGGGTTCATCGGCCAAAGACAGTTAATAGAGTTCAGCATGAAACCATAACGAATGGGTGCGAGCAAATGGCCCGCGTTTTGCTGTCACTGGCCGCTTGATATAATTCGCGTCCCGAACCAAACTGAACAAGTGAAATTCAAATCAAAAATGAACGCAACCGAATGCGAACACTTCAAACAGCTTTTACTTTCTGAGTTGCGCCGCCACGCGCAGCATATCGACGAAGATCAGATGCAAGCGCTTGAGGTTGCGAACGATGACGCGAAAGAGAGTTCCGATCTGGCACTGCGTGATGTCATTCAGGAGCTGGCGCTTAAGCTAGGCGACCGCGAATCGCAGATGGTTGCCGATATTGATCAGGCGTTGATGCGGATGAGTGAAGGCTCGTACGGGATTTGTATTCGTTGCAATCAGCCGATTGACCAGCGAAGGTTGGAAGCGATGCCGACCGCTCGGTACGATGCGGCGTGCCAGGCTACAATCGAAGCGATGAAGGGTCAAACGGCGGGTCCGTCGCTTTGATGATCAAGGCTCGCGCTATCGCAACGCAATTCGGATTGAACTCTCAAAGACGATGACCAACTATCTGGCATTGCCGATTGGCGACGGCGCACCCGCTGAAGTCAACGCAGTTATCGAAATCCCGCGCGGCGACACCAACAAGTACGAATACGACAAACAATTTCATGTCTTTCGACTCGACCGAAATCTTTTTTCTCCGGTTCATTATCCCGGCGATTACGGTTTCATTCCGAGCACGCTGAGTCTCGACGGCGATCCGCTTGACGTGCTGGTTTTGGTTGACGCGCCGAGCTTTACCGGATGCGTGATGACTGTGCGTCCGATCGGCGTGCTGAAGATGATCGATCAGGCGAAGGAAGACGAAAAAATCCTCGCCGTGGGTACAAGTAATCCGATTTATGAAAACGTCACGGATTACGACAGCTTGTATCCGCACCTGTTGCGCGGGATCGAACACTTCTTTTCTGTTTACAAAGAGTTGGAAGCGAAGACAACGCGAATTATTGGTTGGGAAAATGCTGAGAAGGCGCGCGAGATTGTTAGTGAGTGCCAGGAGCGATACTCAGCTAAACCGTCTGAGCGCTAGATCGCTTTCGGTAATCCTCGCCTTCGATCTCGACAGTCTTGCACATTTCGTAAAGCCGGGAACGCAACGGCACTCCGATACGATCTTCCAACAACTCCGTCGTGTCTTTTTCGTTCCGGCGCTTGTCTGAAAAGTTCGTGGTGAAGATAGTCATGCGCTTGTCGTTGTAACGCGCGTTGATGATTTGCATCATCGTATCGCGCACCCAATCCGTCGGTTTCGACGCGCCCAATTCGTCCAGCACCAAAACATCGGCGTCAAAAACCGGCTGCAGGACCGCGAGTTCCGAAGTTTGCGAGATGGGGTTGTAAGAATCCTGAATGCGACGAAGCAGTGCGCCAAATTGATAGAACAATCCGCGAACCTGATAGCGTTCGATCAACTCGCGCAGAATCGCCACGGCCAAATGCGTCTTTCCGACTCCGACCGGCCCTACCAAAACCAAACCGCGTCCATCGATTACCAAAAAATCGTCGAGCACGATTTGCGCTTCGCGTTTGGCTATCCACATCGACTCAGAATCGCCGGCATCGTAATTCGCGAGCGTACAATGTTGATATCGCGCCGGGATACGCGCGTTTTGAAACAACTGCTGAAGATGATCGGAGGTCTGACAATCGCAGCGCCGCGCGCCTCCGCCGGGCACGATTTCCATACCCGTGCCGAAACAACGAGGGCAAGCGGCGTCAGGAACGCGATCGGCTTTCTGAGGCGTCGCGTCCGGCTCTTCCGTCGTTGCAGGCTTGAGGATGCGCAGGCGCTCGGATTTTTCGGTTGGGGTCATTTCGCTTTGCGCTTCTATTGAGAAGATTTAATTATAGCATTGCGTTCGCAGATGCGGATGAGGCTGAGCAACTCGAGTTGTTTTTTCTCGCGACAATAATCGCCGGGCAATACTTGAACTTCTCGGATCCGATTTATATTCCTGTGCGCGGTGGTTGCTCGATTAGCAACCCAAGTCCTGGATGGAGCCATCTTAGCAATCGAGGTTATTCGATAGCGCAGCACCCCTGAAGGTGATCAGCAGCGCACGATAACACTCGATACCTCCTGTGATTCACCGCTCGGTGTGAGATCCACCGAGCGGTTTTTTTGTCACTTCCTCATGCTGCTGGTGAAAGTGGTCCACGGACGCGAAGGCATATCCTGCAAAATCCCGTTCATCCATCCATATTCCGGATGATCTTTCAGGAAGGTCGCAGCC
>QHXI01000086.1:16966-58672 GCA_003222895.1 Acidobacteriota bacterium | reverse complement strand
ACTTCAGTCGAGCGCGTGCCGAGCGACGTCACCTGCCGATTCACATTTCCGCTACGGCCATCATAGAAGAACACCTGCGATGAGTTAGTCGCAGTCTCTCCCGAATAGGCTACGCGCGCGCCGTCGTCGCTAATCGCTCGGCCATAAGTCATCGCGAGCTTCTGCACGTTCGTCGCTAAAGCCAACTGCGCCGCGGTAGTGCGAGTGATTTTTATCAGATCGCGATTGGTGCTCGCCGTCGCTCCGTTGTCGCGGATGCAGGCGATGGTTGAGCCATCGCCGCTAATTTTCGCGTCACTGAAGCCTACCGTGGCGCTTGAGTTTGTGAGTTGGGTAAAAGTGCTCGCGATTGAATCGTAGATGAAAATTTCGAGATTGCCGTCGCCGTTTTGCGACGCGAGATCACGATTCGACGCGAACGCGATGAAGCGTCCATCATCCGAAATCGAAGGCTGAAAGTTCCCATTGATTACGCGGTTGGCCGGGTCGCCGGGCGACGTGTTCATTATCTGAAGCAGGTTCGAGCCATTGAAGAGAAAAATCTCTGAATTGCCATCGTGATTCGTTCCGAGCGGATCGTCTTTCGATGCGAACGCGATGCGCGAGCCGTCCTGTGAAATCGCCGGCGCGACGGCGCGCGTACCGCCCATCTGAAAAAATGTTGGCGGATCGACTGAGATGTTTGCGCGAATCCCGCGAAAGTGATCCGTGCCGCCGGCTCCGGCCACGTCTTCCGTCGATTCAAAAGCGAGGATTCTGCCATCACCACTCAGTGACGGATTGATGTTGATGCCCTCTTCAGTTGTGTTGGTGATGCGCCGCAGCCCTGACTGACTCTTCGTCTGTCTGAGGCAGACGAAAGACACAACCGCCGCGCAGGCGAGCAGGAAAACAAATATGCGGGGGCGATGCACTAAAGGCGTCCGTCCGTTTTTGAGCGGGCGGAATTCTATACGTTTTTCGTTCAAATACAATGAAAGAAGCGCAAAATTCTGTTTCAGTATCAGCTCGGTGGTAGCAGTATTTTCGAGGCTGAGTTACGATGCGCGTAAACGCCGACAAGGCGTACTCGAACACTCAAACGATTAGCAAAGATGAAGATCGCGATCGCAGGAGCAAGCGGTTTGGTTGGCTCGGCCTTGATTCCGCGTCTCGAGGCCGATGGCGGCGAAATCATTCGGCTGGTGCGCGATACTCCGCGCGCGAATGAAGTCGAATGGCATCCGAATCAGGATGAGATCGATCCGGCGAAGCTGAATGGATTCGGCGCCATCATTAACCTCGCGGGCGAGAATGTCGCGGAAGGCCGCTGGACAGATGAGAAGAAGCGCCGGATTCGCGACAGCCGCGTGAACGGGACGCACCTGCTGAGCGAGGCAATCGCGAAGACTCCACAGAAGCCGCAAGTTTTTCTCTGCGCGTCCGCAACGGGAATCTACGGCGATCGTGGCGATGAAATTCTCGTTGAGCAGAGCGAATCGGGCGGTGGATTTCTGGCGGGCGTTTGCCGCGAATGGGAGAAGGCGACTGAGCCGGCATCGAAAGCCGGCGTGCGCGTCGTTAATTTTCGCTTTGGGCCAATCCTGGCGCGCGCAGGCGGCATGATGGAAAAGATGTTGACGCCTTTTAAGCTGGGTCTGGGCGGCAAGATCGGTTCGGGCAAACAATACATAAGCTGGGTCGCAATCGACGATGCTGTGAGCGCGATATTGCTGGCGTTGAAGGATGGTTCAATCCGTGGACCATTGAATGTGGTTTCTCCAAATCCAGTTACCAACGAAGAGTTCACGAAGACGCTGGGTGAAGTGCTTTCCCGTCCGACGGTGATGGCGATGCCGGCATTCGCTGCGCGTTTGGCGTTTGGCGAAATGGCCGACGAGATGCTGCTGGTCAGTCAGCGCGTCGTGCCGAAGAAATTGAACGCGGCCGGATTTGAGTTTCAGTATCGCGAATTGGAACCAACGCTCCGGACTTATCTGGAAAGCTAATGAAATTTGAACAAGAAGAACTCGATCGGCGGGCGGCAGAAGCAGACCGCGCTCGCGTTGCATTGCGCCGTGCAACGCTTGAATTAATAGCGATCCGAGGGCGCCTGATCGAGCAACACAAGTCACGCAAAGATGAAGATCGATCTAAACGACCCGACCGCAGTTCTGATCGCAGCGAGTCGAGTACTTGAACTCGCAGGGCTTCAAGCCGCCGCGTACGGAGGTCTTGCTCTGGCAATGTACGCCGAGCCACGCGAGACTAGGATGCAGATATGGCCGTCGCCGCCAGCTTCTTAGTCGCTTGACGCTGGCGGGCGGAGCCGGCGGATCTCTAAATACTGTTGATTTGGTTGAGCCAAGGTCCGCTAAGTATGCACGCGAAGTGCAGCAGCGCGCACTGACTATTACGCTTCGAGCTCAGCCGCTGCGCGTAGTTTCACCAGAGGACTTTGTAATTCTCAAGTTGCTCGCCACGCGTGAGCGCGATCTTGAAGATTCTCGATCTGTAATTCGCGCTCTCGCCGATCGAATTGACGTCGCACTCATTGAACGTGTCATCGGTGAACTGTTGACTGAGATAACAGATTACGACTTCCTGAGTCGCTGGCAAGCGCTCAAGGAAATGGCCTGAACTGGTCCTGCTCATTAGCTATCACCACAGCACCAGCGCCAACAGGAATCTAAAAACTCCTGCACCCAACAAAACCCACAAAGCATTAGGACGATAACGAATCAAAATCGCGACGATGACCACGGCCATCACCGCGCCGATGATCGTGTGAATGCCTGAACGCGCGACGCTCCAGGCGGCCGCGCCGAGCAGACCAGTTACCGCGGGCGCAACGCCACGCAGAAATGCTTGGGTCTGCCGGTTCGCGCGAAAGCGATGAAATGAAGAACCCGCGGCAATCGTCATCAGAAACGAAGGCAGAAAGACACAGACGGTGCACAACAGCGCGCCGGCAGCTCCAGCAACGCGATATCCGACGAACGTCGCCATGATCAAAACCGGCCCGGGAGTAATTTGGCCAAGCGCAGTTGCATCAGCGAACTCTTGGTGCGTCAGCCAATGATGGGAATTGACGACTTCGTTCTGAATTTCAGGAATCATCACGAAGCCGCCGCCAAACGTGGCCGCGCCGATACGCAGAAAGATGAATGAGATAGACAACGCGAGACCTATTTTCGCAATCGCGGGAAGCGCGACTACCAGAAACGCGGGCATCGAGGATTTGTCCCGCGATGTTGAATCATCCGTGACATCGTTATCGTCATCCGCGTCTTGCGTGACGCGCGATTCACTCATGTTTCTCAAACGCTCTTCGGCCATTGCTTCAGTCAAATAGCCGCCGAAAAAGCGATGCGGCTTTGTGGGCCGCCGCAGAGCGATGCGCGTGCGAATGCGCTTCTGCCTGCGCGTAGCAAAACCGCGAATGCGCTCGAGCCGCGGCAATTGTCGCTCAGTGAAAGATTCGATTCCGATTCCGATCAATCCCGAAATCAGAATGATTTCCACGACGGTCGCCCGGAGAAAGATGATGGCCGCGAATGAGAGACCGATAAGTATGCGCTGCCAGGGTTTTCTCGAGGTGTGCTTGCCCATCCGCCACGCAGTCACGGCAATAAGCGCCACCACCGCCGCATTAAATCCGTGAAAAAGTTGTTCGGTGTTAGGCAGCGCCCGAAATCGATCATAAAAGATCGCCAGCGCGATCATCATCAGCATTGACGGCAAGATGAAACCGGCGAGCGAGACTGACGCACCGCGCCAACTTCGCAGGCGGAAGCCAACGTATGTGACGGCGTTGCCGGCGCTGGTGCCCGGCAAGCTTTGGCCAAGCGCAAGAGCTTCGATGAAGTCTTGCTCAGTGAGCCAACGTCGCTCCAGCACTACGAGATGACGAATTTGACTCAGCACGGCAAAGCCGCCGCCGAAGCCGCTGGCGCCAATTTTCAGGAATGAGAGGAAGAGTCCGCCGAAAGTTGCGGTCCGCGAGATTTGTTTTAGTCTTCGATGTTCGTAACGAGCGCGAGTTTTGATCTTGCGAACGCGCTGTCGCCGGTGAGTTCGTTTAGCAACTACGGTCTGTGCCACTGCATGAGCGAGTGTAACATGAGAGTATCCGTAGATTACACAGATAAAAACCGAGCCACGAAGAAGCACAAAAGGCGCAAGAGGAAACTTAAGCCAATTTCCCCTTTGTGCTTTTTGAGCCTTTTTGTGGCTTAACTTTTTATCTGTGTAATCTGTGTAATCTGCGGATAATTATTACGAAACGCCAGGGGCGGCGGCTTCTTTCTGCGCGAGCTCCGGCAGCACACTGAATACTTCCAGCGCGTACTTCACATTTCCGAACGGCGCTGATACTTGCACGCCTTGAATTAGATCGCGAACTTCGACCAGGGACTCGCGGCCAATCTTTAAGCCTTCGTCGCGTCCGGCTTCTTTGCTAATCGCCGATGCGTTGCGCATGCGCTCCATGATTTCAGGCGTGACCTGCACGCCGGGAACTTCGTTGTGCAGGAACTCGGCATTGCGGAAAGAAACAAGCGGCCAGATGCCCGCGACGATCGGAATGCGAAACGACTCGATGCGCTTGAGAAAATCGCGAAGCTGTTGTGTGTCGAACACTGGTTGAGTGATCGCGTATTCAGCGCCGGCTTCTATCTTCCATTCGAAGCGTCGCAGCTCTTCTTCCATGTTGACCGCGCCGGGATTTACACCGACGCCGATCGAAAAGGCGGTTGGCTCGCCGATCGGATTGTCGCCGATGTCCAGGCCGTGATTCAGTTTGTTGACCATGTTCGTCAAACCAATCGCGTCGATGTCGAACACGGCCGTCGCATCCGGATAAGGGCCCATCTTCGGCGGGTCGCCCGTAATCAAAAGGACATTTCGCAGCCCCATCGCCGCAGCGCCAAGCAGATCAGACATCATGCCCAGCAGATTTCGATCGCGACAGCAGTAGTGCAGCACGGCTTCCATGCCGATTTCTTTCTGCACCATTAACGCCGTCGCCATTGCGCCCATGCGCGTTTGCGCGCGCGGTCCATCGGGAATGTTCACGCCATCGACGCCTGCATCTTTCAACAGCCGAATCGAGTCAAGTGTCTTCCACGGATTGCAGCCTTTCGGCGGCAGGACTTCGACTGTAGTAACGAATTCGCCTGTTGCGATCTTCCGAGACCAGTTCGATCTTTCTTCAGCGGGCACGACCGTAACATCCGGTGGCTTCAATTCGTGCAGACTAATTTTCGCAACTGTTGAGGGCGAGACTTGTTGCGTGCGCGGGTGGAACTGACGAATCGCGTCGGCGATCATTTTAATATGCGCCGGCGTTGTGCCGCAGCAACCGCCAACGAACTTCGCGCCCGCTTGAATAATGCGACGCGAGTATTCGGCCATGTATTCCGGCGAGCACATGTAAATTTGCCGGCCGCCAACATCGCGCGGCAAACCTGCGTTTGGTTGCGCGGACAGCTTGCGACTTGTGAGCGTGCGCATCTTCTCGATTGAGTTCAGAACAATCGCTGGGCCAACACCGCAGTTCAGTCCAATCACATCGGCGCCCCACTCGTCGAGCTGCGTCGTGAAAACTTCTGCGGTCGTCCCGAAGGAAGTGTTGCCGTCAATCTGAATCGTGACTTGCGCAACGATTGGCAAATCGCAAAGCTCGCGCACCGCGCGGATCGCATGATGCAATTCCGAAATGTCCGAGAAAGTTTCGAGCACGAAGAGATCGACGCCGCCTTCGAGCAAAGCCGAGACTTGATCGGCGAACAGTTGCTTCGCCTCGTCGAATGAAGTTGGACCATACGGCTCAATACGCAACCCGAGCGGGCCGACCGCGCCGGCGACCAGGGCTCGATTTCCGGCAGCTTCGCGCGCAATCTGCGCGGCTTTGATATTGATTTCGCGGGCGCTCGCTTCCAGACCGTACGGCTGAAGCTTGTTTACGTTCGCGCCGAAGGTGTTTGTCTCAATAATGTCGGCGCCTGCGCGCACGTATTCCGAGTGCACTTCGCGCACCAGGTCGGCGGCGACGAGGTTCAGCTCGTCGTAAGATCGATTGATATAGATGCCCTTTGAATAAAGCATCGTGCCCATCGCGCCATCAAAGATGTATGAGCGGTCGGAATCGAGCAGGTCTTGAAAGGTGTGCATAATAAAAATCCCGCGCTAAACAACGCGGGACTTCAAATCGTCTGAAGTTTTTCGGCTTAGCCTTTGAACTCGCCGAGCTGTTTAGCTGTTTGTTTTTCGTGGCCGCAAGTCGCCTTAACTCACCACGTTTTTCAAATGAGTTTATACGCCGCGGTGCGTATCGATGTCAACTGCAACCTTGACACGCGGAACGGCATCTGGCTGAATGCTCCCACTCTCCACGAATCGTTCTAAGATCAAAGAAAGCGCTCTCGATATCTCAAGTGAGGGACTGCTGAATGAGCACACCAATTGACGGAACTGCCGTAACTTCTCTGGACTCGGGCGACCGCGGTTTCTTTGGACATCCGTGGGGCCTTTCCACTCTGTTCTTCACCGAGATGTGGGAGCGCTTCAGCTATTACGGCATGCGCGCGTTGTTGACGCTCTACATGACCTCAAAGCTCGTCGACGGTGGGCTCGGTTTTGACGAGCGTTATGCGAGCGCGATCTACGCAACCTATGTCTCCTCAGTTTGGTATCTGCCTCTAGTCGGTGGCTGGCTCGCTGACAAAGTGCTGGGCGCAAGACGGGCGGTTTTGATCGGCGGCATCATCATCGCCTGCGGCCACTACTCAATGGCCATCGACAGTCTGCCTACGTTTTATGCCGCGCTTGTATTGATCGCGCTCGGCACCGGTTTGCTGAAGCCAAACATCAGCACGATGGTTGGCCAGTTGTATGCTCCCGACGACAAACGTCGCGACGCCGGCTTCTCGATCTTTTACATGGGAATCAATCTCGGCGCGTTCATCTCGCCATTCGTGACTGGCTTCCTGGCCCAGAGCGATTTCTTCAGGCGCTTTATTGCCAGGATGGGACTAAACCCAGCGCACGCCTGGCACTGGGGATTCGCTGCCGCCGGTGTCGGCATGACGTTCGGCGTGATTCAATACGTGCTCGGCGGGAAACGCCTTCGCGGTGCCGGACTTAAGCAAGAGAAGTCGGCGACAAAAGAGTCGACTAGCGGCTTTGACTTGATCACAATCGTTCTCTCGGTTGTGGGCGCCGTGGTCGGTGCATTCTTCGGGTATCGTTACGACGCCGGATGGGTATCGGTGCCATTCTGGACCGTGTGCGGTTACTTCGTTGGTTATCTTGGCGGCACCACTCGACTGCTAAAAGGTGACGAACTGCGCCGAGTATTGGTGATCTTCATTCTGGTGGTCTTCTCGATCATTTTCTGGATGACGTACGAACAGGCGGGATCAAGTATGACGCTTTTTGCTGATCGATTGACGCGCACACAAGTTTTCGGCTGGTCGTTTCCTTCCAGTTGGTTTCAATCTGTGCCCGCGGTCTTTGTGATTCTCCTGGCGCCTGTTTTCGCATTCATTTGGCAGATGATGGGGGATCGTCAACCTTCGAGCCCCGCCAAGTTTTCGTTCGGTTTATTCTTCGCCGGAATTGCGTTTTTGGTGATCACCTTCGCTGCGAGTTTGACGGGCGCGGGGCGTGTTTCGCCCTGGTGGTTGGTGGTTGTCTATTTCATCCAGACGGTTGGAGAGTTGTGTCTGAGTCCCGTAGGTTTGAGCACGATCAGCAAGCTGTCGCCAGTTCGCATGGTCGGCTTGATGATGGGTGTATGGTTCTTATCGATCTCAATCGGTAGTTACATTGCCGGTCGTACCACACAATTGTTCGAGCAGGGAACTCCACAGGTGCTGACGCGAGCATTTGGAATTTTTGCGGGAATTACCCTGGCGGCGGCATTGTTGCTCGCTTTGCTTACGCCGCTAATCAAGAAAATGACGCCTCGCGTGGAGGTTAGTTAGACTTTCTTTCAGGAGACACTGTATTGCGAAGAAGAATTTTTCTCTTAATCGGCATTCTACTTCTGTTTGCGCCGTCAATCTCGGCCCAGAATAAACTTCTCACCATCGACGACATCTTCGATCCCGCGAAGCTGGTCAACTTCAGCGGCAATCCTTCGCAGCCGCGCTGGTTGAAAGACGGCGTGCATTACATCGTCGCGAGCAAAGATCGAAACGCTTTTCCGCGCTTGCTGAAAGTGAATGCCGTGACCGGCAAGTCCGAAAGTTTTTATGACGCAGCGAAGATGCAGGCGGCGCTCGCTGCAGTGCCTGGAATTAGCATCGCGAACGATCTCTTTTATTACGAGTTCGGCAGCGATCGAGCCGTTCGACTCACCAGTAATCCCGAAGAAGAAGTCGGCGCGGGATTCAGTCCTGACGGACGCATGATTAGTTTTGTGCGCGGCGGAAATCTCTATGTCGAAGATTTGAGCATGCAGCGTCGCGAACGCGCGCTGACGCGCGATGGTAGCGACAAGATTCTCAACGGGCGGCTTGATTGGGTTTATCAGGAAGAGGTTTACGGCCGCGGAAATTTTGGCGCGTATTGGTGGAGTCCCGACTCGACGAAGATTGCTTTTCTGCGGCTTGACGAACGTCCGGTTCCTGAATTTCCGGTCGTCGATCACATTCCGCTCGAACAAAAACTTGAGTCAACTCCTTATCCGAAATCCGGCGATCCGAATCCGATTGTTAAGCTCGGCCTCGTCAACGCGGCGGGCGGGGATGTGAATTGGGCCGACACGTACAAGTATCCAGCGGAAGACTTGCTGATCGTGCGCGTCGGTTGGTTTCCCGATGGCAAAAAGGTTTGGTTTCAAGCGCAGAATCGCGAGCAGACTTTTCTCGATCTAAATACTGCGAACCCCGACGACGGAAAGTCTTCGAACCTGTTTCGTGAAAAGACCAGCGCCTGGGTCGAAGCGATCGATGACGGTTTGCAATGGCTGAACGATGGATCGTTTCTGTGGCTGAGCGATCGCAGCGGGTGGCGTCACATCTATCATTACGGCGCCGACGGAAAGCTCATCAAGCAAGTCACGAATGGCGATTGGGACGTTCGCTCGCTCGATTCGGTTGACGACGGGAAGGGAACGATCTACTTCAGCAGCACCGAGCATAGTTACATCGCGAACAACGAATACGCGATCAAGTTTGACGGCACAGGCATGACGCGCATCACGATGAGCGAAGGGAACCATCGCGCTTCTTTCAATCCAAGCGGAACGTATTTTGTCGATTCCTGGAGCGATGTAAATACGCCGACGGAAGTTCGGCTGAACGACTCAGCGGGGAAGATGGTCCGAGCGCTTGATGAGAACAAAATCGAAGCGTTGTCGCAATTCAAGCTGGGTAAAGTTGAATTCGTGAACGTGAAGACGCGCGACGGCTTCACGATGGAAGCGATGATGATCAAGCCGCCTGATTTCGATCCGTCGAAGAAATACCCGGTGATGTCGTACACCTACAGCGGCCCGCAAGCGCCGCAAGTGCGCAACGCCTGGGGCGGGACAACCTTTATGTGGCATCAACTGCTGGCACAGAAGGGCTACATTATCTGGATGTGCGATAACCGCACCGCTAGCAACAAGGGCGTGAATTCCGCTTGGCCGCTTTACAAAAACTTCGGCGAGTTGGAATTGCGCGATTTGGAAGATGGATACGCCTGGCTGAAGAGCCAGCCTTACGTCGACGGATCGCGGATCGGCTTGTGGGGCTGGAGCTATGGTGGATTCATGACCAGCTATGCGCTTACGCACAGTCAAACTTTCAAGGTCGGCATCGCGGGTGGCACCGTTTCCGATTGGCGCAACTACGATTCGATCTACACCGAGCGATACATGCAGACGCCCCAAAACAATGCCGACGGATATTGGAAAAGTTCACCGGTGCACTTTGCGAAGGACTTGCTGTATGAGTTGCAGAAGGCCGGCAAGCAAGTGCAGTTGATGGTCTATCCAAAGTCGCGGCACGGCGTGACCGACCCAGTGCTGGTAAAGCAGATGCGCCAGATGATGACGGATTTTATTGTCGGGAATCTGTAGGAAGTTCATCAGCAGATTACGCAGATTACACAGATAGGCGATAAGCTGGCCACAAAAAGGCACAAGAAGCACAAAGGCAATATCTCCACACTTGGCCTGCTTATGGGTCTTTTGTGCTTTTTTGTGGCTAAACTTTCTTATCTGTGTAATCTGCGTAATCTGTGGATTATCTCCTCTGACACTTCGGACACCAGTAAGTTGATCTCCCGCCGTGCGCGGCGCGCCGAATCTTTGCGCCGCAGTTGACGCAAGGCTCGCCTTCACGTTCATACACCTGCCAGAATCTTTCGAATGCTTCGCCGTAAGAAAAGCCATCCGGTTGTTCCAAATCAATTCGTGAAGTTGAGCTGTCGCTGATTGCATCGGCCAACACGTCGATAATTGATTGATGAAGACGCGCCACGCGTGATGACGAAAGCTGCGTCGCGATCTTGAATGGATTGATACGAGCGCGAAACAGAGCTTCGGCAGCATAAATGTTGCCGAGGCCCAGAACCTTCGTCTGATCCAAAAGCAAAGTTTTCAGTGAACGACGCGATCGTTTCAAAACCGATTTCAAGTAATCGAGCCGGAATTCATCGCCGAAAGGTTCAGGCGCAAGTTCAATGATCCCTTTTATCTTCGCGAGACTTTTGGCGGCAACTAACTTCATCACGCCGAACTGTCGCTGATCGCGAAAAACTAAACGCCGATCGTTGTCGAGATAAAAAATCGCGTGCGAGTGCTTCGGCAAGTCGTCGTCAGCATTCAAGTAAAGAAACTTGCCGGTCATCCGGAGATGTACTGCGAGGACGAGCAGTTGAGCGGGCAGAGCGCGCTTTGCGGGCAGGATGCCCGCGCTTCGATCCGGGGGCGCGAGTTCAATCAAGATGAACTTACCGCGGCGCGACACACCCGCGATCGTCGCATTTTTCAGCTTTCGTCTGAACGCTGCTGGTGAGGTTGGGCCAATCAGCTTTCGCAGCCGTATTTCGCTGGCGACGATTGTCCGACCAACTACCGCACGACGCAACGCGCGCACGACGTGCTCGACTTCGGGAAGCTCCGGCATGCCGGAGAGTTTGTGTTCGGGCGGAATCAAAGTCAAAAGACTCCGTGCCCGAGTGCACGTTTTGAATTCTCTGTAGGGGACAGAACGTCTTAGGTTAGAACACGTGCAGCAACAAGAGAATGATCACAATCAGCACCAGCAAGCCGAGGCCGCCGCTTGGTCCATAGCCCCAACTGCGGCTGTAAGGCCACGCCGGCACCGCGCCCAAAAGCAAAAGTATCAGAATGATCAGTAGGATCAACCCCATTGTTCCGAACCTCCTGTGTGTACCCAGGCGCGACTAATTCTGCGCCGGGATCAAATTTTCACAGGTTGTTCCGCAAGGGTCGTGCCGTGGGATGCCAAGCCGGGGGCAGGATGCCTGCGAACCGCACGAAGGGATGCGTGCGCTCCGTTTCGCTAGTGGGGTTTCGTTCCGATGATCGCTTCCGCTTCAGCGCGCACTTTCTCAACCAATTCAGGTTTGCGGGCTTCGATGTTGAGACGAAGCAGCGGCTCGGTGTTTGAAGGACGAATGTTGAAGCGCCAGTCGCCCGCATTCAGCGAATAGCCGTCGGTGAAATCTTCCTCACCTTCTTTGCTGAAACGATCTCGGACTGCCTCGATCGTTTTCTGCGCATCTGCAACTTTGTAGTTCAGCTCGCCCGACATGTAGTGGCCTTCGATGTAAGGCTGCATCGTCTCTGAAAAAGTTTGGCCGCTGCGCGACAATTGTTCGAGCACTAGCAGGAAGGGAATCACGCCGTTGTCGGCGTAGAAGTTTTCGCGAAAGTAATAATGCGCGCTCATCTCGCCGGCAAAGATCGCGTTTTCTTTACGCATGCGATCTTTAATGAAGGCGTGGCCGCTCTTTGAGATGATCGCTTCGGCGCCGTGCTGTTCGCAGACTTTCATCGTCGGCCAAATCACACGCGGATCGAAAATGATTTTGTTGTTGCCGCCGTGCTTCGTCAGCAAAACATCGGCGAGCATCGCAGTGACATAAGCGCCTGAGATGAACTCACCTTTTTCGTCGAGAAACATGCAGCGGTCAGCGTCGGCATCCCAGATTGCGGCGAAATCGAACTTGCCGTTGCGCACGGCAATTTCCGTTTCCGCGCGATTCGCTGGTTGCATCGGGTCGGGTGTGCCTTTAGGAAAAGTTCCGTCCGGCTCCCAATTCAACTTCGTGAGATTCAGACCCAGCTTGTCAGCGATGAGCTGTGCGCCGCCGCCGACGTAACCAAAGTTCGCGTTCGCAATAATGTGAAAAGGTTTGATCGCGTCGCGATCGATAAAGCTGAGCACGTGCTCGACGTAAGCATTGAGCACGTTTTTCTCAGTGACCTTTCCTTTTGTTTCTGAGGTGACGCCTTTGTCTTTGCCGGCTTTGATAATGTCGCGAATTTCGAAAAGTCCAGTGTCGGAAGAGATCGCCGCGGCCTTTTCCTTCACCATTTTCGCGCCGTTGTATTCTCTCGGATTGTGCGAAGCTGAAACAACTATCCCACCCGAATATTCGTTGTCAGAGCCCACGGCGAAATAGAGCATGTCGGTCGTGATGCCGCCGATGTCGACCACGTTCACGCCTGCATCGACGAAACCATCAGTAAGAGCTTTCTTTAAGGGCGGTCCGGATTCACGCGCGTCCATCCCAACGACCATCGTCTTTGGATGAAAGAGCAAAGTGTAGGCCTTGGCGATGCGGTAATAAGCTTCCTCATCAAGATCGGCTGGATAAACACCACGAATGTCGTAAGCGCGAAAGCAGTCGAAGTTCATTGTGCCATCCTTATTCATCAACACATTCGCCACAGAGACACAGAGGTGAGAAAAGAATCAGCCGCAGATGAACAGTGATGCACACCGATTTCTGAATTATCCGTGCGAATCCGTATTTATCGGTGACCATTTCTTTGTGTCTCCGGGTCTCGATGGCAAACCTTTAGGCGCAGGTCTTCGCGTAGTCGGTCAGCGAAGTCTTATCTCCCAGGATCGCGCCTGGCCCAACCAAAGTCGAACGACCGATGTGACAGCCGCGTCCGATGATCGCATCTCTCACACGCGCCGCTGTGCCGACGCGCGTGTGACTCCAAATCACGGAATTCTCGATGCGCGCGCGCTCTTCAATGTAACAACCCTTGCCCAGAACCGAGTTAACGATCACAACGCCCGGCTTGAGGGTGCACTCGTCAGCCACGATTGAAAGATCGTCGATGTCTGAATGGGTCGCTGAATCAAAATTCCCGCGACGATCTTTCAAGTGAAATCGGGTGACGCGATTCGCGAGCAAGTCGTGATGCGCCTGCAGGTATCTCGCCGGCGTGCCGATGTCCAGCCAATAAGTTCGCGGCGGAATGTGCGCAAAGAAAGCTTCGCCCTTTTCCAAAAGCTTGGGAAACAAGCCGTACTCGAATGAATGATTCTCGCCGGTGGGAATCAGGTCGAGCACGCCCGGCTCGAGCACGTACGTGCCGGCGTTAATGTTTCGGCAAGCAGTCTCTTCCGGTTTTGGTTTTTCCAGAAATCGCAGCACGCGCCCATCGTCATCCGTTTCCACGACGCCGTACATGCTTGGATCTTCGACTGGGTTGAGCACGATCGTCGCAGTCGCTTTGCGCTCTTTGTGCTGCCGAATAACTGTCTTCAGATCGAGATCCGTCAGAATGTCGCCATTGAAAACAACCGTTGGCTCGCGAATCAAATCTTCGGCGAACTTGTACGCGCCGGCAGTGCCCATTGGCTGCGGCTCGACCGTGTACTTCAACTTGACACCGAAATCCGAGCCATCGCCGAGCTGTTGTTCGATCTTCTCAGGCTGATAAGAAAGCGAAAGCGTGATGTCAGTGACGCCCGCGCGTCGCAGCGTATCGATTTGATAAAGCAGGAAAGGCCGATTGCAAATCGGGACGATCGGTTTCGGCGTATAGACGGTCAATGGCCGCAGCCGCGTGCCTTTTCCGCCAGCCAGAATGAGTGCCTGCATAGTGATTTATGTTCGGTAAGTGCTGATAGGGGATGAATTCAAATCGAGAGTCTAACACCCGATTGTGATCCTTTCAATCGAGCGATCTCCTTGACGGAAGCTGCACGCACAAACAGACTAGCGAGCATCTTGGAATTCATGAAACGACATCGCGGCTTCGCAGCTCTTCTCGTGTGCGCGGCGATTCTATTTACCAGTGACGTCTGGGCGTACCAAGAGTTCGTGCGCGCGGAAAGCTACTTTGCGTTGGGAGCGCGTTTAATGGTTGAGCAAGGCGAATGGCTAACGCCGCATGCGCCGGACGAGCAGGTGCTGAATAAGCCGCCGTTGACTTATTGGCTGATCGGAACCTCGTACAAAGCATTTGGCCCGAGCTATGGCGCGGCACGTTTGCTGTCAGTGATTTCCGCGATGCTCGTCCTCTTGCTTGTGTATGCGGCAGCTGCTTTCACGTACCGTGCCTTCACCGGTTTGATAGCGAGTGCAATCCTGGCGACGAGCTTTCTGTTTTTGAGCTTCGCGCGCATGGCTATGAGCGACATGCTGCTCACGCTTTTTGTCACGGCAAGCATCCTCTGCTTCTCGATCGCGCTGAAGTCTGATGCGAAAAGGAGGGTAGTCTGGCTCGGCTACGCGTCGCTGGCGCTCGGCGTTTTGACGAAAGGCCCGGTGGCTGCCGCATTGGTAATTGCGCCAATCGCTCTAGAGCTGTTGCTGTCCCGGCGCCGTGATGATTTGAAGAAACTTCGGCTCGTAAGCGGAAGCATCCTGTTCGCGATTCTGGCGCTTCCTTACTTCGTGTTTGTTTATTTCCGCGGCGGCGCGAATTCACTTTGGTTTTTCTTCGTCGGTGAAAATCTTCAAAGGTTTACCGGGCAGGTTTACGGCGCGTTGGCCCGGCCGTTTTGGTTTGAGCTGGTCGCGTTCTTTGGAGATTTTGCGCCGTGGTCGATCCTGATCTTCGTCGCCATTTGGGTTGACTGGAAGCAGCGCGCTCGAGCTGATCGTCTCACGCGAATTCTTTATCTTTGGCTGGGTTCGACCACTCTGCTGTTTTCGCTGTCGAGTTTCAAACTTGATTACTATTTGCTGCCGGCAATGCCTGCGGCGGCGCTCCTTATCGCGCGGCTGTTTGTGAAAGAGGATTCGCCGCGCGTCATCTGGGTGCTAAGAATCTTTTTGATTATGGGTTGTCTGGCGGTTGTTGCTTCCGCGCTAATCGCGATAAAGGCTTCTCTGGTTTTTGGAGTTACCTCTTCCTTTCGTTGGCTACCGGCGGTCGTCGCCATAGCTGGCGCCGCAGCGATCGCGACGTTCGTCGGCAGAAAGAAACCCGCACGCGCCGCTCTTCTGCTCTCTGTAACGATTGGGACGACTTTCCTGGCGGCGGAATATACGCTGCTGCCCGTCTTCAGCAACTACCTGATTGCGTCCAAACTCGTTGCGGCGGCGCCGGATCGCGTTTGGATTGTTTCGATCGCCGCGAGCGCATGGGCCGACGATCTGGCTTTCAATCTGCCGGCGCCGCATCGAATTGAAAGAGCTGGTAGAGAAGAGTTTGCGAAAATTCTACAGAGCGATATGCATGCAGTTTTGTTGGTTAACGAGCGAGAAATGGGCGTTGTGTTACAGAACGATCCGTCGTTGAAGATACTGGCGACTGCAGAGACATACGGCCATGGAGGAATCACGATCAAGATGCTGCGTCGGCCACAACGCGAACGCTTTTATCTGATTGGCCGCGATCCGTAATCAGTCGGTCCCTCATCAACTCCGCGTGTGATTTTCGGCACAGTTGCATTCCTTGACAGCGCTGAGATTAAAAGCAATCCTAAATTATCTTCGTCAATTAAAGAATTACTCATGTCATCAATCAAACAACCAGTAATCATCAGCGCCGTACGCACACCGGTAGGAAAATTTCTCGGCGCGCTGAAGGGATTCAAAGCAACCGAGCTGGGTGCGATCGTCGTGCGCGAAGCCGTGAAACGCGCCGACGTAAAACCCGAAGACGTCGACGAAGTCATCATGGGCTGCGTCATTCAAGCGGGGCTCGGACAGAATCCCGCGCGGCAGGCAGCGCTGAATGGTGGACTTCCTAACACTGTCTCAGCGGTGACCGTGAACAAAGTGTGCGGCTCGGGATTAAAGGCGATCATGATGGCCGCGCAGGGCGTGCAGCTCGGCGATACTGAAATCGTAGTCGCCGGCGGGATGGAATCGATGTCGAATGCGCCTTACTTGCTTCCGAAAGCGCGTGAAGGCTACCGGCTGGGTCACGGGAAAATACTTGATACGGTAATTCAGGACGGTTTGTGGTGCGCTTTTGACGATCAGCACATGGGCTGTACCGGTGAAGTCGTCTCGGAACGTTTTCATGTTTCGCGCGCAGAGCAAGATGAATTCGCGCTCAACTCGCATCGCAGAGCGAGTGCGGCGATCAAGTCTGGAAAATTCAAAGACGAAATCGTTCCCGTCCAGATTCCACAAAAGAAAGGCACGCCAATCGTTTTCGATACTGACGAGCCGGTGCGGGAAGACACCTCGATCGAGTCGCTCGGCAAATTAAAGCCGGCATTCAAGGACGACGGCACGGTAACAGCAGGCAACGCCCCCGGAATGAACGATGGCGCTTCGGCGGTGGTGGTGACGTCCGATGAACGCGCGAAGGCTTTGGGAATTGAGCCGCTGGCGCGAATCATCGGGCAGGCGACTTCGGGAACTGAGCCGCGACTGGTGATGATGGCCCCTGTCGAGGCCATCAAGAAGCTGGTGGCAAAGATTGGTTGGTCGCTCGCGGACGTTGACCTGATCGAATTGAACGAAGCATTCGCGGTTCAGGCGGTAGCAATCACACGCGAACTGAATCTCGATCCAGAGAAGCTGAATGTAAATGGCGGGGCGGTTGCGCTGGGCCATGCAATCGGACAATCAGGTTCGCGCATTCTGACGACTATGCTTTATGAGATGAAGCGGCGCGACGCGCGGCGCGGAATCGCGGCGCTGTGTCTCGGCGGTGGGAATGCCGTGGCGATGGCGGTTGAGAGGTAATGACTGGGGAAGAGCACAACAATACGCTGGCGACGTTATGGTTCATCTACGGCGCAATGCACGGACTGACGCTGCTTGGTCTGCTCCTGCTGGTCCTGATCGTTAAGTTGTCGGTTTCGGATGCGATTACGCTTTCCGGGCTTTGGATAGCGATTTCAGTGATTACGTTCGCGCTTCTCTTGCTGGCTGTCGGAGTACTGCCGTTATTGGTTGGTTTTGGTTTTCGACGGCGAAGCCGTTGGTTGAAGCCTTCCGCGCAGGCTCTGTCAATCATTTCGCTGATCAATATTCCAATCGGAACGGCCCTCGGCATTTACACAATCAAGTTCTTTCGCGGCGATCCCGGGGTCACTCTTTATGGCGGCAAATCATCGTCAGGGTCTGAGGCTGAGTTAGGCGATGCGATGCGCGGCGCACAGCCGCTGATGAATTGGGCCAATCGATCTAAGTCATGAGCGAAATATTCGGAGTAATCGGCGCCGGAACGATGGGCAATGGAATTGCTCAGGTCGCGGCGCGCGCTGGTTTCGATGTCGTGATGCGTGACGTTGCGGACGAATTTCTCGCTCGCGGCATGATGGCAATCGACAGGAGCCTGCAGCGCGACGTCGATAAAGAGCGCCTCGGCCCCGAAGAAAAAGAAGCGATTATCGGGCGAATCAGAACAGCAACCGACCTTGACGCATTGAGCGACGCATTCGTCGTCATCGAAGCTGTGACTGAAAACTTCAGCGTCAAAGCGGAAGTCTTTCGAGCGCTCGACACGATCACGAAACCAGACGCCATTCTCGCTTCGAATACTTCATCAATTTCGATCACCAAGCTCGGAGCTGCGACCTCGCGTCCCGACAAAGTGATCGGAATGCACTTTATGAATCCAGTGCCGGTGATGAAGCTGGTCGAGATAATTCGCGGCGCAGCGACGTCGGACGAAACCTACGAAAAGGTACGCGCGCTCAGCGAGAAGCTCGGCAAAACGCCGCTCGAGTGCCACGACTATCCCGGCTTCGTTTCTAATCGCGTGTTGATGCCCATGATCAATGAAGCGATCTTCGCGTTGTATGAAGGAGTCGCGACTCGCGAAAGCATCGACAGCATCATGAAGTTGGGGATGAATCATCCGATGGGACCGCTGACACTCGCTGATTTTATCGGCCTGGATGTTTGCCTTGCGATCATGAACGTGTTACATGATGGGTTCGACGATTCGAAGTATCGGCCGTGTCCGCTGTTGAAGCGTTACGTCGATGCTGGTTGGTTGGGGAAGAAGAGTGGACGCGGGTTCTACGAATACTAACTAATGCCTTCAGGAGCGATTTCACATTTCTGTCAGAAGTGCCGGGCGGCAAATCCGTTGGGCCAGGAGTTCTGCCGACGATGCGGCACGCGGTTGATGCTGGTCGTGCAGCCTCCGTCGATGCGGGTCGACATACCTGCGACGACTCCGCACGAAGAGCATCTGCTCGAGCGCATGACGATGCTAGAGAATACGCTCGCGCATTTGGCGGAACGATTGGAGCAGAGTTTGAAGTTGCTGTTGCGACAATCGGAGACGACTTTCAGCAATCATGCGCTGGTGAAAAGCTTGATCGAAATTCTCAACGAATGCGGGGTCGTCGACAATGGGCAGCTCGAATCTAGATGGCATGCTGAGTGCCAAAAGTTGAACGAACCAGCAGAGAAACAGAATCAAAATAACCGGCCAACCAAGAATAGAAGGACGAAGCGGAAGGCGGCGACCGGTGGATAATCGCCGCGCCTGCGTTTTGAAAGTTCAACCCTCACGGCTATAATTAGCGACTTTCTGCCGTACCCCCTGCGCCATCTGTATCAGCCCAGGGGGTTCAGCTATGCGGATTGAGCTTGAAAACGTGGAAGAAGCCGGCGGGAAATTCTCGCGGGTTTACGCGCCGGAGCAATTGCGGTTTGAAGAAGCTGAACTGCGGCTCAGCGGGCCGGTCGAGGTTAGCGGTCGGGCCGGACGCAAGAACGGCGAAGTGGAGCTTCGCGGCGAGCTGAAAACGAAAGTCTCAGCTCCGTGCGGTCGTTGTTTGAAACCGGTTGAGTTGCCGATCGAGGTTAAGTTCGCCGAGCGCTTCGTACCGGCCGTGTCGTGGCGGCACGAAGAGCAACACGAGCTTCAGGAAGAAGACCTGAACATATCGGTTCTTGATGGCGAAGGAATTGAGCTGGACGATCTCGTGAAGGAAGAGATTCTACTGGCGGTTCCCGGACATGTGTTGTGTCGTGAAGATTGCCAGGGCTTGTGCCCGATTTGCGGCGCAGATCGAAACTTAGAGACTTGTGAGTGCGAATCGGAGCGGATCGATTCGCGATGGGAGAAACTAGGGGACTTGCAATTTTAGACTTTTGATTTTCGATCGCCGGTAGTCGCGAAACTCGAGGAGTGACAATCGAAAATCGCAAATCAAAAATCTAAAATGTTCAGGAGTAATTATGCCAAATCCAAAACGTAGACATTCAAAAGCCCGTCGCGGCAAACGTCGCGCGCACGATGCGCTGCGCGTCCCGCAAACCGTCGTGTGTCCTAACTGCCAGGAGCCGCGCATGCAACATCGAGTGTGCCCCAAGTGTGGTTATTACAAGGGTCGCGAAATCATTCAGGTGGATCAAAACGCCTGATAAACTCTGAGCCGTTTAGATGCCGCCATCGCGCGGCACTCTGGCAGGATCAGTCCTGCTTCTAAACGGCTTTCAATATTAAGTGGTCGTAACATTCATTGAACAAAGTGAACGCAGCAATCCTCGGCACCGGCCATTCGTATCCTGAAGGCATTCTGACAAACGCCGATCTGGAAAAGATCGTCGAGACGTCGGACGAATGGATCACTTCGCGCACGGGCATTAAGCAGAGACGCAAAGCCGCGCCCGGCGAATACACTTCGCAGTTTGCGGCGCGCGCTTCGCAGGAAGCCATCAAACGCGCGGGCATCGATCCAAACGAGATCGATCTGATTCTCTGTGCGACCGTGACGCCCGATCAAATTCTGCCTTCGACGGCGTGTTTGATTCAGGCGCAGCTCGGTGCTAACAAAGCGGCCGCGATGGATATCGTCGCGGCGTGCTCAGGCTTTTTGTACGGGTTATCAATCGCGAATCCGATGATTCGGTGCGGTCAAGTCAAGTACGCGCTGGTGATTGGCGCCGAGCTTCTCACACGCTATGTCGATTACACCGATCGTTCGACGTGCGTTCTGTTTGGTGATGGTGCAGGCGCAGCGATCCTCGGACCAGTTGAGGAAGGCCGCGGCATTCTGGCGGCAAGAATTCGATCCGATGGGCGTTACGAGGAACAACTCTATGCGCCCGGCGGTGGCACGAAGGCCGGCTTTACGGCTGAAACGATCGCGCGTGGCGATCACTTCTTCAAGATGAAGGGTAACGAGGTCTTCAAAGTCGCTGTTCGCTCGATGGCTGAAATCTCCCGCGGCGTTTTGTGCGAAGCTGGTTTAAAAACTGAAGACATTGATTTGTTTATTCCGCATCAGGCGAATCAAAGAATTACCGATGCCGTATCAAACGCCCTCAACGTCGATGAATCGAAAGTCTTTTCGAACATCGCCCAGCATGGCAATACTTCATCGGCATCAATTCCCATCGGTTTGGATGAATGCGTCGAGAGCGGCCGCGTCAAGAAGGACGACGTGATTCTGATGGCTTCGTTTGGTGGTGGCTTCACTTGGGGCGCTGTGGCGATGCGATGGTAAAAGCATTGGCGATTTTCGATTGTTAATTGCCGACTGATCAATTGGCAGTGAGAATCGTGCCGGGTTGATCGGGAGGCATTCGAAAGAAAGAGAAATTGGCAATCGACATTCGGCATTCGGCAATGGCGTTCATTTTCCCTGGTCAAGGCTCGCAGAGTCCAGGCATGGGAAAGGATTTGGCTGAGAAGTTTCCCGCGGTCAGACAGGTCTTTGAAGAAGCTGACGACGCGCTTGGATTTGCGCTCTCCGAATTGTGTTTCAACGGCCCGGCTGAAGAGCTGCAGTTGACAGAGAATACGCAGCCCGCGATTTTGACGACATCAATCGCTGCGTTGCGAGCGATACAAAGCGAGAATTTTCCGGCTGCCGATTTCGTGGCCGGCCACAGCCTCGGCGAATACTCGGCACTGGTTGCAGCTGGTTCGCTTTCGTTGACGGACGCGGTAAGGATCGTACGCGCTCGTGGTCGTTACATGCAGGAAGCAGTCCCGGTCGGCACCGGCGCAATGGCCGCGATTCTCGGAGCTGACGTTGAATTAGTTAATGCAGCCTGTGCCGAAGCGGCCCAAGGCGAAGTTTGCAGTGCAGCGAACATTAACTCGCCGGCGCAAATCGTGATCGCCGGAAGCGCGGGAGCAATCGATCGAGCCATGGTGTTGTTGAGAGAGCGCGGGGCGAAACGCGCGATCAAGCTGAAGGTCAGCGCACCGTTTCATTGTGCGCTGATGAAGCCGGCACAAGATCGACTCGCGATTGATTTGCAAAATACCGCGCTTAACGACGCCAAAATGCCAGTCGTGACAAATGTTGATGCGGCCGCGCAACAAAACGGCATCAAATTGCGCGATTCATTGGTGCGCCAGGTTTCGCAACCCGTTCGCTGGCTTGAATCAGTTGAATTTTTGATCAATCAAGGTGTACAAACCTTTATTGAGATTGGTCCCGGAAAAGTTTTAAGTGGTTTAGTGCGCCAGATCGATCGCAATGCGCGCTGCGTTAACGTCGAGTCCGAATCGAGTTTGCGCGCGGCACGCGAAGCGATTGTTATCTGAACGATTAGTTCTGACATCATTATCAGAGGAGCAAAAAACGAATGCCCGATCCAGAGATTGAGCAAAAAGTAAAACAGATTATCGTTGACGAACTTGGCGTCGATGAAAACGAAGTGACGCCAAATGCCAGGTTCATTGACGATCTCGGCGCAGATTCGCTCGACACGGTTGAGTTGGTGATGCGTTTCGAAGAAGAGTTCGGGATCGAAATTCCGGACGAAGACGCCGAGAAGATTCAAAGCGTGCGCGACGCGTATAACTACATCGATCAGCACAAAGCGAAATGACGTGTAGGGGCAGGTCTCGCCTCTGCCCGCGGTGCCTTTGTTGAATGACGCGGGCAAGGATAAGTCTTGCCCCTACATTTTCCGATGGAGAATTTTCGTTTGAATCGTCGCGTTGTCGTTACTGGTCTCGGTCTGGTTACTCCTGTTGGTAATTCAGTCGAGACTACCTGGACCGCGCTGAAGGAAGGCCGCAGCGGCGCGGATTACATCAGAAAATTTGACGCCGAAAAGTTCCCGGTTCGGTTCGCCTGCGAAGTCAACGACTTCGATCCGCTCAACTATGTCGAAAAGAAGGAAGCGCGCAAGATGGGCGCTTTCATTCAATACGCAGTTGCCGCTTCACAGGAAGCAGTAGCCGACAGCGGCCTGCAAATAACCGATGACATCGCGGAAGGCGTCGGCACCTACATCAGTAGCGGTATCGGTGATTTCTGGGCCATCGAACGTGAGCATGAAAAGCTTTTGAAAGATGGTCCGGGCCGCGTCTCGCCATTCTTTATTCCCTCGGCAATCGTCAATCTCGCCTCCGGTCAGGTTTCAATTCGGCACAATGCGAAGGGGCCGAACTCTGCGACCGCGACGGCTTGTTCAGCCGGCGCACATGCAATCGGGGACAGTTTCAAAATAATTCAACGCGGCGACGCACAGGCGATGATTTGCGGGGGCGCCGAATCGGCAATCACCCCGATGAGCGTCGCGGGATTCGCAGCGCTGCGCGCGCTTTCGACTCGCAACGACGATCCGAAACACGCCTCGCGGCCATTCGAGCTTTATCGCGACGGATTCGTAATCGGCGAAGGCGCGGGGATTTTGATCCTCGAAGAGCTTGAATTCGCCAAGAGTCACGGCGCGAGGATTTATGCCGAAGTTGTAGGTTACGGTATGACGGGCGACGCGTTTCACATCACGATGCCGGACCAAACCGGATCAGGCGCGGTGCGAGTGATGCAAAAGGCGCTCGACGATGCAGGCGTGAAGCCCGAAGAAGTCGAGTACATCAACGCGCACGGAACGTCGACGCCTTACAACGATAAGTTCGAGACGATGGCGATCAAGCGGACTTTCGGCGAGCATGCATCCAAGTTGGCGATCAGTTCGACGAAATCGATGACGGGACACTTGCTTGGCGCAGCGGGCGGTGTTGAGGGAGTATTTTCCGTCCTCTCCATCTATCGCAACCTGCTGTTGCCGACAATCAATTACGAAACGCCCGACCCGGAGTGTGATCTGGATTACATACCGAACCAGGCGCGAGAGGCTAAGCTGCAGTACGCATTGTCGAACAGTTTCGGATTCGGCGGCACGAACGCCGCGCTTTTGTTCAAGAGATACGAAGAAAATTGATTCATTCGCTCACTGATTCATTGGATCATTAAGATCAATGAGTCAATGAAGCAATGGACCAATGAATCAATAATGAAAATTCTTGTTCTAATGAAACAGGTCGCGAATAAGGATGCGATCCTGCGCATCAACAAAGATGCGACCTGGATCGAAGAAGGCGATCTGTCGTTTGAAGTGAACGAGTCGGACGGTTACGCGCTGGAAGAAGCCCTGCGGATCAAGGAAAAAGTCGGCGGCGAGGTTGTCGTGGTTTCAATGGGGCCGCAACGGGCTAAGAGTGTCATCAAAGACGCGTTGGCCCGTGGTGCTGATCGCGCGATTCATGTCGTTGGCGACGACGTCGTGCACCTGTCGCCGTTTGCCGCCGCCAGCGTACTCGCCGGGGCGATTCGCGATGAGCAGGCGGACCTCGTCATGACCGGGCTCCAGTCTGACGATTACGGCTATGCGCAAACGGGGGTTATTCTCGCGGAGATTTTGGGCCTTCCGCATGCGACGATAGTCATTGAGATTGACGCGAGCGGCGATCAACTTCGCGTCAAGCGTGAATTGGAAAGCGGTTGGTATCAATGGTACACGATGCCAAAGCCGGCTTTGCTCACGATTCAATCCGGCATCAGCCAGATTCGCTATGCGACCTTGAAAGGCATCATGGCCGCGAAGAAAAAAGAGATTAAGGAAGTCACGCCCAACCCCGACATCGCCAGCAAACCTTCCCATCAACGGATAGAAAAAATTTACCTGCCGCACAAATCGAAGCAGACACAGTTCCTGGGCGACGGCGACGCGAAAAAGGGCGCGGTTGAATTGGCCGAGAAGCTGCGCACCGAAGCAAGGTTGATCTAACCCGATTATGGCTAACGGCATTCTCATCTTCATCGAACACAAGGCGGGCGCGCTGAACAAAACCTCGCTCGAGGCGATCGCCGCGGCGCAGAAACTCGGCGCCGACATCGCGCAGAAAGCATCCGCAGTTGTTCTCGGTTCGCCTTCGCTGGCGCAAGAGATCGCCGCTTACGATCTTGAAAAAGTTATTAGCGTCGATGACGCCAAGCTCGCTGAATACACTCCCGACGCCTACGCGGCCGCGCTGGAGCAAGTAGTGCGCAGCATCGATCCTCAATACGTAATCATGTCGCACACTTATCTCGCGCGCGACTTTGCGCCAAAGGTGGCCGCTCGTTTCGGCAGGGGATTGATTGGCGATTGCATTCGCATGAATGGCGACGGCGGCAAAGTAACATTTACCCGTCGAATCTTCCTCGGCAAACTCGACGCCGATGTGGTTTCAGACGGCGAGCCACCAACATTCGCAACGTTTCAATCGGGAGCCTTTCGAGGCGATCAGGCGGTGAAGGGAAATGGCGCTCCGGTCGAATCAATGAACGTTGAAATCGGTGAAGTGCGTATGAAGCCCGAACCGCCGTTCCAGGAAACAAAGCAAGCAGTCGACCTGAGCAAAGCAGAAATCATCGTCGCGGTTGGTCGCGGGATCAAGAGCAAGGACAATTTGGCGCTCGCGGAAAAACTCGCTGAAGCGCTCGGCGGCGATCTCGCCGCATCGCGTCCAATCTGTGACGCTGAATGGTTGCCGATCGATCGTCAAATTGGATCGTCGGGTCAAACTGTCGCGCCGAAACTCTACATCGCCATCGGCATCTCGGGAGCGATTCAACATCTCGTCGGGATGAAGAACTCGCAAACCATCGTGGCTATTAATAAAGATCCTGAAGCTCCCATTTTCGACATCGCCGATTACGGAATCGTCGGCGATCTTTTCGAAGCCGTCCCTGTCCTGACCGCAGAAATCAAAAAACTAAAGGGTTGATCTCCGTCGCCTTGCAAGAATTTTTACCGCTGAATTGTGCGGTTGGTTGTGCTACGATCCCTGAACGAAGCGGATTATGAACGACGAGCCAACAAAGGATCTGGCGACGCGCGCTTTTCAGAAGCGAGTGCTCGATGAGTTTGCGGCCGTGCGCGCTGAACAAGCAGCCATGCGCTCAGATCAGGCGGCGATGCGGAAAGAAGTTATTGCCGCTATTGCCGAGATGCGCACCGACATCGTGGAAATACGCGATGACGTTGCCGAGATTCGCACACAGCAGGCAGCAATGGCCAAGAACATCGCAGGTCTCGATCATCGTCTGACATCCCTAGAAGAGCGCGTCGACGCACGTCTAAAAGAGACGCGGCCAATTTGGGAAGCTGTCCAGGAACAACTCCAAAGGGTGGTTGAGAAGTTTGATGGAGTGCTGCTCGATTTCTATGAGCTTCGTCAGGAAATGAAGATTCACGGCAGACGCATAGCACAACTTGAGGGGCGCGAGCTTAGCTGACCTCTGATCGAGCAATTGAGTCTGCCTCGTCCCAACCGGAGCCGCTTTTTGCCTTTTCGCTCCTCAAGTCCTAACATTCCCACGTCCCCTCGAAAAGCGAATTGATAAATCTTTTCTGTGGAGGTTTCTGCCATGAATCCATTCTATCGCTGTGTGCTGTTGCTCTGTCTGATATCACTTTTGACCACTTCAGTGTTTCGCACTCGTCAGGCGTCGGCTGCGTTGCCAACAGACTCGTCATTGACATTCGAAATATCCGACAAGCCGCAAAATTCCGTCGTCGCCGGTTTCGATTTTTCGAACCTCGATCGAAACGCGAGCGCCTGCCAGGACTTCAATCGTTTCGCTAACGGCGGCTGGATGGATAAGAACCCGGTTCCGGGGGCCTATTCGGTTTGGGGCCGGTTTACGCAGCTCGACGAACAGAACATCAGCGTGCTGCATGACATTCTCGAAGGTCTTCTGAATAAGAAAACCCTGGCGCCCGGCAACGAACAGAAGATCGCCGACTTTTATGGATCGTGCATGGATGAGCAGAAGATCGAAGCCGAGGGAATTAAGCCGCTCGAGTCCGAGCTTCAGCGGATTGCGAGCATTTCCGATCTGTTGAGCCTCGAAGATGAAATCGCGAGTCTCCATGCTCATCGCATTCCCGCGGTCTTTGGTTTTGGCGCGAATCAGGACGCGAAAGATTCGAGTCAAATTATCGCGCAGCTTGTGCAAGGTGGATTGGGATTGCCGGATCGCGATTACTACGCGAGCGATGAAGCCAAGAACAAGGCCACCCGCGACGAGTATTCAAAACACGTCGCGCGCACGTTCGAGTTGATGGGCGATACTCCTCAAGAAGCCGCAGCCGAATCGAATACGGTAATGAAAATCGAGACGAAGCTCGCTGAGAACTCTTCGACACGAATTCAGCGACGCAATCCGGAAGCAAACTATCACCCGATGACCAAGATCATGTTGCTGCAGATGACTCCGGATTTTGATTGGGGCCGCTACTTCCGCAATATCGGTTTGCCCGAGATAGCAAAGGTTAACGTTGGCCAGCCCGATTTCTTCAAAGCCGCTGACAAAATCCTGAAAGACACGCCGATCGCTGACTGGAAAGTTTATCTGCGCTGGCACTTGGTGAATGCCGCTTCGAATACACTTTCGTCGAAGTTCGTGCAAGAGAGCTTTAACTTCAACGGCAAGTATCTGCAAGGCACGACCGAGATGTTGCCGCGCTGGAAGCGTTGCGTCGCCAGCACGGATCGCGCGTTGGGTGAAGCGCTGGGCCAGATCTACGTCGCCAAGACGTTCACGCCTCAAGCCAAGGCGCGAGCGCGCGAAATGGTTGCGAATCTAGTCACAGCCCTGAAGGATGATCTGACGACCCTCAATTGGATGAGCAACGACACGCGTCAGAAAGCGATCGCGAAACTCGAGGCTTACAATCGCAAGATTGGCTATCCGGATAAGTGGCGGGACTATGAAGCGCTTCAGATTAGTCGCGGTGCTTACTACAACAATTTTGTTTCAGCCGGTGAGTTTGAATTCAGACGAAACCTCGGCAAGATCGGCAAGCCCGTCGATAGGACTGAGTGGGGAATGTCGCCGCCGACCGTCAACGCCTACTACAATCCGCAATTCAACGAGATCGTTTTCCCGGCGGGCATCCTGCAACCGCCTTTCTACGATCCGAAGGCTGATGAGGCATTCAATTACGGTGGCATTGGCGCGGTGATCGGCCACGAGATGACCCACGGCTTTGACGATTCCGGCGCGCGATATGACGCAAACGGCAACCTGGTGATGTGGTGGTCGCCGGATGATTACAAGAAGTTTACCGACCGCACGAATTGCGTGGTCCAACAGTTTGATTCTTTCGAAGTCGAACCTGGCCTGCATCAGAAAGGACAACTGGTCGTTGGCGAATCAGTCGCTGACTTGGGCGGATTGACCGTAGCATATGCCGCTTATCAAAAGTCGTTAGCGGGCAAGCCACGGCCAAAGGACATCAATGGGTTCACGCCTGAGCAGCGTTTCTTTTTAGGCTGGGCGCAGGTGTGGGCGGAGAACATTCGGCCCGAGGCAGCGCGCTTGAGAAACGCCACCGATCCGCATCCGCTGGCAAAGTTTCGTGTCAACGGACCGCTATCGAACATGCCGCAGTTTGCCGCGGCCTACGCGTGCAAAGAAGGCGATGCGATGGTGCGGCCGCCCGATAAGCGCTGTCAGATTTGGTGAGTGATAATGGAAATCAAGCAATCCGGTGTAAGGATTAACGCTAACAGTATGTGCTGACTGTAGCGGGCGCTGTCGCGACGCGAATAAATGACCCAGTACAATCTGGAAGGGTCAACTGGTTTAATTTTTCGGTAGTGCTCCGTTAGTGTGTTGCTGAGATAACAGTGTTGCCAAGTGGCATGGAAAGAACGCCGTACAACTGTCGCGATCGTTTAGCTCTGTAGGAGCCGGATGTTTATAGCAACAGCCATCCAACGACCCTAGCTCCGTAGGAGCTAAATGTGAGTCATTCGATAATATTTCGCTCCTTCGGAGCTTGCTCAATTATGTTGCACCAGTGGCTATAAATATTTTCGTCCCTACGGGACTCACGCAGAACAGCAACACACTAACAGAGCATTACTAATTGTTCTCCTTGATCTGAGAGGACCAAGTCCCTCATATCGAAGGGCTAATCCTCGGGTGTGCGAGGACACTTCCAACGTCACGAAAATTTTTCCTCGAAACTTGATCCAGCGCGGCGACGCGGCGATCCAATAATTAATCCACGGTGAGCGACTGATTGCCGCCTTGGCGGGGATCAGCGCCACCTCGGTGGGGATCAGCGCCGCCTTGGCGGGGATCAGCACCGCCTCGGTGGGGATCAGTACCGCCTTGGCGGGGATCAGCGCCACCTTGGCGGGGATCAGCACCACCTTGGCGGGGATCAGCGCCGCCTCGGTGGGGGTCAGTACCGCCTCGGCGGGGATCAGCGCCGCTTCGGTGGGGATCAGCGCCGCTTCGGTGGGGATCGGCACCGCCTCGGTGGGGATCAGCGCCACCTTGGCGGGGATCAGCGCCACCTTGGTGGAGATCGGCACCACCTTGGCGGGGATCGGCGCCACCTCGGTGGAGATCAGTACCGCCTCGGTGGGGATCAGTCCGGCATGGGCGGGGATCAGCACCGCCTCGGCGGGGATCAGCGCCACCTTGGAGGGGATCATCCATTCCCATTAGACTTTAGGAAATTGGCCGAAAAGGCCAACTTCCGGAGTTGCCACCCGCCTCGGCTCGTTCTTAACTGTTTCGGTTGATTGGCGGCTTTGGGTCCAAGGATTTGCGAGAGAATCGGAGGTAGCGCAACGGTTTTTGTCTAGCACGCGGTCTAAGCGCCAGCCAAAGCCTTCAGATCGTTAACAATCTCCGCAGGCTTCCACTCGTTCCCCCGGTACAGCTTCACGAGCTTCCCATTCTTGTCGATGACTGCGGTGCGCAGCGAGTGGATGACTTGCTCGTCGCCTGATTCGGTGTCGTGGTAATAACGCATTCCAAAGAACTGCGCCATTCCTTTGATCTCATCCTTTGTTCCGGTCGCGAACTCCCAGTGCTGAAAAGTTTCATCGGAATAACGTTCCGTGTGCGACGCGCCATAACTGCGCAAAACTTTCGGCGTGTCGTAATCGGGATCGAAAGTGATGGATAGCAAGTGAGTTTGCGCGTAAACATCCGGCAGGTTTTGCAGTTCGCGATCGATCGCCGCAAAGTTCTGACTCATCAACGTGCATTGGTCCGGTTGCGGGCAGCGGGTGTAGATGAAAGTCAGCGCCAGCGCTTTGCCTTTGTATTGCGATAAGCGAATAGCTTTTCCATCCTGATTCAGCAAGGCAAAATCAGGAATAGCGTCGCCGGGCTTCGGTTCGCCAGGAACCACAGTCGTGGGTGTCAACTGCGCGCCGCCTTCTGTGATGGCGGTGACTTCAACCCATGATGAAAGGCCGTCGACGACCAGCGTGCCGGTGATTTGATCCCCCGGTTTCATCATCTCGAGATCCCCGTCGTTCTTGATCTTGAAATCCATCGTCATGCCCGGCATGTACCCGGGAATGTCCTGGTGCGAGATGGTTGCCGTGCGATCGAGTTTGTTCACCGCGATGACCTTGCCTTTGATTGGAAATCGCTTTTCGTTTTTCGATCCTCGCCGACAACCCGCACCACTCAGAGCCAGGACCAGTGTGATTAATACAAAAGTTTCTTTGCGGTATTTATGCATGATGTTTGAAAGCACGAGTGATAGGTTAACGGGAGCGGCACGGATCTCAAAAGGCCGACGAACGCGACGCTGCTTCTATGTTACGATTGGCGCGATGATGGCGAAAGCACAACAACGAGCAGAGTTGCTGGAAGGCCGGCCGGTGGCGGACGCGATCAAGAAAGAGGTCGCCGCGGAAGTGAGCCGGCTTCGAGAGCAGCATGGCGTCGTTACGCGCCTAGCGGCAGTTCTGGTCGGCGATGATGCCGCCTCTGCGGTCTATGTGCGTAACAAAGTGCGCGCGTGCGCCGAAGTCGGGATTGAATCCGACAAGATTGATTTGTCCGCGAGTACAACCACCGAGGAACTTCTCGCCGTTGTGCGCCGATTGAATGCCGACGATAACGTCGATGGCATTCTGGTGCAGTTGCCTTTGCCTAAACAGATTGACGACTCGGTCATCATCGAAGCCATCGACCCGGCGAAGGACGTGGACGCGTTTCATCCAACGAATGTTGGTTATTTGGCAATGGGCAGGCCGCGGTTTGTGCCTTGCACGCCCGCCGGAATCATCGAACTGCTGGATCGTAATCAGATTGAGATTGCCGGCGCGAACGCGTGTGTGGTGGGGCGCAGTCAAATCGTGGGAAGACCAATAGCCAGTCTGCTGCTGCAACGACATGCGACTGTGACGATCTGCCACTCAAAGACTCGCGACTTACCGGCTGTGACTCGGGAAGCGGATATTTTGATCGCTGCCATCGGCCGTCCTGCATTCATTCGCGGGAATTTCATCAAGCCGGGGGCCACCGTGATCGACGTTGGCGTGAACCAAGTGACGAGAGTCGAAGGCGCACGCGAGTTTTTTGGCTTCGACGCCGATAAGAGGATCGAAGCCATCGAGAAGCGGGGCTATACACTTGTCGGCGACGTTCATCCTGCGGAAGCCGATTTGATCGCCGGACGAAGGACCCCGGTTCCGGGCGGAGTTGGTTTGCTAACTGTTGCGATGCTGATGAAGAACTCTCTGCAAGCGGCAAAGTGGCGAAGAGGCTTGTAGCTATCATCTCCTCTCCCTTTGGGAGAGGCTGGGTGAGGGTCTTGCGGCGGATAAGCTTAGGAAAAGTTTTTGGTTTTCAAAGCTAATCCCTCACCCTAACCCTCTTCCACAGGGAGAGGGAACTGTTCGATGCTAAAAGTTGGTCTAACCGGATCGATAGCCGTGGGCAAGTCATGCGTGCTCAGCGTGCTGAAGGAACTTGGTTGTCACGTGATCGACGCGGATCAGATTGCGCGCGATGTGGTGGCGCCCGGAACGCCTGGTTTGAGATCCGTAACTGAGGCATTCGGATCCAGTGTGTTGAGAGACGACGGCACGCTGAATCGAGAACGACTCGGTGAAATCGTTTTTGGTGACGAAGCGAAGCGAAACAAGCTCAATTCGATTCTTCATCCGATGATCATTGCCGCTCAGGATGAAACGGTTCGGGCGTTTGAGGCGAAAGATCCGAATGGCATCGCCATCATCGACGCTGCATTGATGATCGAATCCGGTGGCTACAAACGTCTCGACAAATTGATCGTCGTTTACTGTGAACCAGAAATTCAATTGCAGCGCCTGATAAAGCGTGACGGCTTATCGCCTGAAGCGGCTCAAACACGAATTAGCGCGCAGATGCCGCAGGAAGAGAAAATAAGATACGCGGATTTTCTGATCGATACGTCGGGCGACTTTGCCGGTACCCGCGCGCAGGTCGAAACATTGTTCGAACAACTGCGGAACGCATCGACAAATAACCAGGAAATTATTGATGCAGCGCGCGGCTCGTGTTAACTTCCAACTTCTTGCCGCAGACCTTGACTGAAATGTCTTATTCGGCTTCGCGACTTCGAACTCTATCGATCACGTTGATCGGATGCCTCATCGTCGCTGGTTGCGCAGCTTCCGCCAAGAATTCCATCTTCTTTGGCAAAACCGAGCCACCGCGCGATAACATCCTGCGCTACGTTTCCGGATCAGAACCCGAAACCATCGATCCGCAAATCCCAAACGCACAGAATGAAGCGCGCATCTGCCTGGCTCTTTATGAAGGTCTGGCGGAGTACGATCCAAAAACCAGCGAAGCGATTCCTGCGCTGGCCGAGCGTTGGGAAGTTAACAAGGATTCTTCCGAGTTCGTGTTCCATCTGCGTCACGATGGCCGCTTCTCGAATGGTGATCCAATCACCGCGCGCGATTTTGTTTACACCATTCGCCGCGGCTTGACGCCCGAGACCGGCTCGCGCACGGCGTCTTTCGCTTATCCAATCAAGTACGCCCAGGCATTCAACGAAAGCGACGTATTAGTTTTTGATTCAGCCACGAAGATTTATTTGTTGGAAAAAGACTTCGAGGAAGGGAACTCTCAGACACTAGCAGCGATGCCCTTGAGCTCGCTGCCATTCAAATCGATCGCCGAAGAATATCCTGTTGCCCCCGCCGGGAACTCGGCGATGGACACAGCGTTTCACCAGTTCATGCATTCGCCCGCGCGCTTGGTCCTGCCGAAGTCTGAGAAAGATCGAAAGAAGATTCTCGACAAAAATCCAAAACTAAACAACGCCGTTGCCGGCAAACAGTTTGTTCCGGTGAAGGCTGAAGACGTCGGCGTCGAAGCTGTCGATGATTACACGCTGCGGATTTCGCTCAGCCAGCCCGCGCCGTACTTTATCGGTATGATGCCGCACCAGTTTTTTCGTGTGCTCCATCAGAAGACGATTGAGAAGTTTGGTCCAGCGTGGACTGACGCCGCGAACATCGTCACCAGCGGCCCCTTCAAGCTCGAATCCTGGAAATACTACGACCGCATCGTCGTCACTCGTAATCCCATGTATTGGGACGCGGGAAATGTGAAGCTGGACAAAATTATCTTCTACCTGCTCGCCGAAAACACCACGATGATGAGCCTTTATAAAGCCGGCGAGCTCGATGCGACCTACAACCACACGGTGCCTTCGGCGTGGCTGGACGTGATTGGGCCACTGAAGGATTTCATGGACGCACCCGAAGCCGCGATCGACTACTACAACTTCAACACCACTAAAGGACCAACCGCCGACGTGCGCGTGCGCAAAGCGCTGAACATGTCTCTGGACAAGAAGGCGCTCGCCGACTGGCGTCACGTCAAAGCACTGACGGCGATGACTCCGGATGGAATTTTTCCTGGTTATCCGCAACCCAAAGGCGATCCCTTCGATCCTGAAAAGGCCAAGCGATTACTGGCCGAGGCTGGCTACCGCGACGGAGCAGGCAATTTCGATCCGAAGAAATTCGACGCCACTGAGATCGAGTTAATCACCAATCCGGACAGCAACAACCTTTCCTACGCCGAATTCATTCTAGCGCAGTGGAAGCAGAATCTTGGCGTCACCATTCAGTTGCGGCCCATGGAGGCCAAAACGTTTTTCAAAGCGCAGTCGGCACTTGATTACAAAGGCGTTTCGCGCACCGGTTATGCCGCGGACTATACGTCGCGCTGCTCGACGAAGCCAATCGCACAGTCGATCATCAGCAACGTTATCAACTATTGGCTCAGGCTGAACAACTGCTGCTGGACGCGCAGCCCGTGATTCCTTTGACCGTTGGCGCCACGCGCTCGCTGAAGAAACCTTATCTGAAAGGGTTCTATCCGAATCCCGCAATGCTTCATCCGTGGAAGTTTGCTTATATCGAACGCGATCAGAGCAAGTGGGATTACGGAATGCCGAGTATGAGTAACTGAAAGATGCTTCGCTTCATCATCCGCCGTGTCATCGTCATCGTTCCGATGCTATTCATCATCGTCTCACTCACGTGGGTGCTGGTGCGGCTGGCTCCGGGAAATTTCTACAGCGGCGAAAAGAAATTGGCGCCCGCAGTTGAGAAGAACCTGCGAGAAAAGTATGGGCTCGACAAGCCCTGGTATGTGCAGTACGGAAAAGTGTTGAAGAACATTGGCCGTTTCGATTTCGGTAATTCGCTGAAATACGAAGGTCAATCAGTGAATCAAATTTTGCTGCGCGGGCTTCCCGTTTCAGCAACCCTCGGTATCACGGCTTATCTGATCGCACTGCTCGTCGGCATCATCATGGGAACGCTTGCGGCGCTCAAACCGAATTCTTGGCTCGATTACGCAAGCATGACGCTGGCGATGCTGGGAATCTCGATTCCGAATTTTGTCCTTGGCCCGCTGCTCGTGCTTCTGTTTTCGTTAACGTTGTTTTGGTTTCCGCCCGCGCTCTGGAATGGCTTCCCAAGTAAGAGCCTGGTGTTGCCGGCGCTGACTCTATCGGCAATCTATATCGCCTACATCGCGCGGCTGACGCGATCGGGAATGCTTGAAGTGATGGGCTCAGACTACATTCGCACCGCCCGAGCGAAAGGATTGAGCGAGCGACAAGTCGTCACACGTCACGCGTTGCGCGGCGGTTTGCTGCCGGTCGTTTCATTCTCTGGACCCGCGCTGGCGTTTTTGATTACCGGCACGGTCGTGGTCGAACGCGTCTTCGCGTTGCCGGGCCTGGGCAACTATTTCATCAACGCGTGTTTCAATCGCGACGAGCCGCTAATTATCGGCATCGTTGCATTCATCGCCATTTCGGTCCTGGTTTTCAATCTGCTGGTCGACATTTCGTACGCGTTCATCGATCCGCGAATTCGATATTGACTTAGCACAAGTTGTCGAGTTGTGATTGTTCATGGAACAGAACCCGCAAAAAGACGATCGCGGTCAAATTGATTCGGCAGATCTGCACATCGGCCCAGAGTACGCTGTTGCTGAACGAGACGTGGCAGAACTCCTGACGGGAAGAGTTGTTTCAGGCAGCTCGCTTTGGCGCGACGCCTGGCGGCGCTTGTTGAAAAACAAGTTGGCTGTGTTCGGAATGGTCGTCGTTATTCTGGTTGTGTTGGGTTCGCTAATCGGCCCGACGGTTATCCAACGCACGACTGGTTATGCATACGACGCAATTCCCAAAGACGCTTCACTGCTGAAATCATTTCCGCCGTTTCGTGGGCCAGATGGCCGATTCTCGTTCGCGCACCCGATGGGGACCGACTCAGCAGGCCGTGACATTCTGGCGCGAGTACTCTCCGGTGGGCAAATTTCTCTGATGGTTGCGCTGATCGCAACTTTGGTCTCGCTGATAATCGGCGTTTCGTATGGCGCGATCGCAGGTTATGCGGGCGGGCGACTGGACGAGTTGATGATGCGAATCGTCGACGTGCTTTATTCGTTGCCATACGTGATCATTGTAATCGTTCTGCTGGCGCTGTTACCCGCGAAGACGCCAACGGCACAACTCGCGCAGTTATTCTTCGCGCTTGGCGCAGTATCGTGGCTGACGATGGCGCGCATCGTGCGCGGCCAGATCATGTCGCTCAAGAATCAGGAATTCGTTTTGGCGGCGCGCGCAACGGGAGTATCGACGCCGAAAATTATCTTTCGACATTTAGTTCCAAATGCCCTTGGGCCAGTGATCGTCTATGCGACCCTGACGATTCCAACCGTGATGTTGAGCGAAGCCTTTCTTTCTTTTCTCGGTCTTGGCGTTCGCTCACCGCGGGTGTCATGGGGAAGTCTCGCCGCGGAGGGCGCGCAGAATCTTGCCGTCTATCCCTGGCAGTTGATCTTTCCGGGATTGACGATGGCATTGATGCTTTTCTCGCTGAACTTTGTCGGAGACGGTTTGCGCGATGCGCTCGATCCGCAGGCGCGACGCGACTGAAGAACAATGAGTGACGACAATGGAAATCTGCTGAGCGTTCGAGACCTTCGCGTCTATTTCGAAACGGAAGACGGCAGTGTGCGAGCTGTCGACGGAATCAGTTTTGACGTGAAACGCGGCGAAACGCTGGGCATCGTCGGCGAGTCAGGCTCAGGCAAGTCGGTGGCGAATCTTTCGTTGATGCGTTTGATTCCAGAACCGCCGGGCAAGATCGCTTCCGGCTCGATTAGCTTTGACGGACGCGATGTGCTGAGACTTTCGCCGTCTGAAATTCGCGCGCTTCGCGGTAAGCGGATCGCAATGATCTTCCAGGATCCGATGACGTCGCTGAATCCGTTTATGCGAGTGTCAAAACAGTTGATGGAAGTAACGCAACTTCATCTCGGCCACACCAAACGACAGGCGCGCGCGCACGCGATCGCAATGCTCGAGCACGTCGGAATTCCCGATGCCGCTGAACGCGTCGACAGTTATCCGCACGAATTTTCAGGTGGTATGCGCCAGCGCGTGATAATCGCGATGGCTCTGTCATGTCAACCTGAGCTGTTGATTGCCGACGAGCCAACGACTGCGCTGGATGTCACGATTCAGGCGCAGATTCTCGAGCTAATTAAACAGTTAAAGTCCGAGACCGGCGCGAGCGTCATCTTGATCACGCATGACCTCGGCGTAATCGCCGGCATGACCGATCACGTTATCGTGATGTACGCGGGAAGAGTATTCGAGCAAGCGCCGACGAGAGAATTATTCGAGCGCCCGGGTAATCCGTACACGCGCGGCCTGTTGCGTTCTGTGCCTGATCCGACTGAGGATGAGGGAACGCTGTATCAAATTCCCGGGCAGCCGCCGGACCTCGCGCACCTGCCACCCGGTTGTCCGTTTGCGTCACGCTGCGAGCGTGCCGAAGAAGTTTGCCAGAAAGAGTTTCCTCCGTTTGTGCAACTGACGCCCAGTCATCAATCGCTCTGCCACTTTGCAAACGAGGTGTACGCCGAGACAGGCGCAACTCGATGAACGAGATCGCACAGCCACTGATTTCTATCAAAGATTTGAAAGTCCACTTTCCAGTCGCTGGTCGGGGACTGTTCAGTCGATCCAAACAGGTTTTGAGAGCCGTCGATGGCGTCGATCTCTCGATTCATTCTGGCGAGACTTTGGGTCTGGTCGGCGAATCCGGTTGCGGCAAAACAACTCTGGGGCGAGCGATTCTGCGGTTGACTGAACCAACCTCCGGTCAAATCCTTTTTCGCGATCAGGATCTCGCGCAACTCTCGAATTCCCAGATGCGCGCGCAACGGCGCAAGCTCCAAATAATTTTCCAGGATCCATATGCTTCATTGAATCCGCGGATGACGGTCAGCCAAATTATCGGAGAGCCGCTCGAAACATTTCGTCTGGCGAGCGGCGACGAGAGAAAACGCCGGGTGCGGGAATTGATGGATATGGTCGGATTGAGCACGCGGTTCCTTAAGCGATATCCACACGAATTCTCAGGCGGTCAGCGACAGCGAATTGGCATCGCTCGGGCGCTCGCGGTTGATCCTGAATTCATCGTTGCGGATGAACCGATTTCTGCGCTGGACGTTTCGATCCAAGCGCAAATCATGAATTTGCTCGCGCGTCTGCGCAACCAGAAACGGCTAACCTATCTATTCATCTCGCACGACCTGCGTGCGGTGCGTCATGTTTCCGATCGAATTGCCGTGATGTATCTGGGAAAGATCGTCGAACTCGCCGAAGCACGGTCAATTTATGCAAATCCGCTCATGCCCTACACGAAAGCGCTTATCTCCGCCGTGCCCGTGGCCGATCCGAAAGTTGAGACGGCGCGGCGACGCATCGTGCTGACGGGCGATGTGCCCTCGTCGATTAATCCTCCGAGCGGCTGCCGGTTTCGTACTCGCTGCCCTTACGCGATTGACGCATGTCGCGATGTTGAGCCTCAACTGGTCCAAATCAAACCAAATCACTTTGCGGCTTGCATTCGAATCAGCGCGGCCGAACCGGACATCGAGCGAGTACGGCCGGGCGACGCGCCGGGTCTACGCCTTGCCTCAATCGCTCATTCAGCGTGAAAACCTCAGCCTATTAGTCGTTTACGGAGAATGTGAACTGAATTCGTTTGGGCGTTTTGCCTGGCCTTCGGCTAGGCGTGTGCTCCGATAAGCAGTTGGCGAAGCATGGGTTCAAACCTATACTCGCAGAAATCGCCGGTCTCAGTAAGTCGAGTCAATGAAGCGATCCACCCCCAAAACGCGGTCAAAGAATAGCGGCGGCGAAGCCGAGCGCTCAATTCCCCAGGAGCTGCCGGAACGCGAGCCCGGGGGATGGCGCGAGATTCAAGAAAAAATCGCAGCCTCATCAGGATTAGCATTTTTGCTGGTCGAGGGTCATCAACCGCCGGCGTTAACCGTCAGCAACAATAATTCGATCTGCCAGGCGATCCAGTCTTCGCCTGAGCATGTGAAACTCTGCGATCCGTTTTGCGGCGAAGCGCATGCGCGCGCAATCACGGCTGGCACAATTACTCACTATCGATGCCACGCCGGGTTGCAATGCTTTGCCATGCCAATCGAAATCGATTCGGCGCGCGGTCTGGCGGTCATCGGCGGGCGGGCGTTTGTACGTAGTTCTGATTATCGCGAACTGGTAGAACGGGTTCGATCGGGTGACCTACAGGCAGTATTTTCGAACGAGTTTTTCCAAAACGTTATTTTCGCCGACGAAGCCGATCTCGATCATGCGGCGCTGCGGATAAGCAGCGCAGCGCGGGATTTCACTCAGACCGCGCGGCCAGGCACTGCGCAGCCTGCGATTGAATCTGAAAAACCGGTGGCAACCATCGAATCCGACAGCTTCGATGAGCCGATAACGGAGTCACGGCCGGCGGAAACTGCTACGGCTTTCAGTCTCGCTGAATCGATTCGCAAGTTCGCCGAACAAATAGACGCCACTGATCCGGCACGAACGTATGAGTCGATTGTCGCGCGTTCGGCCGATCTGGTTGGAGCTGAGCGCGGTTCGCTGCTTCTGTTCGATGAAGCTGCTAATCGTTTGACGATGACTGCCGCGCGTGGGATTCCGGTATTGGTCGCCGACGTTGGGCCCATCGCCGTGGGCGAGGGAATCGCCGGAGCGGTAATGCGCGAAAATCGCCCGCTGGTTGCAACCGTCGACGAGTTGGGACGAATCAGCCCGGCCGAGCGCCGCTACAAAACGAAATCATTTATCAGCTATCCGATCACGATCGGCGAGCGCCGCTTCGGCGTTCTAAATCTCGCCGACAAGATCGGTGGCGGTGCATACGACATTCACGACTTGAGCATTATTGATGTAGTCGCGCCGCAGATCGCTCTGGCGTTGGAACGCGCAGAGTGGCAGCAACGCGCGAATCAATTTCAGTTGATGTCGATCACCGACCCGCTTACGGGTCTGCACAACAGACGTTATCTTGAAGCACGGCTCGCCGAAGAACTGAGCAGATCGAAGCGTTACAATTATCCGCTCAGCTTCATGATGATCGACATCGACGATTTCAAACTCTACAACGATCGCAATGGCCATCAGGCCGGCGACCGGGCGTTGGAAATCACCGCGCAATGCCTGCGCGCAATGCTACGCAAAGTTGATGTGGCATCGCGTTATGGCGGCGAAGAATTTTCGATCCTTTTGCCGCAAACAAGTCTGGAAGAGGCCGGCGTCATTGCCGATCGCATTCGCAGAAAGATCATGACGACGCCGTTTCCGCATGGCAAGACGCAGCCAATCGGCAGCGTAAGCGTAAGCATTGGTCTGTCGACTTTCTCGGCGACACTTGATTCAGCCGAAGCCATCGTACGCGCGGCGGATCGCGCCCTTTATCACGCGAAGCACCACGGAAAGAACCGGGCATATGCGTATCAAGGCGCTCAACCTGGCAGTGCCGCGGCGACATGAATCCGCAACCGTAAGCGATGAAGCAGACTCAGATACTCGCCCGCACTCCGCGCGCAGACTTTATCGGCCGCGATGCCGAGCTGCGCGCGATAACCCAACAAGGATCTGCGGCAAAATCGCAGGGCGTTTTAGTGTTGGCTGCGCCCGGCGCCGGCGGGTCGGAATTGCTTGGCCAGGCTTACGACCAATTATTTCTGCAGCGCAGCTTCTCAATCCCACTCCATTTCGCTTTGAATCATGGCGAAGAATCGGCGACTGAAACGGCGCGCCGCTTTTTCAAGACCCTGCTTCGGCAGTTCGTCGCGTATCGTCGCGTGGATCCATCGCTGTGCGAAGCGCCGCTAACGCTTCACGACCTTGCAGAAATTGCGCTGCCGGCTGATTACGAACTTATCGCGAATCTTACCGAGGCGTTCGAGCGAGAAGCAGCTTCCGCGAGTGACTTCGTTAATTTCTGCTTCGGCTTGCCGCATCGACTTTCGGTAGAAGGTCGAACTGCGTACCCGCTGATCGACTGCATCGACGTGGACCCGTTTGGTGAAGAAATGAACACTGCTCGCGAGCTGAGCCGAGCCGTCATGCGGATGAATGGCCCATTCGCGATTGCGGGACTACGACGTCAAGTCGGCGAGCTGCTTCACGACGCGAATAACATCAATCGTGAAACAAACAATACCCTTCACGTCGATCGGCTCAGCGATGAAGATGCGAGCCGCCTGATTGACCTCCTCGCGCGACGCTACGAAATCGAGGCCAACCAATCAACGCGCGATTTGATCGTCCAGCAACTTCGCGGTAGTCCGTTCTACATTGCCGAGTTTTTGCGTGCTGCCCGCGGGACGAACACGCAATTGACGAGTTTCCTCAATTGCCAGCGACTTTACGTCGACGAATTGTTGGGTGGCCACATCAAACGCTATTTCGATCGAATCATCGGGAGTGTGGCTGACAGCCCGCAAACCAAACGCACACTGATACGCGTGCTCCACGAATCTGCGATGAGCGAGACGCGCAAATCATCACTGTGGGCATGGAAGAAACGTCTCGGCCTGGCCGCGAACGAATTCGAACGTTTGATCGAAGTCCTGCACGTTTACGAGTTGGTGAATTCGACGGCCGCATTCATCGAAGTCAACACTGAATCGTCCGCATGGATCGATTACCTGCGAGCTCAGTATCAACTCGAGGTTGCCGGCGAGCTCCGCGCGAGAGTTGTCGCGATGACACTATTGGAAACGCTGAAGCGCGCGCAGCAGACGATGGTCCGCAAGTATCGGCGTGAATCTGCGGTTGGGTTAGCCGGGCTGCCGCCGGAGTTCAATTGTCAAAGCGTTCCGGCGGTGCTCTTGCATTACGATCGATTTGCGGCTGCTTACAAAGGCGAAGACGCCGATACGATCGATGCTGGACTCGACGCTGAATCCGATCTGATTCGATTGCCGCAAGTCGTCCATTCCTCAGCATGTTCGGCGTACTCGAACACGGTCGCTTACGATCCCAATCGATGCATCGTCGCGCATGGATTCGAAGCCGCGGAATACACGGACGAAAACGAAATCGTTTGGCTCGCAGCGGAAATCGATTCGAAATTGGAGGCAAGCAGGGAGTTGACGGAAGAGTGGTGCGATCGACTGGCAAGTCTGGCGAGCGAAAGCGGCTTTGATCGTTTTCGCATCTGGCTAATCGCGCGCGAAGGATTCTCCGAAGAGGCCGGCGAACTGCTTAAGCAACGCGATGCGTTCAGCTCAAGTGCTCAACAATTTCGTTTACTCGCGGAGCGGATCAAATCTGAAAAGAGCGAGGCTTCAGCAGCGAGAACTGACCAATACGAAATGATCATCCCGATGGGCGAAGATTCGGAGCTCGTCGCAGCGCGCACCGTCGAAGAGATAGCGCGGCGTGTGAACTTCCCCC
>QHXI01000086.1:0-16929 GCA_003222895.1 Acidobacteriota bacterium | reverse complement strand
GTCACTGTTTCGAGCCGCGGCGTCGTACCCGTGCAATTGTCTGGTCAGAACGGACAAGAAGCGAGCACGACTGATGAGAAAGAAGGAACAAAGAGCCGGCGTGGTTGGGGCTTGAAGCTGATCAAGACGTTGATGGACAAAGTTGAATTCGAGCGCGTCGACGATGGCACGCAGCTGAAGATGACCAAGTATATTCGTAAATAGTAAATCGTGATCGTAAAAAGATTTGGCGATTCGGCGACTGACCTTTCGATTTACGATTCACGATTGACTAGTCAGTAAGAGGAGGCCTTACTGAACATGGCGGAACCAAGTCGAGAGATTGCGGTACAGGCGCGCAGCGTTGGCAATGTCGCAATCATCTACGCGAGTGATTATCTCAACAAGTTAAGCGGCGAGCGGATCGAACGCGAATGCCGGAGGCAACTCGAATCGGGATGCCGGACGCTAATCATTAACTTTCGCGATACGGAGCTCGTTAACAGCATCGGCGTTTCGATCCTGGTGGGCGTGATCGACGCCGCGGAACAAAGTACCGCGCGCCTCATCTTCTCAGACGTCAACAATCACACGGCAAATTTGTTCGAGATGTTAGGCTTGACCCGTCACGTTAGCCTGGCGGCAGACGAAGCGGAAGCTCTTTCATTGGTATCAGAAGCCTGAGCCTCGCCCGGTTTCCTGACGCAGCTAGACATGGATACAAACACACAACGATTGCTTCACACGTTTTCAGCCCTGGCCGATCTCGGCCAGGAAATCTCTGATACGAACGATTTCGAAGAGATGCTGCGCAACTCGTTCCACCTGTTGCTCGGCTCGCTGGCGATCCGGCGCGGCGCGGTGACGGAATATGACCGCGAAGCAGGAACGCTCAGGCTGATTGCGTCGCGCGGATTTGGTGAATCCACGAATGACGCGCTAGAGCTGCCAGCTGATCACGCCCGCGAACTAGCGAGTTTTGGATCTACGATGACGTTGGATGGTGCGACCAGAAGAGCGCAACGCTTCCTCGAAGATCACAAGGCCCTTGCTTCCATTGAAATCGATCTGCTGCTGCCGCTGGTCGTTCGCGAACGCCTGATCGGAATCGTGCTGCTCGGCGAAAAAGCATCGGCAGAAAAGTACACAGACGAAGATTTGGAAGTGCTGTCTGCTTTGGCGCGTCATATCGGTGTCGGCATTCACAGTCACCGCTTACTCGAAGAAGTCGAGCACAAAGCGATTGAGAACCAACGGCTCTATGATGGTTTGCGAAAAATCTATAAAGAGACGGTGCAGGCCTTTGCCGCGGCCATCGATATCAAGGATCGATACACGCAAGGCCATTCGGTACGCGTCGGCAAGTACAGCGAAATCATCGCGCGCGAAATGGGCTGGAGCGACGAGGAGGTTGAAGGCATCACCATCGCCGGTTACCTGCACGACATCGGAAAATTGATTGTCGATCTTTCAGTCATCAATTCGCCCGAACGTTTCAGCGCGAAGGACTCGAAAGAAATGAGCCGCCATCCTTCGGCCGGTTACGAAATCCTCGCGCGCATCAATCATCCTTACGCTGAAATCCCTCTGATGGCTCGTTATCACCACGAACGCATCGATGGCAATGGTTATCCCGACGGCTTGAAAGGCGATCAAATTCCGCCCGGCGCAAAGATAGTGACGCTCGCCGATTCGTTCGATGCGATGACAACGGATCGGCCTTATCGCAAAAAGCTGCCGCTCGAAGACGTCCTCGAAGACTTTCGCGCGAACACCGGAACGCAATTCGATCCGGCCGTTGTCTGCGCCTTCTGTCGCGCTTTCTTAAACGAGATTGAAGGCAGGAAAGAGAAACGACTGCTGAACCTGTTGAAGAAGAACTACGATGAAGTGGAAAGTGTAACGCCGTTGTTGAATCAGTTGATTTCGGACTTTGATGGCGCGTCGCTAACCGCTACGGCTCATTAACTGATTACTTCGGCTGAATCCGCAGTGTAAAGCTGCAAATCCCAATCTTCTCATCCGGCTGCACTTGAGTGCGTTGTTCCCGCGGAATCTCTTTGGCGGAAATCGTAGTTGGATTTCTACCTTTGGGAGTCAGCCAGTAACGGCCTTGATCGTCGAACGTCAGTGCCGCATGGACGCGGCTGATTTCCGCATCGCCTTTCAGCGGCAGGTCGACGGCAACAGTTCGCGAGCCTCGACCGATGGTAATCTCCGGTTTCGTAATCTTCACAACTGATTGGCGCACGCCTTCACGCCAAAGTTCGATCGAATAAAGATCGACCACGCGCGGACGAACAACAGTGATTTCGCCCTCACTGGTAGTGATGCCGGTCTCTTCACCTTCTACCGCCGGCGCTTCGGTAGAAGTCGTTGCCGGTGCGGCGCCTGAACTTGTCGTCGCCGGACGAACCGTCACCATCGTATGGCCGGCTTCGGTTTCATCCCAGACGGGCTGGACACGAAACTCGCCTTTGTTCAGCGTGCCGTCGACGCGCAATTCAATCGCGAACGATTTAGTTTGCAGCTGAACCGAGCCGGCCAGTTCGCGCGCGCGCTCAGACAAGACGTGAAACAATCCCTGTTCAAGGCCGCGGCGCTTATCGCCTTGCCACTCTTTGTCGTCGTCGTTGCTGAGATAGACGATGTATTCGCGCGGAATGTAAGTCGGCCCACCCGGAGGCGTGAACATCTCGCGCTGCATGCACGCTTCGACTTCGCGCGCAATCTTCACGAGAAATTCTTCCCAGACGCGCCGAGGCCGCGCGTGCTCTTCAGCTTCTTCAAGAATGTCGTCGGCAGTTTCGCCGTCGATCCATTTTCGGATTGATTCAATTAGGCCCATTTTGTCAGTGGTCAGTAGTCAGTGTCAGTAGTCAGTAGTCAGTAGTCAGTAGTCAGTAGTCAGTAGTCAGTAGCAACGAACCACTGACGACTGACTACGGACGAATCTAATCAAACTTCAAAAACGTTCGGTTCAACCAACCACGATCGGCTGAGCTCGGATCATCCTTCGGTCTCGAGTGCTGCAAGACCTGGACTTCACACCAGTTGCTGTTGTTGCTCAAGCTAAGCACCTGCACCCGAGATCCTGACTCAGCCACGCCTATGACATCGGTCTTCGAATTCGGACCTGCGCGCAGGTTCACATCGGTGACTGTCGTGGCCTGACGACCGATATCAGTCGTCGTATTGGTTGCCTGCTGGCCTGTGCGCTGCCGAATTAATGAACGAACGTACGCGCCCGTGGCCGCCAGCAAACCAGCGAAACATAACACAAGAACCAAGCCAACAACGAAGTCTCGCCCGCGCTTTCGCGACTTGGCGATGACGATTTGCGCCGCTGAGCGTGAAACGGGCAGGTCGTTCTTGCCGACCGTCACCGTGACGCGACCCGGTTCGAGATGTGCCGCCAATTCCTGAGTAGGACTCAGCGGTCGATGACCCGTAATGGGAACGACGATTCTCGGCCGCGAGTTTCCATTGCCAGCGACTTCGTGTTGCTGCAGTTCTCGCGAAGTTTCAAATCGCGGTCGTGGTGGAGCAGCCACGGTCACCACTTCCGGTTCGACGTTCAGCTCGGAACTAATTCGGGGTCGTGCGGGCGCGCCGGTAAGCGGTTGCGTGACCGGCAGGCCGACGTCGTTCAAATCATCCCAAAAATCCTGCACGGTCTGATATCGATCCGCGGGTCGCGTCTGGGTGGCGCGCTCAATCACTCGCAGCAACGATGGCGCCCAGGACTTCAAAGAAATTGGCACCGGCAATTCAGTGATTGGCTGATGAGCGAACCCGCGCGGCGACACACCACACATGAGCGTGTATGCGGTTTTTGCCAGCGAATAAATATCCGCGGCCGGCGTCAATTGTGAAGACTGAAGCGACGCTGTATCGAGCTGGGCCGTTTGAAGCAGGGGACTATGTTCGGGCGGCGCATAGATATTCGTGCCGACGCGCGTGATTGCTCCATCCGTCGCTTCCAAACGCGCGACCCCAAAATCCGCAATCTTCACTGTCTCTCGATCTCCGGTGAGCAGAAGATTCTGCGGTTTGATGTCGCGATGGATGACGCCGCCTTCGTGCGCGTGCGCCAGACCGGCGCACACTTGCTGCAAGTAGAACGTTGCCCGTTCCAGAGGCAGCGGCTCGGCGCGAATGAGCTTAGCCATGTCTCCGCCACTGAGATACTCGAGCACGATGTAGTGAAACGCAGTTCCATTCAGATCGATTGCCGTTCCGTGTCCGAGGCGACTGATGATGTTCGGATGCCGAACACGATCGAGCGCGATCGCTTCGTTCTGAAAATTCTGGATCAGCGTGCGTTCGAGATCGGGATCCTGATAACCCTGAAGCAGCACGTTCAGAGCTTTGATGACGACTTTACGAAACTCTTCGTCCGTCGCGGCCAAATCGCGCGCCATGTAAATCTCGGCGTAGCTGCCGCGGCCCAGACATTCCTCGATGTCATAACGACCATCAAGTCTGCACTGAAGAAGCTTAAGTTCACTCATTGAAGGTGGGTATTACTTGGGAGAAGGCTGGTTCGTCAGTCCAAGGATTTCTTCCAGCGTGCCGATTGCTTTCTCTTCCGCAATCGAAGCTTCCTGCGATCGCGGCGTGGCTGATTCTTTGCTGATTCGCAGTCCGGCTGCGGCGTCCGCCAATCTTATTTCGGTTTCGAGGGGCAGACTTCCCTTGCTGTTCGCGCGCAGGTTGTTCAAAGCGAGTTCGAACGCTTGCATCGCTTCATGATGGCTGCCGGTGAGCATCAACGAACGGCCGTAGAGATAAAGAAACTCGGGATCTTTGGAATCTGCTGGCTTCGTAATGTTTTCTTTCGCGAGCTGCGGCTGCACATTATCGTTCATCCACTTGCGCGGATCGACGTCGACCGCGGCGCGCTTCGACGCATTTGTTAGCGTCGGATCTGACGCTGATGGGGTTGGTTGTGCGATTGCGTTCTGCGCCGTCCGCCGTCGCTGATAACGCATGCCTCCGTAGAAAGCTCCGGCGGCAACGGCAAGGAACAAGATGAAGACAAAGAAACGGAGCACGGCGCTACCTCCTGTTTTCTGCGAGACCACTATCGCAGGGGCGGAGGTTGAATCGGTTGTCGATGGGCCAGGAAATGCTACGCGCGAAGCCGGCGTAAGCGTCCTCCTGGGTTCTGCCGAGATGTTCGGCATGTCCGGCGTGGGCATTTCGAAGCGCTCGTACGATTTGGTTCGTTCTTCATCCGCCGCGGCGTCGGACTTGAATGTCGGTGTGCCGACTTGCACGATTACCGCCGTGAGATTGTCTTCAGCGCCGCGTTGATAACAGCGACGCTTCATCTCTTCACAGATTCCGTCAGGGTTATGCCCACTGGTCAAGAGCTCGCGCAATTCATTGTCGGGGAGGTGACGGGTAATCCCGTCGGTGCAGAGCAGGAACGTGCTCCCGTCTTCGACTTCGATCACTTTCATGTCGGCTTCGACCGAAGCTTCAGCGCCGAGCGCGCGGCTAATAACGTTCTTGCTCGGATGATTCGCGGCCTGCTCTGGAGTCATGCGTCCCGCACGAACTTCCTCTTCCACGATCGAATGATCTTCAGTCTCGCGGCGCAGTTTTCCATCAGGACTTAATCTATAAAGGCGCGAGTCGCCAACGTGTCCGATCGTCGCCCGATTTCCATCGAGATGCAGCGCGACCACTGTCGTCGCCATCATTGAGAACCGCGTATTGTCGAGAGCCATTTGATGGATCGAACTGTTCGCGCGTTGAATCGCCAACTCCATCAAGTCTTCGACGTCTTCGCCATCGGCGATCTTTTGACGAAAGGCTTCATTCAAGACATCGACTGCCGTCTGCGAAGCCACTTCGCCTGCATCGGCGCCGCCAACTCCGTCGGCAACCACAAAGATGCCGCGTTCGGCGTCCGCCAAAAACGAATCTTCATTCAGCGGCCGCTTATCGCTGAGGCCGCGATCAGAAACGGATGCAACGTTGACATTGTTCGCAGGTGATGGAGTGCTCATTGAACTGCCTCCAAAACGAGAGGATTTTCAGGTTCGTGCTTAATCGTGGCGACCGCGCGCGCGTCCTGGGCGTTACGATGCGAAAAGGCCATCAACATGCCGAGCATCGCGAAGCTGGTGATCAAGCTAAACCCGCCGTGACTGACAAACGGCAAAGTAATTCCCGTCATCGGTAGTGCGCGAGTGATGCCGCCGATATTGACCAGCGCTTGAATACCGATGAAGGCGGTCAAGCCTGCCGCGCATAACTTGGTAAACATATCACGCGCTTCGATTGAAGTGCGAACGCCCGCGATCACAAAAATAAGAATGGCGAGCACCACGAGCGCGCCGCCCAACAGCCCCATTTCCTCAGCAATTGCCGCATAAACATAGTCGGAATCGGCAATTGGAATGACTTCAGGATAACCCAACCCGAGGCCCCGCCCGGTGGTCTTGCCGGATGCTATGCCGAAGATTGCCTGCGCCGGTTGAAACGCCAGCTTGTCAAACCAGATGTCTGTGTTGACGCTCTTCTTCATCGCGTCGCTTTGATCGGCGAGCGCCTTCATCCGCGGATCCTTCGCCAGCGCTTCGTCGTAATCCTTCTTCCACCAGGATTCTTCCGGCGACGGCGGATCGAATCCATCCAGCCACAAATGAAAACGTTGCTGAATGCGCGCGGGCAAAGCGTGCTGAATCGGGCGGGCAATCGTGGGAATCATCGGAAACTTTTCCTGGATATCGCGCGGCAAAGCGCCGACCACCAAAATCGAAATGACGAGAAACACCGATCCAACGAACACCAAAAGCTGCGGCCAGCGTCGCACCGCGACTAGATACAGAGTCGCGTAAGCGCCGCTGAAGATCAGCATCTGTCCAAAATCCTTAAGCGCGAAAAACGGAATGAAAGGAATCGCCGCCATCACGACCAGCGGAATGATGTCGCGCGCACGCGGAATACCCCAATAGGTTCTGCCCAAATCTTTATAGCGCGCCGTGAGGATTCCCGCGAAGCCAAGCAGGAAGGGAACTTTAGCCGGTTCCCAGGGCGTGGTGTTTCCGACTGCTTTGCCCGCGCTCGAACTGACGATTGCGACCCCCAGCGGTATTAAGGTGAGCAGCACGACGATGAAGCTGTTGCGTTGTATCCAGGAGAGGAATCGATCATTAGCACAAAATGAAAACGCCAGCGCAAATGCAATCAAAGAGAACACTGGAATCCACGTGTAGCTCGATGTGATCGCATTTCCAATTGTGTAGCTCGATTCCTTAGCCGGCGTTTCTTGATCCTTCGGCGGCGGCGTCGGCGACAACCCCATCAACTGTCGCTTGGTCGCATCGTAATTTTCGTCGATGTAACGGATGCGCAACGTATCGGTTTTTTCCTGACGCGCCACGGCTTTGTTCCTCGCGTTGTATTCCGGGTCGCTGTAGAGGCGATATTGAATCAGCAGGCCGACCGAGAAGAGCAGGATCGCCGTCGTAAACAACACCCAATTGCCCTTGAACTTTCGAACCGCGGAAACCCAAATGGCCATCACGATGATCGGCAAATACATGAAGATGTCGCGCGCCGCACCAATCATCGATGTCTCGTACCCGCGAATCAGCGCGCCACGACGAATCGCGTAATAGCCAACGATTTCGATGGCGACCAACGCGAGCAAAATAAGCAAATGTGACGAGAGACGATTTCGCATTAGTCTCTTCGGTGCGCTCTTGTGTCAGTACCGGGAGCGGTAGCGACCGGATCAAGTGATCGATGAGTACGCTGACTGGCCGCATCATGAAATGGTTCACATGATCCGCTCGCTACCGATCGCGATACTGACACGACAAGGCTCACCGTCGCCTCCTGCTTGATTGAGGAACCGCAGCCGGGCGAATCTCTTGATTCGCATTCGTATCGCCGCCAAAATAGCCGAGCGACTTCGCTTTCAGAATCAGTTGCGCGGCGATCGGCGCCGCGTTTTTGCCGCCGTAAAAACTGATTCCAGGTCCGGGACCTTCAAGTAACACAGCCATCGAAATCACCGGTTTTTCGAGCGGAGCGAAACTCAAATACCAGGCGTCGCTGCGCAGCTTATCGGCGAAGACAGTCTCTTCATGCTGCCCGATAATCTTTCCTTTAAAGTCGCGCTCGACCACGATTTTCTTTTTCGGCTCGCCGGTTTTCGGATCGATCACCGGCACAGCCTTCTGAGCAGTTCCCGTCTTTCCGCCGCTGCGAATACCTGCCGCTTTTACCGGGACCATCGCGCCGGTGCCGGTCCCGCCTTCGGTGACCAGATTCATGATGCGACGGACCTCTGCCGCCTGATCGCGGGTGAGTACTTGATTCAAAACTTCGGGCGGACGATCGGCTTCGATCTTCGGCTTCATCAAACGGCCTTCCAAATTCGCGGCTGCGGAAATGATCAAGGCCATCTGAAACGGCGTCATCTGTGACGCGTAGCCCTGGCCGTAACCTTCATACATCAATTCGCAGCGCGTCGAATGTTTGCCGGCTTTCAACCATGATTCGGTCGGAGCCAGCGCGTTCTTGATCGCCTGGCTGCTCGCATTCCAAATCTCCGGTTCGCGGCGACCCTGGCCTTCACCGCTCAAACTGTCATAAGCGCCCAACCCAAGAAGCTTCGCCGTCGCCTGAATCTTCTCGCCGCCAAGTTGCGTTCCGAGATAAGAAAAATAGATGTTGCTCGAATGTTCGTAGCCGCTGGCGATGTCGATGTCACCGCAGGCTTCGCAACCGCCGTTGTCATCGGTGATCGTTCGGCCGCATCCAGGCGGACTGAAGCCGCCGCTCGTGTTGAAGTGGATGTTCTGCATGCCGTTGCGAAACGCCGTGTACATCATCACGGTTTTGAATGTCGAACCCGGTACGTAATATTCATTCATCGCGCGGTTCAGCATCGGCCGCTCTTTGCGGTCGTTATCGAGCGCGATCCACTTCGCTTCATCCTGCGTGTCTTTCAAGCTGTAAGACGGATTGCTGTACATCGCCAGCACGTCGCCGGTTTGCGGATTGAACATCACGACCGCGCCATGGTTGCCCTTAAGTTGATCGACGACGGCTTGCTGCAAGTCGCGATCGATGGTCAGAGTGTAATCCTTATTGAGTCTCTGTTCGACGGTTTGGCCTTTGATGATTTGCCACACTTCGGGAACTGCGCCGCTCTCAGCCCCGAACAGCGCGCGCTCCAAACCCGGCTCGCCGCGATCCGATCCAAAGATGTGTGCCAGCGCGGAATCCATCGGATAATCGCGCACGATGTCGCCGGCCGAATCTTTCTTGTAAAGCGCCAGCGGCCTGCCTTTCCGATCGTAAATCCAACCACGCAGAGTCGATTCGGTGAGCCGTCGATTTCGGAGATCCTTGTAACTCAGTTCCTGAAACTTCTGATTTCGCTCGGCGGCGTAGCGCGCCCAATAGACATGAAAGCCAAAAATGAAAATGGCGGCGAGCGCGAACAGCCACCGCCAGACGTGCAGGCCACGATTCGTCGACGTTGCACCCAAGCGCTTCTTAATATCTTTCGCCAACGTCGATGGCGCGGTTGGTGCACTTGGACCGCGACGCAACCAGCTTCTAATCAAAGAGACCAACAGCAACAATCCAACAAGCACGATTCCGATTAGGTAAATTAGTGTGAGCCAGGCGGGAAACTTCTCCGGCGTCGGGGCAGTCTGGGGCGTCGGAGTTTGTAAGAAAAGCAGTGCCAGCGATGTCATGGATTGATTTTGCGAAACCGAGCTTCGACTTCGCCGAATGCAATTACGTCGCCATCGGCGATTGGCCGTGCTTCGCCATAAGGAATGCGCACGCCATTTATGTGCGTACCGTTTGTCGAACCGGTATCAGCGACCAAAAGATTCTGACCGGCATCCATCTTCAAGGCGGCATGCACTTTCGAGACGCTTGGATGATTCAAGTACAGATCGTTGTCCGTGCCGCGACCGACATTCAGACGGCGTCCGCCGGCAACGAATGTCAATTCTACTTCCTTCGATCCTTCCGGCAGAGTCAGGCGAGCAACCATCGGTATTTCGGCTTTCTCGGCATGAGGGACTTTGAGCGGCTTGCCTAATTTCTTTTCCAGATCTTGGAGCTGAAGCTGTTCTTCAAGTTCGCCGAACGTCGGATCGACTGAAATTCCTTTGGTGAAGATATCGACTTCAGTTTCGATCGCGACCGGAGCAAAGGTGCGATAACGCTGATCGTTTATGTGATCGATGGCCGCCGCGAGCAGTTCAGTCTCGAGCCGCTTCGTGACCTCCGGCGGCGTCTCTGAATGCGTGCCCCATTCAATCTTTAGCTTGAGATGATGTGGCGCGATGCGGCCTTTATCTTTTTCATCGCGAACCTTCACATCAATCGCCCGGTTCATTCGCAGAATAATCTGGTCTGTCGTGAGACCCGTCGCCGGATCGACAGTGCGTCCCAGTTTACGATCGACAACATCGCCGACGCCTTCCAGCACGCGGCGCATCAGCCGCTCCGGCAGGATCGTGTCGCCTCGTTTCTTGGGCGATTGGTTTTGTTCGTCAGCCATGAATCAAAGTACGACTTTCGCCGGGGCCAGGTTCATCGTGCTTAGCAAATGAAAAAAGAGCAATGACGTTATTCTAGCTGAAAAGAACTGAGATTCGTAACAAACCGTTGCTGATTATCGTTGCCGGCGGGCCTCATATAGAAATATTCCGGCGGCCACGGCGACATTCAGACTCTCAGTCGATCCTTTCATCGGAATTCGCCCGACGGCGTCTGCGGCCTCGATTTCGTCCAAAGATAATCCGGTTGATTCTGGTCCGACGATCAACGCCGTCGACAGTCGCCAATCAATGTCCGTGTAAATTCTGTCAGCTTTTGGGTCAGCGCAGATCGTTTGAATCGCCTGTTCGCGACACCAATCAATAACGCGTTGATAGTCTGAGCCGGTCCAAATCGGGAGGCGGAACGTGGAGCCCATCGCGCCGCGCAAAGATTTTGGTGAGAAAGGATCCGCGGTGCTCGCGGTCGTGATCACACCCGTGGCGCCGGCAGCTTCGGCGGTTCGCATAATCGCGCCAACGTTCACAGGATTGTTTAGGCCGTGCAGGATGACCAGCAGCGGCGTTGCCAGTTGACGTTGCTTAAATTCCTCTTCGGTTATTGCAGGGCGCGCTGCGAGCACGATAATCCCTTGTGGAGTTTTCGTGTATGAGATCGACTCGAGCAGTTTCTCGCTGACGGAAGCTGATTTGTGAGCCACGCTTTCGAGTTCGCGAATCAATCGAGCTGCTCGATTTTTCTTCACCAGACGGTCGGAATAAATCACAGCTTCGATCTTGAGTCGGGATTTCAGCGCTTCTTCGCCCAGGCGCAGTCCTTCGATAAAGATCGATTCAGGAATCTTGCCGTCGCGCACAGCGCGGGCGTTGCGGAGCAGGGAATTATCGCGGCTGGTGATCTGGGCAGGTTTCAAGTTTCAAGTTTAAAGTTTCAAGTTTGCCTTAGTTGCATTCTGCGTCTTGGCGGTGAACGGTTCAAGCTGCGTTAAAGAACATGAACCTTGAAACCTGAAACTCGAAACTATGCTTCGATTTCCGCCCATATCGGCCAATGATCCGACACGCTCAGTGGCTTTACAACGCCCCAACGATTGACGCACACGCCGCGCACAAAAATCCAGTCAGCATGAAAGCGCAACCCAGCGCCATGCCACGTCGCGAGTGTCGTTGGAAGGGGAGTGACGAAGTCGTGCGACTCCATTAGTTTCCTAATCTCGATCGCCTTGTGCTTTGAAAGAGTATTGAAGTCACCGAGAACTATCGTTGGACCATTATGTTGTTGCGCGAGCTTCAGCACCGTCTCTGTCTGCTGATGCTGATTGCCGAGCGGCCCATGCGGATCGATGTGCACGTTGAAAATTCTCAGACGCTCAGATCCAAAATCGACCGTTGCTGCCATCGCCAGGCGCGGTCGCCACGCACAATCGTGCCAGGGCAGATCGACGCGCGCAATTTCAGCGAGCGGCAAACGGCTCAACAATGCAACACCGGTATCGCTGTTCTCATCGATGCCGATCGGTTCTTCAAAATTCAGCCACCATTCCCGTTGCTGTGGTCTGACGCCACGGGGCAACCCCGCGCCCACATGGACGTAAGGGATATCTATCTCTTCGGCTAATCGCGCAGCGACATGTTGGCCGCCGGCGCGAGCCGTCTCTTTGTCTGCCTCCTGCAATGCTAGAATATCGGGCGGCGGCAGCAACGCGTTGTCTGAAAAAGTTCGAGCGGCGACGCGAATATTACGAGCGACTGCTTCAGCGCGCGGCCGGGGGAAGTTGTAGCCGACCTTTCGCGCCAGGCCTGACGGAATGAGATGAGAGCCGACGGCATAGCGAATGTTGTAGGAGGCGAGTACGAGGCGGGTCGGAGTGCCGTCCGGTTTCGGCGCGGCTGATTGATTTCCGATTTCGATTCCCTGGTTGGGTCGATTGGCAAAATCGTTAACAGGCGCTGACACGCGAGCATCATTACGCGAGCATTCAAGATATGGCAAGGAACATCATCGCAATCGTTGACGATCTTTTCTTCGCGTCTAAGATCCGCGGAACGGCAGAGCAGCTCGGCGTCTCAGTGAGTTTTCCCCGCACCATCGAAAGCGCGATCAGCGCCGTCGCGCAGGAACCGCCCTCGCTATTCATCTGCGATCTGAATTCGCAGCGAATCAATCCAATCGAATTCGCGCAGGCGATGAAAGCCAATGATCAGGCCAGGCAAATCCAATTGCTCGGTTTTTTTTCTCACCTACAGACAGATTTGCAGCGAGCAGCACAGCAGGCGGGATTTGATCGAGTGATTCCGCGTTCAGCCTTTGCGAAATCACTTCCTCAAATCTTATCGGGAACGGAATAAATCTAGGCAACAGGCTGCGGCGCGACGACTTCGTGAATCGGTCGGACCTCCTGAACAAGTTGCTGATATTGCTCGAGCGTCAAAGCCTGCGCGCCGTCCGATAAAGCCTTCTCCGGCTGATCGTGAACCTCAACTATCAATCCATCCGCGCCAACAGCGACGCCCGCGCACGCCAGCGGAATCACCATGTAGTTCTTCCCCGTACCGTGTGAAGGATCGACGATGACCGGCAAGTGTGAGATGCGTCGCACTGCGGGAATCGAAGCCAGGTCGAGCGTGTTGCGCGTGTGCTGCGCGAAGGTGCGCACGCCGCGCTCGCAGAGCACGACGTTGTAGTTACCCTCGGACATGATGTATTCGGCGGCGAGTAACCACTCGTCGAGCGTAGCCGACAATCCGCGCTTGAGCAGCACCGGTAAGGAAGATTTCCCAACGCGACGCAGCAGAGAAAAGTTCTGCATGTTGCGCGCGCCGATTTGAATCACGTCGCCGTACTTCTCAACCAGATCGACGCTGTTCTCGTCGAGCGCTTCTGTGACTATCTTCAGTCCGTAGGTCTCGCGAACTTCCGCCAGAATCTTCAAACCTTCTTCGCCTAAACCTTGGAACGCGTACGGAGAGGTGCGCGGCTTGAATGCGCCACCCCGGAAAAATCGCGCGCCGCTGCGCCGAACGGCTTCCGCGACCGCGAAGGCTTGCGCGTGACTTTCGATTGCGCACGGACCCGCAATGATCGCGAGTTCATCTCCGCCGATCGTCGCATCGCCAACGCGAACGATAGTTTTATCGGGACGAAGATCGAGAGTGATTAGTTTGTAAGGTTTGCTGACGCGTATCGCTTCGGCGACGCCGGGAAGATTCTCAAAGCGCGTCGGATCGACCGCGCCTTGATTTCCGGTGATACCGATCGCGGTGCGGGTTGCGCCGGGCATCGTATGCGCTTTGAGTCCAAGTTCAGTTACGACGTCGCACACGTGCGCAACTTGCGCATCGGTGGCGTCGGCTTTCATGACGATTAGCATTCGTAAATCCTTGCGCTTAGAGCTTTCGGTAAACGTCCCGTCGATGTCGAACGTAATGAATAGTCACTAGCTTTGCAATGCGATCGATTCCATAAACAATTCGGTAATCTCCGACGCGCACTCTATACAAGTCCTCGCCGCCTTCTAACTTAAGTGCCTTTCGAGGAAGAGGCTCATTGGCCAGTTCATCAATCTGCTTCATTACCCGAATGATTGTCGACTTGGGAAGTGAACGCAGATCTTTCTCAACAGAAGGTTTTGGGACAACCCTAAATGAGGCCATCTTTTTTCAGTCTCCGCTTCAATTCCTGAAGACTAATCGATTCCTCGTCGCGCCTCTCAGCGACTATGGCGAGATCGTGCAAATCCTCCATCAACCTCTCATATTGCTCGAGAGAGAGGAGTACTGCCGTCCTTCGACCTTCTGCATCAATTACGTATTGTTCACGAGCAGCCATAGCATTACTCTATCTAATTTTTTGCTTTTTCAGAACCCCCGGAACAAAGACGTCGAATTACATTCTTTCGGGCACCGAAATTCCCAAGGTCGCCAGTGCCGCCGTCAGTTGTCTGCGCGTGTAGTCAGCCACGCGAATCAGAACGCCGCGCTTGGTTTGATCCTCCTCGCCGATGATCCGATGACGATGGTAGAAAAGATTGAATGCCTTCGCAAGATTGAACGTGTATTTCGCGAGCACGGCCGGTTCAGCACTGCTGGCGGCTTGCAGATTCGATTCTTCAAGGCGTGCGGCCAGCATTAACAGAGACCAGATCTCATCGCCCGCTTCGCTTTGAAGGATTCGATCTAGATCTTCCTTGCCCGCCGAAAACGATTTAATCGATGGTCCGTGATCGCTAACTACTCTTTCGAACTGGCCCGGAATGTTGCTCTCGACCCCGTCGCTACCGCTCCGGGTACTGACCTCGAGTTTCCTGAAAATCGAGTTGGCCCGCACGGCGGCGTACTGGCAGTACGGTCCGGTCTCGCCTTCGAACGACAGGGCCTCTTTGAAGTCGAACGCAATAACGGAATTGCGCGTGAACTTAAGAAGGAAATATCGCAGTGCACCGACGGCGATCTTGTGGGCTGTGTCTTTCTGTTCTGATTCCTGCAAATCAGGGTGACGCGTTTTCACTTCCGCCAGCGCGTCCGCTTCGAGTCGATTGAGCAAATCATCGGCTTTGACGCCGAGGCCCTTGCGCCCGCTCATTTCGATATACGGCCGCTTTCGATCTTCGTCGGACAATTCGATCCCCAGTTCTCCACAGGCCGCGGGCGAGAGCGCAACCATTTCATAAGACAGGTGCACGCTCGCATCTTCACCGAGTTCGGGCACGACGGCCGCGACACCTTTGCGCACAATTTCTTGCGGATACGATTGGCGCGAATCGATCACGTTGTAGACGATCGCCCCGCCGCCAAAATCAGGCCGCGGCACTTCGGGTTGAGTTTCGGCGTTAGGTTCCGTAGTCGTAACCCACGTCGCATGTCCGTCGGGATAAGATCGAAACGGCTTGTAATTGAAATCAAGACCGAGCTTACCCAACTTCCAAAGTTGATATGCGATGTCCTTGCCGGTGTAGGTCACAGTGCCATTCGATCGCACGATGATCTTGTCCGACTCATGCTCATCTGTGCCGGTGTGCGATTCGAATGGCATCACCCAGCAGCCTTTATTACGGCCTTCGCTGGCGAAATGAATCGCGTCGCGCTCTTTCATCAACTGAAACGCGCGCTCCCAAAAATGTAGATGAAGAATTTCCGATTCGCGCGCGAGCAGATCGTATCGAATGCCGAGCCGCTCCATCGTGTCGAGAATCTGCTCGACGTTTCGCGTCGCCACGTAATCCGCTAATTCAGCAGTCGGATTGTCTCCTTCCTCAATCGCGTGCAGCACCACGGCGCGCAGCTTGAGCTTTTCCGGATTGTGCTCGCCGTCCGCGCGACCATCGCGATAGAACAATCCAACTCGGGTGTACAAATCCCAGCAGTAATAGTCGAACGACTGTTCTGCTGGCAGAGAACGATCAAGCGTCTTGATGTCATTGAGCGTCAGGTTCTCGATATGCATGAAGCCCACGACGACATCCGCGACCTGCACGCCCGTGTTATCGATGTAGTTCTGCACCTCGACGCGATTGCCGGCAGCCTCGAGAATATTGACGAAGGTGTCGCCGATAACGGAGTTGCGCACGTGGCCGATGTGCGCGGCCTTGTTGGGATTGATGCTGGTATGCTCGACCATCAACTTCCGCCGATCAGGCTGTTCTGCCCCAATCGTCTTTGGCAGCGCCATCAAGTCCCACAACAACTTCGCGCGATCGAAGAAGACGTTGAGATAGCCCGCACCGGCGACCTCCACCCGCTGAACCAAATCGATCGAATCAAGTTTTGACTTGAGAGCTTCAGCGATCGCGCGCGGCGCCCGTTTCTCGCCAGCCTGCTGCTTTATTTGCTTTGCGAGTTCGAAAGCAATGGGAAACGCGAGATCGCCAAGGTCAGTGCGAGGCGGAACTTCTGCGACAATTTGACTGAGTTCGATGTCGAACAATTCGGACGCCGCCTGACGCAGAGTCGTTTTGGTTTGGTTTTGGAGTTCGATTAGGTTCATCAATATTTAGAAAAACTCCCTCTCCCAGAGGGAGAGCGAACAGAAACGGTTATTCTAATGAATCGCAGCTCGATCGCGAAATTGCGAGTTGTTCCGCCGCTTTGCTACCATCCGAGTTTCCAATGCAGTCAGTCACTCATCAAGTAGGCTCGGAGAAGCTTCAGCAGATATTCTCAACAGCAGAGAACGTCCTGGTGCTGACCGGCGCGGGTGTATCGGCGGAATCCGGTGTGCCGACGTTTCGCGGTGGCGGCAACACGGCGGTTTGGAAAGGAATGCCGTTTGAAATTATTTCGTCGGTGGGTATGCTCGAACGAGATCTGCCCGCGGTTTGGGAATGGTTCAATTATCGGCGCGAAAGTTTGCAGACTTTGAAGCCGAATCCCGCGCACGAAACAATCGCGCAATGGCAAC
>QHXI01000152.1 GCA_003222895.1 Acidobacteriota bacterium | reverse complement strand
CGTTATTGGTGATGATGAATTCGCATAGCACGGAGGTTCCGGACAGGCGGCATCTTTGAAGATCGAAAGTAAAAAAATGCGACTCTATTTTCCAGGATCGTTGCTGTCTGGTAGCAGGAGTTTGCGTTTTGGGCTGACTGCCATCCGTGTTCGCAGCTCTGCTGTCTCCCAGCAAATTCGTCACTGCGGCGTCTTTCTCAATCTCGATCGCGGCTGTATCAAAGACTTCTCCTGTTTCTGCGCTGATTAGTCGCGCATTGATCTTCAGGGTCTTGACTAAATCAGAGATCGATCCAAATACGATCGAATCCACCCCTAGCACGCGTCCCAATTTTTGAGCCGATGCTGGATCGACCATTCCAGTTAGACTGAGTTTTTGTTCAGCGATAATCCGATTAAGTTGCTGGCGCTCTATAACCTTGAATTTTTTTGTTTGATGCAAACGAGTGATCAGCTCTTCGGAGAGAAAACGACCGAAGTCTGTGACATTGCCCTTCAAGTCAACAAACTCAATTACCGCAATCGTGTGCTTTTGATTTTCTGTCAGATTGCTTGCGATTTGCCGAGCTAAATTGTCAAGTCGCTGGTCGAGTGCGCTCTGCGCGCGTGTTGACAACGCACTTCCTACGATGAAGATGAACAGGGCGAAGGTGAACAGCACTTTTCTCACAGGTCTCTCCTCCCCTCAGTGCGCGCTTGTTTTAACGAGCGGTACGTCGCGAAATTTGATTGTGCGTCCATCCGACCAGGACGTGAAATGTAGCTGAAGCATGACAATTTTCGACGCCTGTGATCCGAGCGGCTGAAAGGTCATTCGAGCCTTTGTAGTTACACCGGAAACCAGGTCGATATGGGGACCGCCCCCACTTTGATTCCCTAGTCGCGCGACAATAGCCGGGTAGCTGTTTCCCATCTCGTCAAATAACCTACTGCCATCAACTTCAAGCGTAAGGCCGCGATCGTCACGATTGTTCTTAATTGAGATATTACAGCTGATCATTGATCTGGACATTTCGCAGGGCTGCAACTCGAAGGTGAAGCCCAGATCGTCGATTGTTTGAGCCGCAGTTGGCTGACCTGTCTTGTCGTTCCCGTTGGTTGGCTCGGTGTCCCTTGCACCAATCAGCTTCGTCACGGAGTCGTCCTTAGCGATCTCAGTCGAGGCGACGGCGAAAATCTCACCTGTGCCGGTACTAATAAGCCGCGCATTGACTCGGAGACTCTTACCGAGGTCAGTAATGGTCCCAGTAGCGATCGCGTCAACGCCAAGGAGTCGTCCCAACTTTTGCGCGGACGTAGGATCGATGATTCCTGTCAGGGTAAGCTTCTGCTCTGTGATCACTTTGCTGAGAAGCTGACGCTCGATAACCTTAAATTTCTTCGTCTCATACAAATGCGTAATCAGCTCCTCAGCAATAAATCGTCCAAAATCAGTTACGTTACCCCTGAGATCAGCGAACTCAACGACAGCAATAGTCCGCTTTTGGTTTTCGGTCAGTCCGTTCGAGATCTTCTGGCTCAATTCGGAAATCCGTTGATCGAGCGCGCCCTGCGCCCGCACTGGTGGTGTGCATGCCACAACGCAGATGACCAAACACAGGTTCAGTAGTACTTTTCTCATTACTCCCTTTTTACTCCACACGAAATTGACTTCGCGTTACGTTTCTAGCCCCCAGTGTGCACGCTGACTTGATCAAACGTGAAATTGTGAAGCGTATAGGACTTCTTTGTTCCTGTCCTCGCAATGCCGACGACGATCTCACTGGCGATCTGGAAGACTTTTGGCGGCGCACCGGAGGTCGTCTGATTCGCATCCTCAACGAAAGTCATGGTGACCGTTAGGTTCTGCCCAGGTGACATCTCGGTTGTTGACCCAAAGATGAAACGGAATTCTTGGTACTGAATCCGTCGGTCCCAATCTGAGTCACTGTCATCACGTTTGGAAAGAACGGTCACGATCTGGGCAGGATTGTAATACGGTGCGGCGTATCCTTGGTTTCCCACACCAACGACGCTCATCCCGACCACATCTGAGTTGGGGACACGCCATACGCCACCATTCTCGTCAACCAACGTTGATCGCAGATGACTACCTACTTCGTTGGCGGTTCCCTGGCGTCCGGCGATAAGGTTCATCGCGACGACGATTGGTCTTTGCGTTTCGAGGTCCACTGATCGTTGAGCTTTACCCGCATTATCGACTTGAGAACAACCCGAAGAGAGCCGATGTCCTTCGATGCGATTGCATTGCCCTGATAACTCGTGACACTGCTGTTAGTGTTAGTTGGCCCGGTATTGCTGGCACCCATCAGCGCCATCACGGAGTCGTCCTTAGCGATCTCTGTGGCGGCGACAGCGAATACCTCTCCTGTACTCGTACTAATGAGCCGTGCATTGACGCGGAGACTCTTTCCCAGATCGCTAACCGTGCCAGAGGCGATAGCGTCAACCCCCAGCAGTTTTCCCAGCTTTTGAGCTGAGGTCTGATCGATCACCCCAGTCAAGCTGAGCTTCTGTTCGGCGACGACTTTGTTAAGCAGTTGGCGTTCGATCACTTTGAATTTCTTTGTCTGGTACAGACGCGTAATCAATTCCTCGGAAATGAAACGCCCGAAGTCGGTCACATTGCCTCTGAGGTCAGCAAATTCGACGACGGCGATTGTTTGCTTCTGATTCTCCGTCAGGCCGTCTGAGATCTGCTTGCTGAGTTCACCGATGCGCTGATCCAAAGTGGTCTGCGCCTGGACGTGGCCCGCTACAAGTCCCATGCAAACGAGCAAAGCGATTGAGAGTAGCAGTTGTTTCATCTTTACGATCTTGACCCTTTCGTACCAACGAACAGTGAGATGGAGAAGCCGTCAGCGTTTCTTCTATACTTTGCGTTATTCCAAAGGCTCGGACTCTGGCGCATATCAGTTTCCCTTGACCGTGACTTGCGAATACTAATTTGCGTTTGCGGCAACTTGCTTGATGAACGATTCAGAGACCCCATCTGCAGCGTTCTTCAGAGCGTTTCTTCTGGCCTGATCCTGAGTATTCCCGAAGCCGCGAATTCGAGAGATGTTAAATCGTATGGATCTCGTGCTGTCAGTGTCTATTGCTTGAAGGGAACCGTTTACCTCAGCGACGTTGAGCCCATTGTAGGGGCCCAGGTCGCTGATCGAGAGACTTGTTAGAACAATTATCGCAAAAGGCGACGCATCGAGTTTCTTCGCCTGGGGGCTGGGCACCGTTACGCTTAATCCCTCCTTTGACAAGGCGGCAGCAAAAGGATCGGTGAACTCAGTGCTTATGGCCCAAAGGATGTTTGTATTCAAGGCATCACGAACCGTTCTCTCGGAAAGCGCAAACGTGATTACGACTCTTCCCGACTTAGCGCCTCGCTTCTTAGTAATTGTGGCCGGCGTCGGCTGCGGTACACTGCTTTGAGCCTGTGAAT
>QHXI01000010.1 GCA_003222895.1 Acidobacteriota bacterium | reverse complement strand
GCATCGTGATGGGCGCGAAGAACGGAAACATCGATGCCCAGAATGCGAGCGACGAACTTGGACTGCGAATAATATTGAATGAAAGGTAGAAACCCATCACCAAAAGCAAAACGATTGGCAGCGCCAGCTGTCCGCCTTCCTGCGTTGTCGTCACCATCGATCCGACAACCGCGTAAACGGTCGCGTAAATGAAATAGCCCATCAAAAAGAAGAGGACGAAATAAACGAAGACCAGCGGCGGAATATGTGGAACGGTGAATGAAGAACCGGCTAGCCATGCCGATAACGAAAGAAATGCGATGGCCCAAATCGAAAGCTGCGTCAGCGCTACGAGTGACACGCCGATCAGTTTCCCCATCATCAACGGAAACGATCGCATCGAAGAAAACAAAATCTCGGCAATCCTGGTTTCCTTTTCTTCAATCACTGCGCCGAGCACGAACTGCCCGTAAAGCAGCACGCTCATGTAAATCAATAGACCCAGGCCGAATACGAGAAAGAAACTAGACTCGCCCTTGCTTTCCTTGCCGCCGGCGCCGGTCGTGCTGAGCGTGATCGGCTCTGACATCTTCTCGACCCTCTTCTCGTCGATGCCATTCTCCACCATTCGCTGCGAGCGCAGCGCGCGATTGATCGAGTTCTCGACTTTCGAGCGAGTGAAGAGGTCCGCCGTGTTGCGCGCGCTGAATTCCGGCTGCTCTCCGTTCAACAGGTTCGGTGGCAGAATGACGAAGCCGTCGAGTTCTTTACGAGAGACTCTGGCATCCAATTCTTGACGAACGGCGTCGAGCGGCCGGCCGTTCAAACGAACTTCTTCGACGACGAAACTTACATCAGGCTCTCGGTCCGTTTGATTGGTTGAACTGAATCCGGGTTGAGTTTGCGATGGCGGCTTACGCGTCGGATTCGCCCGGCTTCGATCACTTAACAGCTCCTGCTCTACGCGCGCATACATCTTCCCTGTTTGATCGACAATCGCGATGCGTGTCGGTCCGCCAGACTTAATGCCAAACATCAACGCCGGCACGACTGTGAATCCGACCATAAGCAATGGACCGAGAATCGTCGCTACGACGAAAAATTTCGTCCGCACGCGCTGAATGTATTCGCGCTTGACGACGGCGAACAGTTTTCTCATGTGGCTTCCCTCACCTTTTCGATGAAGATGTCGTGAAGGGTCGGCTCGACCAATTCGAATCGGGTTACGGTCGTGCCTGAATCGACCAGACGCTTCAGCAGCACTTGAGGATTCGCGCCCGGCACAAGCAGCACTTCAAAGTCTTCGCCGATCTGGCGAATGTTCGCCACCAGTTCCGGATCGTTCAGCAATCCGTCCGTGCCTTCGAATCTCAGGGCGACGGCGTTACGCGAAAAGCTGCGCCGAATGTCGCGGAGCTTGCCGTCGAGAACCTTGTGCGATCGATTGATCATGCAGACGTCGTCACAGAGCTTTTCCGCAATCTCCATCTGATGAGTCGAAAGAATGATCGTCTTATTCGCGGACTTCTGCTCGAGGATTGTGTCCTTCATGATGTCGACGTTCACGGGATCGAGTCCTGAAAATGGCTCATCGAGAATCAGCAGATCGGGATCGTGAATCACCGAGGTGATGAACTGGACCTTCTGCTGCATTCCTTTTGACAGCTCCTTCGTTCGCTTGTCTTTCCAATCGCTAAGCTGCAATTTCGCGAGCCACTGATCGATGCGCGCGTCGGCGTCTTTGCCACGCACGTCTTTCAGTTCGGCAAAGAAGCGCAGCTGCTCGCCAACTTTCATCTTCTTGTAGAGCCCGCGTTCTTCTGGCAGGTAACCGATGCGGTCCTGCAGCGCCGTCGTCATCGGTCGGCCGAACAATTTGATCGTCCCCGTATCCGGCGCGGTGATGTTGACGATCATACGAATCGTCGTCGTCTTGCCCGCGCCATTCGGACCAATCAAACCGAAGACACGGCCGGGCTTCACTTCCAGACTGAGATCGCTTACGGCGGTAAAGTCGCCGAAGCTCTTGCTGACGTGATCGATGACAAGCGTGGGTTCGGTTACGTCCATGTGCTGAGTGTTACGCTAATTGAGTTCGTGCGGTTTCAAAAGATGGAGCGCGACTCGGACATTAATGCTCGATGCGAAACGCCGAGTACGATCCACTCGGATCGAGATTAATCTCTTCGAGGTGATCGACAGCCGAGAATCGCGGCCCCGTGGCTAATTCGTGCTTGAATGCTTCGACACTTTGCACCGGCCCTTCGGCCAGAGCCTCGACGCGGCCGTCGTTCAGGTTCTTGACGTATCCGACGATTTGATGGCGTGCCGCCGCGCGCTGCGCAAAGAAACGAAAGCCGACGCCTTGCACGTCGCCGCTAATAAGAAATCTTCGCGCGATCTTGTTCGCCATCACTATTGACCGGAAGTCTTATCTTAATGCTGGATCGTTAGCTCAACAACCGCAATTCCGCCCGCGGGAATTGTGGTGCTGACGCTCTCGTTTCTAATCGATAGCGTCTGATCGCTGGTCCATTCTGTCGCCGTTGAAATCTTTCCACTTCGCAAAGACAAATTGACTTTCGCGATTGCGCTGCGATTAACTTGCGCCAGACCTTGTTGAGGCTTAAACACACCGTTGTCGTTGAATAAGATCACGACCCAACCGCCGGCGTTCCGATTGATCAGATACTCGACGTCGCCCTCAACTTTCACCGGTGTCACGTCAGCCGCCAGATGCACGAGCAAGTGCGCGACGAATGCCGGCAGGCGTTCGTCTTCACCAAGAAGATCGCGAACGCCGACGAACACAACCTTGCCGCGGCCGATTTTGTTGATGGTGACGAGCGGCTGATTCGACGGCGTCGCGATTAGCGTTTGCGCACCCTTCAAATCAATTTCGTCGAAACGAAAGACCCCGCCGTGCAAATCCTGCTGCGGCTCGTTCGGCGAAAGACAAATCGCGTTGTGCGCCTCGCCTGTTTCGCCGGTGAACCGCACACCGAGAAACTCCGGCGACAATCCCTGTACTTGCGCGGCGTTCAAAACAACAATTCCGCCGTTGCGAACATAACTCTCAAGTTTCTTTTTCCAGGCGTCCGACCAATCGATTGCTCCGCCGGCAACAAGCGCGCGGTACGAATCGACCGCATCTTTGTGCGTCTCAGACGCGACCAGCACATCGAAAATATTTCCAAAGACTCCGGGCACGAACGCTTGCCGCTCACCGCTCGCAGGTTCGCCTTCACGCACAGGCCCCGGATAGTAAGCCGCGCCGAACAATTCGCGCAGCGCACGGTCGCTACGATCGATCTGTGAGACTTCGAAAGGCCAGTGTGGGTAATCGGTCATCTCCCAGCCGTGAGCAGAATCAAGCAGAAACGCGATCGGCGTATATGACACGCCCCGATCGGGATGCTTCTCGGCAAAGCGGACGAACTCGTCGGTGATGCGGCCAAGTGGATTTAACTGAAACGGATGATCACCGGGACCAGGCTTGAAGAATTGATCGAACCCCTGTTCGAGATAAATCGCGGACGCGCCGGACATGTAATAAAGGTAGTAACTCTTTCGATACCAGGACAGCGATGGGCCCATCGTGGGGCCGTAACGCGAGTGAAAAAAATTATCCGGGCCGGCAAAATTCTGCTGCTTAGTAAATGTTGTCGCGGTGTCGCCGAAATTCGGTGCATGGTAATAAAGAAACTCACCGCCGTATTGCCGCGCCGCGCCGCGTGTGAACGCAATGCGCATCGCGAACATCGGCTGCACGGCCGCGGTTTCTATGCCGAGGAATTTCACTCCCCATTCGCCGAGCGCGTGTGCAAAAGAAGTGCTCGAAGTTGACTGAGCCGGAATCAGCTTGTCCCACATTGCGCCCGTCTGACTCTTGAACATCGCGCTCCACTTTCGAGTCAGCGCGTCCGTATAAAAGATCCGATGCGCCTCAAGCAACTGTGCGCGCGTCATATTCGGAGATATTTTCAAATACTGCGGCGCGTCATCCCAAACGAAGCCGACACTCTCGCCCGAGATCCAGCCAAGAAACTGATCGTGCAACTCGCCATTCAAGAGTTTCCATGCCGCTTGCGCATCTGCCTCGGTCGCGAAGTTTGCCGAGCCGTAATTGAGTAAGATCGCAAACGGAGTTTTTGTCTGAGCGAGATAACGACGAAAGGCGCTCCCATCTCTCAGCAACTCAGGCAAGTCGTTGATGTAGACGACGGGCACGACCAGCTTCGAATCAAAGATCGGGACGTTCTTCTTTCCCGCGTACGACTTCACGAACTCTTCGATCGGTTCCGCATTGAAGGGATAGAGCGGTCGTTCGGCTGCGGGCTTGTCATAAAGCTGCCAAAAATCTTTCGAGATGTTCCAGGGCATCACGAAGTCGCGGCCCGCAACCTTCGGACGCGACCATGTCGCCGGAATTTCATTCGCTGATGAATCAATCAGCGGTCCGAACGCGATTCGCGTCTTTGACCAATCGCGCAAGTAACGCATCGCGGCAAAGTCCGGTTTCCGTCTGCCCTCGGGAACGAATGCGAGGTCGTTCGTGAGCAGAACGCAGTCAACTTGCCTCCGCGCTTGTGCCGCTTTGGTGATTTCGATCGAAACTCGCGCCAGGCCTTTTGCGAAAGTTTCTGACGTGCCGTCCCACGTAAAACTCCAACCCCAATACAGACTGGTTTCATCGTGCGAGTCGATGATGTCTTTCGCGCCGAACTCGTGATCAAATACCTCGCGGCCTTGCTGGGTCACGCGCACGACAAAGTTTTCATTCTTGTTCGCGAAGTCCGCGTAGCGAATCCAAATCTTGTATTTGCCCGCGCGCGGGATCTCGATATCCTGGTAGATCGTCCCGCGAGTTTCATCAGCACTCGCGGCCACAGAATTCCATTCGCTCTCGCCGCCCTGCGACCATTCGGCAGAAACGCCGGGCCCGCTAATACTCCAGCCTGGCGCTTTCGATGCCGGGATTTCCAGATAAGAAGGGTTCAGCAAAGGCTCGTGACGCGAAGTCTCAGTGATGCCGCGCATATTTTCGGCTTCACACCAAAGGTACTCGACTTCAGATGCGGGGATAGCGAGAGGCGGAGCCGCGGGGACTTGCGCCCGATAATTTTGCCCGCATAGCCAAACCAAAGCGAACACGGTCAGCGCAACAAAGGAACGCCTTGAGTGATTTTCGTTTGAATGGTCCATAACGTTTCGCGGCAGAGTTTAGTGGCCAAGCTGCCATGTCTTAATCGAATTCATCGGATGAACCAACATCAAAATCTCAAGCAACAGGCTATCGCGAATCCAGAACAGCAAAATTGTCTCAACGGCTAGAAACAAAATGATCGACCAACGCCATCCCAACTTCACTGCCAGCGCGAATCCGATCCCGCAACAGAAAATATCGCCCAGTGAATTCAGGACAGTGTCGCCTTGATAACCGAGCGACGCGGTTGCCTGCCGGTAACGCTCGATGACTGTGTTTGTGTTCTCGATAACTTCCCAGGTTGATTCAATCGCGATCGCGAGAACGAAACGCCAACCTGCAGTCATTCGCCGGATCAGCAAAGTCAACAACCCTGCGAACACAATACCGTGAAGCAGGTGAGTGAAGCTGTAAGGATCAAGGAAGAGTTGCGAAGTTTGCGAACCCCAGGCGTCGCTGGTCCAAAAATATTTCGGACACGCACATCGCCAAAGACGCCCCTGCAGATGCAGCTCGATAACGGTTGCGATCAGAATGATGCCGATCGTTAGCCCCGGCCAAATATTCTTTCTGCGTTGCACGGATTGTTTGCTGCGGGGAAGAATCAGCTAACCAAGTGCGTCCAGACATTCTGCCAGACTGCGTTTGCGGCAAGTGAACATCGGCGTGTCGCGCAGCGTGAAGCAACTCGCTTTGGTTTCACGCAACTCCTGGAAAAGATCGAGAAAGTCGGCGGGCTTGTTCGTCTCGAACGCCACGACGAATTCCTGATCGTCCAAGCCAAAAGAATATGTTGTGTGGAGCTTTACTGATCGATATTTCGATCCGATGCGCAGGCTCTCTTCCATCATTTCCTGCCGCTGCTCCTGTGGGCGCGAGTACCATTCGCGCGTCCGCTGTAGCGGGCAAACAAACAAGTAATCAGTCTGGCCGGGAATGATGTGCGTGCGGTCCGCGGTATGCTCGGTGCAATTACTCTCGATAAACATCGATCGTTTGGTCATCGAAAGCAGCGAGTGCGTCGGCTCGAGATACTTGGCCATCTGAGTTTGGTTCAAGCGCGCGGTCATCTCTTGCATCGGATCGAGATCTGTTCCAATTCGCCAAATCATAAAGTCCGCACTCGTGCGCAACCCGATCGTCGAATAGCTTTGAATCAGAAGGTGGGGCCGGAAATCATCGATGGATTCGATGAAGCTGCGCTTACAGGCGCTCTTTTTATCGTCAGCCATCATGCGCCATTCCTGCCGGGCGCGATAGAAAGTGAAGTTCACGAACTGACGCGGAATTTTTCGCTTGTGCTCTTCGAGTTCCTCGACGTTCGGGGCCAGACGCAATGATCCGCGTGCGGGAGTGTTGTTGTTTTGTTCGCCCTCGCTGCTCATAATTTTTCCGATCCGAAAAGAACTTTGGTTCGTCTAATTGGTTGCGCGAGATTGCTTAGGGTAGCGCTGACCTATTCTGCCTGTTGTCTTCGCCTATTAGCAACCGAGCAGAGACGATGTCGGCGGCGTGTTATACTTGCGCACGTTTTCGCAAAATTCGCGTCCATCAAACGGAGAGCATTGATGATCAATCGCCTGTCGATCCTGTTTGTCATCCTGGTAATTTTCGTTCTCGCTAGCGCTTGCAAGAATAGTCAAAGTTCGAACTCAGGAACATCGACGAACAGTCGCACGACAACACAGGCGACGCCTGATGAATTTGCCTCCACGCGAAAGCTCTACGAAAAAAATTGCCAGAACTGCCACGGACCAAACGGCGAGGGGGGCACGGTGAAGCTGGACGATGGAACTAAACTGAAGGTGCCGACATTCCGCGAAGGTCACGCGCTGCGTCATTCCGATTCCGATTATCTTAAGCAGATTACCAAGGGCGGCGACGGCATGCCCGCATTCGCAGACAAGCTAAAGCCGGAAGAGATGAATCACTTGATCAAATTTATTCGGCATGAGTTTCAGGCCGGGATAACGCCACCGGCTGAGCGAATGAAGTCGCCGACTAAGGATATGAAGATGAATTGAGGATCTGTCCT
>QHXI01000009.1 GCA_003222895.1 Acidobacteriota bacterium | reverse complement strand
AGCGGCAAGCTGTCCTGACTGAAGTGAGTGATTTCCTGCTTGGCTCCATCTTCGTAAATCAGAAAATCTTCTTTCTTCAATCCGCCGACGATGCGCGCGGTGTTCTTCTGCAAAACCAGCGCATCGATAGTTACGAGATCGACGTCGACCTTGACGACTTCAGTGGATGCAGGCATTCGATTCGTGGTGTCAGGAGCGCCTTCGGTATTCGGGTTAACGCGACGATCGCGCGTTTGTGACGTGACCAGGTTTCCAGTTTGAAGAAGGAAGAGTGGAACGACTAGTGAGACAAAGGCCGCCAGAAACAACAGCGTCAGGTGTCGGTGTTTCATAAGCTCTCTCCTGGTTGAAGTGCAGCAGAGACAGCGTTGAATTTCGTCCTGCCTTCTGCCACTGCCTTCTGTTTTCCGAGGGGAGAGTGCTTTGCTGATTCTACGCGGCGCTGACTACGTAGGTTTCATCGCGTCGCTTGTCTACAGAATCGCTCAACGTTAAAGACGCTTCGTCGGCCGGTATTGTTAACGCGACTGGCGCGAAGAAATTCGTCGGATTAGATGCGCTTCAGTATTGAAGATGACGCTGTCGAAATTTAGAGTCCTGGGCGATGCGAACAAGAGATAGAAATACTTGAAAGTCTCAGCAAACAGAAAGCTCTGCATCGAATCGGATTTTTCTTTGGTGATGACGCTCTTCAGAGCAGCGTAACCTTCGTCGGTGCGACAGTACTTCACGAAAGCGCGCCACATCGTTTCGCCCATGCGAAGATACTTGAGGTCCTTCGTATAGTGATAAAGATAATAAGTCGACTCAACGATTTCAGGCCGCAGAGGATAGCCGGGCGATTTGATCGTCATCGTTTGATAGTCAAACTCTTCGGGCTCGATACCTTCTTTCATCCACATTTGATAGGAAGACTCCTGAAGCATACTCGCTCGAGCCAAATCGCCCGACATTGCGAGTACCGCAGGAAAGAAAGCGTCGAGCGCACCGTACGTCGTCTCAGTCCGCACGCCGGTGTTCATTTCGGCGTGACCGTACCAGAGTTCTGGCGTGCCTCCCAAAATCTCACGTCCGCTGAGCTTATCTGTCCTGTATTTACTCTTGATCTTATCTTCGCGCAGATAATACTCAATCGCGGCGATGCTCTCACTCCACATCCTGCGGCAATCCTGATCGCCAAACAGAATCGCGCTCTTCAAAAGGTACTCGTAGTAACTATCGATTGCCCCGCTGATGTGACTGTCGGTGTCGGTCCATTGACCTGTCTCGACATTGATCCATGTGCCAACCAAACCAATTGGCGAACGCCGATTGTAGATCTCAGCCAAGGCACGCTTTGCTTTGTCGTAAAAAATTTGGCGATGCGTTAGCCGCGCCAGAGTGCCGAATTCAATCAGCAGCGTTCCTGCCTCGGCCGGATTCGTAACGTTGCCGCGCACTTTTCCGGTCTTCAAATTCACATAGCGGTAAGGAAGACCCGTCGGCGAATCGAAGACTGGCAGCAATCGATTGCCCAAATCTTCGGCGAGATTCAGGAGCCGTTTGTCTCCCGTCAATTCATAATTCGAGAGCAAACCACCCAGCAGCCGAATCGTAATCTCGAAATTCTGAACCTCAATGTCTTTATCGAACGAAAGATGCGTCGCGATGTATTCGCGCGTTGTCCGCGCTTCATCCTTCAGCCCCATCAGAATCATCGTGTCGAGCGCATCAACGGGCGTCATCAAGAGCGGTTCCGCATACCAGTCGTGATAAGACTTGCTTAAAGGTTTCAGATCGTCATGACCCCAGGCGTATTTCTTGTAACCGTTCCAGGCGTGCAGAAATTCAGCCCGCACCTCGGCGGCGCGTCGGTTCTTATTCACGAGGCCTTGCGCTTTGACATGCGTCGCAGCAACCAGAATCAAACAAAGTGCCATTGCCGTCTTGATGATGTTCATTTGCTCATTCAACGCGCACGCAAATTTCGGTGGCGGGAAACGGATTTTCGGTGTTGTGTAGATTAATCCAAAACACGATCGTGTAAATTCCTGGTGCACTTCGAAACATGTTTGCGGGTACGCGGAACCGGCCGCCGCCCCAATCGAAATCGCCGAGCGACCCGTCCGTGTAAGACGTTCCCGCCGGCGCTCTCGGCTTCAATACAAGATAATCCGAGGGCAACGAAAGCGAGCGCGGCGTGCGAAGCCAGGCGATGTCCGGCGCTTTCGGCAAAGGCTCGTAGCACACATCGACTTCATGGAGAGAATGTCGCGCATTGAGAAGACGACCGGTCAAAATGATCGTCGATTTCGGTTTTGCCTGGCGTGGCACTGGATCGAGTCGAAGATAACGAGCGAGATAAAGTTCGTCGAGACGAAGACTGCGTCCCTGAAAAGCCAATCCGAATCCAACGTGCGTGTGATACTTATCCAAAATCGTGCGGCGATGGCCGTCGTTCGGCGGCACCTCGTTCATCATTGCCTGATGCATGTCGAGAAAATCCTGGATTACTGAGTTCGGAGCGAACGAATGTATCTTGTCCGCGGACCCCACGTTTTCCTGTAGAGCATCGACGCCGCCCGCGAAAGAATAGCGAAGATAGGCCGTGCGCCCATCGCTGCCCCAGTGACTTAGAAACTGTCCGCGCACCATGTCGCTCGCATGATCGTTTCCAACTTTGCAGGCCAGCTCATCGAGCTCGAGACGATTCAATCCCGCCGCAGTTCGTTCGTCATTCAAAAGGGTTAACAACTTCTCTCGGAGTAATGGAAACTGGCGTTCATCAAACCCACCGCGCTCAAGTGGTGTCTGCGCGCGAACGAAAGTCGGCAGAGCCAGCAGAACAGTCGCAGCTGATTTAATAAACGATCGGCGGCTAGTGATAAATCGATCGCCTGACATCGTCCCGGAGTTGACGGCGCGTGGTTGCGGCTCGGTTACGCTCTGAGTACACTCAGCACTTCGTTCATTAAACTACTTCGAAAGATTCAGGCCGCCAGGATGACGGCGAACCGCAGGCAGAGATCCTACGGCTGCAAACGCGATGAAGATACACGAATACCAGGGAAAAGAGTTACTGAAAAAATTCAACGTGCCAGTGCCGCGCGGCATCGTCGCGCGCTCGCCGGAAGAGGCCTATCACGCCGCTAAAGAATTGGCGACGATGCCAGTCGTAGTGAAGGCGCAAATTCACGCGGGCGGTCGCGGCAAGGGCGGCGGCGTGAAGTTAGCGAAAACTGCCGAAGAAGCGCGCGAGCTGGCGCAACAGATGCTCGGGATGAAACTCGTCACGCATCAGACAGGGCCCGAGGGAAGAGAAGTCCGCGTGCTCTTGATCGAAGAAGGATTGCCGATCGATAAAGAGTTCTATCTCGGGATCGTTTTGGATCGCGCGAGCGGCCGGCCCGTGTTCATGGCTTCGGCGGCGGGCGGGATGGACATCGAAGAGGTGGCGGCAAAGACCCCGGAACAGATTTTCAAAGAGACGATCGATCCGGCTGTTGGCTTTCGTCCTTTTCAGGCGCGCAAGCTCGTCTTCGCGCTGGGCTTGCCGACAGATTTGATTTCGACTGCGGCGAAGTTCATGCAAGCCCTGTATCAGGCTTACGAATCGCTTGACGCGTCGCTGCTTGAAATCAACCCGTTTCTGTTGACGAAAGACAACCGACTGATCGCCCTCGATGCGAAAGTGAATTTCGACGACAACGCGTTGTTTCGGCACCCGGATTTCAAAGACCTGCGCGACTTGAATGAAGAAGAGCCGCTGGAGATTGAAGCGTCGAAATACGATCTCAATTACATCAAGCTCGACGGCAACATCGCCTGCATGGTCAACGGCGCGGGACTCGCGATGGCGACGATGGACATCATCAAACTGGCGGGCGGCGAACCGGCGAACTTTCTCGACGTCGGCGGTGGCGCGTCGCAGGAACGAGTCGAAGCTGCGTTTCGCATCCTGCTTGCCGATCCGAATGTTCGCGCAGTCTTGATTAATATTTTCGGAGGGATTGTGCGTTGCGACATGGTCGCGCGCGGCGTCGTGGGCGCAGCCAACAATCTTGGCATTAGCGTTCCGGTTGTCGTCCGACTTGAGGGGACAAACGTTGAAGAAGGCCAGCGCGTAATTCGCGAATCAGGATTGAACTTCACGGTTGCGAACGGAATGAAAGACGCGGCCGAGAAGGTCGTGAGTTTGGCGGGATAGGAACGTGATCATCAGTCTGAGGGCTTGCGTTCGGATTTGGCTTCCCGACGAGCGCTGTTAGGCGCGAAATATTTATAGAACAATGGCTTTCACGATTGGTTGCTCAGTGAGAAGCGGACATGAGTTCTCATGTCCGCTTCTCACTGAGGAGAAGAGTTCTTATGTTGCGGTGCTATAGATATTTCGCTCCTGACGGAGCGAAGAGTTTGCGCGAACCTCTCTATCTCAAACTTAGATGACCAGCCGAAAAATCATCAGAGTTCTGGTCCAGCTTTGCCGCTTCGGTCTCGCAGCACTTTTTCTTTTCACGGCCGGCGCCAAGCTTTGGATCCTCAGAAAGTTTGCCGTCAATGTCGCTGAACTCCTCAGCGCGTCGAACATCAGTTACGAACGTTGGCAGTGGCCGGTGACGATCGCGGTGATCGCGTTTGAGGTGATTACCGCAATTCTGTTGATTGTGCGGCCGACGGTTCGGATCGGAGCCGTGTTCGCGGCGCTGATGCTGATTGGCTTCAGCGCCTTCGCGCTCTATTACGTTTACGCTCTGCACGGCGAACCGCTTGAATGCGGATGCTTCGGCGGGATCATTGCGAGTCAATTGGGAGTTAAGACCGCGCTGCGAAATCTAGGGCTGCTGATTCCAGTCGTCATTGTGTTCTTCGGAGCGCGACAGAGAAGATAGCCACAAAAAGGCACAAAGAGGAGTTTTCAGTTCGACTCCGTCCCAAACGCTCTTTCTCTTGTGCCTTTTCGTGGCTAATTGTTCTCTTCTATCGTCGCCGCATCCGCGCAATCTCATAGCGCGTATTCGCAATTCGCTCTTCCGCGTCCGGATGATCTGAAAAAAGCGATCCCAGGAGATCTGAGTCCTGCTCTTCGATCCGCTGCAACTTCTGAAACATCGTGATCATGCCTTGCGGATCGAAGCCCGCGCCCGACATCGTGCGCACGCCGAGAAAATCTGCTTCGCGCTCTTCGTCACGCGAGTGCACCGTCAACAGTCCCGCTCCGACCATCTGGCCCAAGGCGACGCCGAGATCGCGCGCGAGATCTCCGGCGACGCCGGTAATGTCGCCCAGCGAACTCGCGACGTCGTCGTACTCTTTCGATTTCTTCAGCGTCTTCAAGCTGTGGCGCGCGACAATGTGGCCAACTTCATGACACAACACCGCACCGAGTTCATTGTCATTCGCGAGTCGAAGCAAAGCCGTCGTCACATAGACATGTCCGCCGGGAAGCGAGAAGCCATTAATCTCGCGACTCTGGATTACGTGAAATTTGTAAACGAGACTCGGCCGCAGACTGGCTTGCGCGCAACGTTGGCCCAGGCGATCGGCTCGCGCTAATCCTGTGTCAGTCAAACTAAACTTCTTGGTGACTTCGCGATGAAGCTGGATGCCCAGCTTGATTTCATCGCGCTCGGTCAGCAGTCCGGCGTTTGAATATTTCGCGTTGCGAAAATCCGAATAAGGATCGTCGTACTGAGCGAAGAGAGTGGGGAAAGCAGCACTGGTTTTGTAATTGTGAGCACTGCTCTGCGCAAATGTGCCAAAAAGCAGAGCGGTGATGATCAGGGCAAATAGAAAATATCGAGTCAGGTTTTTCATTGATTCCTTTCCTGGCAAACTGTCCAGCGAATCATAAGCGAGGAGAGCGGAAAGTGAAAAGTCTGAATCACGGTGTCAGAACCAGGAGCGGTAGCGACCGGATCATGAGATTCGTGGAGACAAAAGGAAATCAGATGTTGATGTGATCGGATTCACTTGATCCGGTCGCTACCGCTCCCGGTTCTGACACTCCTTCTCTCAGGGTTTCGGATCAGCTAACATCGCGCACATGGCATCACTTTCATTTTGGGGCGCCGCCGGTACCGTCACCGGATCGAAGTATCTAATTGAGTCTGATCAAGCGCGCGTGCTCGTCGACTGCGGTTTGTTTCAAGGCGGACACGAGTTGCGAGATCGCAATTGGCAGGAGCCCCCTTTCAATGCTGCGGCAGTCGACGCCGTGATCATCACGCACGCGCACATCGACCACACGGGTTACTTGCCGCGGTTGGTGCGTCACGGATTTCGCGGACCGGTTTATTGCTCGCGCGGCACGTCTGACTTAATGAAGATTTTGTTGCCGGACTCAGCGCGGTTGCAGGAAGAAGAAGCCGACTATCGCAATCGGCACAAAATCACAAAGCACCTTCCGGCGTTGCCGCTGTACACAGAACAGGATGCGCGCGAAGCCTTGAAGCTGCTGCAAGTGGTCCCCAACACTGGTGCGGAAATGCACATTGTGAAGGGAATCAAAGCCGAGTTTCGCATCGCTGGTCACATCCTCGGATCGAGCCAGGTGCTGGTTCATATCGACGGCGACAGCGAACCGCGCAGAGTGCTCTTCTCCGGAGATCTCGGGAAATACGATCAGCCGATCATTCGCGATCCAGTTGCGCCGCCGGCGTGCGACTACTTGCTGATTGAATCGACTTACGGCGATCGTCTGCACGATATTGAAGAGCCCAAAGTCGCACTCGAGCGAATTATCAAAGACGCGGCCGCACGAGGCAGCGCGGTTTTGATCCCAGCATTTGCCGTAGGACGCGCGCAGGAAATTGTTTACTTGATTCGCCAACTCGAAGACGAGAAGCGAATTCCGATTTTACCGGTCTGCGTTGATTCGCCCATGGCCGCGGCCGCGACCCAGGCGTACGCGCAACGGACCGAAGAGCAGGACGAGGAGTATGCGGCGGCTTTGAAGACGACGCCGACGCCGCTGCGCACGCATTCGATGCTCGCCTGTAGCACGCGCGACGATTCGAAAAAGATCAACGCCATGGAAGGAGCGCGAGTGATCATCGCGGCATCCGGAATGATGAATGGCGGACGCATTCTGCATCACGCGTTGCGTCTGCTGCCGGACCAGGATGCGACGGTTGTATTTGTAGGCTATCAAGCCGCGGGTACACTCGGCCGCCGCGTCGCCGACGGAGAGAAGCAAGTCAAAGTCCTGGGCCAATGGGTTCCCGTGCGTTGCCGGATCGAAAAGATCGGCGGCTTCTCAGCGCATGCCGATTGGAAAGAAGTCATTCGCTGGTTGGAAGGAATGCCGACGCCGCCGAAGCGAGTCTTCGTCACGCACGGCGAGCCGGAAGCAGCCGAAGCCATGGCTGCGCATCTTCGCGAACGATTCGGATGGCAGATTGAAGTGCCGCAATATGGCGAGAAGTTTGAATTGTCTTGATAATCGACTTAGGGTTTTTCTAGACGCAGAACTTTTTTCTTGAAGTCGATATTCACATGAAACGACTTCAAGAAGTTAAGTCCGACTAATCCCCGGGCGTCGAGTCCGCCGGTTTGCAGGCGCGAGAATTCGATTGCGCAGGCTTTCATCTGCGTAGCTTTGACGTTGCCGACTTCGAAAGTGTCTATATCTACCAACTTGATATTTCCTTCTGTCGGCATCAAAACACCCACGCCAAACTGCCCGCGCGATTCCGGCAGTTTCAATTGATCGACTAATTTTTGATCGATGCAGGTGAAAGTAGCGCCCGTGTCGAGCACGAATGTGAATGGGCCGCGTCCATTAATTTTTACCGGCACAAGGATGGCCGCATCGTTCGGAGCGGCAAGCTGGAAAGGAACTTCGCCCGGCGTTGTCGAAGTTGGCGTGCCAAAGTCTCCCGACATCGGCATGGTGCAGGCCGACCAGGCAACGAAGGCGATCACGATTGAAAGGGTTGCAAAGCGGCGCATGGTGAATAGTCTCCGAGATAATTTTTCCAATAAGAATAAATAAGTGCAAATTTCCTGTGACGGTCGCGCCAGCATCTGTTATGCATTCGCATTAGCGCGGTCGCGCGTTCGAATCAGGAATCATGGACCGCAGTCGATGCACTTGGCTCGCGGTTGCGACACGGGATTGTTATACTGCGCGCTTACTTTTTTCAGCTTACGAATTTATATGAGCATCCTCGTTAATAAGAACACGCGTCTGGTAGTTCAAGGTCTGACCGGCAAAGAGGGAACGTTCCACACCAAACAGATGGTTGAGTACGGAACGAATGTCGTCGGCGGAGTCACGCCGGGCAAAGGTGGCACGACCCACGAAGGCATTTCCGTTTTCAATACCGTCGCCGATGCAGTTAAGGAAGCCGGCGCGAATGCTTCGGTGATTTATGTGCCACCCGCATTCGCTGCCGATGCGATCATGGAAGCGGCGGATGCGGGAATTCCGGTTGTGGTTTGCATTACTGAAGGTATTCCCGCGCTCGACATGGTGAAAGTCAAAGAATATCTGCGCGACAAGCCTACGCGTTTGATTGGCCCGAACTGTCCGGGAATTATTTCGCCCGGCAAATGCAAAATTGGAATCATGCCCGGCCACATTCACAAAGAAGGCCGCGTTGGAGTTGTCTCGCGCTCAGGAACGCTAACCTACGAAGCGGTGGGCCAACTAACTTCGCTCGGCTTGGGTCAATCATCTGCAATTGGAATTGGCGGCGATCCGATTGTGGGTACGTCGCACGTCGATGCACTTAAACTTTTTCAGGAAGACGACGAGACCGACGGCATCGTGATGATCGGCGAGATCGGCGGCACGGCTGAAGAAGAAGCCGCCGCATTTGCAAAAGAAAATGTAAAGAAGCCCATCGTCGCTTTCATCGCCGGACAGACTGCGCCGCCCGGACGTCGCATGGGCCACGCGGGCGCAATCATCGCGGGCGGGAAGGGAACTGCCGCGGAAAAAATGAAAGCGCTGTCGGATGCGGGCATTCATGTCGTGAACTCGCCTGCGGATATTGGATCGGCGATGAAGGAAGCGCTAAGGAACTAGAACTAGCCGCGGATTAACGCGGATACGCGCAGATCAGAAGCGGCGGCTTCGCTGGTATTATCCGCGTTCATCGGCGCAAATCCACGGCAACAAGACACTGGAGATAAATGGCAGATCAAGCAGGTAATCTCACCTTCGCAATTATCAAACCGGACGCCGTCGGCGCGGGCAATACCGGCAAGATCATCGATCGCATCATCGGCGGCGGCTTTCGCATTCGCGCGATGAAAATGATTCATCAGACGCGCAAACAATCGGAAGGCTTCTACGAAGTCCATCGCGGTAAACCATTCTATGAAGGCTTGACCGAATTCATGTCGAGCGGGCCGTGCGTCGTGATGGTTTTGGAAAAAGACGGCGCGGTGAAGGCCTGGCGCGATCTGATGGGTGCAACCGATCCCACCAAAGCCGATGAAGGAACGATTCGCAAAGAGTTCGGCGGATCAGTCGGCGAGAACGCTACGCACGGATCCGATTCGGACGAGAATGCTGCGATCGAAATCAGTTTCTTTTTTAGTAAGCTGGAACTTGTCTAATGAACAGCCGTGCTTTGTTCTTTGGACTTTGTACTTTGTTCGCTTAGCTACCGATTAATAACACATCGCGCGTTTGTTACAACTATCGACTAGAAGTCAAAGCTCGAAGATCAAAGTTCAAAGGACGCTCTTCTAATGAAACGCTGCCCAACCTGCAATCGCATCTTCGAAGAAGACTGGCTGGCCTTTTGTACTCAGGACGGCACGACGCTGGTCGATGATTCACCGTCAAGAAGTTCTGAACCGCCACCGACAATTTTGTCGCCGCCGCCTCCGCCACCGGGTGGTTGGAAAGCTCCGTCGGGCGGTCTCGGGTCGGGCCAGTTTCAGTCGCAACCGATTCCGCCTCCGCCGCCGCCGAGTGTACCGGCGCCATCAGGCGGTTTTGGTCTGGCGCCATTTCAGCAGCCGCAACAGATGCAGGGTGGTTGGCAACCGCCGCCACCTCCGCCTTATCAGCAGGGGCCGAAGCAAGGCATGGCGATCGCGTCGATGATCTGCGGCATCTTCACGGTGACGATCGGATGGTGTTGTTACCTCGGTGTTATTTCGGGCCCGGTCGCGATCGGTCTGGGCATCTACCAACTCATTCAGATCAAGAACAAGCCGGAACTGAACACCGGCAAGCCTTTCGCGATTGTGGGAATCGCAACCGCCGCCGGCTATTTCTTCCTGCTGGCAGTCTT
>QHXI01000008.1 GCA_003222895.1 Acidobacteriota bacterium | reverse complement strand
AGCGCCAACATCAAAGCGGTTGTGATTACGATCGAAATGTGGGGCGTGAAGAAACGTCGATGTACGCGTGCGAAGAACGAAGGCAACTGTTTCTGTTCGGCGATGGCAAAAGGCACACGCGACGCCGACAGCACCGTAATATTCAGATTCCCCGCGACGGAAATGATCGCGCCTGCGGAAATGATCGCAGCGCCGGTGGTCCCCATGAATCTTTGACCTGCGTCGGCCAGAGGCTTGGTTGAATTCGCCAAGCCCGGCAACGTGCCAAGGCACACGACTTGAATCAAAATGTACGTCGATGCGATGACAGCCATTGCAATCAGCAGCGCGCGCGGCAAGTCTCTTTGGTAAAGCAACAACAGAACAGATTGCGAGAACGCGCCCGTTGATGGCTGCGCTCCCAGGGCGAATGCGTGCGGGTTGAGAAAGAAAAGCCCGACGCAGATAAAGATGAGCATCGGCACGAGCTTGCCAATGGTGAAGATGTTGCTGGCAATCGCCGCTTGTCTCACGCCTAGAACATTCAGCGCGGTCAGCGCTATTACGACTAGAACGATGATCGCTACTCGAGTAATACCAGAATTCGCCGGCGCCCAGAAGAAGGACAAATAACTGACCATCAAATTGCAGTTCGCCGCGAACGCGGTCAGTCTCGCCAACCAAATCAGCCATCCAACTTCAAATGCGACCGTCGGCCCAAACGCTTCACGCGCATACAGGTAAGGCCCACCGGTTTCGTTAAAGCGGCTGCCGACTTCGGCAAAGCACAGAATGATCAGCATGACGACCAGCGCGCACACGACGAACGCGATCAAACTGTATGCGCCGATCAATCCGAAAACCTTCGACGGCAAACCAAAGATGCCGGCGCCGATGATGCCGTTGATCGTGACCGCGACCAGGTCCCACCTGCGTATGCCGCGGACGAGGCCTTCGGAGGAGTTTGGAGTAACGCTTGCTTGCACGTTTGGGCTTCGATCTAAAAAAGTACTGGCTTGCATTTGTCCGCGAAGCGGACGAGTGATAATAGCCCAACACTTCAGTGCTGGGTCACGTAATAAAAATGAGTCCAGAGCCCGCGAAGCGGGTGACAGAAAAGCAAATCGGCATTAGTCAGATTTGTCTGCCGTCCGCTTCGCGGACTGAGAGGAGTTGACGAACTTGGTCCCCAGCGATGAATCGCTGGGCTATTTCCGATCGTCCGCTGCGCGGACTCGCGTGGCCAGCGCTTCACGCGCTACTTCCTTATCGTCGAAATGAAAAACTTCGCGGCCGATGATTTGATAGTCTTCGTGACCCTTGCCGGCGATGAGAACTAAATCGTCAGGCCGGGCCTGCGCGATCGCTTGATGGATCGCTTCGCGCCGATCGGCAATCTTTTCGTAAGGCTTGCCCGTCTGCTTAATTCCCTCTTCCGCGTCGGCGAGAATTTGGTTTGGGTCTTCGGTGCGCGGATTGTCTGAAGTCAAAATCACTACGTCGCTCAACGATCCGGCCGCCTCGCCCATCGGCGCGCGCTTCGATCGATCGCGATCGCCGCCGCAACCAAAAACTGTGATGATTCGTCCCTTCGTGACCTCACGGGCGGTGCGCAAGACATTCAACAAAGCGTCATCGCTATGCGCGTAATCGACGACCACCGCAAAATCGCTTTCATGAGCAACGCGCTCAAATCTTCCCGGCGCGCCCGTGCATTTCTCCAGCGCCTTGGTGATTACTTCGATTGAATAACCGAGAGCAAGTCCACTCGCCACTGTCGCCAGCGTGTTGTAAATATGCGGCGGCCCAACCAGCGGAGAATGAAAATCAATTTCGGCGTCAGGCGTACGCAAACGAAACTGCATTCCATTCAACGAGAATTCAGGATCGCGCCCCGTTATGTCTGCATCAGATTTCACTGCATAACGAACGACCCGCAGCCCTTCTTTTTCCAGCCGATCTGCCATTTCAATTCCGTGAGAATCATCGACATTGATGACGGAAGTCTTCGGCCGCGATCCCAATCGCCCATCGAACAGACGCTGCTTCGCGTACCAGTAATTCTCCATCGTCTTGTGATAGTCGAGATGATCGCGCGTGAGATTTGTGAAAACCGCCACCTCATAGTCCAATTCATCGCATCGATGAAAATCCATCGCTTGCGACGAGCATTCCATCACCGCCGTCTTGCATCCGATGTCGACTGCTTCTCGCAGCAGGCGCTGCATATCGGTCGCTTCAGGCGTTGTGCGGCCCGCTTTCTTTCGCTCTTTGCCGAGTCGATATTCAACCGTACCTGTCATCGCGACGGACTCGCCGGCAGCTTCCGGAATCGAAGCTATCAAGTACGCGCACGTTGTCTTTCCATTTGTTCCGGTAATCCCGACAAGTTTCAGTTCACGTGAAGCATGGTGATGAACTTCGGCCGCCGCGAGCGCCATCGCGCGACGAATGTCTTCGACTTGAATCCATGCGCCGCTGAAATCGCTCGGCCTTTCAAGTTCAGAGATGACGCCAATCGCGCCTTGGCCCATCACCGGTAAAATAAACTTATGAGCGTCGAACAGTTCGCCGCGCACGGCGGCAAAAAGACTTCCTTGCCTCGCCTGGCGAGAGTCGTGCGTGACGTCGGTCACGATGGTGTCCGGCGCGCCTGACAACTTGCCTTCAGTAATGGCGGCAATGTCGCCGGCGGTCACGGGTCCCTTCTGCATTCTGGTTTCCAACTATGCTCAACCTATTTGCTGTGGACTAAAACTGGCGATTCGCGATTATAATCAACGCCGCGAATTTCTGATATGCCAAGTGTCAGTACCGGGAGCAGTAGCGACCGGATCGAGGATAGTCGTGAGCGACACTTGATCCCGTCGCTATCGCTCCGGGTATTGACAAGAGCCGGAGGTTAACCAGATGAGACTTCTCATCGCTTTCTTTTGTCTATTGATTGTCGGATTCAGCTTGATGCGCAGGCCCGTTCCAACGAACGCTGCGCCACTTGATTACGACATCATCATTCGTCACGGCCGCGTCGTCGATGGCACGGGCCGTCCCGGATTCAACGCTGATGTGGCAATTAAGAACGATCGCGTTGCGCGCATCGGAAATCTCAGCAACGCGAAAGCCACGCGTGAGATCGATGCGCGCGGACAAGTCGTCGCCCCAGGGTTCATCGACATGCTGGGACAATCGGAACAATACGTTCTGATCGATCCCCGCGCGATGAGTAAAGTCATGATGGGCGTGACGACTGAGATTACCGGTGAGGGCGAGTCGATCGCGCCGGTCAACGATCGGATTCTGAAAGAGCAAGAGGATTTCAATCGTCGATTCAACCTGACGGTCGATTGGCGCACGCTCGACGAATATTTCAATCGACTTGGAAAACAACGAGCGGGAATAAATCTCGGCACGTTTGTTGGCGCGACTCAGGTGCGTGAGTACGTAATTGGCTACGACGATCGCCCGCCAACCCTGGCTGAACTCGAACACATGAAGAAACTCGTCGCTGACGCGATGAAGGACGGCGCGCTTGGAGTTTCGACTTCGCTTCAATACGTCCCTGCACGATTTGCAAAGACGGATGAGATTGTGGAACTCGCCAAAGTCGCTCATCAATACGGTGGCATTTACGTCACGCATCAACGCAGCGAGGCGAACGCGATCGATGATTCTATGAAAGAGGTTTTCGAGATTGCTCGCCGCGCCAAAATTCCGGCTGAGATTTGGCATTTCAAAACTGCTTACAAAAAGAATTGGGGACGCATGCCTGAAATGCTGGAGCGGATTGAAGCCGCTCGACGCGAAGGATTGAAGATTACCGCGGACGTTTATCCGTATGTTGCGGGCAGCACGTCGTTGAGTGCTTGTTTACCGCCGTGGGCGCTGGAAGGCGGCACGGACAAAATGATCGCTCGATTAAGAGATGCTGCGACACGCGAACGGTTAAAAAAGGAGATTAGCGCTGATTCGAAAGATTGGGAAAATATTTATCTCGGTAGCGGTGGGCCGGTTGGAATCCTCATCGGCGCGGTCACCAATCGCAATCTTGAGAGTTGGCAAGGCAAGCGGCTGTCAGAAATCGCCGCGGCGCAAAACAAAACCCCGCTGGATGCCTTGTTTGATTTCATCATCGCGGATCATGGCCAGACCGGCGCGATCTTTTTCATGATGCAAGAGAGCGACATGCGGGCTGCGCTCAAATCACCATTCGTCAGCATCTGCACCGACAGCGGCGCGCGCGCGACGGATGGGCCCCTTGCCGGATCGAAGTCGCATCCACGCGGCTGGGGCACATATCCACGAATTCTCGGTCGTTATGTCCGCGATGAAAAGTTGATGCCGTTGGAACTTGCGATTCACAAGATGACTGGTCTACCGGCGTCGAATGTCGGATTGAAGCAGAGGGGTTTGATTCGCGAAGATTACTTTGCGGATATCACGATCTTCGACCCAAAGACCGTTATCGATCACGCGACCTTTGAAGAGCCGAACCAATATCCGGTCGGCATAAATTACGTGATCGTCAACGGGCAGATCGAAGTTGATAACGCCAAGCGTACGCCGGCGCTTGGCGGGCGAGTCTTGCGTGGACCGGGATATGAAAGCCACAGATGAACACGGATTGTCACAGATAAGAAGAAAGCCTTTCTTAATCTGTGTTTATCTGTGTGGATCTGTGGTTAGTTTGCTATTCATAGCGAGCCGATGATCTCGCGATACTGATCCTCGCTGAAAGCCTTCAGCGTCTCGGTGCTTACGTTACCCTGTGAACCAAGACCGAGAATCGCCTTTGCATAAGTTTCATCGTCAGGCGCATCGATCACGCAAACCAGATCGTATCGACCCATCGTCAGATATGTGTCTTTGATCTCAACACCCATCTTCTTGAAGGCCTTGCGTCCAGCGTCGAGGCGCTTGGCGCTCGATCCGACTTTCGAGACTCCTTGCTGCGTCCATTTCAGCAGCGCGATATAAGTTGGCATGGTTATTCTCCTTCTTTTGTTTCGTGTCAGAAGCCCGACCGTCAGGGAGGGCAAGCGGCGTAAGTAGCCCTCCCTGACGGTCGGGCTTCTGACATTAGATTTTGATAATCACATTCTTCCTAAACAGCAGCCACATCAAAAACAACCACAGCAGAATGAACGAAATCGCAAACGCAAGCGACGCGTTATTATCCGACAACCAGGACGCAAACAGATGGTTGTAAATGAACGGCTGCAGCGCCTGAGGCGATCCGTCTGGCTTGGTGATGTGAAGCAGCGAGCTGAATTTTCCCATGAAGCCAGAACTCATACTCATTAACCGCGCCATCACTCCCGTCCCCACAAACAGGACGATCGCGTTGACACCAAAAATTACAAATGGTTTGGTCCACGCTTTATAGCCTTTGATATCGATCAGCCAATAGCACAACGCCAGAAATTGCAGCGCGAGTCCCGCGGTAAAGAAAACATATGAACTCGTCCACAGCGACTTGTTGATGGGAAACCAGGGATTCCAACTCCAACCGATGATCATGCAGACGATTCCGGCGATGAACATGTACGCGACTTTCTCGATGGGCGTCTTGTCTTTCGCGCGAATCAAATTGCCGGTCAGAATTCCTAATAAGGTCGTCGCCAGCGCGCCCATTGTGCTTAGGAGACCTTCCGGATCGTAAACAATTCCCTGCTTCCAGATGTGCGGCCCAAATACTTTGCGATCGATAATTGATGCCAGACTTCCTTCTTTGCTTAAGTCGCCGACGTAATAGCCGTTCCAGTGAACGTGCTTCATCACGACGAAGTAGGTCACTAGCAGCGCCAGCGAAATGATGGCGGTCGTCCGCGGCCGGGTCGTCAGGTAAATAATTCCGGCGAAGAAGTAACAGACGGCGATGCGTTGCAGCACGCCGGGAATGCGAATCGTCGATAAATGAAAATAAGGAAAGCCGGCGAGAAATTCGCCGAGCAGAAAAATGATTGCGGATCGATAGGCGACTTTGATGAAGAGCGATCGACGCGCATCGCCGCGTTCAATTCGCTTTCCAAAGGCGAGTGGAATTGCCACGCCTACGATGAACAGAAAAAACGGAAAGATCAGATCAGTCGGCGTCCAGCCATTCCACTCTGCGTGTTCGAGCGGCCAATAAATGTGCGCCCAAGTCCCGGGATTGTTGACGAGCACCATGCCCGCGATCGTGAGACCGCGAAAGACGTCGAGAGAAACCAGGCGATTGCTGTCGTTCGACATAAGAAGAAATTATCCGCAGATTACGCAGATAACGCAGATTTAGAAAAGACAAGCCGGCGATGTCGGCATCGCTCCGTCAGGAGCGGAATATTCATAGTTCACGCGTACACAATCGATATCAAGCTACGTTAGGAGCGAAATGTATTTCGCCCATGAATGGGCTCTAATCAAAACAGTACAAGAACTTGGCTATAAACATCTCGCGCCTCCGGCGCGAGGACTCGCAGCTGGTTTCTCATTGGGACGGCCTTCTGGATGATCCACACTTCCTTATTCGTATCTGCGTAATCTGCGTAATCTGCGGATAATTCTTATTGACGACTCGGCGGTGCTACTCGCGCCCCCAAGCCAAACTCCTCCGGGTTCGGCAGCGTCGAACTCGCTTCATATCTTCGCAGCGCTTCATCCATCTGCCGGCTCTTCGCCAGCCAGATCGAAATCATTTGATCGTAGCGAGCCAAAACGCTGTCCAGCCAGTACGGTCGATTCTCTGCCAGCCAGTGCCGGCGATAACCTTCCTTCAAAATTGAAAGCTCCTCGGCCATTTCGCGCAGATTGTTGTAGATCGCTCCGGTGTAATAACGAAGCTTGCGGGCTTTGACTCGGTCGCCGAGATTCAGATAAGCGTCCCAATATTGATCGCTGAACTTCTGCATTACTTCATAGCGCCGCCCGAGATGGTCGAAGCGCTGAGCGGCAAACTTCATCGCATCCAACGTCGATTGATTACGACGCGCGCGCTTCTCGTTCTTGATAACCGATTCCTGGGCGTCTTCAACCTGTTTGCGCATCGCGATAATCTTGTCTTTCAGATTGCGCGCCTGATTCTGAAACTGCGTCGTAAAAGGATCGCGCCAGAATAACTCATCAGTCGTACCGGCAGTAAGCATCGCATTCACACCGCCGAGCGAGCGCGTCGCTTTGGTGAATTCATTTCCCTCGGCACGGAAGAACGACCAATCGAAGTTGCGATCGAACTTGTCGACATCCAGTGCGCCTTCTTGCCATGACGCCGCGGCCCCCAAAGCGATCGGATACCAGCCCATTTCAAAAAGCGTCTCGCCATCGTCGTCCCAGGTCGTATTCATCATGCCGATCGCGCCAGCTTTCTGCCCGTCGCGCACGAAGTTGACGATGTTCTTCACAGCCGCATCGGTGTTCGGGAAAATTTGGTTCCACGTCTGCGCCCCCGGACAAACAAATTGCTGCAGTCCGGCGTCCTGAAACGGTTTGATCGACGTCCAGAAATCATCGCGTGCGCCGTACTGCCAATTCATCACGATCATGTCTTTGGGAATATTTCCGATCAGATCTGGATGATGCAGCGCGATGTCGCCCCAAAACATGAGCTTGCGATTGTAAGGCTTGAGCAGATCGCGAACGCGATTCAGGTGTTCGAAGTAAACCGCGCCAACTCCCTTCGCTTGCGCTTCGGTCTTGCTCTGCCCTTCCCCGAGCTCGAACGTTTCATCTTCGCCGATATGAAAAAATTGCCCGGGGAATAATGCATTCAGCTCTTGGTACAAATCTTCAATCAGCTTGTAGCTTGCCTGCTGCTGCGGCGAGAGCACATCGCCATAAGGCGTCTCGCCAAGCTCCGCGTATTTCTCGAAACGCAGAGCTTTATGAAGATGGCCGAACGTCTGTTGCTCAGGAACTAACTCGACATGATAGTTGCGCGCGTACGCCACCAACTCTTTGATTTCGGCAGGCGTAAGCGATCCGCCTTCGGGACCAATCAGCGGATGCGATTCGCTCGCG
>QHXI01000022.1 GCA_003222895.1 Acidobacteriota bacterium | reverse complement strand
CAGAATCCTCCAGACGAGAATGAGCGCGGTTGGATGACGATCACTCCTGGAAAAACGCTTTTTGGAATCCGATACGACGACAACGGCGCAGTCGTTGTCAACAACACCTTAGTCATGGGTTGCGTTCCCGATCCTCAATCTGCATACGGAATAAAACTACAGGTTTCTCCGTCTTCGCCCGTCAAGAAACTCGTCCTGGTGATGTGTTCAAGAGACAACGAAGATGAAGCTTACGTGATTGACACGGGAAACAACCGAATTGTGTCGCGCGACGTAGTACCTAAGCATTGGCAGATCATTAACTGGGTCAGTTGGTCGCCAGATGAACGATTTGCCCTCATCGCCGCTGCTGGCGAAATCACGATGGGCGACATGGCCTTCGTCAATCTGAATTCGGGAATATCACAAGAAATCCACTTCAAGAACTTTACGAATACTCGCGGAATTGATCCGACAAAGACTGCGTATGATCGGCTTCAGGATTTCGATCCCGACAAGCTTCGCTGGACGTCGCCGACTCGCTTTCATCTCAACATGGACGTGCGTTGCAATCCATACGAGCGTGGCGAAGGCTGCTACGACAAGATAATCAGCACTCATCCCGTAGAGGTGAATTTGACTCCGTTTCGAATCGCTTACGTAGTAACTCCTGCAAGCCCTCGCGCTCCAACTACTGGACGAAAACTATCTACAAGATTTCCTTCCCAAGTAAGCGGGGCCGATGATTGCAAATTCTGTGGTCTATGGAAGGCCGTCACGGGCGGTCGTTTGATGGGTCGTCGCGCCGATGACTACGCGGGCAAAACGGGTAACCCATACTGTGGCTGTGACTACTTGAGAATTACCAAAGTCACGCCCAGTAAACTCAAACTCAGTATCGGTTCTGAATACCAAGGTAATATCAACTGGGCTGCCGATGGTGACAAAGTGATAAATAATGCCGATGCCATCTATCTAAGACCCATGAACGGAAAATTGGTCGCGAGCTTTGTCTCTCCGAATTTTTACGCCACCCATGGGATGGACTTCACTTACAGAATCACTAGTGAACTAAAAGGCGGCAATGAAATGCTTTTTTCCGTCTGGTGCTCAATTCGCGGCGGCGAAACTGAAAAAGCAACCTATGTCAAAATCAATGAATAAAAGCAGCAAACGCCGACCCCGAAATGATAGAGCGACTCAAGTGCCAATCGGCTTCCTGAAAGAAGGAATGATTTCATGAGACTTCGAATTGTTTCTTCTGTTGCACTTGTGCTGTTTATTGGCTGTAACAGCAAGAGTCCAACACGTGTGGTTAATTCATTTCTGCAATATGAATACGACAACAACGTTGACGAGGCAATCAAATTCTTTTCAAGCCAATTCAGCAAAAGCGGTGGAATACAGGGAATGCGGGAGGCGGCAAAACTCTACAGACTGGGACTTGAAGACGATCTACGGCATTGTAATCGCGGCGATGCTGGTAAATACCAAGCTATGAAAGAGACTACTGTAGGAGAGGCTTGCGAAGTCGCAATCGCGCAATCGTCACCCTGTATCCAAACGTGGAGAATCGACCTTATCAGAGAAAACGGTGAGTGGAGAATAAGCAACCTACACTCTATGGCGCAGCCTTCTTCGCGATGATGGCAGGCAATCGCCAGTCCATTAAATTACTGTTCAGAGCCGCGCACAACTGTCCGCAGAATCCTCTATGAAGAGATGCCCCACATGCAGTAGCGTATACTCTGATGACTCTCTGAATTTTTGTCTGACTGACGGCTCTCGTCTGCACGCTGAACACGATCCCGATGCAACGGTGGTTATGCCGCCGTCAGCGCGTCCAAACGCAGCCGCTCAAAACGGTGGGCTACCACGAACAAAGCCGCACTTTATTTACGCTGTGGCAGGGCTGGTAGCTCTTCTCCTCATAATCGGCGCGGTATTCATCTTCAATCGCTCAGGCACGAAGACCGAAAGCGGAAACCGAATGGGAACCGTCGTGCCTTCCCTTACGCCGACGGCTACACCAACTCCACCTCCCACGATTGAAACACGCGAAGTCCTGGTTCCAGCGACGGAGATGTGGTTCGACACGGGAATAAGTCTAACTAAGGGTGCCCAGTTAAGTATTCGTGCCTCTGGCGAGTGGTCAGACGGTGGTGTACCGCTCCGTTTTTGGGGACCGAACGGCACAGGAGATCCATGGCCCGGAACGATTGTGCCGTCAGCTAGTCTTGATGCTTTGGTTGGGAAGATTGGGACCGCGAAATTCCTCGTGGGCGACGCTTACGCTGGACGCAGCCCTGAGTCTGGAAGTCTTCGTCTTAGCATCAATGACGTGCCCGGAAGCTTTTCAGGAAATAAAGGGGCTATGAAGGTCGAAGTGACCTACAGTTCTTACTGATTCGCCACCCCCAATGGCCGTTGCCCATGCGTAGCGCGCGAATTCTCCGTTGATTCTATGTAACTGAAGGTAGCTTGTGGGAGAGCTTGGCTTTTTCCTTTTCGAGCCCTTTACCTCAACCATAAATTCCCAACTTGCCTTTGATTCCAAGCGAGCACAACAGCACAGTAGGTGCTACGCACCTGAGATGTTTTTGACACGACACCCCTGACATTCAGGGCTGTGGCGTTTACGTTTGTAAACGCGGCACGCGTCTTGTTAACACAAGTCCATAGCGCATTTAGAAGCTGCTCGTTAACTTTGGTTAACGAGCCGTTAACGGTTGTTAACAAGACTTTAGGACATGAATGGAGACCAAGAATGAGCGAAGTCAAAGAGACCAAGAAGACGAAACTACTTGCCTTCCGCGTGACCGATGATGAGTATGCGCAGATCGAACGAATCGCATTAGCTCTAGGCGAGGATATGAACAATTGGTGTAGGAATATTATCGTCTCAGAAGCTCGCGAAGGCTCTGGATTAACCAAGAGCCAGCGACTGCTTTACGAGGAGATCGCCCGTACTCGTTATCTGGTCGGGCACGGCTTTAGGCTGCTACTGAATTCAAAGGAATCGACCGCCGAAACGTGGAAGAAGATTACAAAGGATATCGACGAATATTCCGGGATCATCGCCGACGACTTGCTTTCGAGAAGGAAGTAATCTCGCAGCCGATTCGAGAGAGATTGCCGCTTCACTGCATTTGCCGGCTGGGAATGATTTAGGCCCAGGTGTATGTAGAACACAACGCCTCACCGACTTGTCAGTTCCTGTCAGGAACTTTCTTCTATCGGTTCGAGTCTCCAATCTCGCCGAAAGCCTAGCCAAAGGCCAAAAAAATCTCACCTGACCTTAAATACTTCCTTTGGTACGGTACATGCACTCCACGAAGCATGCTCCTAGCAATCGGAAGGAGCAGAGGTTTTAAGAGGAGGGCTTCCATTGAAAACCGCTCTGGGCTTCTTAACCGAAGAAGGCCGTACGCGTTCAAAGAACGCCGCGCGCCGTATCAGCGCTTACGCCGTAATCATGTTCCTCTTTGCAGGGGCTGCCGGATACGCGATCCACAGGTATTGGGTTGCGACCAGTCTGACGACTCTTCAGCGAATCTATTTTAAGCAATACTTCAAGAGCAGTTGTCGAAGCTATTTACCCAATTCCAAGTCGCACTACACAACTCTGGCGCGCGTCGTAAACGACCCGCGTACGAAGAAGGATATGTCTCTCGCGGTCCTTGATCATGAGATTGACGTTCAACTCGATGAAAACGGACGCATCAAGTTCGACAAGAAACACTATCCAATTATCTCCCTCAAATCGGGCATCGAGCACAAGCAATTCTCATGGCTTGAGACCATGACACCGGATGCGACGGCATATCGATGGTTCCGAGACACTATCTACGAAGGAGAGAGCATCCCCCTGATGTGGCGTCCGGCCTGGCTTGGCGGCCTACTAATCTTTTTCGTCGGAACAGTCGGACTGACTTCCGTCGATTCGTTCGCGCAAAGACGTTATCTCAAAGGCGAGGCAATTAGAGGGACGCGCGACCTATCGCCTAAGCAATATGAGCGTCAACATCAAAAAGCAGACAGCTACGGTGTCAGAGCTTACGTTGACGGTGGTAACGATGATGGCAAGCTGAGACGTTTGGTTGGCTTGGAACCTCGCTCCTATATGCTGAGAGTACCTCGCACTGAGGAGAACGAAGGATTGCTGTTGCTCGGCGATCCGGGCACTGGCAAGAGTCAAGTCATTCACCAACTGCTTGACCAGATTGCTGAGCGCAGACCATACGAAGCTGTCGTGTGCTACGACCCCGCAGGGGAATTTATCGAGAGCCATTTTGATCCCTCTACTGACATTGTTCTCAATCCTCTTGATGCACGAGCGCCATATTGGTCGCCGACAACGGAAATCGATTACGAAACTACCGCAACGGGCGCCACCGATCGTCAACTTATCGCTGAAAGCTTTTTTCCTAACCGCGAGCATAGCGCACCAACTACGGAATTCTTCGTTAAGGCCGCTCGCAGTATTTTTGCTCGAATGCTCGAACTCAGGCCGACCGCCGAACAGATTGTCACCTTCTTAAAAGATGAGAAGCTGATCGACGAGATTGTGGCCGGCACTGAACACGCTCATCTAATAAACGAAGGAGCAAAGGGGCAAAGAGGTGGCGTGTTGGCGACGCTTTCTGAGATCGGAGAGGCACTGAAGCTTTTGCCATCGTCAGAACAGTGCGACGGAGAACTGAGCATAACGGAATGGGCCAGGAGAAGGCGCGGTTGGATCTTCATCACTTCTACTCAAGACACAAGGGATGCCCTAAGAACACTTCATGCCGCATGGATAAATATCTTGATGAAACGGCTCCTAGCGGTCGCCCCTCAGTTCGGCAGACAACACCCTTGTTGGGTCGTCGTTGACGAAGTTCACTCCTTGAAGCGCCTTCCCGCGTTACCAACCACGATGATCGAGGGCCGGAAGTTTGGTCTCAAGATGGTTCTCGGAACTCAGAACAAAGCCCAATTTGAGGAGCACTACGGACGCGGGGCCGCGACAATGCTGTCTGCTCCTCACGTGAAGATTCTCTTCCGTTGCAACGAACCCGAGTCTGCCCGTTGGGTCGCCGAAATGATCGGTGAAGAAGAAAAGGAAAGGCCAAGGATCGGAACAACCGCAACAGTGCAAGCCAATGGCCGTGATTCGATTAACTACTCTACTATTACTGAGCGCCGGTTTGTAGTCAGTAAGGAACAGATAATGGCCCTACCGAATCTTAGCGGTTATTGGAAATACTCCGACTCGGTCGTCCGCTTTCATATCAAGCCTGTGGATCGACGGAGACTGGCACTAGCGTTCATGCGGCGGAATGTACAACCCTTTACGGAGACAGAAAAGACCGTGCTTCCAGTTATCGAGCAACCCGCAGAGCGACAACTGACGCTACCGATCGTCGAGATTACGCAACCAACTCACTCGAACGATCTATCGCAAGAGGAAAACGCAATCTCTCAAGAACTAACGTCAGAAGCAAACGCTGGCCCTGCATTCAACTTCTGAGGAAAAGTCGCCGATGATGACGATGAGTAAAGCGCTTTCCGCCGGCCAAGCCAAAAACTATTATCAGAAGGAATACACGAGCGCTAAAGAGAACTATTACAGTGAAGGCGGCGAGGTGACCGGACAGTGGAGTGGCGAGTTAGCCGCAGAGTGGAACCTCACGGGAGAAGTCCAAAGCGAACAATATGAGCGGCTCTGTGCCGGTCAGGACCCACATACGGGTGAACAACTCATTCGGTCCGTCAAATCCCGAGAGGCTCACAACAACCACGGCGAAGAAATCACCACGACCGAACATCGTGCGGGCTGGGACGCTACTTTCAGCGCGCCGAAGTCTGTCTCTCTCGCGGCGCTCGTCGGAAACGACGAGCGAATCAGGACAGTTCATCGCGAGAGCGTTGACGAATCGCTCAAGGCCTTGGAGGAATACATGCAGGCACGCGGAGGTGGTAATAAGCCCGCCATCACGACAAGAAAAATGGTCGCCGCGCAATTCGAGCACACCGCCTCACGTCCTGACCATAAGACCGGATATGCTGCGCCCCAACTTCATACTCACGTCGTCATTTTCAACATGACGGAGACGCCTGAAGGAAAGATCAGATCAGTTCAGCCATTAGAACTCTACCGCAGCCAACAATACGCAACTGCCATCTACCGAATGACTCTCGCCGAAAAGCTGCAAGGCCTTGGCTATGAGATTGAGATAGATCCTCGTACCGGAGCACCGGAAATCAAGGGCTTTAGTAAAGAGTATTTACGGGACAGTAGTCCCCGTCGCGAAGAAGTGCTTAAAGAAGCTCAAGAGATGAAAGAGCGACTACAGAGTCAGGGCATAAACGTCAAAGACGGCGCAGGATTAAATCAGGCAGCCGCCCGCACCGACCGAGCAAGCAAACAATACGATCATGAAGAGATGAAAGAACGAGCGTTGGAGATGGACGCAAGATATGACAACCAGGCAGAACGGTCGGTTGAGCGTGCGCTTGAGAATGGATCGCTCACACGCTCGGCTGATGAAATTGCCAAACGCGCACAGGAAGCAGTCTCCTTTGCCCGCGACAACGCTATGGAGAGAGAGGCTGTCGTTGAAATGCGCAAAGTGAAGATCGACGCCTTCAGACGCAATTTGGGACTGACAACTTACGAGGCTGTCGCCACGGAACTGGCACGGCGTCAAAAACAAGGTGAGTTCGTTGGAATCGTACGTGAGCACCAATCGCCAAAGACAACCACCCGCAACATGCTTGAGATGGAACAGTCAAATATCAGAGTAATGCTGGAAGGGCGCGGCCAATACCCACCGATAGTTGGTCGTGAACGAGCTGGCATCGTTATCGAGCGTATTGCACAACAGCAGGAAATCACATTGAACGAAAACCAGAAGGCAGCAGTTGAGGAATCATTGACGAGCCGAGATCAAATCATTGGATTGCAAGGCGGCGCTGGAACAGGCAAGACAACCGCGCTATCGGCATTGAGACAAGCCGCTGAGAGTGAAGGCTACGAAGTTCGTGGTTTCGCGCCCACAACTCGTGCCACGCAACAGCTCTCAGAGAGCGGCATTCAAACCGAAACCCTCCAACGGTTCCTGCGCCGACGCCAAGAAGCACCTAACAGCCATAACAGGCTTTTCGTGCTGGATGAAAGCTCTCTCGCCAGCACCAAGAATGTTCATACCTTTTTTGCCCGCCTTGAGGCACAAGACAAGGTGCTTCTGGTTGGCGACGTCAAACAGCATCAAGCAGTCGAAGCTGGCAGCCCTTTCGAGCAGTTTCAAAAGCACGGAATGGAAACGGCGAAATTGAACAAGATTGTCAGGCAACGAGACCCGCGACTTCGACAAGTCGTCAAGAAGCTCTCTGTGAGCCAGGTAAGAGAAGCCATTGAGAGTCTGCACAGGCAAGGACGAATTGTTGAGGTCGCAGCGGACGAAAGACGATTGCTTGCGATCGCGGATACCTATTGCAAGAGCCCACAGAACAGCCTTGTGATTTCGCCGGCGAATAAAGAGCGCGGCCTCCTTAACGCCCTAATCCATCGTCAGTTACAGCATGATGGTAAAGTCAGCCGCGCCGACCATCAAATGACGGTCTATGTGAATCGTCAGGATATGACCGGAACAGAACGTACGTTCGCCAGCGCTTACGTAGCAGACGAGGACATCGTGAGGTACAACCGCGTGAGCAATGTCCACGGATTTAAGGTCGGTGACTATGCAAGAGTTACCGCGACAAACCACGAGA
>QHXI01000021.1 GCA_003222895.1 Acidobacteriota bacterium | reverse complement strand
ACCGGAGGCCTCCGAGTTTCCCTGTTTTATCAACTACATTAGACGGTCAGAGAGCGTTACTGGTTTCAAGATCATCGGCTGGATTTTTGTTTCAGGGTACGCTCGTAGAATTCGATGTATTGGGGAATGACCCGATCGGTGCTGTAGCGTTCGATTGCCGCCGCTCGCGCGCGCCGGCCAAATTCTTTTCTTAGTTTCGGATCCATCAACAGACGCGCCGCGTCGTCAGCCATCTTGTCGACGTCTCCGACTGGACTCAGAAATCCGTTGTCGCCATCATCGACAACTTCAGGCAGACCGCCAACGCGCGTGGCGATTACCGGTACCTGCACGGCCATCGCTTCCAATGCAGCCAAGCCAAACGACTCCTGCTCTGACGGCAACAGCAGCACGTCTGACGCGCAAAGATAATCGACAATGTTCGGCTGCTTGCCGACAAAGACGCATTGGTCCAACACCCCGAGGCATTTGGCGCGGTGAACGCAATTCGTCCGCTCGCTGCCATCGCCAACCATCACCAGGCGCGCTTTAGTTTTCTTCAACACACGCGCCAGGATTTCGACGCAATCCACGGGACGCTTAACGGGACGAAAGTTTGAAACATGGACCATCACCGGCTCGCCATTCGGCGAGAGTTGTTCGCGCAGCTCGCAATCAATCTTCGGTTTGTATTCGGTGGGGCAAACAAAGTTCGGAATGACTTCGATGCGATCAAAACCGAAATGTTCGATCGTCGCCTGCTTCAGATAATTCGAGATCGCCGTCACGCCGTCCGATTGCTCCAGCGCATATTTGGTGATCGGCAGATAAGATCGATCCGCGCCCACTAAAGTGATGTCGGTTCCATGCAACGTGGTAATCACTGGCAAGCGTCGATGGCTCTTGATTGACTCGCGCGCGAGGATCGCGCTGATTGAATGCGGAATCGCGTAATGGACGTGCAGCAAGTCGAGGTTCTCGGTCTCCGCCACCATCGCCATCTTCGTCGCCAGCGCAAGGTCGTAAGGCTGATGCTCGAATAACGGATACGACAGCATCTCGACTTCGTGAAAGCGAACTCGCTCGTTCAACTCAGTCAACCGCGTAGGCAAGGCAGAAGCGATGAAATGTACCGTGTGCCCACGTTCAGCGAGCTCTTTGCCAAGCTCAGAACCGACGATGCCGCTGCCACCGTAGGTTGGATAGACTGTGATACCAATGTTCATCGAAGCAGAGGTTAGCTGTCAGATGTTAGAGATCAGTAGACAAGCTTGCAACCGCTAACCTCTTGCCGGTTCTTAAGCAACCCAACTTTGATATTTATTTTCTAACGTCTGCCCAAACAAAATAGAAGCGGGCGACCCTCGCAATCGCCCGCCTCGTCTCGACTTGTCTCACCTTCTTTGGAAAGGGGGTCAAGTGAGGCCCGCGAGTATATGCGGGGCTGGTTATCCTTGCAAGTATTTTTGCAAGCGAATTTGATTCGGTTCAAATAAGCAAAGGGATTCGGCTAAAATCAGCAGAAGGGATATAATGCCGACAAAAGGAAACGAAAAGAAGTAAGAGCAGGAAATCATGCCGAAAATCAGCGATATTCAGGAAACACCAAACCCAAACGCCGTCAAATTCATTCTGCGCGAACCGGTCACGAGTGGCGTCGCGCGGCAATTCGGTTCGAGTGATCAGGCGCAAGGCGACGATCTGGCAAAGTCGCTCTTCGATGTGGGAAACGTAGTCTCGGTCTTTTACATGGACAACATGGTCACCGTCGAAAAGGAAGACGCGGCCGATTGGGATGAGCTGCTGCCGACGCTGGCCGTACCGATTCGCGCCGCGCAATCAGCGGGAGCCGCGGCCGGAAATGGCGCATCGGCGGTTGGCGGTGCGATCGCGGCAGTCACGAGCGACGACCCGCGCCTCCTGCGCATCAACGAAATTCTCGACGAGAAAGTGCGACCGTATTTGATGGGTGACGGTGGTTATCTCGAGATTTTGGATCTTTCGGATCACACCCTGAAGATCCGTTATCAAGGCGCGTGTGGAAGCTGTCCTTCTTCTTTGACCGGCACGTTGATGGCGATCGAGGGAATGCTGAAAGAACAAGTCGATCCGGATTTAGAAGTCATCGCAGTGTGAGTTTGTAACTCCCTCTCCCTTTGGGAGAGGGTCGGGGTGAGGGTCTAGCCGAGCCAGACACCACCGATTGGTTTTTTTATCCATTGACCCACACATGACAACCCTCCATGAAGAAAGCGAGACACTATCGCGGCGGTTATCAATCTTCTGGACTCGGTCGGTTCGCGCAGCAACTCAGAAAAGAACCGACGGATGCTGAATCATTATTATGGGAGCACCTGCATGACCGTCGGCTCCTTGGATTCAAGTTCAGAAGGCAGCATCAGTTTGGCGATTACATCGCTGACTTTTATTGCCGTGAAGCCAACCTTGTGATCGAGTGCGACGGGCAGATCCATGCTCGCAACGAGAGTTGGCATCATGATCGACTCCGAGATGCTTACATGTCGTCGCAAGGTCTTCGCGTTTTGCGCTTCACAAACGAGCAAGTACGGCGCGATACAGAAGTCGTATTGAGCAAAATCGGCAAACACCTGCGGGGAGGATAAAACTGATTGCGGGCTTGACGCCGCTAAGCCCTCTCCCTAACCCTCTCCCATAGGGAGAGGGAACAAAACTTTCTGGAACCGCACCTTTGTTCCGCGCGTTTGTCCAATACACCCACTTGTATCTGAATGTCTGGAGGTCACCGATGAATCGCTATTCCCTGATCGGTTTGGTTTGCTCGTTGAGCGTCTCTGCTTCAATTGCCGCGCAACCAAACGACGCCAACAAAACTGCGTCCAGGAATCCCGTCAGTAATTCAAAAGCCGTAAAAGACCCCGAGGCCGAACGCGTCCTGAAAGAGCGTCGCGACAACGCACAGTCTTTGCTGATCAATCTCGCTTCAGATGCCGGTCGTTTCAACGATCAGACTTTGCGCGCGCGAACTCAGGCGCGCATTGCGGATGTGCTTTGGTCGGCCGATCCCGATCGCGCGCGGGCGTTGTTTCGCAAGGCCTGGGACTCGGCAGAGATTGTCGATCAAGAAGGTCAGCGAAAACTCCAGGAAGATATCAAGCAGCAACAAGCACGCAACGGTGGCAATGCCGCCGTGAGCGGCCCGCCGAATATTCGCGGCGAAGTGCTGCGCTTGGCTGCTCGCAGAGATCGCGCGCTCGGGGAAGAGTTTCTGGCGAAGCTGCGCACCGAAAAACAGCAAGAGACAAATGATGCGGCCGATAAAGCGCGACCGGACATTCCGCAAACTCCGGAAGCAATTGCGCAGCGATTGAGCTTGGCGCAACAACTGCTCGACACCGACGTCGAGCGCGCGCTGCAATTCGCCGATCCCGCGCTGACGACGATCACGCGAGAAGGATTGGATTTTCTTTCCTTTCTTCGCGAGAAAGATTCGGCCTCTGCGGACAGACATTACGCTGCTCTGCTTTCGCGCGCCGCTGGAGATCTACAATCCGACGCGAACACAGTCTCATTTCTGTCTTCTTACATCTTCACGCCGCACATGTTCGTTTCGTTCAGCAACAATGGCGGCAATTCGACCAGCTCAACGTCACGCGAAAATGTAGCGCCAAACGTTCCGCCGGAACTTCGCAATTCTTTCTTTCTAGTAGCGGGAGACATTCTGCTGCGGCCGTTGGCGCCCCCGGGACAGGATCAAACTTCTTCGGGCGTGCAGGGAAAGTATCTAATGCTGAAGCGCCTTCAGCCATTGTTCGATCAATTTGCTCCGCGTGAATTAGCTGAGGCCATTCACGCGCAAGCAGATGCGTTGGCGCAGGCGGTCCCTGAGGACGCCCGTCAACGCGACGACAACGCGCTGCGTGAAGGAATTCGCCCGCCACAAACGCTGGCTGATCGCAAAAAGATTCTCCAGGATCGGATCGATCGCGCGAAAACCTCCGAAGAGCGTAATGCGCTCTATCTTCAGATGGCGCGACTTTACGTTGAGAAGGGCGACATTCGCGCGCGCGATTTTGCCGCCAAGATTGATGATAGCGATCTGCGAAAGCAGGCTACCAGCTTCATTGACACGTCGTTGGTCATGCGCGCAATTGATAAGAAGGACGTCGACCAGATTTTCCAATTGGCGAAAGACGGAGATCTGACTCACTTTCAAAAGTCGTGGGCGTTTCTGCGGGCGGCCAAGCTTCTGGTAAAAACTGATCGCGAGAGATCTTTGGGAGCGATTGAAGAAGCGACGGCTGAAGCGCATCGCATTGAAGAGCTCGATCCTAATCGGCCCCGCGCTATGATGGGGATCGCCAATGCGCTGCTGCCACTCGACCGCGCCCGAAGTTGGGATGCAGTTTATGAAGCGATCAAGGCTGCTAATTCGTCGGACGGATTCACCGGTGAAGACGGCCTCATCAGAATCACCATGCA
>QHXI01000020.1 GCA_003222895.1 Acidobacteriota bacterium | reverse complement strand
TCGACGAGGTTTCGTCAGCTTCCGACGAGGTTTTATCAGCTCTGGACGAAGGTTCGTCAACTTCTGACGAGGTTTCGTCAGCTCCCGACGAGGTTTCGTCAGCTCCCGACGAGGTTTCGTCAACTTCTGACGAGGTTTCGTCAACCTCCGACGAGGTTTCCTCAACTTCTGACGAAGGTTCGTCAACTTCTGACGAAGGTTCGTCAACTCTCGACGAAGGTTCGTCAGCTTCCGACGAAGGTTCGTCAGCTCTCGACGGGGTTTCGTCAGCTCCCGACAAAGGTTCGTCAGCTCCTGACGAGGTTTCGTCAGCTCTCGACGGGGTTTCGTCAGCTTCTGACGAGGTTTCGTCAACTCCCGACGAGGTTTCGTCGAGTCTGAACAAAGATTTGTTTGTGGTTAACGGGGGCTTTGCCTCAAAAGTCGGCGAAGCCGACGAATGATAATAGCCCACCGATTCATCGGTGGGTTTGGACGTAGCCAAAGTCGTAGTCCGTGAAACGGACGGCTGAGGCTAAATGTTGTAGGTTCATGTGTTTGTTCAGTCGTCCCCTTCACGGACTCCAAAGGGATCTATGGGCTTCCCCCAGCGCTGAAGCGCTGGGCTATTGTCATTCAGTCCGCTTCGTGGACGAAGAAAAATACTCTTGAGGCAACTCATCCTTCATCCTTCCTTTTTGCCCGCTCGCGTCCAACGATTTGTTCGGCGGCGCTCCGTTCTATTTCCGCAAAACCTGATCCGCCTTCGCGAGGAGCGCAGGCGGCAAGTCCAGGCCCAGGCCCCGGGCAGCACTTTTGTTAATTGTCAGGTAGTATCGGCCGGGATAGCGGACCGGCAAGTCGCCAGGGCTCGCGCCCTTTAGGATTTTATCAACGTAGCGAGCAGCTTCGCGGTACTGGCCCTCCTGGTCCGGCGCCCACGCCATCAGGCCCCCGGCTTCGGTGAAGAACGCCGACTGGTAAATCGCGGGCAGACGGTTCTTCGCAGCGAAGTCCACGATGAGTTCGCGGTTGCCGAGCGACAACCCACCTTGAAAATTCAAGAGACTATCCATCCTGTCGCTGACGATGGACGCGAGTCCCGCTTCTAGTTCGCTGAGCGTTGTTGCCCGGTAAGCTTTGACCGTCAGGCGGAGTGACTTGGCAGCCTGCTCTGCGTCGGCGAGTTGGGCCTCATGACCACCGTGCCCTGGCGTCGTCGAGAGCAGACCAACGCGGGACACCATCGGCGCAGCGGTCTTCAGAAGCCGGAGCCGCTTCGCGGTCACGCCCGGGGGGAGTTCGTCTATGCCGGTGTAAATCCCGCCTGGGTGTTTGAGGCTCTGGGCGAAGCCGTTGCTGACCATGCCCGGGCAGGTGGCGATGACCATCGGCATGGCCGGATTGTTCTTGCGCACTTCGAGTGCGTGCACTAACGCCCCCGCCACGATCAGGTCAAGGTTCATGTGGGCGAGTTCGGCCGCCTGCGCCGCCAAGTCCGACGAGTTAGGGCGGAGGATACGTTTCTCGATGAGTATGTTTTCTCCTTCGACGTATCTTAGCCTGCGCATCTCCTGCTCGAACGCCTGGACCAATGTCGGTGAACCGCCGCCGAGGAAACCAATGTGCCCGACGCGGCGCGCACCATGGCGCTGCGCGAACGCCGTCAGCGGGAGTGTGCAACCGAGTAGCCCAAGGCGGCTGACAAACCAACGGCGACTATAGCTGCTTGCCATGCTTCCTCCTTCCACATAAGCGACCGAACGGTTGAGTTGACGCAGGGGCGCGAATCAAATCGACAATCGGCAATTGGAAATCGGCAATGAGTTCACGCTCCCGCCGCTCGCGTCCAACGATTTGTTGGGCGGCCCCTGAAGACGAGCCTCATCTTCGTTTGCTCAACCCGGCCTCGCGTTGGAAGACGCGCATAACCTGCCCCGGCCGAGTCCTAAACTCCGTCGGCCTCTCCAGTCCGGGGTACGCGGCGCAAAAGATCAGTCGGTCGTCCTGCAAGGAGTAAATCGCCAGCAGGGTCTTCCCGGCGTCCTCTCCGATCGTGTCTGTCCAGTCCACGATCTTTGGGTTGCGGGTCGGATCGATCCGGTATGTTCCCTTAATCGGAATGCTTCCGTCCGCGAGGGTCACCACGAACTCTTCGGCTGTAAACGTTGTGATGGGGTCCCAGCCCTGCTCGTCGAGCGGTTCCGTCACACCATCGCGTTCGTAGGCGATTTGCTTCCAAGTGCCCTGGAATCGCTTCAACTCCTCCTCGATGCAAGCAAGGTACGATGTGCGGTCGTTATTCATCGAAGGCCCGAAACTGTGTCCGCCGAACGATTGAGTGACGCGGCATCAGCCCAAACGGATCGCTTGTTAAGCTACGCGGCGCTCAACCAAATTTTTCAAATTCCCCAGTTCCACTCTCAAGCCCTGATGGGTGAGAACGCGAAAATAAACGAAGCCAACCAACCTGGCCAGACACGGAACCGGACTCAATATTCCTTCAGCATGAGAAATTACCGTCCGATCATCTTTCGCTTGAAACGTGAAGGTGAAGTACCCGCGCAACAAACTGCCACGTTCCTGCACGCCGCTATAATGGGTTGGCTGGAGATAATGATACCTATAGAGATAAGTGAACGTCAGCTTGCATACTCGAAGATAGCTTCTGACTACGGCGCGGCGTTCATCCAACCTTTGCAGTAACTCGATCCGCGCAATCTCTGGGGCATACGACGGAACTATTTGAGGATCGGTGGCTATGGCGTAAACCTCTTCGACCGGAGCAGAGACTTCGATCTGGTCGGTCACTTCATAGCGCCACATCTTCATTTCTGCACCTTCATTAAAGTCACCTGCCGGGCACCGAAGCGCCTAACGTCTGAGTTGACGCGGGCCGCACGCAACTGCGTTAGACGCAAGTTGCCGATGAGAAGCTCGCTGATTCCGCTCGCGTCCAACGATTTGTTGGGTTGCGCTCGATCAATATCAACCAACTGGCACTTCGCTCCGAAGGAAGCTAAATCTGCTAATTCCGCGGGGCAACATAACTGCGTCTTGCCTTGACTACCAATTTGCCTTGCGACTTCGGAATTGACGGCGCCAGATCAAGCTTCAGCTTTCGGGTGGTGCCATCACGCTTCTTGTTTGTAGAAACGAACGCCAGGTTGTAGCGGCTGCGCAGGTGGTCGATTAGCGTTTGAAAAGTCGTGCCGAGCTTTTCGGGTTTGTCAGACATCACTTCGCCACCAGTTTCATTCGCCACATCTTGAATGTCGATGTAGTCCGGGCCGACGAGTTTGGTTAGGCGCGTCGCCGCGATGAATTGTGCATTTTCCAGACCCTGACCGATGACTTTGGGAAAGATGCCGCAGACTACGCTGCCTGATTCGTAAATCGCCTGTACTGCGGATTTGTCTGACGGACCATCCGGGCAATGGAAACGCCGCGACGCGCCGGTAAGCACAATCACCACGCGACGGCCCTCCGGATTGCTGGCCTTGGCCATGTAATCGGCGGCATCTGTGAACAAGTTGTTCAGGCAATGCTCACCGATTGGGCCTTGCTGCGGGATGTTATTAAGCGTGTTTTCGATCACCATCCGGTTGCGGGTGAACGGCTGTAGCAGAACAGTAAAGCTGGCATAGCCCATCACCGCAATCTCATCGACAGGTTTAAGACGATCGATAGCTTCACGCGCGGCGCGATGCACGTCATCCCCGTAAGCGTTAAGACAGCCGCCGCGATCGATCATCAGAATCACGGAAAGTGGCAGCTCGTCCTGGCTGAAGTGAGTGATTTCCTGCCTCGTTCCATCCTCGTAAATCAGGAAATCTTCTTTCTTCAAACCGCCGACGATGCGCGCGGTATTCTTTTGCATCACCAACGCATCAATCTTCACCAGATCCACATTGACCTTGACGACTTCTTCGCTCGATTTGGGCGTCGGGCTCGGCGGCGGCGGAAGCTGGATTGCTTTTCGGCTTGGGCGTCCCCTGTTTGTATTGAAGTTCCTATTGGGCGTCTGCGAAGTGACCGAGGTGTCAGGGTAAAAAAGAAAGGCCGCGAAGACGATCGAGGTGAATGGCAAAATAAGGAATAGTAGAGTCGGGTTTCGAGATCTCATTAGCTTTTCCTGATTTGATTTAAGGTAACCGTTAGAGGTCTCCCGGCGCCCTCATGTTGCCTACGGCGCACTCTTGTTAGGAGATCAGCAACCCAACGTCTGAGTTGACGCGGCGGCGCGCGCCAGCGACAACTTTGAAAACAGAAAGCTATTTGAGAGTCACGCGATCGCGCCTCGCGTCCAACGATTTGTTCGAGCGCCCCTGATTGTAACGCGCTACTGGTGTTCCGTTAATAAGGAGTAGCGCGGCGTCTCGCGATTCCACGCGCCAACAGAAAGATCACGCAACCTCCAATCGAGAAGCCGCGCGGTTTCTCGAAAGTGCGTCGCCCTTCGTTTTGATCGATCTCCCCACAGCGGCGGCGAACGTTTGTGTTCGGCGGCTGCCGAAGGCAGGCCGCTGGAACACAGGGTTAGGCTTGGGCCCGCTTTGGAAGGCTGGAAGACTTCACTGTATCTCGGGAATCTGGGCGAACCATCCGAAAACGTTTCGTCTTGAAGTTCCTATCGCTGGGAATAAGCCGGCCGCGATGTTTCCGGCGTTCATTTGCAGTGAGCCAGTTAGGGTGGTGACCACATCGCGTCCTGGTTCTGGATTTGGCGGCGACCTGAACAGGTACCCTTTGAACGACGCAACAACAGGGATGCCGGTGGGGGGGGTTATCACCGTCAGGGTGAACGAGATGGTCTGAGAGAACTCGTCCCAAAAGCCCCTTAGATCGATGCCGAAGAATCGGCCAACGAACGTGCCTTGCTGGTTCGGCGCCTCGATACTCAGTTCGGCTTCCGTTCCGTTCACGTTCGCCTTCCATACTCCAGTCGGTAATGGCATATCTCTCTCCTTTCGTGGTGTGGACAGTGGTAGCGCGCCAACGGTTGAGTTGACGCGGCGGCGCGAATCAAAGCACCCTTCGCCGCATCAAGCTAGTTGAGAAACACGCTCCCGCCGCTCGCGTCCAACGATTTGTTCGGCGTTCCCGGCAAGATATCGAGCGCCCGAGGCCATCCTACTGTTGCACCCGGTACGTATTTCGCGCCGGGCTAACCCAACTATCTGCCTCGATCACCGGGATGGTACCGAGGCTGTCGAGCACATTTGTAAAGTGATAGCTGTGTTCGTTCCAAAAGCTGCTCGCCGATCCAATCAGTATCGGACTGCCGAGGTCATTGAAAATTTTGACTCCTTTGCAGCAGCCACCGAGATAATTGTTCGCCGCCAGAATTACCACACCTCGGTCGCCCGTGGCGTGGTCGAGCGCGGCGATAACCGGCCCTTCGATCGCGGTGCTGCTCGAGGTCGGAATGGTCTGAATTACGTTCCCATTCATCATCCCGTCGAAGACCCATAAGGAATTCTCGTCCGCATAGAAGATCCGCCTCCCGGTTGGATTGAGAAACATCGCCGAGGCCGTCTGACCGGATGGATCCGAGATAGGCTTTTTCCACACCTGAGTCAGCGTGGCGGTATTGTTGTACTTAAATAGCGTATAGAAGCTGCAACTCGCGACGCCGATCTCTGGCCCCGGGACCCCGTCAGCGTCTCCAATCATGGGAGGGCCTCCACAGTGGCCACCGCCGGGAAGAACCGCAGAAGCCAATTGCGCTCCGTTTGAGGAAGAGAGAACACGCACTGTGCTTTGCATTGTGTCGGTAACGACGATCTCAGGCCCAGGCGAGCTCGCCACGATTTCCGCAACGGCCGGATAAACAAGAGGGGGCGAGGCATTGGTAATATTGCTATTCGACCATGCCAAGGTCCCACTCCAAAGGGAGTTGTTTAGATTGATGGAAGATTCGTAGAGACCGCGCCCCGTGATTACCTGCGGCAACATGTTCGGCCCTAAGACGTTTGCGACTACCGCAGTGCGCGAACGCGGGCAGGGCGGGCCACCCGACGTGGCACAGTTGCCACCAAAGCTGAACCCTGTGTACCGCAGAACACCGTAGCGGTCATAAACTTTATTGTCGATAATTATTTCACTCAGCCCACTGGACGACGAGTTCGGCCCATCGAGTTGTGCGATGGCGGGAGCCGTGGTCCCGGGGATAAAGTCGCCCAACGGCAGCGGCGAGCTACACCACCTCGGAGTCAGATACCCCCCGGAAAGTTTCAAACCAACAAGTTGTTTGTGGTTTGACGTCAACTCATCGAGCACGGCGACGATCGTGACGCCCGCCGTCCCGTCAATTCTTCCCGCCGCGAGGCCCGAGACCGGCGCCAAATAATGAGACAAGATGTTTGCCGGACAACCTGGTGGAATAATACTAACTCCCGGAAGGTTTGGATCGGGGAACCTCGCAATCTCATTGCACTGGTTATCAATGATCCGAAGTACGCCACCTCCGTCCCGGTTAATCTGGCTAGCATTCTCGAAGCTAATGAATGCCACTTTGGATGTACCAAGAGGGGGACCTCCGAAGTCCATGACCACAGGCATCATCACGACCTGCGTGGAGTTTTGCCAAACTGTCGGGACAAAGTGTGAGGGCGTTCCGACGCCCCAGTTGCACCGTGGGGTCAGCATTCCGTGCGCTGGTGTGGCAGCCATAAATACGCAGATGAAGAACAGGGCCATCGATCCAAGAACTTTTTTTGTGAAAGTCATTTTGTACCTCCGTCGAGAGTTGGGCTTACCTTGATAACGTGACGGGCAAACTCGCCGCTAATACGCCGAACGGTTGAGTTGACGCGGCGGCGCGATTTCAATCAACGCTCAGCGTTCATCATTCATCGTTGCATTCACGCTCCCGCCGCTCGCGTCCAACGATTTGTTGGCCGGCGCCGGGCAATCACTACTGCGACTGATCAACTATAAGCTCAAAGTGCCGAGCGACTGCTTCTGCATTTTGTTCTATCGTTCGATTTCCATCAACCCTCAATAATGAGAGATGAGTGGCGCTCGCCTCGGCCTCGATCCATTGCGCAAAACGAATATCGCGTTCCATCCAGTTATGAAAAGCCTCTTCGGGTTTACTACATTGGGCTAGAATGCCCCGAACCCAGTCACGTCTTGAGTAATGTACTCTCTGGAAATCGGCACTCGGGATCAACCAAATCGCGCGACTCTGGCGGGATAGCACGCTGCCGACCTGCGCCGGCAACAAAGCAGTACCTTCGACCAGCAGGGATTTGCGTTTCGGGAGAGAGAGTATGTCTTCAAGTACCAGCGTAAAGTGTTCTCGATAACAAGCGATTACCTCTTGCACCAGGCTTTCAACAGGTTGCATCCAACGCTGATTCCACGAGGACTTCGACCATTTGGTCAGAGCCGGGTGACGAAGTGGATCGAAGCGTTGCGCGTGAGATTCAAAAGCTTCGTCTACGCGGTAAACGTCGAGACCAAAGCGACTCGCGATGATTTCGCTGATTGAACTCTTGCCCGAACAGGGAGAACCTCCAAGCCAAAACACGCCTTCCAACTGATGCTCCGAGTCAGACATGATTTAAAGCGATGTGTGCCGTCGAACGGTGGAGTTGACGCGGCGGCGCGATTTCAATCATCGCTCAGCGTTCATCATTCATCGTTGCATTCACGCTCCCGCCGCTCGCGTCCAACGATTTGTTGGGCCGCGGTTCATAATACGAGCCGCTAGTTTTTCGGCATGATTTTTATTATTATCTCCTTTGACATATTAGTAGCCTTGAAAGAGCTAACATCTGCCACCATCCTTTCATTTGGGTCTTTTTTTGCTTTTTGAATTTCCTCAAAGGTTGCAAGAACAGCACGAATTTTAACGATCTGTTTAGGTTTCGCAGGT
>QHXI01000019.1:4660-12736 GCA_003222895.1 Acidobacteriota bacterium | reverse complement strand
TGTTACTTGCCGAGGGCCGGAATGTCGAAGCGGAAAAGACCGCGCGCTCTGCCGTCACGATACTTGAAAAAGGTGATGAACTAACTTTCTTAGCTGAAGCGTTAATTACTCACGGGCGCGCATTGGCGCTTCTGCATCGCTCCGATCAAGCGCGGGCAGTTCTTGAACGAGCTATCAGCATTGCTGAACAATCTGGCGATCTTGAAAGTGCGGGACTAGCGGCCTTAACTCTTATCGAAGAATTAGGCGACGCACTATCGACTGAGGAACTACGAGAAACACTTGCTCATGCAACCGCGCTTGTAGAAACATCTGAGGATATCGGAATTGTTAGACGGTTAAGTAAATCTGCGTTTCGGATTTTGTTTTTGACGCCGGAGTGGAAGGGATTTTCGTTTAAGCGATCGGTCAAGCAATACGAGTCCTACTTGATCAGACTAGCTCTCAGGGAAGCTAACGGCGCGGTGAGTCGCGCTGCGCGGTTGCTGGGGTTCAGGCATCACCAAAGCCTGATCTCGCTTTTAGCAACGAGACACAATAGCTTGTTGGCTGAACGCTCACCGATTAAGAGACGCCATCACCATCTTATTGATCATTCCGCACCCAAGAAGTAGCCGACCTGTGCCAGCCGAAGTTTTACGGAGCCGAAACCTTAGTGTAGGCGGTCACGGGATGGACTTCCCACGGTGTCGCGCGCCAGTTGCATTTTTTCTCGTTCGGCACGGTGCAAGTCTTTTGGTTCGGGTTAGTACTCTTTGATGCGTTTTCGTGGAAAGAGTCATACAGTGTCCAGCCATCAAACTTTATCCACTTGCCTTGAATGTCTTTCCGCACAGCCGCCAGCATCTTTTGATAGTTGCTGTCATCTAAGCCGAAATTCTTTTCCCATCGCGGCGTAAATTCCACAACGACGTATTTCGATTGATCGTTGGCCTCGCTAGGATTTGTGACAATGTTGATATGTATATCCCGCAAGTCATTCCTACCGCAGTTGCAGTTTTCGGGCATTCCGCCGGACACAACAGTCGCAACGTAACCAGTCACCGAAACCTGCTTGTTGGCCGGAAACGCGCTATCGTTTGAGCCTCTGGCAAGGTCGGCGACCGTGATCGTGTCTGGCGCAGTAGCCTTGTTATCACGATTTTTCAGGACATCAAGGTCTATGCCCTTTTGGCTCGTCGCGGTCCCGCAAGCCGGACAGTCTCGGTATGCAGTACCTTGCGAACAAGCTGGAGGCGTCGGAGGGCTCGCCTTTTTGTTCTGATGCTTCTTTTGAGCGCCGACGCTGGCGAGTGACAGAGACACGATCAACACTAGAAGAAGGGATCGACATAAGGTTTTCATGAGCGTGAGTCTCCTTTTGTGAAAGGTTCGGGACGAGCGCCTTATATCACTCCTAAGACATGTGTGCAATGATTCGTCGCGTAGTTCGGCATAATGGAATCGCCGATGCCAGTCCTACTCAAGGTATGCGCGCTTGGCGGGAGTCTCTACAGACGTTTTGATCGATGATAAGTTAAAGCTTCCGCGCGATTAGTCTGGATAGTTACATATTAGCCTAGTACACGCTCTCGGTGTGCTGCTGGAGCCGTAGTACACACACTCTTGGGTGCATCCATTTGGTAATATCTTAAGCCTGACTGTTATTTGTACGTCAACCGTCGCCATCGGCTTCTTTTCTTGGCGTAGTTTCTCTGCTGCAATCTGCAAGACGGCCTCATCTAAAGACGGAATGGCCGCCAACTTGTCTAGCATAGCCGCGTCTAACTGCGGCAGCGGTGATTGAACCTTCTGTGCGGTTGCGAACGTGCACACTAATAGTAATAATCCAAGGAATAAAACTCTTTTCATAACGAGCCTCCGGGTTTTAGGGTCGAGGACGAGAGGCTTATATCACCGCGATGGTTAAGGACGCAATGAAGAAAAGATCGCCACGAATAATTCTGTGCTAATATGCCGTTGAAGCGATGGGCACGCGGAAAGGATCGCGTGTCAATCGCAATCGCGCAAGTTAGTAAGAACAGGATCGCCCGGTTCGGGTTCGTCGCCTGCGGACGAGCAAACGACGAGGTCCACATGAAGCAATTTGCTTCAGTGGGCCTTTTTCTTTTTCTGGAGATGAAGGGAATTTAGAAAGGGACTAAAAGCGAAAACGCCGGGCTATCGACCCGGCGAATTCAGAAAGCGAAACCAGTTATGTCTACCAAACAAACTGCCTTCGGGCGGCAGGCCCGAAGTGTCTGCATAGTAACCGACAAGCCTGTCCGGTTGCAAGAGAAAATCACACACCAACCAAACGTAAGAACGGTGATCGTATCGCTGGCGTCTGCGATCTTGAGGATTAGCGAACTGCCGACCGGCGAGATCGTGATCGAGATTGAGCCGCCTTAGTCTTGTCTGCCTTTTCCCGTCTGGGTTTATTCCAGTACGGACTCTTGCAAGCTGGGCAGAACTTAGGCTCGGTGTCGCCTTTAGGCGGCCATTCGTGCGTGCAACGTTCGCAGACCCAGTACCAAACCGTTTTCTTAACCTTAGCCATTCGCTGGATATTATCGCGAATAATATATTATGTCAACTAACATATTTCCCTTGACAGACTCTATTATCTCAGATAATATAGTGAGCATAGAGAAAGGCTCCGATGGCGCTAACCAACGAAGCCTCTTTGAAAACTCAATCGCGATTGCTCACGCTGAGTCTCCGCAAAGCCATTGTGGGCTAATCGCCAAACGAAAGGCAAGGCGCATGATGGAAGAACAACGAGAACGAGAGCAGCGCGGTTTGATAATCGCTGCCAGAGCAAAACTTCAGCGTACCGAAGATGGCAAGAGGTGGTTTGTCCCGTCTCAGACTGAAGGTTGTCATAATACCTACACGGTCAAGCCAGACCCGGCTAAGCCGCATTGCACCTGTCCAGACTTCACGGCGCGCGGACTTCGGTGCAAGCACATCTTCGCAGTTGAGATCGTCACCCAGCGAGAGTACACAGATGATGGTGAGACGCAGACCTTCACTGAGACGACCGTTGTTAAGAAAACTTATAAGCAAGAATGGTCGGCCTACAACGCAGCCCAGGTAAACGAGAAGGACGAGTTTCAAAAGCTTCTGCATGAACTGTGCAAAGGTGTCGGCGAACCATCGCAGAAGATGGGCCGTCCGCGCTTGCCGTTTGAAGATATGATCTTCGCAGCGGCATTCAAGGTTTACAGCACAGTCAGCGGTCGGCGGTTCATGAGCGATCTGCGCGACGCTCACGCGAAGGGCTACATCTCGAAACTTCCTTGCTACAACTCAATCTTTAATTACTTTGAAGATGAAACCTTGACGCCTTACCTCAAGATGTTGATCGAAGAAAGCAGCTTGCCGCTGCAAACGGTCGAATCAGATTTCGCGGTCGATTCATCCGGTTTTTCAACTTGCCGTTTCGTCCAGTGGGTCCAAGCCAAGCATCACGATCCGAAACTGCTTGAAGCGCGGGAATGGATCAAGGTTCATTTAATGTGCGGCGTCAAAACCAACGTGGTAACAGCGGTCGAGATCACAGATCGTTACGCTGGCGACTCTCCGCAATTCGCCGGACTGGTAAAGACTACGGGTCGCAACTTCACGATGGCTCAAGTGAGCGCGGACAAGGCATATAGTTCGAGTCAGAATCTGCAAGTAGTAGCAGACCATGACGCGCAGCCGTTCATCGCATTCAAGGCGAACACAGTTAGCCGCAAGCCTCATCACACTGCGATTTGGAATCGAATGTTCCACTTCTATTCTTACAATCAAACTCGCTTCATGCAGTGTTATCACAAGCGATCAAACGTCGAAACAACGTTCCACATGATCAAGTCAAAGTTTGGGGATTCGCTCCGCAGCAAAACCAAAACCGCGCAGATTAACGAAGCCCTTTGCAAGGTACTCGCCCATAATTTGTGCTGTTTGATCCAGTCAATGTTTGAACTGAATATCAAACCGGAGTTTTGGGATGCCTCAATCGATCAAATATAAATACCTAATTTTCGATAATCTTCGTCGGCAGATCTCCCCGCAAGTGATATAAGCACATTCGTTCTTTCGGGTCCTCGAAGGAACGTTTCCTTCAATTAGGCAGATCGTCGGCTGGCGCGGGTCGCGTCTCCGTTTGATGGAGTGCGTGCCGGTGCCTCCAGATTTCCCGTCTCTGAGGTGTTTGTGTGAGGTCCGCGCCGCTTCTCGGCGCACTCTACCATCGCAATGATTTCTTCTGGTTTCTCGCTGGTATCCATCGAGCCGTTTAGCCTAATCAATCCCGCCCGCAGGATTTGCGAGTCGCCCAGATCATTGAAAGCGCCGTCTTCGCTTGGATCTAATTTCATCTGGGCCTTCGCGTACTTACGTTTTATCCGATTCATCAACCGGGTAACATCTTCCGTTCTGGAAAGTAGGTACGGCTTCTCTTTCTTCGAATCTGACAGCTTTGAATCCGGTTGCATTTTCATACGACGCAAGTCCCCTACGGGGGAATACCGGGGATTATGGGATTTTTGCGTTGATATGACAATTAGATCGGAAACCTTTTTGGGTTTTTTCGTAACTTTGCAATTATCCAGATGAACGTATTTATATGATGAATTTCTTTTCCAAATGATCTATAATTACTAGATGTTGGGGTCGATCAGGTTTCTATGTCTGCATTTGGGGTGTTATCACAATTGAGTGCGCCTTTCCCGAAAGATTTGTTAGTTCTCGACTTGGAAACGACCGGTACTGACCCGTCCGTTCACTCAACCATTGAAATCGGCGCTGTGTTGCTGGATCGGAACACGCTGGAAGAAAAGAAAGCGTGGTCTGCGGTAATCAAGCGCCAAGAGAAGAACGGCACCAATCGGCAGTCTATGGCGCTGCATGGAAAATCACTTGGCGAGATCAGAAAGACTGGCAAAGATGCAAAAGAAGCGGTCGAAGAGTTCTTGGATAACTTTGGAACGGATTACTTACTTGCGGGGTGGAACGTAGGTTTCGACGTTCAGTTCTTTCGGGCTCTCCTCCGACACACGGGCTATGTGGGCGTGTTTGATGCAATTGACTATCACAGATTAGACGTTTGGTCGCTCGCTCAATTCTTGAAGTCGATGGGTGTGTTTCACAGCGACGTTTCTTCACTTTCTTGTTTGTGCGAGCAACTTGGATTGCCTCGCTCTAAGACTCATTCGGGCTTAGAAGATGCAAGAATTACAGCAACTGCATTGCGCAAGTTGATTGAACTTATTTCCCGCCAAGCGGTTACGGTGTAAAATACTTCGCCGTGAACGGCGAATCCTTTATCTCTCCGATCGTTGATTTATTCCGCGAAATTCTCTACGACATCCTGGGCTTGTTTTTCCCCGGCGCGTCACTCCTCCTAATTCTCAAAGACTGTCCTTTTCAAGGGGTCCATAAGTTAGTCGGTCTACTCGGGGGATTTGACAACGGTATCCATATCGCCCTTTTTGTCGGCGCTAGTTATGTTACGGGTTACGCAATTCAAGGCTTCGCCGGTCGCTTCTGGGGCAAGATCGTGGTGCCTGTCGTGTGCGGAAGAAGAACTAAGGATGAGGGAATGCAAGGCATATCGCCCGCATTCCTACAGGTTGCGAAAGACCTAAACAAATCAGAGTTGGTTCGTAGATTTCGGGAGCAGGCAGCGGCGTATTGCGAAATCGAGGACGCCTCAAAGCTTTCTCTGAACGAGGTTCAAAATCTCGCGTATTCGATCGCCTACGAGCGCGCGGATAATGCCTTCACGTTTTCGTTCCGGGCCGATTTGGCTAACGGTCTTTTCTTTGTCTTTTCGATAGGCGTCATCGTTACCTTATTTGAATATTGGAACTTGAATTTCAAACTGTGGTTGGGAACTGTGCTTCTATATAGTTTGCTGGCTGTTGGGTTTGCTTTCCGAGCATGGACCTACTACAGCATCAGAGGCCGTATTATCTATTCGATCGGTTTGGCTGCATTAGCAGAATATCGAAGGCAAGATGCTCATCGCCAAGACGTAACCAAGTGATCGCCGCGACGGGTCAGAGTGATTGCGCAAACTTGTACAGGCCAAAACCAACCACCGCGACTAAAGCCGTAGCTAGGATGGCCCTGTCGTTAGGTGAAAGGCCCGGCTGCTTCAGCTCAAAGGCTATTGCATCTTCCGCGTATCCGCACCACCAACAGGACAATCGTGAAGCTTTGATAAGCAGCGGCGCTATATCGACGTGAACCGTCGCGTTGCAGTTAGGACAAGTACCTACGTGATTCGCCATGACCTTACTCCCCCCTAGTTTTCCGATGTGAGTTTTAGTCTAGGCCCGGATGACTTCTTGGGCAAGAGTTTTCTTTTTTGGGCAAACGGGACTTCTTAGGCAAAGCCCACCCAAGCACCCAAGCACCCAAGCACCCAAGCACCCAAACCCACCCACCCAAGGAACCATCGGATCATCGCACTGGTTAACCGGTTCCCCGATTCGGCTTTGCTCAAGAAAAAGATCTCGTGCTGCCAAGGAGTTCGTCGCATTTCCAGCTTTCTCCGGTTTAGCGACGGTTAGGAGAGTCGCAACGTCGGTTTTCCCGGGAGCTAAGAAAGCTTTCCCAAAGGCAACGATGCTTTGCTTTGCGCCAACGACGGTTAGGAGAATTGCGAATAAAACTATCTAAGGTGCCAAGTCGGTTAAGTGGATCACTCGGAAAGTTGTCGCAGCCGTACCGAAACCCGTGGAGTTGGCTCAGAAAACCCACAAAACCAGCAGCACGGTTAGCGAAACAAGCGAGAAGGTTAGCAAAATTGATCGCAAAACTTCATAAGCGTCACAAAACCCTTGCCAACTGGCGCGAACGGGTCTAAGATGCGCGCAAGTTTCTTACAAACTTTCCAGGGCTTATCGGGTTTCGTTTTATCAGTTCAAGGGGTTATTTACTCGCTTCCAGGGTCGGCTTTTTAAGTTGAAGCTGACGTCGAGGTGAAAAGGTTTTCGGGTTCTCGCGCCCACTCCCTATTCCCCCACACGCCAGCCATCTCCAAACTTCACAACACAAGGAGAAACTCATATGGCTACGAAAGTATCTTTGAGATTTGCGAAACTTGCAGATACCGAACTCGACAACTTTGCACAGGGTGTCATCGATGCGATGACCGGCAACGCAATCTATCCATCGCCACCTGTGACGATGGCCAACCTTCAAGCCGCTAAAGACGATTTCACCGATAAGATGGCTGCCGCCCAAACCGGTGGAATTGCGGACACGGCAGCCAAGAACAATTCGCGGCAAACACTCCTGGGTGACCTGCGGCGAGTCGCGACGTACGTCCAGATGAATTGCAACGACGATCCGGCGTTGTTGCTCGGCTCGGGATTTCAAGCGCAGAGCACTAACCGCGCCTCCGTTCCATTGGAACAGCCGCAGAGTCTCGGTCTCAAGAACGGTGCGAGCGGTCAGCTCGTCGCGACGGTGGATCCGGTCAGGAACGCAAACACGTATGAAGGACGGGCGAAATTAACTGACGACGCCGCGTCGTGGCTACCCAGCGTCTTTAGCGGTGATTCGCAGCGCATCGTCCTGGCCGGACTGACGCGCGGCAAAGACTACACGGTGGAAGTGCGCGCGCTGGGCGGCTCAACCGGCCAATCCGATTGGAGCGATCCGAGTTCGCACATGGCGATGTAAAACCAGTAGCGCGCGCGCGTGAGCAAGGGCGTTGCCAGTAAGATGAGCTAGGCCGAGTCATTCGACTTTAAAGGAGACCACATGAGCGATCAAACCTTAGAATTGTTAGCAATAAACGTCTGTCCAACCCCCATCAGGACGTCACGCCGCGCGGGAGTCGTCAAAGTCCTTTTCTGGTGCGGGCTGCTCGCCCTCCTGCTCACAACCGGCTGTAAACAGCAAACGCTCTTCGAGTCGAACTTCGATACCACCGTCAATCAGCCGCCGTCACCTGCGCAAAAGGTCGGCACGGCAACTTTTAGCGGGGGCCCGGGAAGCGTTTTAGTCGTCGCGGCGCCGCCCGATGCGTCCCCGCCCACGAAGTGGCTTCGTATCAGCCGGGCGAGTACTAACGCGAATACTGGACCGGCCCCG
>QHXI01000019.1:0-4647 GCA_003222895.1 Acidobacteriota bacterium | reverse complement strand
TTCAGTTCGGAACGCTCAACCAGCCGCTCGGCAGCTTTTCAGGTTTCCTGCACCTCGACTTTCTCCCGACGAACAAGATTCGCATCGACGACGACGAGAGCACCATCTTCGGGGCGTTTCCGCGAAACAAACCCTTCATGGTGCAGGTCACTCTGGACATCAGTGACACGTCGGCGAAGGCGCACATCGTTCTTGCCGGCGTCGGCACCGCGGGGCAGGCAGACCGCGACGTGTTCGGCGCGTTGCGTCAGATGGGACAGTTCGGGTCAGTCAGAATATGGATGGGATTCCCGTGGACTGGAGAGTTTGACGTCGCAAACGTTCTCGTCACGCGCAACGAATAAAGGGGCATAGCAACTCATCAGCCGGGGCGCGGGAGCAACAGCAACGATGCGCACGGAAGGATGAACGACTGGTGAATTTCAACGGGTCATTCGCCCAATCGCCCGCACCGATGCCATCAGGCCACATCAACATAGGAGAGTAACTAATGAATTTCGCACATCCAAATCAACCAATCACGATTCCGGTCCTGAGACCGATCTTCTTTACCGTCCTTTGCGTGGCAGGCTGTCTGCTTCTACCCACAGCGGCGTGGGCGCAAAAGGAAAGGACTCCCGATAAGGGGCTTACCAGTGAGAGGCCGGACACAAGGAAGCAAATAAAGGCAGCCACCTCCTTGTTGGTCCAGGAGCCGGCCTGCGACGGCGCTAACTTTGCGACTGATACCTTCAATAACAACGTCTTCATGGGAGGGCCCATGGTTGCATTCGCCTGGACGCCGAATGTAACCGAAACTATCACCCGCATCGAGATCTTTACGGGCGAGTCGGCAGGACCCGATGCGCTCGCAATTTGGAGCGATGATGGCGGCACTCCAAGTAAGCCGCTCGCTAATCTAAGTAATACCAACAACTTTGCTTTGTCGGCCGCGAATTCATGGCAAGGAGCAGATCTGCTAACTCCGGTGACCGTGAATGCGGCAACCAAGTATTGGATTGTCTTTGATCCTGTGGGAGGAGAACAAGCTCCCGTTCAGAATGGTGTCGGCCAACAATATTGGGGCAGTTATGTGGGAACGGTTACCGGGGTTCCAGCGCCCTCTTGGTTTGGCCCATTTTCATTTCCGGATCGTGCCTGGAAATTTCGTGTGTTCTGCTTGCCGTCAGTCAAGGACGTCTATGCGGTGAAATTCCTCTGCGGCAGCTTTACCCCGCCATTTCCTTCCGAAGAACGGGAGTGGCCGGTAAAGCCGGGAAACTACTTCACCGCAATTAATGTGCATAACCCGAATTCAGTTTTGGTGTCCTTCCAGAAAAAGGCTGTGCTGTTGTACGGCGGCGAGAGGCCTCCACGTCCGGAAGAGCCAATGCCTCCAGGCAAGCTCTTCGAGGCGTCGCTCAAAGATGACTGGGGACTCGAAATAGACTGTACCGACATACGGAAGCAACTTCTCGGCAGCGCAGTGCCCAGTGCCCCCGCCTTCATCACCGGCTGGGTCGTGATCGAAGTGCCGGGCACACCAAAGCATCCTGAGCCGCGTCCGATCGATGTCACGGCCGTCTATACGTCTCACGGTTGGGATCTGAGCACCGGCAAGCCGACTTACATGGGCTTCGCAGAGGATGTCGTACCGGTGCTGCCAAAGCGGGTCAAGCCGTAGCGCCCATCAATTGACCGTTCCGAGCGCCCTACCGGGCGCTCGGGCTCAGCGGGTCAATCGGATTCAAGCGATCCGAGTTCGCATAATGTAGATAGGTATTCTCGGCGGTCCGCTTTTACTGTTCCGGGTGCAGCACCGAACCCCACGCCATTGGCCGGGGATCGGCTACGATAAAGAAGTTCTGTGATCTCGCGTGCTCCGGCTCCCCAAAGAGAATGGAGGCATCCGACAATGCGAATCTCGCTAAAACGTCATTGCCTCATCGTCAATTGTCCGGTGGTCCTGTTGCTCTGGATATTTACTCACTCCGCATTTGCGCAGAATCCGCCCTCGTCTTCAGGAAGTGATTCGGGCATCGCCCAATGTTTGCCGACCGAGAACGTTATGGAAGCCGCGGTAAAGAATTACGGCAAGTGCGGGCGTCAATGGAGCAGGCCTGAACAACACGTAATCGACATGATCGCTGCGGGTCAAGCTGCGGACCTTAAGAACGGGACGCTAGAAGAACGAACAATCAGTGGCTGCCTGGTAAGCTACCTGTTAAGTGACAATTCAGTGGTGTCCGCGGCCGGTGTCGATATCAGGGATGCAATCATTGTCGGACCTGTTGATCTGAGGAATCAAGAGATCAAACACGGCGCCGATTTTATTCACTGCGACTTCCGCGACGTCGTCAATCTCAAGCGAAGTCATCTGGTATTTGATAGCTGTTCATTCAACGACTGCCTCACTTTTCTTAAGAGTCTTCACATCGGAGGCGACCTGTGGCTTAACAACACAAAATTCAGAGGTGAGGCAGACTTTACGGAGACTGAGGTTAAAGGTGATTTCATGGCTACTCAAACCGAGTTTCATCAGGGTGAAGCTGGTCAAACCGTGAAACTGGGCATCCCTGCGGCAGACTTTGATAGCATGAAAGTCGCCGGCGCAACTGAATTGAACGACGCTCAGCTCTACGGCTATGTCGGATTTGGCGACGGACATTTTGGCAATCTTTTTCTTAATGGATCTCGGTTTTTTGGTAATACGAGTCTGACGAGAACCAAGCTGGATGGACTATTCTTGGAGAACGCGAACTTCCTGGCAGCCAATAACCCAAGCCAATTACTCACCATTGATGAAATGACGTTTCAGGATATGAATCCGGCTTCCTGGGACAAACTGAAGGACTTTGCGCGCGCAGCCAACTACAAGCCTGAATTTTATTCGAGCCTCGAAGCACTCTTTCTACGGCACGGATACCCGGACCAGGCAACAGAAGTTTACATCGCGGGTCAGCGGCGGGAGCGCGAGGATTTGTGGTCCAAAGCCGGAACCGAGAAAAGACTTGCGACGAAGGCAAGGCTCGGGGCTGCGTGGTTTGGCAATTTGGCACTGGACAAGCTGCTCGGTTACGGACGTCACAAAGAACGCATTCTGGGTGTCAGCGGGGTAATCTTACTTCTCGGTTGGTTCTTCGCCTTCCGAAAAGAAGATTGGATGAAACCGATGGATCCGGGTGACAGCGATCGCTTGAAGGGTAAGTACAGAGGGTTTTGGTACAGCTTGGATCTTTTTCTTCCTGTTATTGATTTTGGCGACGCAGATAATTGGACTCCCAAAGAAGAGCGCCGCTGGTCTGCGCGCTATAGAAGAGTTCATATGATTTTGGGTTATGTTCTCGTTCCTATTGGCTTGGCAGCATTCGCCGGAATTATCAAGTAGATTAAGAGGAAGCATTGGGCCGAGCTAACAGGATCTTGCTGATTACCTCGACGTTAGTGCCATTCGTCCAATCGCGCTCTCGCCGATGCTGCCGAAATACAATTTGCCTTTGTGCTCGACGACATTGGCGATCTGGGCGAAGCAAGTAGCCGAAGAATCCTGGAGGTTTTGCACGACTTTGCCGTTCGCATCGAGGCCGATGGCGAAAGCGTAGCGCTTGATGTTTGGCTGCAGGAAGGAAGGAAGTCGCCACACGATCTTTCGCAGAAACGGATGCGGTAGCAGAAAGTCCAACCCAGCATCGCGTCGATTTACCAACGCGACCCAGAAAGTGTCGCGGCCATTCGAAGAAATGCCGTCAGGAAATCCTGGAAGATTGTCGATGAAGATGTCTGACTGTCCCGCCCTGTCACCTTTCAACCAATAGCGACGCACGCGATAAGAGCTCGTGTCGTTCACCAACACGAACGATTGATCGGGACTGACTGCCACGCCGTTAGCAAAATACAGATCGTTCAGCAAGACGCGCGTGTGTTTCGTTCGTGGATCGTAAGCGAGAAAGCGGCCGTTCGGTTGATGCTCAAGCACGTCCTCTTTCAGTTGGGTTAGCCGAAACTTGTACGAAGCATCGGTGAAATAGATCGTGCCGTCGGCAGCAACATCAAGATCGTTCGTACAGCGGAACGGAACGCCGCCCGCTTCGGTGGCAAGCACAGTTCCCTTGCCATCAGGCGAGATCGACATCAAACCGATCACGGCATCGGCGACGATTAAATTTCCAGCCGCGTCGAAAATCAATCCCAAGGGCCGGCCCTTCGTCTGCGCGAACACTTCGGGTTTGGTTCCGTCCGGTTGAAACCGAAAGATGCGTCCATCTTCGGCGCCACAGTAGATTCGATCGTCTTTATCGAACGCGACGTCTTCAGGCGCGAAGCCATCGATGCGCAAACGCTCGATCTTTGCGAGTTCATTGTTCTGCGCGTAAACGCCTGTGAGTTCAGGCGCCATCGGCGGAGTCCATGCAGCGGGATTGATCGGAACCGGCCAGAGGAGAAGATAGGCGAGGAGAGCGACGATAAGAAGTACCAGGGCGCGAAGAATGAAGCGTTTCATTTATCTTAAGTTGGAATCGGGGGAATCGCTTGATCCCGTCGCATCCACCACCCCACGCGGGCTGCCCGCGCGGGGACCCCGGTCCGCTCCGGGTACTGACGCTATCGTTCGCCGCGGACCGCCTCGACTTGAGTCTCAAGATCGACGACGAGCTTTCTGACGCCAGG
>QHXI01000085.1:7428-32834 GCA_003222895.1 Acidobacteriota bacterium | reverse complement strand
AATCGGCGATACGATTACCGAAACGGCGCGGCCCACGACTGAACCTTTTCCCGGCTATCAGGAAATCAAGCCCATGGTTTTTGCGGGACTCTATCCCGTGGATACGAACCAGTACGAAGAGCTGCGCGATGCGATGGATAAGCTGCGTTTGAATGACGCGTCGTTCTTCTACGAACCTGAATCGTCCACCGCGCTTGGTTTTGGATTTCGCTGCGGCTTTCTCGGCCTGCTGCACATGGAGATTGTGCAGGAACGCCTGGAACGCGAATTCGATCTCGATCTGATCACCACGGCGCCGGGCGTGCGTTATGTGGTGACTACAACTGACGGCAAGGTCACGGAAATCGATTCGCCGGCAAAGATGCCCGATCCTGGCCGGCTGGTTAAGATTGAAGAGCCCGCGATCCGAGCGACGATCCTGACCCCTGAAGAACATCTCGGCGGAATCCTGGCGTTGCTCGAAGAAAAGCGGGGAGAGCAGAAAGGCTTTGAGTACATCACCTCGAATCGAGTGATGCTGACCTACGAACTGCCTTTGAACGAGATCGTGCTCGATTTTTATGATCGCTTGAAGTCAACTTCGCGCGGTTACGCTTCGCTCGATTATCATCTCGCCGGTTATTGGGAAAGCGATCTGGTGAAGCTTGACATTCTGGTAGCCGGTGAACCCGTCGATGCGCTGTCGCTGGTTCTTCATCGCGACACCGCGGCAGCAAAAGGCCGCGCCCTGGCAACCAAGATGAAGGAATTGATCCCGCGCCAACTCTTCGAAGTCCCAATCCAGGCAGCCATCGGCGCGAAAATAATTGCGCGCGAAACCGTGAAGGCAATGGGCAAGAACGTGATCGCCAAGTGCTATGGCGGCGACATTTCGCGCAAGCGCAAGCTGCTCGAGAAACAAAAAGAAGGCAAGAAGCGCATGAAGAAGGTCGGCCGCGTAGAGATTCCGCAGGAAGCTTTTCTGGCGGTGCTGAAGGTGAATGAGTAATCTGTGAGCAGCGAAATGAAGACGCGTAATCAGGTTGATGAGATTGTAACTGCCCAAGCTGAAAATGATTCGGCTTGGGAAGCGCCGATACAAGTTAGGCGGCCAACCAAACTCGTCACGATCTTTTGTGATGGCTCGAGTCTCGGCAACGGTCGCAATGCAGCGCGTGCCGCTGCCGTGGCGTTGCTGGGGTTCAAAGGATTGTGGCGCGCGTTCGGCACGTATCTCGGCAGGGCCACGAATCAACAAGCAGAGATTGCCGCGGCGGCCCTGGGTCTGGAAGCTTTGAAAGAACCTTGTCGCGTGCGTGTGCACACAGATTCGCGCTATGTGATCGAGACGATGAAAGGCAACTTTCGTCGCAAGACAAATCACGATTGGTGGAAGCGCCTGGACCAGGCAGCCGCGCGTCATCAGATCGAGTGGCAATGGTCACAGGGCCACGTCGGCCATGTAATTCAGGAGGCCGCGGACAAGGCCGCCCGAAAGATTGCCGCGCTCGGTCACGTCGAGCCAGCCGTGTTGCAGGACGCTGTGGACAAGATAGGTGTGATCGAGCCGGAAGAAAGTAGTCCGGAGGCCTCTGAATTATTCTGATAGTCTGCCACCCTCTTCTTGTGGGAGAGGGGATGAGGGTGGGAGGGTCTAGCAACGAAAAACAAATAGAAACTCTTCCTTGGCCGTTTAGGCCCTCACCCTAACCCTCTCCCAACGGGAGAGGGAACGACACTCTCGCTTTCTTTTCCCCACGAATCTATAATCAGGCAACCGGCAAACCCGAGCGTCCTTCTCAAGCGAGAGCACCGTGTCACTTCAGTCGCCAAATTTAAGGGATAGAGGCAAGTCGCTCTTTCTCTGCCTCGCTTCAATCGTCATCACGGTTGTGTGCTCTTCGTCACCTTCGGCGCAAACCTCGAGTCGCGGTTGGGAATGGCAGAATCCGCTGCCGCAAGGCAACGCGATCAGCGCGATTCGTTTCGCCGGCGACAAGCTGCACGGCTGGGCCGTCGGCGCTGACGGTGTGATCCTATACACGAATGACGGTGGCTTTCGTTGGGAGCATCAACCGACGCGACTGGTCAACGCTTTGAATGGCCTGTACGTTTTCGATCGGCAACATGCGTTTGCGGTCGGCGCGCGCGGGTTGGTGGTTGAAACTCGAAACGCCGGTGACAAATGGCTCGAAGTCGCAACGCCAACGAAGGATCATCTCTACGCGATCACGTTTGCTGCTGACAATGCAGCGCGCGGCTGGGCTGTCGGAACTTACGGTTGCATTCTGGCGACGACCAATGGCGGCGCAACCTGGACAATTCAAAAAACTCCGACGCGCGCGCACCTTTATTCAGTTTCATTCACCAATAAAAATCTCGGCGTGGCTGTCGGCGATCGCGGGACCGTCCTGCGCACCAGCGACGGCGGCAAGCATTGGAAAGAAGTCGTGCGCCTCGGCAATCTTCCATTTACCGGTGTCGCGTTGATTTCTGAGAAGCGCGCGATTGCCGTTGGCTATGGCGGACGAATTATCACCAGCGAAGATGGCGGAACAGTTTGGGAACCTGTCGATAGTTTGGTCAGCGACGATCTGCTCGCCGTTTGCTTCATAGACGAACAGCACGGTTGGATTACGACTAATACCGGCCTGGTGTTGAGCACGGTTAACGGCGGCAAGATTTGGCTGCCCGCGAGCGTGCGGACAAATCCGCGTTTGGTGACAGTTTACTTTGCCGATGCCGACACTGGATGGACCGCCGGCAGCGATGGGCTCGTGTTGCGCAGCGACGATAGCGGACTCGGTTGGTCGCGTTTGACGGATGGCGGCCGCGACGACATCGCTGATATCACGTTCATCGACAGCTATCGCGGTTGGGCCGTCGGTGGTCACGGAAAAATCTTGTTCACCCGATCGGGCGGCAAGCTTTGGACGTCGCAGATTTCGCGCACCACGGTCCACCTGGACGCAGTGACCTTCATCGACGATAAGAACGGTTGGGTCGTCGGCGATGGCGGAACCATTCTGCACTCGGGCAACGGCGGCGCGTCGTGGGAGGCGCAGGACAGCAACATAACTGAGCAGTTGCTGGGCGTGTGTTTCCTCAACGAAAAGTTGGGCTGGGCCGTCGGCGCGCGCGGTTACATGCTGAAGACTGAAGATGGCGGCGAGACTTGGGTGCCACAACCGTCGGGGACTAAAGCGTGGCTTGAAGACATTCGCTTCATCGATCCGAAGCACGGTATCGCGGTTGGATCAGGCGGGGCGATCCTGCGCACAGAAGACGGTGGTGAAAATTGGAAGGACGTGTCGGTGAACTTGAAGACGTGGTTGCACGCGGTCGCGTTCGCCGATGGAGCGCGCGGATACATTGTCGGCGAAAAAGGGATCATCTTGCGCACCGACGATGGCGGCAAGACCTGGAAGGATCAGGAGACTAACGTCAAGACAAATCTATTCGCGATCTCAGTCGCAGCGCGCGACGACGTTTTGATTGCCGGCGATCAAGGGCGGGTGCTCGGCACAAATGACGGCGGCGTGACCTGGGAAGTGCAGCCGACATTGACCAGCTCGCCGCTGTTCGCGGTCGCGTATCGAGGCGGGTCGAGCGCTTGGGTCGCCGGACGCGGCGGCGCTATTCTGCGGCGTACGGCGGAAGTAGCAACGATCAAAATCTCGGGACCGAAGGGAACAGGCAATCCGACCGCTCCGCCGAAATTGAAGGGTCAGGAAAACAGTCAGCAGTTGAATCTCGACAGCGACGACATTCCGCGCGCGATTCCACCGATCAGAAAACCGTTCAAGCCATAATCAAGAAACATCGGGCATCTGACAGTGCCTGTCTACTTGTCCGAAAGTCGCGCCATTCCCGAAGTGCAATCTTCCTCAATGCCGTAGGCACAAAATGTTTATAGACTACGGGCGGTTTCAATAAATTAAGCCCATTTATGGGCGACATAAAATATGTCGCTGCTATGCAGCTTAGGGTTTCTAGATCGACTTGGGCTATAAATATCTCGCTGCTAACGCAGCGAAGACGCGGAACAATTCGCCTACAGCGAAGACCTCGAATCATATGTCACAACAATCGCCGGAACCGAAAACCAACACCCGCATCGAATCGGATTCGATGGGCGAAATCGAAGTGCCCGCCGACAAGTATTGGGGCGCGCAGACCGAGCGTAGCTTGCTTCATTTCGATATCGGTTACGACGTGATGCCGCGGGAAATGATTCGCGCGTTTGGCATTCTGAAGAAAGCCTGCGCACTGGTGAATCAGGATCTGGGAAAGCTGGCAGCGGACAAAGCGAAGCTGATCGTGCAGGCCTGTGACGAAGTAATCGAAGGAAAGCTCGACGCGCACTTTCCGCTTCGCGTGTGGCAAACGGGCAGCGGGACGCAGACGAATATGAACGCCAACGAAGTGATTTCGAATCGCGCGATCGAAATTGCCGGCGGCGTCATGGGATCAAAGAAACCGATTCATCCGAACGATGACGTCAACATGTCGCAGTCGTCGAACGACACGTTTCCCGCGGCCATGCATATCGCCGCTGCCGAGCGGATGAACAAATTGATCCCGCGCGCTCAGGAAGTTTACGAGGCAATCGACGCGAAAGCGAAGGAATTTGCGGATGTCGTGAAGATTGGCCGCACGCATTTGCAGGACGCGACTCCGTTGACTGTCGGTCAGGAAATGTCCGGCTGGGCGAGTCTGCTTGAACGCGATATCGATCGGATGAACGCGACGCTTGCGGGGCTTTACGATCTGGCGATCGGCGGCACGGCGGTGGGAACGGGCCTGAATGCTCATCCGGAATTTGGCGAGCGCTCGGCGAAAAAAATCGCGGAACTCACCAGCCTGCCTTTCAAATCTCATCCGAACAAATTCGCCGCGCTGTCAGCTCACGATGAAATCGTTTTCTGTAGCGGCGGGTTGAAAACGCTTGCCGCTTCGCTGATGAAGATCGCAAACGATATTCGCTGGCTCGCGTCAGGCCCGCGTTGTGGTCTGGGTGAGCTGGTCATTCCGGAAAACGAACCGGGCTCATCGATCATGCCCGGCAAAGTTAATCCGACCCAAAGCGAAGCGATGACCATGGTCGCGGTGCAAGTCATGGGCAACGACGCGGCGATCGGATTCGCCGGTTCGCAGGGCAACTTTGAATTGAATGTCTTTAAGCCGGTGATAATTCACAACCTGCTGCATTCGATTCGTTTGCTTCATGACGCTTGTCATGGCTTCGTCGAATACTGCATCGCCGGGATGACGATCAATCGCGAGAAAATCGACGAGCATTTGCGCGATTCCTTGATGCTGGTCACTGCCTTGAATCAACACATCGGCTATGACAACGCCGCGAAGATTGCCAAGAACGCCCACAAAAAAGGAATCTCTCTGCGCGAATCGGCAATCGAATTAAGTCTGCTGACCGGCGAACAATTCGACGAATGGGTCAAGCCGGAAGAGATGACGCATCCTTGAAGAAGAATCATCCACAGATTACGCAGATTACACAGATAAGAAATTAGCGATTCCTGAAAATGCTTATCAGTCTTCGATGTTGGTTTTATAGAGTTCTGGTTTCTTTTCAATCTGTGAAATCTGTGTAATCTGTGGAGAACTCATGAAGCAATCGAATCCTGTCGCCATCGGCTTGCGCGCCAAGACCGCGCGCGCGATCGCCGTCGTCATAGGCGGCAGCGCCGAATCCCCCATCGTTCTGGCAAAGGAAGAAATCCGACTCGTCGATCCAAAACTTCCCGGAACAGCACAGCCTTATCACGAAGTGATGGATTTGCCCTGGGAAGAATCTCAACGCGCCGTCCACAAGTACGTTCGTGCAATTCAGAAAGTCTCGTCGAAAGAACTCGCGCGGCTTATCAAACAAATAACGAAAGACGGCGCGACAGTGACTGGCGCAGGAATCGTCGGCGCAAAAGATCGTGACCTCACACGCATCGGCAACAACCACATTCGTGCGCACGCTGCGGAAGGAGTTTTGTTCCGTTCAGTGCTCGAGTTTGCCGCCAATAAAAACGGGTTGAGCCGACGCACGTTCAGTGATCGAGATTTCGGATCGATTATCCAAGCTGAGCTGGGAAAGAAACATTCTTCTCTCGCCCTAAAGATCGAGGACCTGCGTCGATCAGTTTCACCTCCGTGGCGAACCGACGAGAAGCAAGCGGCGTTGGCGGCATGGTTGGTTCTGCATGGAAAGTGAGAAGCGACGACTCATCCACGCAGATTATTGAGTTGAGCAGGGAAGAGATTCGCTCTGACGGAGAGCGCGCTGCTCAAACCTGCTGAAGACATTTTCCTTAATCTGTGAAATCTGGTGGACAACTCCCTCAAACTGACAATTACCCGCGAAAGTCTTATAATTCATTCAAACGAACCCCCGTTTAAATAATAGTTCTGGTAATGGAAGCATAGGTATGTCCGGCGAATCTTTTGAACGTTACTTCCGTATGATTCGCGACGATCGCCAAAGCCGGCCGTCCGGTCGTTTGTGGTGTCCCGCCGCCGACGTCTATCGCACCAAGGATGGCTGGATCGTGAAAGTCGATCTCGCCGGCATCAAACCTGCCGATATCGAAGTTACGATCGACGGCCCAGTTTTGCGCATCAGTGGATCGCGGCGCGATGGCACGTGCGGCGAAGGCGTATCGCATTATCAACTTGAGATTACCTACAGCCGATTCGAAAAGATGATTCAGTTCCCCCGTTCCATAGAACATGCTTCGGTCGATCGTGACTATCGCGATGGGCTTTTGATTTTGCGCCTGCGCGAAGAACAGGAGCAAGCACGAGCGGCGAAGCGTTAAATTTTCCAATACTAATCGCACTCATCTAAAAATTCATGGCGCTAACAGAAAACAACCCGAATCAGTCGTCTTCGCAACCGGCTGCAAAGAAACCGGAAGGCGTGCCCTTTGTCATTCCGGTCCTGCCGCTACAGAACACGACTTTGTTTCCCGAGACGATGGTGCCGTTGTCGGTCGGCCGCCCGGGATCGATCGCGGCGGTCGAAGCAGCGTTGACGAGCGAAGAAAAACTGCTTGCGTGCTTCAGCGTGCGTCCGGATCGAATTTCCGAAGGCGACGCCAAGCCCGAAGATCTCTACGAAGTCGGCACGCTCGTAATGATCAAACGCATGGAGAGAGTCGAGGACACTCTGCATTTGATCGTCCAGGGCAGTGACCGCATTCGTCTGCTCGCCTGGGAACAGCAGGAGCCGTTCCTGCGCGCGCGAGTTCAGGTTCTGCCCGACTTGGAGTTGAAAGATAAGGAGACAGTCGAGGCTACGAAGCGAAATGTTCAGTCGCTGATCCAGCAGGCATTGGCTTATCTGCCGCAAGTGCCGCCGGAAGTTCGGCTCGTGGTTTTAGGCGCGGACGATCCGGTTCGGCTGGCTTACTTTCTCGGTTCGATTCTCAGCCTGGGGGTTGAGAAAGAGCAGCAGATGCTCGAAGCGAACACGGTCGACGACCTGATGCATCTCGCCCACGATTTTCTCGCGCACGAAGTCGAGATCATCCGGCTGCGTTCGAAGATCGCCAGCGAAGCGCAGACCGAGATGGACAAAGCCCAGCGCGATTACGTTCTGCGTCAGCAAATGAAGGCGATCCAGAAAGAGCTGGGCGAAGACGAAGGCGGCGAACAAGCGGAGGCTGCGCAACTGCGCGAGCGTCTCGCCAAAGCCGATCTGCCGGACGAGGTACGCAAGGAAGCTGTGCGCGAATTGGGCCGGATGGAGAAACTTCCGGCGATGGCGCCTGACTATCACGTTATTCGCACGTATCTGGATTTCATTTTGGAGTTGCCGTGGAAAGTTTCGTCTGAAGACAAGCTCGATCTGAACGAAGCGCAGAAAGTTCTAGACGAAGATCATTACGATATCAAAGACGTTAAGGAACGCATCCTCGAATTTCTCGCGGTAATCAAATTGCGGCCTGATGCGAAGAGCCCGATTCTGTGCTTCGTCGGCGCGCCAGGCGTCGGCAAGACTTCTTTGGGCCGATCGATCGCGCGCGCGATGGGACGGAAGTTTGAGCGACTGAGCCTGGGCGGAGTGCGCGATGAAGCCGAATTACGTGGCCATCGCCGCACGTACGTCGGGGCGATGCCGGGACGAATTATTCAGTCGATTCGGCGGGCGGGCGTGAACAATCCGGTGATGATGCTGGACGAAATCGACAAGCTCGGCGCGGATTATCGCGGCGATCCGGCGGCGGCGCTGCTCGAAATTCTAGATCCTGAGCAGAACAACTCGTTTAGCGATCATTATCTCGATTTGCCGTTCGATCTTTCGCGAGTGTTCTTTATCGCAACTGCGAATCAGCTTGGGCCAATTCCGCCGCCGCTGCGCGATCGCATGGAAGTAATTCAACTAGCGGGGTACAGCGATCGCGAGAAACTTCAAATCGCGAAGCGATATCTGGTGCCGCGACAGATTCGCGAAAATGGATTGTCCTCTGATCAACTGGAGCTTACCGACGATGCGATCAGACTAATCGCGACGCGCTACACGCGCGAAGCGGGCGTGCGCCAACTTGAGCGGAATATTGGGCGGGTTGCCCGCAAGGTTGCTTTGAAGATCGCCCAGGGTTCCAGCGAGAAGCTAGTCGTCGACGCCAGCGACATGAAGGATTATCTCGGCGGGCCGAAATTTTATCCGGAAGAAGCGCGCAAAGAACTGCCGGCGGGCGTCGCGACCGGAATGGCCTGGACTGAGATGGGCGGTGAAATTCTATTCATCGAAGCGAACCTGCTGCCGGGTGGCCGCGGATTTACCATCACGGGCCAGCTCGGCGAAATCATGCAGGAATCGGCGCGCGCGGCGCAATCGTACCTGTGGTCGCACGCGCAGGATTTCGGGATCGATCCTTCCATGTTCCGTGACTATGGCGTGCACTTGCACGTTCCGGCGGGAGCGATTCCCAAAGATGGACCAAGCGCAGGCGTTGCGATCACTGCGGCGCTGGCTTCGCTTTACAGCGGCCGCCGCGTGCGCCCTGATACATCCATGACCGGCGAGATCACTCTGTCAGGTTTGGTTTTTCCCGTCGGCGGAATCAAAGAAAAAGTTTTGGCGGCGCATCGCGCCGGTATTCATCGAATTATTCTGCCGGCGCGCAACGAATCTGATCTCGAAGATATTCCCGAAGACGTACGTGCGGAACTCAACATCAAACTGATCACGCGCATCAATGAAATCGTCGATGCCGCGCTGGAAAAATTCGTCGCCAATCCACCGCCACCCGTTCCACCGGAACTCACGCATCGCCGGCCACCGGAACCTGACCCCGGCGGCCAACCGCTGATTGCGAAAGAGCGGTAGGCATTCTGAGCCCGCGAAGCGGACTGCAAGTTTTTTTGGAACTCTACGGACAATCTTAGGTTAGACTTAGCGGCATCTTCTCTCCCGATCGTTCTCGCTCTGTCGAAATAAAGGAGGATTGTCATGAGTTCTTCTCGCTCGTTGTTTCTGGCCGCGATCGTGATCGCTGCTTCTTTTGGTTCGGCTTCCGCGCAAAGACGAGATCGATTGCCGGCGCCGCGCGACCCGCAGTTTTATGCGCCGCGCAACAAGCTCGAGGAATACACCGGCCGCATAGACTCGGTGCTGATCCAGGGCCAAACCTGGACCGGAACTCTGCGGGCGCAAGGCGGAACCGCGCGCGTAGAAGCAATCGAGATTCGCGATACGCACGATCAGACGCGAGCCACGGGAGTGATAGTCGTCATGAGCGCTCCCGATCCGCCGGGGTCGCCGCCGGAAATTCGGGTGATGATCGACTATGAAGAAATCGATCCGCTGGTAAATGCCTTCGATACAATCGCCAAGGCCAGCGAGTCCGTTACCAAACTGGCTCACTTTGAAACTCGTTATCGCACGCACGGCGATTTTGAAATTATCGTTTTCAAAGAAATCGCCGGTGGCGCCATTGCCGCTGCCGTCGAAGGCGGCTTCTATGATCGGAAGCGGCTTTTCATGAGCATTGATGATCTCACGAAGCTGCGCTGGATGATTGCGCAGGCAAAAGACAGATTGGACGAGCTCAAATAGCAGGAAGCGAGGAACAAAGCCTTAGGAGCCTGCCCCAACTTGCTTTAGTTTGAAGTCGGATTAGTTCGATCTTCTATTTCCAGCAGACCAATTTTGATCGCGTAGCGCACCAGGCTTGCGATGTCGTGAATATCCAGGCGCTCCATGATCTGCGTGCGGTGACACTCGACCGTCTTCACGCTGATGTTCAAAGCCAGAGCGATTTGCTTCGTCGATCTGCCTCGGACGACCAGTTTCAGGACTTCTCGCTGTCGCCGCGTCAACCGATCGAGCAGGCTTTCCTGACTATTCTCTGCGCGCACAAAATCGGCCAAATAAGTCAGCGCCAGGTTACTGATGTAGGTTTCGCCTGAGGCTACAGTTCTGATTGCCTTTTCCAATTCCTGCGATGAAGTGTTCATTACCAGATAGCCGGCGGCGCCAGACCGCAGCGCTTGTCCGATGTGTTCACCGTTTGCATTGCGAGAGAGAACGATCACCCGCGCTTTCAGGGATTCTTCAGCGATGCGGCTTGCCAACTCCAGACAATTCATCATCGATATCAACCTGTGAATCAAAACAATTTGCGGTTGATGCTGTTTAAGTATGCACATTATTTCGGGTACATCCGCGGCCTCGCCTACGACTTCGACTTGCGGAATTTCTTCCAACACCGCCCGCAGTCCGGTTCTTACCAATCCAGTGTCATCTGCCAGCAGAACTCGAATGCGATCCACCTTCGAACTCCTCCATTGTGCGAAAGGAACCAGCATACAAAGTAGCGACGCAGGCGAATATCAGGCTAGCCATGATTTTTGTGTACGAGATTCACTTACAGCGCTATCGGTTTTCGCCTGACGAGGATCAGAATTCAGTGGGGCTTAAACGAAGGAGAGTACGCGGACGGTGATCAATCTACCAACCGATTCCGAATTGCGTAATAGGTGAGTTCGGCGTTGGTTTTCATTCGCATTTTTTCGAGAATGCGGGCCCTGTAGGTGCTGATAGTTTTGTCGCTCAATGATAGTAGTTCGGCAATTTCCGTGACGGTTTTTCCAGAGGCGATCAAACGCAACACTTGAAATTCACGATCCGAAAGAATCTCATGCGCTGAAAGCGCCGTATCGTTGTCGATGTATTCAATAAGTTTTTCGGCCAGCGCCGGACTTATGTATTTCGCGCCGCCCAGGATTCTCTTAATCGCCTCGAGCAACTCTGCTCGCGGACTGTCTTTAGTAACGTAACCCGCGGCGCCTGCCTTAAAGGCGCGTCGCGCATATTGTTCTTCTGCGTGCATGGTCAGAATCAGCACCCGTAGCCGCGGGCGTATTTGTTTCATCTCTTTCAGAGTATCCAGCCCATTTCGCCCGCCGCCCAAAGAAATGTCTAATATGACGAGGTCCCAATCTTGCTCATGCACAAATGCGATCGCTTCCGAAGCCGTTTCGGCCTCGCCAAATGCAATTTCATCAGGTTGATCTTCGAGGATCTTTTTCAACCCATTGCGTACCACTGAGTGGTCGTCAACTATCAGGACTCTCTTCATTGCTCGCTTCACCTAAGACATGTGCTCTTTGGTCACAGCACTCGACAAGTCTCCATCGCGCGCGATTGGGACTCTTACCGTAATTACAGTTCCGCCTTCTTCTCTCGTGGCTATGTCGATTTCACCTCCAACCAGGCGGGCCCGCTCTTGCATGCCCAAAAGACCCAGAGACAGCACACTCGACTTTTCTGATTTGGTAATCCCACGGCCGTTGTCACTGATTGTCAAAACGAATTGACCGTTCTGTCGGCTGATCCTGATGTTAACTTTAGTTGCTTGCGAATGCCGGAGAACATTAGTCAGCGCCTCTTGAAAGATGCGGAAGAGCGCGGTGGACTGTGGCGGAGTTAACTCCACCTCATCAACGGAGCTTTCAAAGCGAGTAACAATGCCAGCGCGCTCCTGAAACTGAAGCAAGTACGACTGCACCGCCGCCACCAGGCCGAGATCATCCAGCATGCTGGGTCTTAACTCGGCCGAAATTCTTCTTACTGAATTGATTGTGCTATCAATCAGCGCCGCCATGTCTTTGATCTGTTCACGCTTCCGGGAATGTCCCACGCCATCTACTGATCGAAGATCATCTTTTTCCAGTAGCTCCAGGTTCCACTTCAAACTGGTTAAGGCCGAACCCAATTCATCGTGAAGCTCGCGCGCGATGCGAGTTGATTCTTCCTCTTTTGCCATTTGCAGGCGCGCAGAAAGAGCGCGCAATTGTTCGGTGGTGGCCGTGAGTTTCTCTTCCGCCCGTTTGCGATCCTCGATGTCGGTTGATACTCCATACCACCTAACGAGTTTTCCCTGCTCGTCTCGTAACGGATCAGTGCGAACCAGAAACCAGCGATATGTCCCGTCAGCACGACGTAAACGCATTTCATCGTCGTAACCTTCACCAATCGCCATCTGCGCGTGCCACTTCTCGATCACTCGTGGAATGTCATCCGGATGGATTGGGCCCGTCGGATCTTTGACATACTGCTCCAAAGAAAGGCCGGCATAGTCCATCCAACGCTGATTGAGGAAATCAACGACCCCGTCGGGCCGAAGGCTCCAGGCCATCACCGGAATAGTATCGATGATCAGGCGAATGCGATCTTCGCTTTGGCGCAGTGCTTCTTCGGCCCGCTTTCGGTCCTCGATATCAATACTGGACGCATACCATTTAACGATGGGTCCCCGCTCGTCGCGCAAAGGCACGTCGCGGTGAAACATCCACCGATATTCCCCATCAGCCCGCCGCACGCGTGATTCGTGTTCGAAAGGCTCTCCCCTTGCAAGGGCCGCGCGCCAGCCGTTCACCATTGCTACAACGTCGTCGGGATGAATTGCCGCCGTCCATTTCCAGCCCAGTAAGTCATCCAATGAAAGACCTACGTATTCCAGCCATCGTTGGTTGAAAAAATCGAGAGAGCCATCCGGCAGACCGGTATGAATGAGGGCAGGAACTGTGTCGATGATCAGCCGAATGCGATCTTCGCTTCGGCGCAACGCCTCTTCGGCCCCCTTGCGCTCAGCAATTTCCTTTCTCAGTTCTTCATTCGCCGCGGCAAGCTCTCTGGTTCGCTCGATGACACGCTGTTCCAGCTCTTCGTTCAGCCTTTTTATCTCTTGCTTCGCTTGCATGAGTTCCGGAGTCTCGAGAACCTCCCAATGTCCACGTCGCCTCAGAATGGCAAGCTGATGTGTGTTCACTACATCAAAGATTTCAGCCGCGCTCGAAGTTGATAATGGATAGCTGCACAACACAATCATCCGTTGATCGGAAAGCTTTTCGTCGAGCGTCTTTTCGTATTGGAAAAAATCTTTCCGGTTCTCTTCCGTGAGCCATGCTACGTTACCGTTGGCTCTCAATCCGACGTAACCTTTTGCCAGAGCCTCAGCGAGCTTTTCATTCCAGCCGTCGGTTACCCGCTCAGCAATGAAGGTGCCGCCTTTGAGATACCACTCGGTGTGCGGAACAATCTCGATTTGACCTGTCGGGGAAGTCTGTTGGCGCGAAGACGGAAAAACGGTGTGCGCGTAAATTTCTATATGGCCCGCCGCCAGATAGCGATCGGCTTCGGGGACAGCTTGCCTGAAAGCGTTTCTCGCTTCTTCTTCGCCGAGTGGATCAGAGACGACCCATACGCAAAACTCGTTGCTCTCTAAGCCCGTCTTGAAATAAGGAATCAATATGTCGAGCAAGTCTTCTTGGGTCTCGTAGAAGTGACAGAGGTGCGTGCCCCATGGCACGTTGCCGACGACGCTGATTCCGGTCTTCCTTAACTCTTCTGCCATCACGGAAACCCTCCGTTTGGTTGCGAAGCTCAGTAGTAAAACACCGCGCGCGCAGATGCGGTCAGGATGGAAATGAAGCCAGCGCGGACTACCAAACGGTAATCGTACGACTTAAGAATGATCTGGTTTGGATCCATAACTTCGATCCCCAGAGTCGTTGTGGTTTTAAGGGCGGCTCAAGCAGTGGCCACCAGGTGCCGCTGCTTCGCAGAGAGGTCGATGATCAGTTCAGCGATATCGTCTAACGGTTGCAGGCTGGTGTCAATCGAAAGATTGTAATTCTTGGCGCAGGTCCAATCGTGGGCAGTCATCTCGTTAAAATAAATTTCGCGCGTGCGATCTGATTCAGCGATTAGCGCGCGGGCTTTCTCTTCCGTCAAATCTTTGTAGATGCTCATGATGCGCTTGACGCGAAAACTTTTGGGCGCGTGACAGAAGACGCTGAACATGCCGCGATGGCGCGGCAAAAGAAAAACTCCCGCCCAGCCGACCACCACACAATCTTCCTGACTCGCTAGTTTTTTGAGAATTTGAGTTTGCTTTTCAAATAATTCGCGATCGGAAAAATTTCCGAGCGGCGGCGGAGTGTAAGCGGCTTCCAGTGCGCCGAACGATAAGCCGCCCAGCACGCGCTCCCAGAACGACGTCACGCGCTCTGAACGCGCCGCGATCGTTTCTACATTACAACCAAATTCCTGCGCGGCCAGATACAGTACTTCGCGATCGACATACTTCAGACCCATCCGCTTTGCGATCACTTGTCCGATGTAAGATCCGCCGGCGCCCATCTGGCGCGAGATTGTGATTGTCGTTTTGATCATCAATACCTGTGCGATGGCATTCCAATATGAATGTGCGGGCCGGTTGCGACGCCGGGAATCGCTCCGCGAAATGCTGAAAACGGAATGCCGTTCTTTCTCAAAAAGTCCATCAAAGCCTGGCCTTCGATTCCATCAGGGTTCAGCGAGATGTCCATCGCGTTGCGATGATCCAACCGCCATTGATTGTGAATTGCGCCCTGACCGAAAACAGCGATCGGCAGCGGCCGTTTGAAAGTCTGCTGGAAAAACGCTTCGACCTTTCCGGCCTGCGAGAGTACCCACGAGCCCGCGCCGGTGTAGCGAATGAATGAAGCGCCGCGGATCGTTGTCCCTTTCGGAACCCGACCGAGCTTCGCAATTTCTTTCTCACCTTCGATCTCGATCAAGGTCTGCGCGATTTGCGCGTCAGCTGATCCGATTTGATTTTCCACGCCGCTGACTTTCAATTTTTCGGCAGCCAACACGGTTTCAGCTTGCTCAAGATCCTTCTTCGCGATCAGGCCTTCGGCCAAAAGCCTCGCCATCTTATCGCGTTGCAGCTCGGCCTTCTTCACGCTCTCCTGATACAAGCTCTGAAGTTTTTCCAAACTTGCTTTGTATTCTTTCGTGGCTGAGATGTACGAGTCGCGCAGTTTCGAAAGTTCAGTTGATGGAGGCTGACTTTGCGTCGCTTTCGGTTTCTGCGCGCGCGTTTTCTTCTGCGAGTAAGCCGGAGTCGCAAATATAATCGCGCCCACGAACGCAAGTGCCATGCTCATGAAAATTCGATCGCGTCGATCCTTAACGTGCAACGATTCAACTCCTGATGCGACTTCAATGCATTGCGACGGGGCCCGCCTTTTTCTTCACGCGCTCAAACAGGAATACCGCCGGAATACAAAGCAGGCAAAGAAATGACAGCAGCCGAAAAACATCAATGTAGGATAGTACGGTTGCTTGCCGCACCAAAATCCCATAGACGCCGGCATTCGCTTGTTGCTGGGCGACGACCGAGCCGCCGCGCATCGCAAATCCGCTCGCGAGCTGTTTCATGCGTTCCTGAAACGCCGGATCGTATGGGGTTAGATGCGATACGAGCGCAGCCTGATGAATCTGTGCGCCGCGCGCCAGAAACGTCGTGACGATCGCGATGCCGACGCTGCCGCCAGTGTTGCGCATTAGATTGAAAACGCCGGACGCATTGCCCATCTGCTCGTTCGCCAGCGTGCCCAGCGCCATCGTCGTCAGCGGCACAAAAATAAATCCCATCGCAAAGCCGCTGATGATGTTGGGCCAGACGATGCTGCTGACTGAAATCTCGAGATTGATCTTGCTGAACATGTAGATCGCGTAAGACAGAACCGAGAACCCGAATAGCACCAGATATCGCCCGCGAATTCGATTGATCAGCCGGCCGACGATCAGCATCGAGGCGACCGCCCCAAAGCCCCGCGGGCTGACCGCCAGACCGCTCTCGAGCGCCGGATATCCCATCAGCGTTTGCAGAAACAAAGGCAACAACGCGATCGTTCCGTACAGCACGATGCCGAGAACGATCATCAACGATGTGCCGACCGCGAAATTTCTATTCGTAAGCACGCGCAGATCGACAATGGGGTCGCTCGATCGCAATTCCCAGATGACGAATACGATTGCTGCAATCGTCGCCGTAATGACGAACCAGGTGATGAACGAAGAAGCGAACCACTCTTCTTCCTGCCCTTTGTCGAGCACGAGCTGCATCGCTCCCAGCGCCACGGCCATTAAGCCGAAGCCGATGTAATCGATGCGGCCCGGTCGCTGATCGCGAATGTAGGGCGGATCTTCAACGAAGGTTCTCGCCATAAGGACGGCAAGAATTCCAATCGGGATATTGATGTAAAAGATCCAGCGCCACGAATAATTGTCGGTAATCCAACCGCCCAGCGTTGGGCCAATGATCGGCGCGACAACCACGCCAAGCCCAAAAACGGCCATTGCCGATCCGCGCTTTTCCGCTGGGAAGCTTTCCATCAGAACGGCCTGCGCAATTGGCTGCAGCGCGCCGCCGCCCGCGCCCTGCGCAATGCGCGCGACGATCAGCAGGCCGAGGCTTCCGGCCGCGCCGCATAAGGCTGACGACACCGTGAAGATAACGATGCAAACGATCAGAAATCTCTTGCGGCCAAAGAAACGGCCTAACCAATTCGCGGCGGGAAGGATGATGGCGTTAGAGACGAGATAGCTCGTCAGCACCCACGTCGCTTCTTCCGGCGTGGCTGACAAGTTTCCCGCAATGTGCGGCAGGGCGACGTTCGCGACCGAAGTATCCAGCACTTCCATGAACGTCGCCAGCATCACCGACGCAGCGATAATCCACGGGTTGAATGAGGGAGTCCATTGCTGTGGTGGACGGGCACTCATCTTGATCTGAAAAGACTATTTGACATTTGTCATTGGAGATTTGGCATTTGTTATTTGTGGTCGAAGTTGATGAACCAGGTTCCGAATGAAAAATGACAAATGTCCAATGACAAATGGTAAATAATCCGTCACTTAAACTTCACTTCCGGCACGGCCGACATGCCCGGCGCCAGCAGGTGCTGCGAGTCGATCTGATTTTGTTCGAAGACGATCTTCACAGGCACACGCTGCACGACTTTCACATAGCTGCCGGTCGCGTTCTCGGGCGGAATCAGACTGAAACGCGAGCCGGTTCCCGCCTGAATGCTGTCGACGTGCGCTTTGAAAATTCTGTCGGGATAAGCGTCGACAGTTACGTCGACAGGTTGGCCCGGTTTGATGTTTCCGATTTGGCTTTCTTTGAAGTTGGCAGTTACCCAAACCTCTCCGGGCACGACGGCCATTAAGGGTTGGCCCACCTGGACCAGCGCGCCGACTTCGACAGCTTTGCGCGTGACGCGTCCTGTTTCCGGCGCATAAATTTTGGCGTAAGAGAGTTCGAGTTCAGCCTGATCGACGGCGGCTTGCAACTGCTGAATGTTCGCGCCGGCGGAAGCCGCCTGGGCTTCGCTGACCGCGACCTGTTGCGGCGCGGTGTTCGCCTGGGACAAACGGCCCAGGGCTTCATTGATCTGGGCTTGCGCCGCGCTGACTTGCGTCTGTGCTCGTTGCGCAGTCGAAGCCTGCGCCGAAGTTGCTGCGCGTGCCTCGCTGGTTTGCGCTTCGGCCACGGCAATGCGCTCTCGGGCCGCCTCGACCTGTGCGTTAGCGGTGCGCGCGGTGGCTATTGCCTGGTCCAAACGCTGTCGCGAAACCTCGTCTTTCTCAAACAATGCCTGGTAGCGCGGCACATCCGCATTTGCGCGCGCAGCTTCGGCTTCGGCTGCGGCAAGTTGGGCTCGCGCTTGCTGAACGTTCGACTCGGCGGCGCCGATTCCCGCGCCCGCTTGCGTCGTGCGGCTGCGTTCCGAGGCGGCGCCCGCGCGTGCGCCCCGCTCGTTGGCTCGCGCTTGCTGCACGCCCGCCGCCGCTTGTCGAACATTCGCGCGGGTAGTGACCCGCGTCAGTGAAACTTGAGTTTCAGCTTGCTTATGTTGCGCGAGCCCAGCGTTTAGTGCGGCCTTCGCCTGGTCCAGCTTTGCTTCGAGATCGCGCGCATCAAGTTCCGCAAGCAAGTCACCTACTTTTACAGTTTGGTTGTCCGTCACGTAAACCTTTGTCACGTAACCTGAAACTTTGGGACTCACTTGAACGATGTGCCCGTCGATGAATGCGTCATCCGTCGTTTCGTGCGAGCGCGCGTACAACCAATAACGACCGCCCAGGAAAAGGATGACCAGGAGCGCGATCGCCGCGCCGATCAAGACACCCGGTCGTCGATAGAACTTTCGCTTGCGCGGATGTTCATGTTCGTCGGCGAGCGGCTCGCCGTATTCGTCCACCAAGGGCGGTGTGGAATCCGGCTGCGTTTGCTCGTTTGCATCGGGCGCCGGTGGTTCATTAGCGCCGTTGTTCGCTTGATTGTCTGCTTCGTCTGCCATTGCTAAGTCATAGATTCGTGTCAGTACCGGGAGCGGTAGCGACGGGATCGATAAATCTGACCGTGACAATTGATCCGGTCGCTACCGCTCCCGGTACTGACACAAATCACCATCGAAACATCTGCGCTCTTCCCAAAGCCGCCGCGAGATTCAGACGCGCGCCGTTGTAAGCGGCAAGCGCCGTTACTTGCTCGAGCCGCGCGTTCGCCAGATTTGTCTGCGCCGTAGTCAATTCGATGTTGTCGCCGAGTCCCGCGCGAAAACGATCGCGCGCCATTTCCAATTCGCGTTCAGCCAATGTCGCCGACAAATCGGCCGCGCGCACGGTGTCCGCTGTAGTCCGCAGAGCCGAATAAGCGAGACGCACATCCTCTTCGACCTGGCCGCGGATGCTGGCGAGTTGCAGCTCGGCTTGCGCTTCGCGACTGCTGGCGACTTGAATGCGACCGCGTGTTAACCCGCCGTTGAAAATTGGCACGTTCAACTGGACTGCATAGCGGCGCGTCGGCAGCGCGCTGGTGACCGGCGTGATACCGCTGACGCCGTAGTCGCCGAGAAATTCCAATGATGGAAGTTGTTCGGCGCGCGCGGCCCGCGCTGCAAATTCGTTAACCGTCACTTCCGCCGCCGTGACGCGAATCTCAGCACGGTTGTCTTCAGCGGTAGCAACCGCAGTTTCGATCGTAGGCAAAGTTTCCACCGTGAAGGTCAAAGAGTCCGCCAGCGTAAACGAACTTCCCAAAGGCAGCCCGACGATGCGGGCAAGTTGCAGTCGCGCTTGCTCTGCATCGGTTTGGGCGCGCGATAATCGCACCTGCTCCTGGGCGCGGCGCGTCTCGGCTCGCGTGACATCGACGCCGGTCGCGATTCCCGCGTCGCGCTGATCCTGTGCCAGCTTGAAAAGAGTTTGCGCCAGATCGACGTTAGCCTGCGCCGCGAAAACCGATCGATCCGCGCGCATCGATTCGAGATAAGCGAGCGATGCAAACACCGCCACTTGCTCGCGAGCCAGCTCTTCTTCCATTTGTGCGGCGCGCACGCCGGCTTTTCCGGCTTGATAATTTCGCAGCGCGCTCAGACTAAAAATTGTTTGCTGCAAACGCACGCGCGCGTCGAAATTTTTGAATGGCCCAATGAACGTCGAGGTGAATCCGGGAAATTTTCCCGGCGTAAATCCCAGGGCGGCGAGATTCTCAGTGACGCTTGCCTGATATGCTTCGCCAGAAATGTTCGGGAGCAAACCGGCGAGCGACTCTTTCTTAAAACCCCGCGCTTCGCGTTCACGCTCTTGCGCCAGCAGCGTCGCCAAATTGTTTTCGAGTGCCAGCTTGATCGCCTGGTTCAGACTCAAGCTGGAAACCGCTTCGCTGGTCCTGGCCGCTCCGGGAACCTGTTGCGCGCCAGTCGCAGTAATCGCAGGCGACATACGTTGCTGAGAAGTTGGACGAGCCGTTTGTGACTGTGATTGAGTTTGAGTCTGACTTGAACTCTGAGTATTCGGCCCAAGCTGCTGCGCGACAATCGTCGAACCGAAGCCGATCAGAACAATGAGTGACGCGCCAAAGTTAGAAAAGCGCGACTCCTTCCGCACCCGGCCGCTCAAGATGCTTCGACAGGCTGCGCCGACCCCGGAACCCCATCGATTCAAAATTCTTTGCCCTCTCTCAACCGTTTGTCGAAAGGCATAGCGCGCGAGACTGTACGGGTTCGTGCCACCGTTCTTAGCGAAGGTGCAACGGAACAGTTCAGTTCGAATAGTTTGAGAGGTGGAAGAGCAAGAGGCAGGCCAGAATCAAGCCGAAAGGCTCACAACTCGTCGAACATCTCTTCATCGACGTAACACCAGCCCCAGTCCTCACCCGGCTGAAACGATTTGATGATCGGATGTTTCGTCGCGTGGAAGTGTTTCGTGGCGTGCTTGTTTTTCGAAGAGTCGCAGCAGCCGACATGGCCGCAGGTCATGCAGAGCCGCAGGTGAACCCAAGTGTCGCCGATTTTCAAACAGTCTTCACAGCCGTCGGCGCTCGGCGTGACTTCGCGAATTTGATCGAGATGAGTGCAGTTCATAGTTTCTCTAATTATTTGTCCACAGATTTCGCAGATTTCACCGATTAGGCAAAGAGTAAGACATTTAGTCTGGTGGTTCCATCTGTGTAATCTGCGTAATCTGTGGATAGCTGCTTAGATCAAACTCTTAATCCACCCGCCGTCGACCGGAATCGATGTTCCGGTAATATAGCTCGCGCGTTCCGAAACCAAAAATGCGGCCAACGCGGCGAACTCGCGCGGCTCGCCGATTCTGCGCATCGGAATTTCTTTCTCCCAGCCAGCCACGAATTCTTCCGGCGTGATTCCTTCTTTCTCAGCCATCATCCGCGACAACTCTTCGACACGTTCTGTGCGCGTGTAGCCCGGCATGATGTTATTCACTGTAATGCCGAACGACGCGACTTCGTTCGCGAGTGTCCGCGCGAATCCAGTGACGGCGGCGCGCAAGCTGTTCGAAAGGATCAAGTTATCGACGGGTTGTTTCACCGCGATGGAAGTGATGTTGAGAATCCGTCCCCAGCGGCGCTCTTTCATTCCGGGCAGCACCTGACGCGCTAACTCAACCGCACTGTGCAGGAGCAAGCGAGTCGCGGCTTCCCATTGATCAAGAGTGAAACTTTGGAAAGATCCGGCTGGTGGTCCACCGGCATTCGTCACCAGAATGTCGATTCGGCCAAAGCGTTCGATACCTGAATTGACGAGACGAACAACGTCGTCCGGTTGGGAGACATCCGCGGCAACGCCCAACACCTCAGCCCCGATCGCCGCGCTGATGTCGTTCGCTACTCGATCGATGGTTTCCTGTTGGCGTGAACAGATGACCAGCGACGCGCCTTCGGCCGCGAGTTCTTCTGCCACCGCGCGTCCGAGTCCGCGACTGGCAGCAGCGACGAGGGCAACTTTGTTTTTGAGATCTAGATCCATTTATTGAATCATTTGCTCATTTATTCATTGGATCAATGAACCAATGCCTCAATGAATCAATGATTACTACCTCTGCCGCAGATAATCATCCGTCTTATCCAACCAATCCTGCCGCGGTGGACTGAAGATATCGACGTCCAGTGTGTCTTCCAGAGCCTCAGCTTTATGCGGCACACCGGAAGGGATGTGTAGCACTTCGCCCGCGAGCACGTCGATCACCCGTGATTCATCGGCGCCGATCCAGAAACGCAAGCCTCCCTCGAGGATATAAGTTATCTGTTCGTTCTCATGCGAGTGACGCGGCACGATGCAACCCTGCTTCAAATAAACGTGCGCCAGCATCATTCGATCGCCGGTGATCAGCTTGCGTGAAAGCAAGTCAGACAGCGGCTCCTCAGGCATATCTTTCCAGCGATACTGTGTTACGGATCGTTGGTCCATTGATTTGTCTCCACGTATAAGAATGTCAGAAGCCCGCGCGTCAGCAATCCCGACTTGTCGGGACTCCCTCATAGTCGGGCTGCTGACACGATCAAGGTCGCTACAAGGCCAATCACCTTACTCCAACGCCCGCGTCAAGTAAATTCTGAAACCAATGCGCGAGATAGGCGTGAAAGCAAGAGGCCGAATTCCGCGGGGGCGTGTGCCAGTGCTATGATTCAGGCGGTCCCAGACTCGAGGTTTAGTAACCAAATCGGTCGCTTGACCGTCTAATCAATCAGAAAACTGCCGGGCCATCTTCCCGCGTTCGGGTTCACGAGGTAACCATCATGCTAATCAAGAAGTTCCTTCCGATTTTGATTCTCCTTTCTTCGGTTTCTGTCGCCGTGGCGCAAGACGCGACGTCGCAGACTGCGATTCCGCAAGCGACGCCGGACCCGCAACAGCAACAGGAAGAAAAGGCTAAGCTGGAAAAGAAAGCTATCGCGTTGCTCGAACAGGTCGTCACCGAATCACAAGCATCGAAGCTCCCCGAGAATCGGATTCGCGTGCAGATCGCCGCCGGCGACATGCTTTGGGACAAGAGCGCGTCGCGCGCGCGCGGGTTGCTAACCGACGCGGGAGCGCTGCTGGGCCAGATGATGTTGGAAGTCGATCGCACGGATCGCAGCGACGTTCAAAACTTGAATCAGTTGCGTCAGGAACTGGTTCTAACCGCCGGAAGACATGACGCGGAACTCGGTTATCAACTGCTTCGATCGACACAGCAGCAACAGACTCCGGCGAACAATGCGCCCGGACAAGGTCGCCGCTTCAATCTCGATCAGGGAAATAATCTGGAGCAGAACCTGCTCGCGACGATTGCTACTACCGATCCAAAGTTCGCTTATCAAAGAGCTGTCGAGTCGCTGGATAAAGGCGAATTCCCGACGGCGCTGAATCGCATCCTGACGGAGCTGCAAAGCAAAGATGCCGAATTGTTCAAGAAGTTGTCGGACAAAGCTCTGGGCCGTTTGGCGTCCGACAGTTTGTTGGCGAGCCGCGAAGCAACAAGCGTTGCCGTCAATCTGTTGATTGCTGGTCCACGCGCAACGAACACGGCCGGTGTAGCAACAAACACCGACGCTAATGCGACCGCACGCGCGACGAGTCCGGTGCTAAACGAATCTGCCTATCACGATCTGATGGACAACGCGATCACGGCAGCGCTTTCCGTCACCTCAGCCGGTCCAATGGTGAACAATCCGCGCGGCGGGGGCGGCGCGAGAGTTTTTCGTGGCCCGCAACAGCAGCAACAACAACAGACCCAGCCGAGCGACGAGCAGACGAGACAGAACAACGCGCGCACGGTCCTTTTTTCATTGCAGGCGATGCTGCCGCAGATCGATCAGTACTTGCCGGAGCGGGCGCAATCGGTGCGACAGAAGCTCACGGACCTTGGCATCAACAACAACTCGACGATGAATTTTGGCAATCAGATGCGCGTTGCGATGGAGCAGGGGACGAGCGACAGCCTGGAAACCGCAGCCAAGACCGCGCCGCCGCAAATCCAGTCGCGTCTTTATCAACAGGCCGCGCAGAAAGCAGTCGATGAAGGTAACACCGACAAGGCTCTCCAAATCGCGACCGATCATCTCGATGAATCGGGTCGGAACTCGATCATGCAAGCGGTTGATTTCAAAAAGCTGACAACGACTGCATCCCCTGAGAAGCTGAACGAAATTAAGCAGAAGCTGGCCGCGCTGCCGTCAGATTCCGATCGAGTCAAGTACTTAACCGATCTCGCGACGGCGACTGAAAAAGATAACCCAAAACTTGCGCTGAAATTTTTGGATGATGCGCGCAACCTGGTAACGAAGCGCGCGGCGAGCTACAAGGATTTCGAGGATCAGATCAAGGTGGCCGATGCGTACGCGTCAATCGAGCCCAAGCACGCCTTTGAGATCATCGACATGGGCATCGCGCAGATCAACGAACTACTTAACGCGGCGACGGTGCTCAATGGTTTCGAAGTCGACATGTTCAAAGACGGCGAATTGTCTCTGCGCAGCGACAGCGATTTGGTTGGCATGGTCGCGCGTTATGGCGCAGAGTTAGCGTCGCTCGCGAAAGTCGATTTTGAAGGCGCGCGCATAACGGCGGATAAGTTTCAATTGCCCGAGCCGCGCATGAACGCAAAACTCTCGATCGTGCAGAGCATCCTCGGCACGCAACCGTTGGCGAGCGTCAACAGTCGGCGTAATCCGAACTTCCAGTTCTTTATGAGGTAAGTTCAAATAGCAGCCGCAGATGAACACAGATTGCACAGATAAGAAATAAAGGCTTTAGGCCATTTTGCTGTGAATTCCATTCGCCTCGTTTTTGGTTTTGATCTGTGCTCATCCGTGTTCATCTGTGGCTTATTTTTCTTCGCGGCACATGCAGCTTCTCCGCCGCGATCTTCAAGACTTCCTGCACCTGCTGATCCCAATAGCGCCAACTGTGATCGCCGGGAAGTTCGCGAAACTCATGCGGGATTTTCTTCTGCAAAAATAATTCCGACAGTTCGCGATTACGATCGAAGTGCTGCGCTGCGTCTTCGGTTCCGCAGTCAAAATAAAAGTAAGGAAGCGAGGCGACGCGAGCCGGCGTCAACGCTTTCGTGATCTCGAAGATGTCATTGGCTTTGCGAGTCTCGTTACCGATGGAGCCGAACGTTTTCAAAAATGGTTCCCAATTCGGGCCGCCCATCTCTTTTTCCGTGTACCGAGTGACGCCGAACGCGCCGCTTATCGACGCGGCGAACGCGAACGTCGCCGGATACTTCAATCCGTATTTGATCGCGCCGTAGCCGCCCATCGACAGACCGGCAATCGCGCGGCCGTACCGCGATTGAATCGTGCGATAGCGTCTATCGACATCGGGCATCAGTTCCTGAAGAATGCAAGACTCGTACTTGTCGTTTGATCCCGCCGCTCCGTCCACGTACCAACTGTTGTTGCCTTCGGGCATGACGAGGATCATGCGGTACTGCTCCGCGTAATCAGCGACATTCGTGCGCGTCAGCCAATCGGTGTAATGACCGCCGTGTCCGTGCAGCAGATACAAAACCGGATAGCGCGTCGTCGTAGAAGCGCGATAGCCCGGCGGCAGAATTACGTTGTAAGGCAAATTCGCATTGATCAATTTGCTTTGAAATTGAATTGTTTCGACGGAAGCTCGCTGGGCATAGATGTTGAGCGTGGCGAAAGCCATTATCGCCAGCAGCGCACAAACACGGAGACGAGTTACGAGAGGCATATTCAGTGATTGCTTTGCCGCCGGGGGTCTGCGCGCGAAACGACTCGATGTCCACGTCAAATCGCGACTCATTT
>QHXI01000085.1:0-7420 GCA_003222895.1 Acidobacteriota bacterium | reverse complement strand
TTGATGTCGATCGTTCGGAGATTGTCATCACGAAACAGCGTGATATGAATTGCATCGCCGGGTTTTTTCGCGGCGACTAGTGAGTCGAAAAGTTCTTTGTTAACTCGAACGCCGTCGAGCGCGATGATCTGATCCTTCGCATTCAATCCCTGTTCGTAAGCCGGCGTTCCGGCGCGAACATTCTTGATGGTGACAATACCGTTCGTTTCTTCTAGTTCAGCTCCCAAATAACTGGTATCCGGAACGAGCATCATCTCAGTGGCGCCAGTTGTGTTAAGCGAGAGTCCCGCCGCTGAAAGCATTTCGTTGTAAGGCAGCTACTTTAGCCCGCGCACGTATTGCGCAAAGAAGTCTTCCAGGCTGGCGCCGGCCATCAACTCGCACGCTTTCTGAAAATCCGCCGGTGAGTAGTTGCGACTCTTTTCAAAAAACTCATGATAGAGGTAACGCATCACGTCATCGAGCGACTTGGCGTTTTTTGTGCGTTGCCGGATTTCCAAGTCCAGCAGCAACCCGAGCAACTCGCCTTTGTCGTAATAAGAAATCTGCGAGTTGACTGAGTTTTCGTCGGGACGATACTCCTTGATCCACGAATTGAAGCTCGCATCTTCGGCGCTCATTTCCAGACGGCCGGGCGTGTTCTGAAAATTCTGAATTCGTCGCGCCAGCGCGTCAAGATAATCGCGGTCCGAAGTCAAACCGGCGCGCCGCACCATCAAGCTGCCGTAGTAATCGGTGATGCCCTCCGCGACCCAAAGATTTCGGGTGTAGTTTTCTTTCGTGTAGTCAAAAGGTCCGAGTGCGTCGGGACGAATCCGTTTCACGTTCCAAAGATGAAAAAATTCATGTGCGACGAGGCCGTAGAAACTCCTCCATCCGGCTTCAGTCGCAAAGTTAAAGCGGCGGAATCCGAGCGCCGTCGAATTCAAATGTTCCAACCCGCCGCCTGTGTTCGCCCGCAGATGCAAGATAAACGTGTAGTCGTGATAAGGAATGACGCCGAACATCGACACTTCTGCTTCGACGATCTTCTGCACGTCATCTTTCATGCGCTGCGGATCGTAGTTTCCTTCGCCGTCAATCACAATCCGATGCGGCACCCCGCGTACTTCAAATTTGATCTCTTTGAAATTGCTGACTTCGAACGGCGAGTCGTAAAGAGTGTCGAAATTCTCAGCGCGAAAAGTATTCGGTTGCCCCGCCACCGGCGGCAGACCCGTGGCAACTTTCCAGCCCGACGGCGGGACGACCCGCAAGGTTGACGGCGCATTCAAGCGACCATCGGGATACATCAACAGCGCAGCGTTGTTCCAAAACGCGTGATCGGCATTCAGCTCGTTGGTGCGCACCGACAGTTCGTTCGCATACACGCGATACGTGGCTCGCCACTGTCGCGCGCCGCTTGTCTTCACGCGCCAGATGTCCTTGTTTATTTTGGTCCAATCGAGCGCGCGGCCATTCGCATCGGCACTGAAGTCCTGCACGTTTCTTTCAAACTCGCGAATCAAGTACGAACCCGGCGTCCATACCGGCATGACCAAATCGGTTTCGTTCGGCACATTGAGATTCGCCGGAATCTGAAGGCGCATCTCGACTTCGAGCAGATGCGTCCAGGGTTGTGGCATTGAAACGGTGAACGAAATGCCCGAAGCGTTGGGCGACTGCGCCTGAGATGGCAAAGCTGCCGCGATCAGAATAATCAGTTGAAGGACAATAAACGAGACTTGATTTCGACGCATACTCTTTAATCCGAGAAATTATTGCGCGCTGATGTTACTACGAACGTGCAACGTGTCAGAACCCCGAGCCGGAGCGAGGGCATCGTACTCTATTGTTGACTCTTTGATCCGTCGCCACCGCTCCGCGTTCTGACACTAGCCGATTGGCACGAAACGGACTTATAGTTGCTCTGTTCCATCCACAACAAATCGAAGGTGATAGTCATGCTTCGCAGACTAGTTCAAACAGGTTCGTCGTGGCCGATGGTTCCGCTGCGACTGGCGTTGGGAATAGATTTCATCGGCCACGGATTGCAAAAGGTGCTCGGTACGTTCAATGGACCGGGATTCGCAAAATTCACATCGTTCCCTACGCCGTTCCCGTTCATGAGGCCAGCTTGGCTTTGGATGGGCCTTGCGGCGGTGTCGGAGCTTGTAGGCGGAATTTTGGTGCTGCTCGGTTTGTTCACTCGGGTCGGCGCTTTCCTTATCACCTTCGTCATGATTGTCGCGATCGTCGGCGTGCATTGGCCGAATTTCTTTGCTCCCGCGGGAATGGAACTCGCTATGGCGATGTTGGGCATGTCACTCGCTTTGCTGATCGGCGGTGGCGGACAGCTTTCGGTCGACCGAATGATTAGCGGAGGTCGATAGAAGACAGTTTCAGGTTTAAGGTTGACGCGGCGGCTATATAACTTGAGACTTGAAACTTGAGACTTGAAACCCAAACATGAAACGCTCGCCGCTCCTCGTCATTTTCATTACTGTCTTCATCGATCTCGTCGGGTTCGGGATCGTGATTCCGGTTCTCCCGTTCTACGCCGAAGGCACTAAGTTCGGCGCCACGCCCAGCCAGGTTGGTCTTCTGTTCGCGTCGTATTCAGTAATGCAGCTGATTTTTTCGCCGGTGTTGGGCCGGCTGTCGGATAAGCATGGCCGGCGGCCAATCCTGCTGATTAGTTTGCTCGGCACGAGCCTGGGTTTTCTGATTCTGGGATTTGCGACGACGTTGACGCTGCTCTTTATCGGCAGAATCATCGACGGAATATCCGGCGGAAACATCTCGACGGCACAAGCTTATATCGCCGACGTCACCACGAAAGAGAATCGCGCCAAGGGAATGGGATTGATCGGCGCCGCGTTCGGTCTGGGTTTTGTGTTTGGGCCGGCGATTGGCGGCGTGCTGAGTCGCTGGGGAATCAACGTGCCGTTTCTTTTCGCGGGCGGCCTCGCTTTCGCGAATGCGATCTTGCTGTACTTCGCCTTGCCGGAAACAGTGACGAAGGATCATCCCGCGCGAGTCTCGGCCGCGAGCGGCCGGGGTTGGCAACAACTGATAATGTCGCTGCGAAATCCGCGCCTGGGTTTCGTGATGACGATCTATTTTTTGTCAGTAGTCGCGTTCTCGATCATGACGGCCACATTTTCGCTGTTCATGATGTTTCGTCTCGGCTATGACGCATTTCACAATGGCTGGGTTTTCGCTTTTGTGGGAATCATCTCCGCGGCTATTCAAGGTGGCATGATCGGAAGGCTGGTCAAAAAGTTCGGAGAATCTTTCCTGGTAATCGTCGGCTTGGTTTTGTTTGCCGCGAGTTTGGTTGTGATTCCGTTGGTGACGCCGGCAACCGGGCTACTCGCCATTCTCACGATTGGCGCGGTGACGGCGATCGGACAAGCTCTGTCCGCGCCGTCGCTCAGCAGCCTCGCCTCGAAAAGCGCGAGTGCCGGCGACCAGGGCGGCGTGCTCGGCGCGATGCAATCGGTTGCGAGCTTAGCGCGGGCGGTTGGGCCATCTCTCGCGGCAATTTTGATCTACAGCGCTGTTGCGCACAGGGGTTTCAACGGTCAATATCAAAAGATGAGTGACGCATCGATCGCGCACACGTTCTGGGCTGCGGCGGCGATTCAGTTCGTGGCTTTTCTGATCGCGCTGTATTTCGCGCGCGCCTACGGGAAACAATATTCAGCGGGGGAGTTAGCGGAGAGCGCTTGAAGGAGCGCACGCATCCTGCGTGCGGTGCGCGGGCATCTCTGCCCGCGTCCCGGAAAGATTTAGATGGGCCGGCAAGGATGCCGGGGCGAACCGCAGGCAAGATGCCTGCGATCCTTATCACGGCCCGAACCGGTGCCGATATTCAGCCGAGCTAAGAAATGCCTTGACCATCTCAGCATCGATGTAATTGCCATTGAACAGATTCAGTTTGTTGAGCCAGAAGTTATAGCCCGCAAAATTCAAGGCCGGTTCCGGCGCCGCATCCGGATTCCTTCTTAAGTATCCGAAATACTCCAACAACACGAACGCGCGATTGAACTCGCGTTGCTGCAGCGTTGCGTTGTCGGCAACCTTCTTGAGCACGTCGGCCCGCAAAATCGGATCGGCTGGATTCGGCGACAATTCGCTAATCAGCGCCGCGCGCTCGCTGTCACTGAGCACGTTGCCGGCATTCGCATTCAATGCATCGACAAATGCGGACGCGCTCGTCAATGCCGGATAGCGGCTCAGGAACGCCGCCCTTTGCACGAAGGCTTGCGCGTACGCAGTCTTGTTGTTGTCGAGTTGGGCCTGCCAACTGCCGACGCCAACGATTACTCCGTTGCCGACTTGCTGCGTATCGGTGATGAAGTTCGTGAATCGTACCGGCACCGGCACAGTCGGCGGGCTAATGTCGCCGAAGGCCGTCTTGTAAACCCGCTCGACAAAGTAACCCGTGTTCTGGAATTCAATCGAGAGGAAGAACGCCGCCGAAGTATTGATGTGCTGGACCTCAAAGCACTGCGCGACGCTCATCCCGGCCGGGCGACGCGCCGGATCGTTGCACTTGTCGATGTTGTCTTTCCAGAAGGCGAGGCCCGATGCGTCGGGATCGCGATTCAGGAAGTCGCGATAGTGCTGTCGCACGAACGTGTCCGTGTCGTCGATCGGATTGGTCGCCGGCTCAGTCACGTCATCGGTGATGGTGAGCGTGGCGGTTGTGGTTCCCGAGGTCGGGAACAAAACACCTGCTCCCGTCAAATTCGATAAAGTGAGCGTCAACGTCTCGGGACCTTCGACGAAGTTGTCTTGATTGATCAAGACAGTGAAAGTCTTTGAGGCACCGTCACCCGCCGCCCAGCGCAGCGTTCCCAACGTCGTCTCGAAGTCGCAGCGCGGTGAAGCGACGCCGTTTGCAGTCGAGCACGGCAACACGGCGGTGGCCGTGCTGTCGTCGGGTGTCGTGTAATCGACTGATACCGCTTGCGACAGATCGCCGACTCTTTGGACCGTGATCGTGGTGAAGCCCGCATTCTCGGTAGTGTTATAGGTCGATGAGCTGAACCGAATGATTGAGCCCACCTGTTGACCGCCAGACAGCGTTCCGCTGCTGGTCGCGAAGTTTACGTCGCCACTGTAATCCGCCGTGATCGCGTGTACGCCAGGCGTTAGCGCTGTCGTCGAGAATGTGGCGACGCCGCTGCCATTCAACGTCTGCGCCGAGCCCAGGTTCGTGCCGCCGTCTTTGAACTGCACCGTTCCCGTTGGCGTTCCGGCGCCGGAGGTAACGGTCGCAGTGAAGGTTACGTTCTGACCAGAGTTCGACGGATTTGGAGTCGCTGACACCGCAGTCGTTGTTGCGGCCTTCGCGATCGTGAAGCTTTGCTGAACATTCGTCGCCGCATTGAACGTGGCGTTGCCGGCTTGCGAAGCGGTAATTGTGCAGTTGCCTGCGCCGGTAATGTGAACGGTTCCCGGCGCTGGGGTTGTGACCGTGCAGTTACCGCTCGCTGCGAGACTCACCGCTAAGCTGGATGACGCGGTGGGCGAGACGCCGAAGTCGGCATCGCCGAAGGTCTTATTGGGAATTGATCCAAACGTGATCGTTTGATTCAATTTGTTGTTAGTTAAAGCGAAGTTAGAAGTTGGTGTCGCCGTTCCAATACTCGCGACGACGTTATATGAACCGCCGGTCGCATTAGCCGTAAACGTTGGAGCAGTCGCGACGCCGCTGCTGTTGGTCGAAGCGACCGCAGTCGTCGATGGACCAGGGAAGGTGCCGCTGGCGCCACTTGCCGGCGCAGTGAAAGTTACCTGAATGTTGTTTTGCGCAGTGCCTGATTCAGTGACTGTTGCTTTCAACGCGGTCGCAAATGCTGTATTGACGTTCGTATTCTGTCCAGAGCCAGCCGTCGCAACGATCGCATAATTTGTTTCGACTGCGCCGATATCGACAGTTGACCCAACCACCCGCGCGAAGCCGCGCTGATCGACCGGCAACGATTCAGCGGTGTTACTGTCGCCATCCAGATCAAAAGCATCTGCAGGCAAGTTGGCGTTGCTGCCCGTATTGATCGCCGGACTGGTTGGCAATAATAGAAGTGTCCTGGTCGGACCGCCGTTATCCTTCAAGACCAAATTGCCGAGCCCGTCTTTCTCCAGCATCGGATCAGCGTTGATATTGTTCGAGCCGCTGATCGTAAAACCCGTGCTTGTTTGAATCACGTTGTTGCTTCCTGCGGCGGTTCCGTTAAAGTTGAAAATGTCCGGACCGTTTGCAGCATTAGGGCCTTTATTGTCTGATACGATCGTATTGTTCAACGTCAGGTTGGCGCTACCGCTATTACCAAAGTTATAGATGCCCCCTCCGGACGAAGCCGCCGTATTGCCGCTAACAGTGCTGTTGGTAATGTTAAGGTTTGCCGTGCCGGCGTTGCCGTCGTTATAGATACCGCCACCGAATGACGGATTTCCATTTCCGCTTATAGTGCTGTTGACGATGGTAAGCGTCGCATTTCCCTGGAAACCACTACTCAGAATGCCGCCGCCAAACGACGGAGCAGTGTTCCCACTGATAGTGCAGTTAATAATAGTGAGTGCAGCCGTACCGGTCGCACCATTGTTGCTAATGCCTCCAGCTCCGTTCGCGGCGCTATTGCCGCTGACAGCAGAACTTATCAGTGTGAGCGTCCCATTATTAAGCACACCACCGGCACTGTTGCCCGCCGTCACCTTGCCGTTGGCAATGGTGAGGCCGCTTATGATGGCAGTCTTGCTCGCTTGAATCTCAAAGACACGACTTACATTGTTGCCACTGATAGTGAGCAACTTCGCGCCCGGCCCGGTGATGGTCAGGTTCTTATTGATCAGCAACTCGCCACTTGTCAGCGTAATAGGACTGGTCACATGACCCGGCGTCATATCGAAAGTGATCGTTGCGCCGTCGCACGCATCCGCAATGACCTGCCGCAAAGAACCCGCACCACTGTCGCCGCTGGTGCTCACGATCGGAGTGGAAAGACACGAGAACAACTGAGTCACGGCAAAGCCGTTATTGTTTTCTGTATTCGTGTCGTTCGCGTCGTCGACGCTGACCGAATTGCTGATGAAAGAGTCCGCCGAGTTGGGCACAGCGCTGGGCGGAACGTGGACCACCAGCGTGAATGTCTGGGTGCTCGAGCCTGCGACACTCGCCTTGGTACAGCTAACGGTGCCACCTGAACCAACCGGAGGGGTATTGCATACCCAACCGCCAGCCGGAGTTAACGAGACGAACGTCGTGCTGGTATACATCGGACTGTCTGGATCCGAGTTAGTTGTGACTGAGGGCAAAGTATCAGTCAAGCTCGCACCGGTTGCGGCATCTGCACCGCTGTTACTGACCACGATGGTGTAGGTTAAGTCTCTGTCGGGTATCACCGTGTCGCGGTCGACGGATTTGGTCACG
>QHXI01000084.1 GCA_003222895.1 Acidobacteriota bacterium | reverse complement strand
CTCGTTGAAAGCGTTCGCAACGTGGACAGAGGATGCGATCCTCTGGCTTCTCATCGATGATTTCCATATCGCCGATGACATACAGACCGCAAAGAGTTCGATGGTAGTGCTCGCTAATTACGACGTGGTAGATGATTCCGGGAGCTATGGCGTACATGATATTCTCTGAGGGCATCGTGAATTATCTGAGAGGTAAAACCGGCTGATGCCAACCGCTCGGACGCAAGACGTTCGAGCAAGCAGTAAGGCAAGCCAGAGAGTATTCCTATTTAGTTATTGTGGCAAATTAGGATGCGCCTCATCGCGCGCCTCATTCGGAGGGCACAAGTGATGGGGCGCTCGTACCGCACCCGGCCTAAGAAGCTGGGCGGCAAGCTAAAGCTGATTAGGATTAGGCTGGGTTTGACGCAGCCGGAAATGATCGAGAAGTTGTCAGTGAAGGATGAGCCGCTCTATCCGTCCAGTATTTCAGAATATGAGCGCGGCAAGCGTGAGCCGCCGCTGTTGGTCTTATTGAAATATGCGAGGTTGGCTGGCGTCTCTACAGACGTTTTGATTGACGATAAGTTGAAGTTGGAATAAATGCCGTACCATTCACGAAGCACTCAGAATTCAAAATGTACCACTACCCACGAGTCATGGGAGCTTTCTGAGGCCTTTGCATTCGTCCCGGCGCTCAGCAGGCTGGGTGCTGAATCTCTCGAACTTGGTTGAAATCACGGTGAGCGTTTTTCGTGGAAAACTCTTCAAGGTACAGTCGATCGACTACATCTCGTGACGATTCGCCAGCGCCTTGTCCATCGTCACTTCATCTACGTATTCGAGATCGCTGCCGACGGGCATGCCCATCGCCAGTCGCGTCACGCGCACGCCGAGCGGTTTCAGCAGACGGCTGATGTAATTTGCGGTCGCTTCGCCTTCGGTATTGGGATTCGTCGCGAGAATCACCTCGCGCATTTCAACGCCTTCGTTATTCTCTGGCTTTAAGCGCGTCAGCAGATTATCGAGACGCAAATCGCTCGGCCGAACGCCACGGATGGGCGAAAGCGATCCGTGCAGCACGTGATACAAACCTTTGTAGCTGCGTGTCTTCTCAACTGCGACTAAATCGTAAGGCTGCTCGACGATGCACAGCTGTGAACGATCGCGGGATGGCCGCGAGCAGAATCGGCAGGGATTAACGTCGGTGAGATTGTTACAGACTGAGCACTCGGTGATTTTCTGTTTCACCTCGAGCAGCGCCTGGATGAGCCGTTCGACGTCAACGTCCGGCACGCGCAGAATATGAAACGCCAATCGCTGCGCAGACTTCTGACCAATGCTGGGCAGGCGTTTGAATTCGTCGATTAACTTCGTAACTGGCTCTGCGTAATCCAACATCGTCTTAAATGTACTTTGTACTTTGAGCTTGGTTCTTAGTCGTTTGGCAAGAGTGGCAAGCGCCTTTTGAGTGGCTATTGGCGAAAGAGATCAAAGTACAAAGCACGAAGCACAAAGAGCTGAAACCGACGCCGATTGATGTCTAGAACAAGTTGCCAAGTCCAGGAGGCAACATCGATCCGAGTTTGCTTTTCATCGCTTCGTTGACTTTGCGATTGCCTTCATTAATGGCGGCTACGATCATGTCCTGGAGCATTTCGATGTCGTTCTCTTTCACGATTTCAGGATCAATTTTGAGCGAAGTAATTTCGTGGTCGCCTTTCATGGTGACGTTGACGACGCCTCCGCCGGCGGACGCTTCGACGCGCATCTCTTCCATTTCCTGCGCCATTTTTTCCTGCATCTGCTGCGCCTGTTTCATCATCGCCTGAATATTGAGGCCGCCCGGGAATTTCATTGTTGTGATCCTCGCTTTGGTTGTTATCGTTTCCGAATCGTGCGATGGAGCATCGTAACTTTCAATGAAGTCGAATGCAAAGGTGCCGCGCTTCATGCTATAAGCCAGACATGTCCACGATTGACAAAGCCGAGGTGACCGCGCGAGAGCTGAGCGCGCAGATCAATTTGTATTACGACGTCATCCCCGCGGCGACAAGACCTGCGCCGCTTTTGATCGCGCTGCACGGTTACGGCGCGAGCAAGTGGCACGCAATGCGCGAAGCTAAGTTGATCGCTCCCGAAGGATTTGCGCTGGCGGCATTGCAGGGGCCGCATCAGCATCTCCGCGAGCCAAAAGAAAAAGGTGGGCCGCTGCGTTTCGGATTTGGATGGCTGACGAATTTTCGTCCTGAAGAATCAGTCGCAGTTCATCATCGTGCTTTGTTAGAGATGATCGATGCGCTGACGGACGAGTGCTTCGCCGATCGCGATCGAATCTTTCTCCTCGGCTTCTCACAATCATGCGCGCTGAATTATCGCTTCGCATTTACGCATCCTCATGTTCTTCGCGGTGTGATTGGAATTGCGGGCGGCCTGCCGGGAGATTGGGAAACAAACGCAGCATACAAAGAAACTAGCGCATCGGTCCTTCATCTGGCAGGTACCCGCGATGAGTACTATGGGCCGGAACGCGTCGCCGGCTACGCCGATCAATTGCGGATGAGGGCACGCGACGTTGAGTTCCGCAACTACGATGCGGCTCATGAAATTTCGAAGGAGATGCGTGCGGACATTCGTAGTTGGCTCAGCGAACGTTTGGTTTAAAACGAATCCGGCGCGTTGCGTAGAAGCATCGCACCGGATCACGTTTGGTCTTTCTGACTTACAAAGAGTTCGCCGCGCTTAACCCGGCCCAAAGCGCTGCCGATACTCGGTCGAAGTTATGAACGCCTTCACCATTTCCGCGTTGATGTAGTTGCCGCCGAATAGATTCAGCTTGTTCAGCCAGAATTGGAAACCTTGATAATCGCGAGTCAACTCTGGCGCCGCATCTGGATCCCTCTGCAAGTATCCAAAGTATTCCATCAAGACGAACGACTCGTTGAAAAGTCCGTTCGAAACCGAAGCGCTATCGACTACGCTGCGGAGCGCAGCAGCGCGGCCGGCGTTGCCTCCTCCGGCATTATTGAACGCATTGATTGCCGCTGTGCGTTCGGCTGAGGTTGGCGTGACTCCGGCATTCGCAAACAGCGTGTTAACAAAAGTTGTTGGATCAGTGCTGGTCGGAAAATTGGCGCGCTGAACGAACGCCAGTGCGAACGCCTGCTTGTTTGCTTCCAACTGGCTCGCCCAATCTCCCTGGCCCACGATAACTTGGTTAGGCGTGGTTTGAACCGCCTGCCTATCGGCCGTGAAGTTGGCACGGCGCACGGCGACGGGTGTGCCTGCCACGTTGCCGAATCCCGCTTTCCACATCTTGTAAACCAGGTTTCCAGTTCCCTGAAATTCGATTGAGAGGAAGAAAGACGCCGAGACATTGATGCGATGCACTTCGTTGCATGGACTATCAATGCCGCAGTTGAAAATGTCGTTGGTCCAAAACGCGAAGCCGCTCGAGTCGGGTCCGCGTCCCAAAAAATCCAGATAGTGTTGACGCACATAGAATGCTGTGTCGCCGATTGGATTGTAAGACCAGCCAACATCGCGCAGTTGCGAGCCGGTCAAATCCATCGGAGACGCGACGCTGTGAAAGAGATCGCCGCTGATGTTCGGTTCCATCAGTTGGTTCGGAAACTCTGAAGTGTCCCAATGCGAAACCGACGAACCGCTTTGAATCGGACTCGGAGCAAACATGAGCGGCCGGCCTTGATTGTCCGCTCCACCCAACGTTGCGTTATCGAGAAACAGTGTTGTATTCAAACTAGCCAGTTGACCTTTGAGAGTGGTGCCGTCGGCCTGCGAAATCATCAGCGACGGAATCGTAATGGTGGCATCGCCGCCGCCCATCTGAATTACGCCGGGGGAAACATTATTCGCGATGATCACGGCACTCGCCCCAGCGTTCTGCGCGTTCTTAGCTTTCACTACGAATGCGCAGTTGCCGCGATCGATGAGAGCAATCCGTCCCGACATCGCCGCCGCATTTGTTAACGCAGAACATCCATCGTTGGGCGAGGCTTGAATCACGCCCCCAGTCGTTCCCGACGAAGTCACGTGCGGACCAAAGTCTGCAGTACCGACGACGTAGTTGCCCGCGATTGATCCAGGGGCATTGACTCGCAAACGCGGCGTTCCCAAAACGCCTGCGGCATCGGTGCGCGTCTGCGAACCACTCCAGACCAAGTTACCGGTGTTAATTGCCGACGCTTGTCGTTCAGCATCGGTCATATCTTTCCAAAGCTTGCCGCTCGTATTGTCGAGCAGGAAACGATCGTAGACCGATGGAAATCCCTGGCTTTGCGTCCCAGAGCTGGTGCTCGTGAACGTTTGAAATCCGAGGCCGTGTGCAAACTCATGCATTAACACAGTGACGAGATCGACGTCGCTGCCGTGATTGGTATCGAGTCCGAGATAGAAATGCGTGCCGTCTAGACAGCCAGTGTTGCCGAGATCCACATTGAACTGCGCAGTGATCTCCGGGCTCGCGCTTAGATCGCTGCCCGCCAAAGAATTCGCCAGCGCGGCTGAATACCACGTTCCCGCATTCGGCGCGTTAGGAAAGTCGCGAAAGATATTCCCTGCTCCCGCTGAACCCAAAGTGCCTGATGAGCTAGTGCATGTTAGATGACCCCAGCTTGCGCGAATTGTAATCGTCACGCTGCTGTTTAGCGTCGCGCCCCAAACGTTCGCGGCGAATTGAAAAGCGTTCAGTCGCTGTTGGCCTAGGGTCGTGCCGTTGTTGTTTCCCACTGGCGCAACCGCAGTTGGATCGTTAAATCCGACGCCCGCTGAATCGTTGTTGAGAATCACGATCGTCGCTGAAGCGAACGACTTTGAAGAGACACTGAGTAGAACAGCGACAGCAAACGCGGTCACCGTGAGGTGTGTGAGAAAGGTCTTGCGTTTCATTGTTTGATCTCCGCCCTTCTCGGGCCCTCATTGTTTTTCGGGGAATCGGCGGTGGAATTTGCGCCCGTGCTCTGCAGGAAGGCATTCGCGGCTTCGGGAGTATCGACGCAGGCTTGCGAGACGCTGCCGTCATCGTTCTTCTTTGCGATCATCACGTTCTGGAATCGCCCCTGCAAATCCATCTCGATGGTTCCGTCGGCGTGCTGCACCTGCACCAAGCCATCCGTCGATTTGTTGTTTTGCAGCGCGTCGGCAATCTGTTGCGACTGCTGCTGGCTCAATGGCCCTTGCTGCAATGTCGCGGCGTTGACGCGCAGCTTCTTGCCCCCAACTTCAACAGTGACGAAGTTTTTCTCCGCCTCTGCCGATGAATTTGGGACCGGCTTGCGCGATCCGTACCGGGCGATGACCGTAACGGCGCCCAAAACAAGCAACACACTCGCAAAGATCGCTGCGCGAAACAGCCGCGTGCGACGCATAGAGAGCTTGCGCTTCTCATTCTTCTTTTTGGTTTTCATGATGTTCGTTCTCGAAAATACCGAAAGTAACCCTGATTTGAAGCACTATTACGTAAGGGTTTGAGGCAGGGACAACCTTCCGAATTCTACGTGTTAGCTAGCTATTAATTCAATAAGTTTTTTAGCACGTTCGGGACGGCCGCGAGTGAGATGATAAGAGCGGGCCAAAAAGCTGCCCGCTCTCTTATCGGATCTAAATTTTTTCGAGGTCGCAGAGACCCGGAGCGAGCGATCACGGCCCGAATAGCTGGCGATACTCGAACGAGGATCTATCTCAGTTGCTTCCGAAACTGCCACGCGCTGACTGAAACCATCACAAATGCAATCGCCGCCAGCGCGAGCAACTGCGGATAGAGCACATCGACGCCACTGCCTTTTAATAAGATTCCGCGCGAGATGATCGCAAAATGCTTGACCGGATTGATTGCCGTGATTGGCTGGAGCCAGGCGGGCATTGCTTCGATCGGCGTGGTCGCGCCCGACAGCAAAGCCAGCGGCGGATTGGTGAAGAAGCCCATCAACTGCGCCTGTTGCTGAGTGCGCGTGAAAGTTGCGATCATCATTCCTAAGCCAATGCCGCACAAAACGCATAACGAAGCTGAAAGAAAGAACAAGACCAGGCTGCCGCGCACAGGTACGCCAAAAACAATTCTGGCGACGCCAAGCGCCAGGCCGATGTCCAGGGAAAGCAAGAGAAAGATCGGCGCGACTTTGGCGATGATGATTTCGGAATTTCCGGCCGGCGTCATCAAGAGTTGTTCGACCGTGCCAATTTCCTTTTCGCGCACGAGCGAAGCCGAAGAAACTACCGACCCCTGCAATACGAGCAGCAATCCGATCATTCCGGTCGTGATGAACCACGAGCTTTTTAATCCCGGATTGTAGAGCAGCGTCAAGTGCGGCGTGACTGAGGCGCGCGCGGCGGGATTTGTCGTCATTGAAATCGCGGCGTTTGCGGAATTCGGATCAGCAATTTGTCTGCGCGGCGGTTGAGACATCGCGAGCTTCTGATTGAAACTCGCAATGATCCGCGCCGCATAACCTCCGGTAATCGTCGCCGTGTTTGCGTTGACGGCATCGACCAGCAATTGCACGCCAACCGTTTCGTGACGCGCGCGTTTGTCGGCAAAGTCGTGCGGCACGACCAGTCCCGCGTCCAATTCGCCACGACTGATCGCCTGGCCCAATTCCTCGGTTGACGCGTAATAACCCTTGGTCTTGAAGACCAAACCTTCGGTGAAAGCAGAAACCAACTCGCGGCTTTCAGAAGTGCGGCTGTAGTCAACAACACCGAACTGCAAATTCTCGAAAGTCGGATTCAGCGCCAGGCCAAACAGGATAATGTTCAGCGTCGGCGGAATGATTAGGAGTATGACGAGCCGCCGGTTGCGCCGAATCTGATGGAACTCTTTGATGAAAAGAGACCAGAGACGCAAATTGAACAGGCGATGTAATGGAGAGCTTCCGAAACTCATTTCTTTATATCGACGAGGTCAGTACCACCTGCGTTAGCAGGTGGGTTAAAGCGTCGCTCCTCCCCTGACCCATTCGCTCACGCGAATGGTACTGACTCCATATCGCAGTCAAATAAATCACGCCTTCACCTGCATGTCCTTCATCACGCTCCACGCGCGCCAAAAGAAAAATGCGCCCAGCAGCGCCAACGCGATCGGCGCAGTCCAAACTGCCGGCCAACCACCGCCGCGCAAAAACGCATCGCGAATTACTTCGAGGTAATAACGCATCGGCACAATGTAAGAAAGCGAGCGCAACGGCTGCGGGATGTTCTGCACCGGAAAGATGTAACCGGCCAACAGAAATGAAGTCAGGAATCCGCCGAGCTGCGTCGCCTGAATCGCCGCCGCTTGATTCGGAATCGCCGCGCCCAGCATCGCGCCAAAACAGGTATTGCAAAGCAGGTAGAAAAACGTGGTGACGAGTAACGGCGTGGGATCGCCTACCAGCCCGAGTCCGAAGACAAAAAACAAAACGATCATCCCGGCGATCCATTCGCCCCACGCCACGATCGTGTAAGCAATAACTTTTCCGAGCAGGTATTCAAACGCCGTGATGCTGGAAACATAAACTTGCAGGATCGTTTTCAACTCGCCTTCGCGCGACAGCGCGAGCGCCGCCAGCAGCGGCGGAAACATTGCCATGCCGAACGCCAGCACACCTGGGCCAAAGTATTTCAAGTCTTCACGGCCGGGATTAAACCAATAACGAATCTGCGGCTTGATCGCCGGCTGAGCTTCGTTAGGTTGAATTTGTGCGGTGAAAGTTTGCGTTACGGCGGCGGCCTTGCCGCGCATAACGTTCGCCGTGTTTGCATCTGTGCCATCGATCAGCCACTGCACCTCTGTGTTCTGACCACGACGCAGATCGCGTTCGAAGTTTGGCGGAATAATTAGTGCGGCCCGCGCCTGGTTCTGCAACAACACCTGCTCAGGCGACAGGTTCGGCGGCAGCGCACTCAACTTAAACGAGAGCGACGCGCCCACCGTTTCCAGGTACTGCCGTGACATCGGCGTCTTGTCCAGGTCCTGCACGACGACCGGAATGTCCTTCACCGAAAGCGAAGTCGCTTTGCTCAACAAGAGCAGCAGCAAGACCGGCAGCACGAGAGCCAATGCCAACGTCAGCCGATCACGCCAAAGTTGCGTTAGTTCTTTCTTGACTTGGGCCAGAATGCGTTTCATTTGGAAATCGACTCAGGCAGTAACTCAGGTCAAATCACATCCATCGGATGGGACGTGATCCAAACATCCAGTTGGTCGAAGCGAGTCTTCAATCTATGTTTGAATTCGATGAAGAATTGTCGATGTTCTGGAAGGTCCGGAACATCGACGAAGAAGCGGGTAAGATTATCCTGATAATTGTTCCCTGGTGTTCCCATGAGCCTCTGACTACCTGAGTTTCCCAAGAGGCTGCGCCGAATTTGTCGCGAAGTTCCGCGAAGGTTTCCGACAACAGTTCTTCAGGTACCGGAGCGCCGTTATTAAACAGCAACGGTACCAGAATCTCGTAACGGCGTAACCTACTCATAAGGAGCCGGACCGATGACGGTAAATTGAATGCCCTCCTCGGCCAGAAAAGCCAGGGCTTGTGCAGGCACGGCGGTCTCACCGCTGGTCCAACTCTTGCCGGAGAAGCGGGGAATCAGTTTTCCCAACGCACGACGCTCGGTCTCAGAATCTGGAAACCTGATAAGGATTTGCATGAATCAATCGTAGGGCAGCGTCGTCAAATCAGCAAGTTTTAGCGTGCGGGTCGGAAGCTCATTCCTCCGCTGATTTCCCTTGCCGTTTCATCTTTTCAACCACCGCGATAAAAACATCTTCCAACGAGTAAGGCACTTTGGCGGCGCGCGCGATGTTGATGTGCTCGCGCGCCAGTCGCCCGGCGATGCGCTTGATTCCGCTCTCAGCGTCTTCATCAACCACGACGTGCAGACGATCGCCGAACAAAGAAACGCGCCAGCTTTCCATTTCAGTCTTCAGCAAATTATTTGCGCGCTGCGGCGCATCGGTTACAAATTCGAGAACGTGCCCTTTCTGCTGCGCTTTCAAATCTGAAGGAGCGCCTTGAGCAACCAATTCGCCCGCGACCATTAAGCCGAGACGATTGCATTGCTCGGCTTCCTCGAGATAGTGCGTGGTAACCAGAATTCCCATGCCGCGATCGGCAAAGCTATTGATCATTTTCCAGAACGCGCGCCGCGCCAGGGGATCGACGCCCGATGTCGGCTCATCGAGAAACAAGACGCTCGGCTCGTGCATCACGGCTGCTCCAAACGCAACGCGCTGTTTCCAACCGCCCGGCAGACTGCCGGTCATTTGTTTGCCGCGACCCTGCAAACCTGAGAAGGAAAGCACCCAACGTTTCTTCTCAGCGCGCTCCGCGAGCGGCACGCGATACACACCGGCGAAGAAATCGAGATTCTCGTCAATCGTGAGATCGTCGTAGAGGGAAAACTTCTGCGACATGTAACCGACGCGTTGGCGCACATCGCTCGATCGCAACGAGCCGGTTTCGCCCGCCAGTTCCGCTTCGCCATCAGTCGGCTCAAGCAAACCGCATAGCATCTTGATGGTGGTAGTCTTGCCGGCGCCGTTTGCTCCGAGCAATCCGTAAATCTCGCCGTACTTAACTTCGAGACTGATTTGCTTGACTGCTTCGAAATCACCGAACGTTTTGGCCAAGTCGCGCGCGCCAATTGCGATTGCGCTCGCGGGACGCTCCTGAAATTTTCGTTTGACCGGAAACGGAGTCGCGCGAATCTCGTCTTCCAGATGACGCAACATCGCAACGAAAGAATTTTCCAACGTCGGTGAAGCAACCTTGATTTCTTCGATTGCGATGCCCGCCGTCTGCAACGTCTCGCGCGTCAGCTTTTCACCGGCCGCCGCATCGGTGACCATCACGTCGAGGTGATCACCGAACCGTTGCGCGTCATCGATTCCTTTCGTCTCATCCAAAAGATCCTCAGCGCGACTCAAGTCCTGAGCGCGCACAATCAATCTTTGCAGGCCAAGGTGATCGCGCAGCTCCCGCGGCGTTCCAGTCTGGTGAATGCGGCCTTCATGCATCAGCGCCACGCGTGTACAGCGTTCGGCTTCGTCGAGATATGGCGTGGCGATCACGATGGTAATTCCCTGGCTGGAAAGATCAGCGAGCGCGTCCCAAAACTCGCGACGCGAGACTGGATCGACGCCGGTCGTCGGCTCGTCCAGCAACAGAATCTTCGGTTCGATGATCAGCGCGCACGCCAGCGAAAGCTTCTGCTTCATACCGCCGCTGAGCTTTCCCGCCAACCGATCGGTGAATCGATCCATGCCGAACTTTTCCAGATAACGTCGTCCGCGTTCTGCAATCTCTTTGTCCGACAGCCGACGCAACTCGCCGACATAACGCAGATTTTCGGCGACGGTTAAATCGTGATAGAGACTGAAAACCTGTGTCAGATAGCCGACATAAGAACGGGCATCGCGCGCGGAATGGCCGAGCATGATCGCTTCCCCGCTCGTCGCCGCCATCACGCCGCCGAGAATTTGAAACGTCGAAGTTTTCCCGGCGCCGTCCGGGCCAATCAATCCGAAAATCTCGCCGCGTTGAACGTCGAGATCGATGCCGCCGACAGCCTCAATATCGCCGTATGCTTTGCGCAGACCACGAACTTGAATAGCCGACTCGACTTCGCGTGGGTTAGAGATTGCTCTCAGTTGGGAAGGTTCACGCATGACGTTCATCAAGAATTTCTGCTCTTCGTCACGATTTTTCGTGGACGAGATCCCGCTACTCTCGTAGACTTGAGCCATGATTCTTCAAGAAGAAGATCTGATCAAGATACCGAACCTTGAAGCACGTCGCGCATTCATGAAGCTAAGCGTTGACGAGCGCTGCCGAATACTGACTCTCCAGGCAGATGAAATTGCCGAAGATTACGAGAGCGAGGCTCAATCGACCGAGCGCGAACAGTGGCAGGGTGGCGACATTGTCGAGCCCTAGTCCTCTCAATCCAAAGCTTATCGCCTGCCGGTGTCTTTCGGCCAAGTATCTCCTTCAACCAGAATCTCGCCGTCCGCGGGCATGCCGGGTTTGGCTGAGCCGTTAGGATTCTTGATCAGCAGCTTGACGCCCACGACTTGCTTGACGCGCTCGTCGCGAAAGTAAGTATTTTCAGGAGTGAACGAAGCTTCGGGATCAATGCGAGAGACAACCGCGTCGATTGCGACTTTCGGATTCGAATCGAGATAGACGCGCGCAGGCTGGTCGAGCTTCACGCGTCCGATGTCGCCTTCCGGCACAAAGCCTCGCAGATAAATCTTGTTGAGATCGATCATCGTGACGATCGCAGCGCCCGGCGCAACAACTTCGCCCGGTTCAGCGACCCTGGTCGCAATCGTTCCATCGAATGGCGCGATCACGGTCAAGTCAGCACGGTTCGCTTCGACTTCTTTGACTTGCGCGCGTGCGCGGTCGGCGTCGGCCTGCGCCGCGACGACATCGGTCTGCGCCTGATTGATCTGTTTTTGAATTGTCGCAGCTTGCGAGGATCGGATCGATGGATTCTTGAAATTTGCTCGTGCGGTGGTCAACGCGCCGTGCGCCGCGGCAACTTGTTTCTTCATCGATTCGACGACCGCGGCCTGACTTTCCGCCGCAGTCTTTGCTTGCTCGCGCTGTCGATCCGAAACGTCACCGGTGCGTGCCAGCCGCGTAAATCGGTCGACGTCGTAGCGCGCCTGCTCGTAAGCCGCCTGTGCCTGTGAAAGATTGGCTTCGGCAGTCGCGACCTGCGCTTCGGCCTGGCGCACCCGGCCTTCAGCGTCTTGTTTCGCCTGATCGACGGTGATGTTTGCTTGTTTGAGTTGCTCGCGCAAGACGCCGATTTGATCTTGCGATCGGGCGATGCGCGTATCCGCTTCCTGGGCTGATGAGCGCGCCTGTTGTTCGCGCGCCGCGGCTTGCTCTTCATCCAGCAACGCGATCACCTCACCGGCTTTCACGATGTCGCCTTCACGCACGCGAATCTCGCGAATGCGTCCGGAGACTTTCGTCGCCACCGTCGAATCGTCGCCTTCGATGCGACCGCTCAAAGCGATGATGTTGTGCGGAATCGGCGGCTGGCGAATCAGAAACCACCAGGCGAGAAAACCGCCGGCGATAACGAGAGCAACAATTGCGATAACTAAAACAGCTTTGGAGAGTTTCTTCCGGGGCATGTGTTTGTCGGGTTACGCGGCTTAACGAACGGTCACGGTAACGTTGTTCGCCGTCAAAGAATTTCCGGTCACGCGTTGCAATTCCGCGATGGCTTTGTTGACGTCCGTCTGCGCTCGCAATTCGTTGCCGCGCGCTGTGGCCAATGCTGTCTGTCGCTCCAGCGCCAGAAACACGGTCGACTGCCCCGCGTCGAGCTTTCGCTTCTCGCTCTCGTACTGCTGCTCAGCGGTCGAACGCGCCACTGCCGCAGATCGCAAGCGCGCTTCCGCCGTCGTCAGCGATTGCAAGGCGTTTCGCACTTCGACTTGGATTAATTGCTCGAGCTGTTCGCGCTGAGTCGCGAGGCGCTTTCCTTCGACCAGCGAATGACCGAGCTGTCCTTCCGCCGTGCGATTTCGCAAAGGCAAACTGATCAAGACGCCCACGCGAAAGTTGTTGTAGCGATTCGCTGCCAGGTTCAGCCAGGACTGCGGATAGCCGCCAATGAGATTCGGATCGATCGTCGTGACCTGCGGCACCGGCAAAGTTGGCAGGCCTTCGATTACGGAAAGTTGATTCACGCGCGCGCGCAGCGCATCAGTACTGGCCGTGATCGGGTTTGTGGTCGAAGTCAGACTGCCGGCATTGCCTGTTAGACCGTAGCTACCGACCAGGTCGATTTCTGGTTTAGTTTGATCGCGATAGAGTTTCTGGTCCAGCAGATTGATTTCTCGCGCAAGGTCCGACTGCTTCAGCTCCTGCCGGTTCTCGAGCGCCGCGCCCATCGCATCGGGCAACGAAACTTGCGGCACGGTAAGATCGACTTGATCCGTTGGAATGATCGAAACGCTCCAAAGCTTTGCACTCTTATTTTCGACGATCAGATTTTTCAAGTTGTTTTCGGTGCGGGTGACGTCTTCCAGTGCTACGAATTCTGTCTGTTCGAAATTCGCCACCTGAGTTTCCGCCGCGACTACGTCGATCGGCGCGAGCGCGCCTTCGGTGACCATTCTTCGATTGTGTTCGAGCTGTGCCCGCGCGTCCGTTAGTGAGTCGCGTTGAATCTGTAAGTTGCGAAGCGCGAAAACCAAATCCCAATAACCCCGCTGCACGTTCGCGATCACTTCGATTGCGCGCTGGCGAAATTGCGCATCAGTCAGCGAAAGATTTTTCTTCGCCACTTCGATCTGGCGGCGCGGCAAGTCAAATCGCAGGCCGCGCGCTAACGGCTGCGAATAAGTAAAAGTCAGGGCGGTCGGAAATTGCGGATTCAGAACCGTGAACTGGCTGTTGCTGGTTTGCCGAATCGAGGTGAAGTCCACGCGATAGTTTCCGCCGTACTTCGGAGTCAAACCCTCGAAGCGACTGGTTGCGGTCAAATCGGATGTTTCGACCCGCGTAGCGCCGCTGAGAAAACTCGTCGGGGCCGAATTGATTTTCTCAAAGTAGCTTTGCGCGCTCAACCTCGGATCGTAAGCCCCACGCGCCGTCAGCAGATCGTATTCGGCAATCTTCACGTTGTCGCGCGCGACTTCGATGTCTTTGTTGTTCTGCAGGGCCATCGCAATCGTTTCGCGCAACGTCAACGGTTGCTGTTCGTTCGTGTCTACGCCGATACGCGTCAACGGCGGCAACGGCTGACTTGCATTAGCGCGATAGTCGGTCGCGATGGTCGGCACTTTCAAAGATTGCTCGGCCGAAACGCCGGGCGTTGGCGATGGTGATGCCGCTTGAGCTAGCGCTGCCGAGTTCCCGAGAGCAAGACAGAACGCAATCGATGCGAGGCTCATCAAGATCGTCCGCGCAGCGGACGCTTGAAAATAGCCCAGCGATTTATCGCTGGGGAAAACAGACGCATCCCTGCCTCCAGTCCGCGAAGCGGACGGCTGAATTTGGAGAACGAGTTGTCTGAGAATATTTTCAGTCGCCCGTTTCACGGGCTCACAGAAATTTGTTCTGCCATGTACCCAGCACTGAAGTGCTGGGCCATTTTCGTAAAGTCCGCTTCGCGGACTTAGTCGCTTTCTCTTAGCTTCGCGATGAATCATGATTCTTCCTCAAAAGATCAACCGATCGGATCTCTCTTCATTGCGCCTACTGCTTGCCCATCATCCCTAACAAAGACGCCGCCGCGGCCGCAGCCCGCCGCCGCGCGCGTCCGAAAACTAACGAGAACGCCGCGCCGATTCGTGACCAGACGCGACTGCGTCCGAGATCATCGAACAGCGAATAAAAGACGGGAACCGCCAACAGAGTCAGCAGCAAACAGAGCGATTGGCCGCCGACAACCAGCACGCCAATCGATCGATTGGTGCCCGCGCCGGGACCGCTCGAAAGAGTCAGCGGCGTCATCCCCGCGACTAGCGCGATCGTGGTCATCAAAATCGGTCGCAGACGATCGCGGTTCGCTTGAATGATCGCTTCGAAGCGCTCCATGCCCTGCCGGCGCAAGCCGTTCGTATGATCGATTTGAAGAATTGCGTTCTTCTTGACCACGCCGAACAAAAGCAGCAGACCAAGACCGGAAAAAATGTTCACGGTTTGACCAGTAACCAGCAGCGAAACAATGCCAAACGGAATGGCGAGCGGCAGCGTCAGCAAAATGGTAATTGGGTGAATGAACGATTCGAATTGCGCCGCGAGCACCATGTACATGAAAACGAACGACAGAATGATTGCGAGCAGAAAGTACTGTCCAGTGCGGCTCAATTCCCTTGTCCGACCGGCAAGAAAAGTCTTGTACGAGCCGCCCATGTTCTCGGCTTTCGCAAAGTCGGTGAGCTTAGAAATCACCGCCGCTTGTGAACCGCCCGGTTTGGTGTTCGCCACCAGCATGACCTGGCGCTGTCGGTTGTAACGATCGATGGAAGATGGCCCAGTGCCCGGTTCGACGCGCACCAGATTGTCTAGACTGACCCAACCAAGTTTTTGCGAAGCCACCAACATGCGCTGCAAACCTTCGGCGCTGGCGCGAAACTCGCCAATCGCGCGCACGCGCACGTTGTATTGATCGGTGCCGGCGTTGAAGGTCGAAACTTTTTGACCGGCCACCAGGGTATTGAGCGATTGCGCCACATCACCAATGCGCACTCCGAGGTCAGCCGCGCGCGCGCGATCGATTAGGACGCGCAGCTCCGGTTTTCCGGTGATCAGCGTCGAGTCAACATCGACGACATCGGGCAAACTTTTCAGTTTCGCCAACAGGTGATCCGAATAAGTTGTCAGCTTGTCGAGGTCGGGCCCGCTGATGACGAAGTTAATGTCTGCGTTGCGCTGTCCGCCGCCGGAAATCGCGGCTACCGGATTGACACTGGTGCGCAGTTGAGGCTCTTCCCTTAGATACTTCCCAACGATTTCGGAACGCGTGCGCAACATCAGATCCGACTGGCTGATCGAACGTTCTTCGACGGGTGACATCTTGATGTAGATGTTCGCCAGGTTGACGATCTGTTGTTGGCCGCTGCCGATCGTCACCAGCGTGTCGGTGACGCCGGGTAGTTTGCGCAGGTCCGCGGCCATGCGTTCGGCGAGTGCCGAGGTTGCTGAAAGCGTCGCGCCTTCAGGAAGCCGAACGTTGAGTTCGAATTGAGCTTGATCGTCGACGGGCAAAAAGTTTTTGCCGACGAACATGAACAGCGGCACCGTGCTAACGATAACCAGCAGTGACAACGCCACGATCACCCAGCGATGGGCCATCGACCACCTAAGCATCCAGGTATAAGAGCGATCGATCGGACGATAAAAGCGGGACGCTTTTGAGCTTGCCTGTTCGTATTTGTCTTTGAATTCCGCGATCGAAGTTCGCTTTTCACCTTCGGACGACCCACTTGTTTCTTGACGACGCACGCTCACCCGGTCGCTACCGCTCCCGGTACCGACACCTGATTTCTTTCGCTTGATCATACGCGCCGCCAGCATCGGCGTCAGCGTGAACGAAACGATCAGCGAAACGGCAATCGCGAACGCCGAGGTGAAACCAAACGAAGACATGAAGCGGCCGACGATGCCCGCCATGAAGCCAACCGGCAAAAACACCGCGAGCAGCGACAGTGTTGTCGCCGTCACGGCCATGCCGATTTCTTTCGTGCCGTCGATCGCCGCTTGAAATGGGGGCACGCCTTTCTCTTCAATGAATCGGAAAATATTTTCCAGCACTACGACCGCGTCGTCGATCACGATGCCGACCATCAAAGTCAGCGCAAGCATCGTGATCTGATTCAGCGTGAAGCCCATCGCGGCCATCAGACCGAACGTCGCGATGATTGAAGTCGGAATCGCGATCGCCGCGATGAACGTCGAGCGAATGCTCCAGAGAAAAATAAAGACCACGATCGCCGCGAGGATCGAGCCCTCGACAAGATGTAGATTGATCGAGTGTAACGCCGCTTTGATAAAGATCGTTTGATCGCCAACGATCTGCATCTTAACGTCGGGCGGCAGCGTCGACTTTAATTCCTCAAGCCGTTCTTTAACGGCATCCGCAACTGCGACCGTGTTCTGACCTGATTGCTTTGAGATAACGAGCGTGACTGCGGGCTGACCATTCAAACGCGCTTCGGTGCGTTGCTCTTCGGCGCCGTCTTCGACATAGCCAACGTCGCTGACTTTTACCGCGTAAGGTCCCCGATTCGCGACGACCAGATTGTTGAATTGCGTCGGATCGGGAATGCGGCCCATCGTGCGCACGGTCATCTCTTTCTGACCTTGCTCGACGCGCCCGCCCGGCAATTCCATGTTCTGCAACTTTACCGAGTTCGCGACATCCGCGGCCGAGACGTTATAAGCGCGCATCTTGTCGGGATCGACCCAGACTTCGATCTCGCGTTGACGCCCGCCGACGATCTCGACGTTGCCGACGCCGCTGATTGGTTCGATCAGACGCTTGATCTGTTTGTCGGCGATGTCCGTGACTTCGCGCAAGGATCGCGGCGCCGAGACAGCGATGCGCAGAACCGGCGTCGCGTCGGTGTCGAGTTTCTGCACGATCGGAACCTCGGCAGTCTCCGGCAGATCGTTGACGATGAGATCGACTTTGTTGCGGACTTCTTCGGCCGCGACGTCTGCGTTTTTCTCGAGCACGAAATTGATGAAGACCTGCGACACGCCTTCAACCGAAGTTGAACGCAGCTCATCGATGCCGCTGATCGTGTTGACCGCGCCTTCAACCTTGTCGGTGATCTCGGTTTCAATTTCCTGCGGCGATGCGCCGGGATTGACCACGGTCACAGTGATAGTCGGCAAATCGATCTTCGGAAATAGATCGACGCCGAGCGATCGAAACGAGAAGAGTCCGACGACAGTGATGCTCAGGATGAGCATGGTCGCGAACACCGGACGACGAACACAAATTTCAGCAAGTTTTTGCATAACAGAACCCGTTTCAAGTTTCAGGTTTTAAGTTTCAAGTTCGCGACACGTCCTTGTATTTGGTACCTCTGATACCAGACCTGGTCCGAAAGTTCATAAATTCGCCGAGTCAACTCGCGAGCTTTTTGCCACGCTTCAATATCTTCAAAACTCTGAAATGTGGACATTGGGCTTCTTTCGGTTATTGAGAACTTGAAACCTTAAACATGAAACTTGAAACTCATTGCCTCACTGCCGCGCCATCACTCAACTGATCGACGTTGCTGGTCGCAATGAGTTCATCGCCGGCCACGCCGCTTTTCAGCTCAACCAGATCGCCTTCAGTCTGGCCTGTTTGGACCAGACGCTGTTGCACGAATCCGTTCTTGATCACAAACACGTAAGTCGATCCAGAAATCGTTCGCACCGCGCGTTGCGGTACCATCACGGCGGGCGCGCTTTGCGGCAGAAGAATTCGCACCGTAGCAAATTGTCCCGGCTTCAGTTCCGCCTTGGGATTCTCGACGTCGGCTTCGATCGTGAGCGTGCGCGAGCTGGTGCTGACGCTCGGCGAAACACGCGCGACATGTCCCGAGAAATTTCGATCGGGATAAGCGGCGACGCCAAGCGAAACGCTTTCGCCGACACGAATCTGTGGAATCGCCTGCTCGGGAATGTCTATGCGCACACGCAGTGGATTCAGATTGACGATGGTCGCGACCTTCTGCTGCGGCGAGATGTATTCGCCAATGTCTGCCGGACGATCGGAAACATAGCCCGCCATCGGCGCCGTCACGACCGTATAAGTCAGATTGCGTTTCGCGAGCGACAGATTCGTTTGCGCCGCATCGACGGCAGCCTGCGAGTTCGCTACCGCGGCGTAATTCTGCTGGGCCTGGTGAATCAGAGCTTGATACTGCTCAGCCATCTGATCGCGTTGCGACTTCTGCTGATCGTAAATCGCGCGCGAGACATCGCCGCTCTCAACCAGCTTTTCGTAACGACGCAAATTCCTTTCGGCCAGATCCAGCGCAGCGCTGGCGGCGCGAACTTCGGGCACGTTTTCCGGCGTGAATTTTTGGCCCGGGCGCAAACCAATCTTCGCGCGATTCTGATCGAGCGTTGCCTTCGCCTGATCGAGTTGCGCCTGCGCCTGATCGACGCGATCCTTGAAGTCGGCGTTTTCCAGTCTGACGATCATCTGACCACGGCGAACGGCGCTGCCGATGTCGACGCCAACGGCAGCGACTTTGCCGGAGGTTTCCGGCGCCACATCAGTCTGTTGGTTTGCAGCCAGCGCGCCGGTCGCTTCGAAGTAGCGCGGCAATTGACGAACGATCGCCGCGGTCGTGCTGACTGAAACTGCGGCCGGCGTCGGGCTCGCCGAAGCCGTAGCGTTCGTCTGACCGCTCGATCGCTTGCATGCGACGATGCCTCCGCCGGCGACAGCCGTCAGCAAAACCAACACAAGAAGTTTGAGGGGTTTGGGAAGATTCATTTCTTCGATCGCTTTCTTTTTGGCGTCTCGACGCGCGAACGCTGGCGCCCATCTCCGTTTGCTCTTGATTGCGGGCTGGTCGCGACTCCGTTCAAAAGTATTTCAGTGAACGCGCGCGCCGCGGCTTGATTAGAAATCTTCAACAACTGCCGCTCGCGATCCCAAAGATTATTGTTGAGCGAGTGGTGAATGATCATGCCGATGAACGCGCGAACAATTACAAACGGTTCGACATGTTTGATCGCGCCATCGCGTTGACGCTGCCGGATATAGCTGCGCAGAGAGCGATAAACGCGCCGCACAAATTTTTCCCAGAACATGTGCGCCAGTTCGTGTTGCTCCAGAGCGGAATGAAGCAGCAGCCGTTGAAACTCGGGATCGCAATCGTGCTGATTCAAAGCATCGAGGGCCATGCCTTCAAATACCGCGCGATCATCTTTGCGTGCAATCGCATCAGCGACTCTTTGCAAGGGATCGAGATCGTCATGGAGGCAGGCTTTGTGATCGAGAACTGCGCTATACAGCTCTTCTTTCGTCGCGAAGTGGCGAAAGACCATCGCCTCTGACACGCCGGCTGCCCGGGCAATTTCTTTCGTCGTCGTGCCGCGAAAACCACGCTGTGAAAACAGCCGCATCGCGACACGGAGAATCTGCAGACGCCGTTCGCCGCCTGCCATGCGAGCGGTGGTTCCATTCTTGTTGATTCTTTTTTGAGCTTCCAAAAAGGATTTCCTGTCGTTGAAAGTAAGTGCTTACTTACCATCGCTCCTCAAACAAAGTCAAGAGGTCAAAGGTTTCGGAAAAACCATCGCGCCATTTTTTCGCAACTCTGCTCTGAATTTCGTCGTATGAAAAGATTGTTCGCTTAACTAAGGAGCAAACCTATGAATTCAGTTACGGGAAACGGGCAGGACAATTCAAATCAATCAATGATTCTCGGGAGCAAAACCAGCATGTCGGAATTTTCAGATACTGCACACGAAATGGGTCAGAAAATCGCGGACGCCGCATCACGCGCCGGCGATTACATCGAAGAAAAGGCCGGCATTGTCGGCGACAAGATCAAGAATCTACAGGGCAAGAATTTCAATGAGATTGCCGATGAAGCCAAGGATTACGCGCGCCGCAAGCCCGCCACGCGATTCTGATTTCCGCGGCGGCTGGTTTGGTGCTGGGATTTCTGCTGAAGAATAGTCGGCGCTTTTTCTAATACAGATTGAAGTTGTATTCGAGCTGCATCCACATCGAAACAAACCGGCCGTCTTTTACGGCTGGGATGAATTTGATTTGTTTCGCGGCAAAGATCGCCTGCTCAGTTAGACCGTGCTCTAACCCCGAAACGACCTTTATGCCGCCAACACTACCGGCGGAGCTAAAAATACAACGAACGACGACCGTGCCTGTGACCTGACCCTGCCGTGCTTCTTCAGTGTAAGTCGGCTCAGGCTTCGCGATAACTACTACCTTTTTGGTCACGTCTTTTCCGCTGAAAACCTGCGCTGGCGCGCTGTCCTGATAGCCGGTAGGCGGTGTCCAAAGATTTCCCGGCCCCTCGACTAACGCCTGCGCTGGTTCGGTTTCAGTAAATCTAATGGAGCTTAAGAATTTCGTTATCCGCGCCTCGGTTTGTGCGAGCGCTGAGCCGCATACTTCGAAGACGTAGATGTTTTTTTCAGTAACAAAATACTGTGTGACCGCGCGGCGATCCTCGTTTACGAATGTGTATTCCTTGCCGGGAACTCCATCAATCTTCAAGTCGCGTTTGAAATCAGAGGCGCTGGAGCGGTGAAACGTGCTCATGAAATCTTCGAGCGATTGCTTTCGCCTGAAAACGTAAATCGCATACGCAACACCATCTTCGTAAGCTCCAATCTGATGCCGCAAGGGACTCTGCGTAACATTCATCATGCGAACAGAGTAACTGCTCATCGCGGGTACGATGGGTAGCATTACCGAGAATTCTGCGTCACTCACCTTGTAGCGATCCCAATTATTATCAGGCAGTGTTTTGGAGACATCACGGACACCGGTAGTGTGTGAAAAGCCATTAGCACATCCAACCAGGACGCCCAGCGCCAACAAAAATAATTGAACAGAACGTTTGATATTCATGGGATTTGTTCTCTCCTCATCTATCGAGTAGATTCATGATTAGTCCAGATTAATACTGCTTCAGCAGATTCGTAAGCTCCAGGCCCAGGCCGACGTAGCCCTGGATCTCCTGCGGCTGAAATCGGTAACCCGCGCGAAACAGAAAGAGTTGATTGCCTCCGCCATCGGTGCAGGTGCCGGGATAGTTTTCGTAAAACGAAAGCACACGATCGTTGAAGGTCGAACGAATCGCCGGCTCGTCGTGGCCACGCAGCAGGTACTGGCGCGAGAACTCAGGCCGCTGGCCAAAATCGATGTCCTGGTAACCAAACGCGGAAAGGACTTTCGACATAATGCCTTCGGGCCGCAGAGAAAAATTTGGCAGGGCGAGACTTGCCGGCTCGAGATATACAACTGATTGATAATATGTCGCGCTGTTCTTGCCAGAACCGGTGGTGTAATTGTAGTCGAATACGGCGGCCTTAACTCCCTGGGCCTCGCCGTACATCATGTTCTTAATTTGTTTGCTGTGACCTTGGGTGAACAGCGTGAAACGATCGAGTCCGGGAATGTAGTTCCATGGGACTTCGGCGCTGAACGTCCAGCCAAGTTGGGCTGCGGCGGCCTGCATAATTTGCGTTCGCTCCCGCGCTTTCTTTCGGCGAAAAAGCGTCACCAGAATCACCAGGACAATAGCCGCGGCAAAGGGCAGCACTCGTAACAAGACAAGTTCTAAACTAATGTCGCGAGCGGGCGCGAAAAGAAGAATTGAGGATGAGACGAAGAAATGGATCGAGAACATAGCTAAACTGTCACGGCTTCGCGATATTCTCCCCAGATAGATCGCAGGCGATTGCTGATCTCGCCGACAGTTGCCAAAGCTTCGACGCATTCAAGGATTCGCGGCAAGACGTTTTCGGTTCCGCTTGCGGCTTGCTCCAGATTCGTCAAAGCGAGTTCAGTCGCAGCTGTGTCACGACGTTCGCGCAACTCACGCACGCGATCGATTTGAGCTTGCTCGATCGATGGATCGACGCGCAGGGTCTTCACTTTTGATTCTTCATCGCTCTGGAATTGATTCACGCCGACGACGATCGCGTCTTTCGTTTCGACTGCGCGTTGATATTCATATGCCGAGTTTTGGATCTCGCGCTGAATATATCCCGTTTCGATCGCGTGCAGGGTTCCGCCAAGGGCGTCAATTTTGTTGAGATAGTCCGTCACGCGCTGCTCGATCTCGTTCGTCAATTCTTCGATCGCATAGGATCCAGCCAGGGGATCGACCGTGTCGGCGACGCCCGATTCAAATGCAATCACCTGCTGCGTACGCAAAGCAATGCGTGCGGCGTCTTCAGTTGGCAGCGCGAGCGCTTCGTCCATCGCGTTCGTGTGCAGCGATTGCGTTCCGCCGAGCACCGCGGCGAGCGCCTGGATTGTGGTGCGAACGACATTCACTTCCGGTTGTTGCGCGGTGAGCGTCGAGCCCGCGGTCTGCGTGTGAAACCGCATCATTAACGATCGTGGATCGCGCGCATGGAAGCGTTCGCGCATCAGTCGAGCCCAGAGCCGGCGGGCGGCGCGGAACTTCGCAATCTCTTCCAAAAGATTATTGTGCGCGTTAAAGAAGAAGGAGACGCGCGGCGCGAATTCGTCAATCGCCAAACCTGCTTTGAGTGCGGCTTCAACGTAAGCAATCGCATCGGCGAAAGTGAATGCGACTTCCTGAACGGCGGTCGAGCCGGCTTCGCGAATGTGATAGCCGCTGATCGAAATTGTGTTCCAGTTCGGAACCTCGCGCGCGCAAAACGCGAACGTGTCAGTAATCAAACGCAGCGATGGCTGCGGCGGAAAAATGTAAGTGCCACGCGCGATGTATTCTTTGAGAATGTCGTTTTGCAGCGTCCCATTGACTTTGTTGAACGCGACATTCTGTCTGCGCGCAACGGCGAGATAAAGACAGAGCAAAATCGCCGCCGTCGCATTGATCGTCATCGAAGTCGAGACCTGGCCGAGAGGTATTCCATCAAAGAGCCGCGACATGTCTTCCAACGAATCGATGGCCACGCCGACTTTGCCAACCTCGCCGGTCGCGAGCGGATCGTCTGAATCCAAACCAATCTGCGTCGGCAGATCAAAGGCTACAGACAAGCCTGTCGTGCCTTGTGACAGCAAATACTTATAACGCGCGTTCGACTCTTCCGCAGTGGCATAGCCCGCGTACTGCCGCATGGTCCAAAGCCGGCCGCGATACATATTGCGGCGAATGCCGCGCGTGTACGGGAACCCGCCCGGATCGCCGAGGTCGCGATCGTATTCAATCTCTTCAGTGTTCGATGGATTGTAATCGACCGGCAGTTCGATGCCGGACGATGTCGGGAAGTGCTCGCGGCGTTCGTTTTTGATCCTGGTGGCCATCGCGTGATGCGCAGCGAGGCTATCAGAGCGAAGGTTCAGAGTTCAACCTTTTGTTTGGAGCGCACGCATCCTGCGTGCGGGTCGCGGGCATCCCTGCCCGCGCTTTCAACTAAACCACTGAGGCAGGCAGGATGCCTGCGTTCCGCCTGCAAGATGCAGGCGCTCCGGAAGCTTGAACTCTAAACCGCGACTGGCTTAGCATCGACCTCATGGAAATGGATGAGGATACAAAACGGCTCGCTGAAGAAGTTGGCACGGCGATTAATGAATCGGTGCGCGACTCGCCGGCAGTCGCCGCCGCGATCGAACGTCTGCGCGAAGCCGGATTCGAAATGGAGCTGACTCTCAAGCTCGAGATTGGCTTACGCCCGCAGAGCGATGGCGAAGATCATCAGCCCAGCAATGGTTCGTTCGAATTGACTGACGAAGACTTGCGCATCCTGCGTTCGATGAAGATCAAGATTGAGCCGGAAGAGCCGTAGCATCGCTGTAGCGCAAGTTGTTAACTTGCGTGGTGCTCTCGCGCCATCAGGCGCGCAATGTTCATAGAATCCATTTGAACAAAGAAACAAAGCCCGCGAAATCGAAACCTCGTTTCGATTTCACGGGCTTATTATTTCTCAGGTTCAGGTCTACAAATATTTCGTGCCGAACGGCACTGAAAACCAACCACTTACTCCGGCGTTTCCTTACTGCCGGTCAGCGATTGCTGCCTTAATGCCGCCGCCCCGATCAATCCGCCCATACCCATCGATTCGACTGCGCTGCTGGGCACCAGCATAAGCGCGCCTTTCTCTTTCAAACCTTCGTACAGCATGTTCATTGCGCGCAGGTGCAGCGCGGTCGGATTGTCGCGATAAGACTCGGCCGCATGGGCGAAGCGCGCAGCGATCTCGACTTCGGCTTCGGCCAGAATTACCCGCGCAGCTTTTTCGCGCGCTGCCTGCGCTTCGCGCGACATCGCGTCCTGCAGAGCGGCGGGAATGATCACGTCGCGCATCTCGACTGATTGAACCGTGACGCCCCAGGGGTTCGACCGCTCGTCGATCAACTTCTGCAATTCGTCTTCGATGCGCTCGCGTCCGCGCAGAAGATCGCTCAAAGAAGTCCGGCCGATGATGTCCCGGAGAGCCGTCTGCGCCGCCCAACTCACCGCCTGCGGATAATTCTGAACTTCGAGCGCGGCTTTCTCAGGATCGTAAACAACCCAAAACAGCACCGCATCGACGTTCACCGGCACAGTATCGCTGGTCAGTGTTTCTTCGGCCGCGAAGCCGGTAGTGATAACGCGCTGATCGATCCAAGCCGAAACGCTATCGACGAATGGAATGATCCAAAAGAGTCCAGGCCCGCGCAGCCCAACGTACTTGCCAAGCCGCAGCACGACCGCGCGCTCCCATTGTCGCGCAACTTTTGGAGATTGCGCCAAAAGCAAACCGAGCAGCACGCCAAGAATTGCGCCGACCGGATTCAAAGTCACCAGCGTCGCCAGCGCGCCGAGTGCCACGGGCGCGATGAATGCGCCAGCCGCGACGACATTGACACGTGGCGCGTTTGGCGTAGGAAAGCTACTGCGCGCTTCAATCAAACCCTGCTGAATATTAGCCATGTGATTTCTCCTTAGTGCCGCAAATTATTAATTTTGCGCAATTTATTTTCAGTGCGAGCGCAAGTTAACAACTTGCGCTACCTCTTCCGCCTCTTTTCGAGGTGTTCGATCGCGTCGTCAATTGAAAACCCGTGATCGTGAATTTCGGCGACGAAGTGATCGGACATCTCGCGTAAGCGCCGTTCGCGATCGCGACGATTCGCGGCTTCGTTAGGCCGCGCCGTCACGAATGTTCCCACACCCCGACGCGTCTCCACGACTCCGCTTCGCTCCAGTTCCGTGTAAACCTTCGCGACGGTATTCGCGTTGATTCTCAGATCAACCGCCAATTGCCGCACCGTCGGCAGCTGGTCGCCGATGCGCAGCTTTCCCGTCGCGATTGCGAAACGAATCGACCGCTCGAGCTGATGATAAATCGGCGTGGGATGCTGTGAATCTACCTGGAACATTGGTTTGCACCATTGTACTACGACAATGGAACAAGTAAAGTTTCGGGAGAAAGGTAGTTATGGAATGAGGGATTGGTGGTATATTTGCCCTTGAATTATGGCCAAAAACTCCCATATCGAATGGACACATCACACGTTTAATCCCTGGTGGGGTTGTAAGAAGGTTTCCCCTGCATGCGACAACTGTTACGCGGAAACTTGGGCTAAGCGAATGGGCCAGCAGCTATGGGGAGCGTCAGCCGACCGACGGTTCTTTAGTGAGGCTCATTGGCGAGAACCGCTAAAATGGAACGAGGACGCGCGCGTCGCGAAACGAAGAGAACGGGTCTTTTGTGCGAGCATGGCAGATGTTTTCGAACGTCGCGCAATCCTCAACAATGAGCGGGCTCGCCTTTGGGAAATAATCGAAGCGACACCTCACTTGGATTGGCTACTCCTAACAAAGCGACCTCAGCACATTCTTTACATGGTGCCGTGGGAGAACAATTGGCCTGACAATGTTTGGGTGGGGACCAGCATCGAAAATCAAAGAGTCGCTGAACAGCGACTCCCGAATCTCCTGAGCGTACCGGCAAGGATCAGATTCTTATCTTGTGAACCGTTGTTGGGCCCATTAGAGCTTGGCTCATGGTTTCGCCGCGATGGTTTTTATCCGATCGATTGGGTGATTGCGGGGGGCGAAAGCGGTGCTAACTCGCGCCCCATGCACCCCGATTGGGCTTCGACTCTCTTGCGCCAGTGTCAGCGGTCGAAAGTGGCGTTTCATTTCAAACAATGGGGACACTGGGCTCCGGCAAATCTCCTAAATCTACCCGCTGAAACGGTAGAACTTGCCAATGAGCGTCCAGTCGAAATGGTTCGCGCCGGTAAGAAACTCGCCGGACGAATTCTTCAAGGGACGACATGGGACGGTTTACCTAGCCCCGCCGTTCATGCCTAAGCCTGACTTCACCAAGTATCCCGAGTGGAAGAGTGCGGCCTATATTAAGCACTGTCTGCTACAGGAGTATCTCCCGAGTTGGGCGTATAAGGTTGGGCACGCATGGGACTCGTTGGTGTATGTCGATGGATTCGCCGGACCGTGGGAAACGAACGATCCGGGCTACGCGGATACCTCATTCGCTGTCGCTATTGATTCACTACAAGAGTCCAAAGTGGGTTTAAGTAATAGAGGACGTAATCTAATAGTGTCTGCGATCTTGGTTGAAAGAGATCCAAATGCCTTCTCGAAACTGGAAGCGTACGCAAATCAAAGGAGTAGCGACACGTTTCAGGTCCATGCGCTACCCGGAAAGTTTGTGGACAACATCGCTAGCATTGAGCAAATCGTACGCCGGGAAGCGCCCCGGCCCTTCAAATTCGTTCTGTTGGATCCTAAAGGATGGGCCGACATCCCGATAGCTCAGCTGAAGCATTTCTTACACAGTCGCAGTTCCGAGGTCCTGGTGAACTTGATGACGAAACACATCATTAGGTTTCTCCAGGCGCAGGATCGGGAGTCAAGCTATCTAAACCTCTTCGGGAGAGATGGTGTTCTAGACACCCTAAAAAGAGCAAAGTCTGGCGAAAAAATGGATGCGGCCGTTAAGGAGTACTGTCGCAGCCTAAAACTTCTATGCGGTTTTAAGTATGTATCTTCAGCAATAGTTCTTGAACCAGACCGAAAAGCAATTCGATATTTTCTGGTGTACGCAACCAACGCTCCTGATGGCATCGAAGTATTTAAGGCAGCCGAAATAAAAGCTGCCCGTATTCAAGAGGCTGTTCGTGACGAACATCGAGTGCGCAAATCGGGTCAGCCCGATCTCGTTGGGTTTTGCGATGAATTGCCTTTTTCATCTTTCACTGAAAGTCTTAGGAGAAGGTATACAGAACTCGCCCGCGCGAAAGTCATCCGGCTGATACAGCGGGGGTGGCCGAAGGGCGTTCTATATCGTGATGTTTATTGTGAGGCGATGTCCTTCCCCTTAGTCACGCCGCAAGACCTCGCTGAATGGGTAGAAGAATTGGGACCATTCATAAGTGTGAATTTGGTTTGCCCCGATGGCAAGAAGCGAAGGAAGCCCTCACTTTACGCAGAAGATTATCTAACCGTCACAGATAATGCCGG
>QHXI01000018.1 GCA_003222895.1 Acidobacteriota bacterium | reverse complement strand
TTGGGGGCGGGAACGATGGGGCCGGACAGATTCAAGCGGTCGGCTCGTCGAAGTAGTCGAACCCAATCCAAACGGTAACGGCTTAGTCGCAACTGGCGGACTGTTGACAACCTATGCATACAACACTCTCGGAAACTTAACCACGATCAATTCGATGACGAATGGCGGCGTCGAACAAACGCGATCTTTCGCATACGACTCACTGGGACGCTTGACCGCGCAAAAGCTGGCGGAGACGAGTGCAACGCTGGACAGTGGTGGTTCTTATCATTCCAGCGGCGGCACGTGGAGCGACGTCTTCACCTATGACGAAAGATCGAATCTGACTTTTCGTGTCGATGCCCGTGGTGTTAAGACCGTTTACGGTTACAGCAGCGATCCGCTCAACCGTTTGCAATCCGTTTCGTGGGACACGAGCGGCCTCGGTGATCCTAATCCGGTTCTCCCTGCGGCGCCCGTAACGTTGCAGTACCGAACCAAAGGCAATCCTTCCGACTCAAAGGATGTAACCCAACTCGCGAGCATCACCACCAGCGGTGTTTCAACTGAGAGTTACGGCTATGACGGCGAAGGACGAGTTAGCTCAAAGACGCTTACCCTCAATACTCGCTCCGCATTCCCGTTCGCAACGAGCTACATCTATGACACGCTGGATCGAATCAGTGATGTGATTTATCCCGCTGAGTACGGCAACGGCTCGCAAGCGCGTAAAATCGTTCATCCCGACTATGACATCGCGAGCCGCATTACCGCTTTGTCTTTTGATGGTCAAACTTTCGCTTCCAACATCGCTTATAACGCTGCCAGTCAAACAACTTCACTCACCGTTGGCACAGGCGCGAATGCAGTCAACGAAAGCTACAATTACAATCCGCAGACAGGTCTGCTCGACAGCCAAGCGCTAACGCGCAATGGCTCTACTCTCTTGAGCCTCAGCTACGATTACACGAATGCAAGTGGTAAGCGCACAGGCCAGCTCACGAAGATTTCAAACAATCTCGATCACGGAAAGGATCGCAGCTATTCATATGACGCGCTTGGTCGATTGGTACAGGCTACTGGTGGGCCTTCTGGTTCGTTTTGGACGCAAACCTACGGCTACGATCGATACGGTAACAGAACCAGCGTTACCTCGTCTGGCCATACAGCGAGACTAGAGAAGCCAGCCGAACCAAAGCCGGTTCTCCCGACAGATCTAATTGCGAAGAATACCGCGATTGAATTGCCGTCCTGGGTGCGCGAAAAGGACAACGCGCCGATTTCAGATTCGAACACGCCGCTCTTCAGGCCGTCCTCTGCTTCGTCATCTGCTGCCTCGTCGAAGGCAGCGATGCCGTTTAACCCGCAATCGGGCGCGAAGATTGCCTTTGCCAGCACGCGCGACGGCAACTCTCAAATCTATCTAATGAACACTGACGGCAGTGGTCAGACGCGTATCACTAACAATCAGACGAATGACGAAGCGCCACGCTGGTCCTCAAATTCCCGCATTGTCTTTCAAAGTGATCGAGATAATCCCTTCTGCGATCTGTACGACATCTATTCGATGAACTCAGACGGCAGCGGCCAGACTCGGTTGACGAGCGATCCAAATGACGATCGCGCTCCTGTCTCGTCTCCGGACGGAAGCAAGATCGCTTTTCAAAGTCTGCGTAATGGAACGAACTATCAAGTTTATGTGATGAATGCTGACGGCAGCGGTCAGACAAACATCAGCAACAGCGGCGCGAATGATACTCAGCCGTCATGGTCGCCAGATGGAACAAAGGTCGCCTTTGCGAGCGATCGCGACCACTCTGGTTATCCCAGTGTCTATGTAATGAACAGCAATGGAGCGGGTCAGACACGGATAACGTTCGACAATGCGCCTTACAGCGACAATCAACCTTCGTGGTCGCCTGACGGGTCAAGGATCGCGTTCACGAGTACACGCGACAGCACCATTGAAAATTGGACAGAGACAGACGACTACGAGATCCCTGACGACGATGGGCAAACATTTCCGAAATCGCGAGTCAACATCAACAAGGAAATCTATGTGATGTTCGCTGGTGGTAGCGGTCAAACGCGGCTGACAAATACGCTTGAGAACGACGAATCGCCGTCGTGGTCTGCTGATGGCAGCCAGATCGTGTTTCGGAGCGATCGTGAAAGAGACAATGCCGACCCTGTACCGCAGGTTTGGGTGATGAACTCAGACGGCACCGGACAAACTGATCTCTCAAACAACAACGGTGGCGATTATGTTCCTGATTGGCAGCATGTACTTTCCATAACGCGGGCGGCACGACGTGGACAGCTGCTAGTCAATATCATCTTGGTTCTCAAAATGCACAGGACAATAGCACCTGGGATTTGAACCGCGTCAACCTGCCATCAACCATCGCGCCTGGACAAGATGCGACATTCAATTTCACCGTGACCGCGCCGTCAACTGCCGGAACGTATAACTTTCAATGGCGGATGGTGCAGGACGGACTTGAGTGGTTTGGCGAGTACGCCCCGAACGTGAACGTCAACGTCAGTTCGCCTTCCGTACCTTCGGATGGCTTAACTTCGCTGACTTACGATAGTTCAAACAATCACATAACAACTGCTGGCTTTGCTTACGACGCAGCGGGCAACCAAATTCGCGCAATGATTCCAGGCGGAAGTTCATTCCAGCGCTTCCGCTACGACGCGGCTAACCGTTTAGTACAGGTACTCGCGGATAATAATTCAACGGTTCTCGCAAGTTATACGTACGGCGATTCTAATGAGCGCTTGATTTCAGATGAAGATGGTTATCGAACTTATTTTGATTGTGAAGGCGGAGTAAGCATCGCGGAATTCTCAGAAGTCGATAACTCTGCGACGCTTTCATGGTCAAAGAGCTATGTCTATTTAGGCGCGCGCTTGCTAGCGACGATGACGCCGAACGGTGCTGGCGGCAATGCGATCGAATTCGATCACCCCGATCGGCTTGGAACACGAATCGTTACGAATCCGGCAACCGGAACTTACTTCGAACAGCAAACATTGCCGTTCGGTACGGCGCTAAATGAAACGCCACCACCGGCCGCGAGCTTTGGTGCCACAAATCGAAGATTCACAACTTATGATCGGAGCACGACGACGGGATTGGATTACGCAGTCAATCGTCGTTACGATTCACAGCAGGGACGATTCACTCAGGTCGATCCAGCAGGGATAAGCGCCACAAGTTTAGAAAGTCCGCAAACGCTCAACCTGTACGCATATTGTTCCAACGATCCTATTAACCGAACCGATCCGAGTGGATTGGGTTTCTTCGGTTTTTTGAAGAAAGTTTTCAGTGGCATCTCCAACTTTATCGCTAAGGTTCTCACCAATAAGTGGGTTTTGTTGGTGGCGGGTATTGCCTTGGGTGCATTGGCAGGCCTTGGATTTTATTTGGCGGCGACGATAACTACGCAGTTCTATCTCGGAGCAGCCATAACGCTTGCGGCGATGTCGGCAATTCTGATCATCGGAGCTTTTCACCAAAACTTTCTTAGAGTAGTTAAAACCATTGGTGGTATTGCGTCGACTGTGCAAGGCATCGCGGGGGTGATAAACAGCACCATTAATGGCCATGTATTTGGTACGCCGCCGTGGAATGGAGGTACAGGTGCGGTGTCACACTTTCTAGGTGGCCAAGGGCTGGTACAAGAGCCGGAAACAGAAATCTTAAGAACTTGGACCTGGGCGTACGGCTGGAAAATTCATGCATTGATGCAAAGGATCAAACAAGCGCTCTGCCATGCAGTTCCCTCAGGCCGGACAACAGGAGTTCAAGTAAGCATGGGCGCCAAGGCCGGCCCTACCGGTGGTGTCGAACTGGTCCAAAACTTCAGAACCGGCCAAATCAGTGGATTCGCTTTCGGCGGTGGACAAGTTGGAGTAGTTGGGGGCTTTTCAGGGTACAATCGGGCGGTGGTCTGACAGTGGTGGGTGCTAGCGCTGGAGTATCGATGACATCCTTTACAGCGACAGGCGGCATTACCAAATACACAAAGCCACTCCAATTAGGTAGATGGTGGTATCAGGCTGTTAACAATAATGCCATTGATGGGCCGCTTATTCTGGCTAACCAGGCTTGCAGGTGATTAGCATTGGAATCATCGGAGGTATTATTTTCTTTTGTCTTGATATTGAGGGGTGGGCCTCCTTTTTGGTCGAGAGGTTGGTAAAGCAAGCGCAGTTTATACGTTCGCTTTCGGCCACCTCTCTTGATTATCAAATCGTTGGAGCGGACACTGCGTCCCGCGACTGCGCCCCGCTTGCGCGCGGACAAAGCACACAGCAGCTTTGTGCGGGCGCTCCGGGATGCCGCTCAACTCACGATCGGTGGCGACGATGGCGTCGGTGAGAGTCAAGCGATGGACTGGCTAGCGAAAACTTTGAAAGAACGACCCAAATGGGTTGCTGCCGGCGTTATCTTTTTCATCCTGGTCTTCCTGGTGGGTTGGGGAGGCCTCTTCCTCGAGAGGTATATGGAAGGCCGAGCGCGTGATACCGTCTTGAGCGCGCTTAGTGAGTTGTCACCCAACGCGACCGTGACGATAAATGGCGAAGCTCGAGAGCCGTCGCCGGTTCTTCAAGCGCTCCGTAGAATTCATCACGTCGAATCGCATCACAGCCACCCCTTAAAGCCCATTGAGATCGAGATTCGCGATGGTGCGAAGACGATTAAGCTAATTGTCGCCCAAGACTCGGAGCGCCCCGATGAATACTGGGTATATCAACCGGGCCGCAATTATCATAACGACTCGCTTGGTAAGTTTCTCGGTTGCACTGAGACTCAAGTTTTTCGCTAGATAAAGTGACAAATGCAACAGCCAAGGTCCAAGCTTCATGGTGAAGCGGGCGTCTCCGTAAGGCGGAGAACCGGACTGCGCCAATCGCGCGGTTAGAAGTCAACGGCGCGAAAACTAGCCTTCGTATAACGAACGAAATGATCAAGATAATCTTCGTCATCACAAGCATTATTGCTTTAGCAGTATGCAGCTTCGGGCAGCAATCAACGTATAAGCCAGATGGATGGCAAGGACTGACAATAGACCAGAGCACGACTGAAGATTCGATTCGCATCCTCGGCCAGCCTATGAGCGCTAAATTAAGCCGGTTACATATTCACAATATCGACAAATGGATCACGCCTAAACAGGAGCAGAAGATTTTCAAAGTGCTGACTTATCAAAGAGCGGGCGAAGTCAAGAGGGCTGAGTTGGATTTTCTGGATAATAAGCTCGTGCGGATTTACCTTGAGTATGATGAAAAGAAATTTCTGGCGAAAGATTTAGGTGCAACGATTGGTGTTGATTTCGTGCTTGTCGAGAGACGAGTGCCATCCAATTCTTCTCCCTCAGTATATGAAGGTCAGAAGGAAGCTCTTGTACCTAAGGTGTATCCGACAGCCTATTACATGGTATGTGTGAACCCTCAAAGTTTCATATCAGCCCTTGTTGTAAGCAGGACAAAGGCCGCGCTCAAAGAGCTTTTTCTGTCTAGGCGGCCTCCTGCCCCGGCGACTCGGAGGGACAGTGCCATGAGGCCGCTGTGAAAAGGTGGGGTAGGACACGACGGCCTTAGTTCTGTACGCCAGGGGTCGTTTCTTCTTCGTTACTCGTTCTATTCGTCGCCGTATCAGGACGCAGAGATTCAATGAAAAACCTACTGGTAGCTAGTTTCATATCGGTGATGGTTTTACTTCTGGCTTCAACTCTTACCGTCTCGTCGCCTGCCTTACAGGATTGTTCTTGTACTGCTCCTGATGGAAGTTGTTCGGCCAGCATATTGTGCCAGAGAGGATGCATACAACACTGTGCGAGCCAGGGAGACTGTTATGCTGAATGTTCAGGTTTTTATGAGACACTTGGAATAAGAACCACGCTTGAGTTGCAGAATGCCACGTATCCTCAGTTGGTGAGTGCCTTGGCACGAATTAGCGGAAAAGACATAGAGTTTTCTCCCGCAAAGGCTGATGCAACATTCAACACCGGCTGGAAAAGGGCCACACTTTGGGATTTGTTGGATATGTTATCCGATCGGGGCACTGTCCAAATCGCGGGAAAAGATTTTGAGAAGCTCAAGAGACTACGGAAAGTCTTGCTGTCCGGTGATAAGATTTCATTGTGCGTTCGAGGTACGCCTGTTAATACATTCGTAAGGGATATGGCTGGCCTTACCGGGTTACCGTTACGGATTACGGCAGGCAGCGGGATGGCGGTAGTAAATCTTAAATTACAATACGTTACGCTTGACGACATTCTTGTTAGGGTCGCGGAGCAAACGGGCACGACAATCAAAGAAGAGAGCGCTTGCTGCTCAACGTTTGTCCGACCACGTTTCGCTCTCATTTCTTTCGGAGGGATTATGGAAATCAAGGGTTTGCTTGACGAGGAGATTTACACGATTGTAAAGTTCCCGACAAGCAAAGCGCCTTTGGTGGGGTGAGGACACTGAAGGCACGGCCGTCAACGGCCAACAAAGCGAACACTACTTCTTGCTGAGCGCCGCCTGGCGCCGCGAGAATTCAGGAAAGACCCACGCGTGGGGTGAGGACATGCGTGGGTCGTTCGCTTTTGGAGACGCGCGGGAAGAGTTTCCAACAATCCAATAATGTGTGGCAGCTAAAGTTGATAGTATCGCCTTGCCTCACTCTGAAAAATCATTTGTAGGTCGAATATGAATCCGATTTTGCGTGGGTATCCTTGGAAAGCCCTTGCGCCAAATCATACTTCGACGATTTGATTGAATTGTCGTGCTTGATTGAATAACCCTGAGATCTCATCTTTGCCGTCGGGATTCAATGAGAAAGTCGCGTCGAGAAACCAAACATATGCTTGCTCCGTGAACACTATTTCGCTTTTTGAAACACTTAGGTCGGCGGATGCCTTAGGATGAGTAATTCGATTGCGAACGTCGAGAGCTTGACGGAAGGACTTCCAACCGTGTCCCGAGTAGTCCGCGTTTGTAGATAATTCGTGTACGCGCGCGAAGAGCGCAAACACGAAACGGACGTTCTTAGCAGTCGGGAGAAAAAATGGTCGTACCCTTGCATTGCCTGTGTCGTTTAGATCGTAGGCCTCTTCCAAGAGAACGGCCTTTTCCGAACGGGAAAGGGCAAAGCGACCGGCGTATGATTGTTCGATAATCTCCGCCTTCATTACAGATACGAAGCCCTCTATCGCGGCGAAGACAGCCCGTACGAAGTTTCTTCGATGCACTTGGCTGTCGGTACGCTTCAGCCTAATCAAACAATCAACTACGTCGGCATTGAGTATCTCTCGCGCTGCCGGAAGTTGGTTACGGATGTCTTCAGACTTTGCATTGCGGCAACCGTCGATTGCTTTCGTTACCGCAGCGGGAATCAGCGTGCCCTCATCCTCAGATTCCGAGAGTTGTTCCAGGAACCGCACGGATTCGACTCGTCCGAGCAGTGCAAGAATCTCCACAACATTGAGTCTAACTGCGGCATCTCTGTCGAACAGAGCGTCGTGGAGGTCCGGAATAATTCGTTCCTCAATCTGGAGATGTCGATTGCGCGGAATGCTTCGGAAAAAGTCGACAATCTCTTCAACTGTACCGAGCGAGTGACCTTTGAGATGACGGACAACGTTATAAAGGTATTCGCTGGCATCAATACGCACCATGCGATTGGAGATTGCTTCAGGGTGCTCAGGATTGGCATCTTCGAACTCCCTATCGTCACGTATTTGAACAGGAGGCGTCTCAAATATTGATTGGCGACGATACCGAAGATCTTCAATTGCTTCGGCGACAGCGCTTTCGAGAGGGAAACGACCTCTTAGTGAATCCTCTCGCCGGGCTCGCGTTTGGCTTTGTTGGATGCTTCGCTCAAGCTGTGCTCGGTCCATTGGTCAGCAAACCCTCTTCTGTGCTTGTTTACGCTGAGTCAATATCGGGGATATCGAAAGAAAAGTGAAGTTTTACGTGCGTTAGCTGTTTGGTTTTGGGTTGGCACATTGGAATTGCGTAAAAGCGCGCTCGCGCCAGCCAGCTCTGATGATTTCTGGAATTGGCGCGAACGGAACGGGATAGGTGATTCCGTCCAATTGCATTGATTCGAAGTAGCGTGATCCAACGGTAGTGTTTTCGTTATCGGGGATGCGAATGAGCATCGCCGGACCGTCCGAGCGGTCACTGGGTGCAGAGACTACTTCCACTCTCAGATCGTTCGGTGAGTAACGCAGATGAAGAGTCCCGTGGGTGGTTTGCAACACGCCCGATTGGGTCGTGAGCCATTCCAGCGGGATCAACTGGCGCTTGGCAATGCCAGCGACAATCTCACCGGCGTCATGCGGAGTGCGACCTAACATAGCTCCTTCGACGACATATGTACTTGCCGAGATCGCGACGGCGGTCACGTCACGCAATCGTTCGGCTGTTCGAGGCACTTCACTGTCAGGCCAACGATATGTGGGGGGATCGTGGTTAGAGATAGGATCGCTGCTCGCGTCGCCGATGGAAACCTCAGCGTCAACAGTTGCCATGCGGCCATTGGTCTGTCTGTGTCGTATTACCAAAGGCAAGACGAGCACAAGAAGCGCGACGGCAACGACACAGATTATCGGCCAGATCTTTCCTCGTTCTCTCACGCGGCCTCCCGCAGACAGATTGCCGTTTCGCTAAAGATGTTGTGAATCATTTGGGAGTCCCAGCTCAAGATTTGTAAGATCGTCAGCGCCCCGCGCGATAAAACCCAAGTGGTCATCGATCACGTCGGCGCTTACGATTTGGATTTGTTCCGTGACGAGCGCCTGAAGGAATGCAATTGACTCGCGTAATCCTGGCTTGTCTCTAACCGTTGGCAACATCACGCGAATGTATCGGACAACTTTGACAACCTGAGTTAGCAGGGAGGCCGGCGCAAGCGGAACGCGCGAGTGAAGGATTCGAGCTTCCTCAAGATCGGTTGGTAATCTGACCTTCGTATAAACGCATCGCGAACGTAGAGGGGGATGAACAATGTGTTGGTTGTTCGATGTCAGAATGACGATTGGTTTGTCACGTGACTTGCCTACGCCGATGTGACCATTGTTTTCACAAAGGCGCGGGACAGAAGCATGGCCGTCAGTGAACAACTGATAGAAAAACGCCTGGCACGCTTGCGGAAGCTTCTCAAACTCGTCGAGCTTCACAATCGGAACAACGCCAGTGGTCGCGAGGTAGTCATAGGCCTTTAGGATTTCGCCCAGGGTTAAAAAGTCCTTGCGCCACTGTTCCCGTCTAGCTTCTTCGATTTGCAAATGTTTACTCGAGACGGCTTGGATTACGAAGTTGTTCTGTCCTTGCTCGTCCCACTCGAAAAGAATGTCGTTGAGTTTGAGGCCGTCCATTCCCTGTAACTCGAAGTAGGGACGATTGCAGGCGTAGGCGAGAGCGTCAACCATTTCCGTCTTTCCACCGCCGCGTTCGCCTTCTGCGAGCAAGGGCATGCCCGACTTCAAGGCTTGGCATAGATCCTTGAGCGGTCTCAATTGAAAAATGTAGCCGGACTCGCGGGCTACTAGCTCGGCGAGTGCATCACGTCCACGCTCGCGGACAAGTAGGCGCGGGTCGATGACCTCGCGATTGGGATCGGACGGGATCATTTCTTTTCATTTCCCGTGGCAAGTGTCTTGAGGACGAGCGATTTCTGCTCGCCCGTCATCATTGGAATTGCAGCGGCGATCTCGTCACGAGTGCCAAAGAGAAGCAGCTCCATTACTTCGCGATCGCTGAGAGAGGCGGTCTGCGGAAGCTCGTCTTCACCCGGCGCGTCGGTGGTTGGACGGTCCTTCGGCAAGTCGGCGACCATGACATAGGCAGGACGTCCGGCTTCAACTTTTACGAAGGCTCGCTTGTCGCCGCTTGTGCCGCCAAACATGCGGCTTGCCTCATCGGTTATTGGGCTAATGAGTCGATTTCCAGCACCGTCAACTATGACCGTGCGCTGCCCACCAAAACCTGACGCAAGTAGCCCTGCCGCTTGCATACCGTTCGACGCAATCTTGCTCAGCGCACGTTTTAGACCGCCACTGTCGACGACGACGCGTTTGCCTTGAATGCCTGAGCCGCCATCGCTACCCATGACTTCGCCTGACATCTTAACGAGTTTATTGTCACGTGAGTCGATGTACCCGATCACGGTAATGAAGGCGCGGTCATATTCGCTTCCGCTCGCACGACCAATGAGAACTGTGCCTTTCGGCAGAGACCAGCCTGAGCCCTTAATGTCTCTGACCAACTCTAGCCGCGCGTAGGAGTTGTTGCGGAGCGTGAAGACGACACCTTGAGTTCGTACAGGCAGCATCGTGCCAAAGGGCGGCAACACTGCTGGAGGGATCATGGCGTCGAGCTTTGAGGCGCTCCTGGTTTGATTGCTAGACGAGAGGCGCGTCGCTCCATTTGCCAACATGGTGGTTGAGACAATTCTAGGAGGCGAATCATCGACATAGATTGTCTGAGTCGCGTTGGCCCGCGACTGCGCTAACTCTTGGGCTGCATAGTTAGTTCCGTTGCTCGACCGTTCCGGCGTTGTTGCACTGCTCGAAGCTGAACCAGTTCGCGTGTCGGTCGATCCATTGTTGTTATTGACTGCGGGTTGGTACACAGTGCCGCTCATACTGGGCGGTCGGACAGTCGTCGAGTCGTTTGAGTTCTCCTGCGGCGATGGAGTTGGAGTCGGCGTCGCTGATGTTGAACTGGCATTGTTCGTCGTGCCGTCGTCGGAACCGAGCGCTTCCCGCGCAAGGTTCACAGCCTCGACACTTAAGTTATTGTCCGGTCCTTTGGGGTCAGCTTTGCTCTTGGCACTCATCGCGTCATGGCGCGCGTCGGCTTGCACTTTGACGTTCACGCGACTGACCCTGGTCAGTCTGTAGAGGATCAAACTGCCGCCTGCCAGCATGACGAAAACCAAACATGAAATTATCAGTCTGCGTTTTCTGTTCTTCTGCTTCGCTGTGTCGATCTCTTTCGGCGGAGCAAGGACCGGATTGTTTGGATCGTAAAAGGTTTCGTTTGATTGTTGATTGTCATCAAGGACATCAACCGCTGGCCGATGATGATTACCATTTTCTGTCAAAGTTTTTGTTTGAGACATTCTCTAACTCCTTATCGCGCGCTTGTGGCGAGCTTGAGTGAGGCGGGTTGATCGGCGGCATTGGTTTGGGCGACCAGGATTTTCACGCGCTGATGAACATCGAGCGTTTGAGGAACATACGCAATTGCAAAGTACGCCGTCTTGCCGGCGGCGATATCGCCAGACGTATTGCTTACCTCTGTGTGGGTTTTCGTAATCGAGTGAACGTTAACGGTCGCGCCTTTATCATCGACGGTCTCGACGCAAAGTTCGGGGCCGTCCGCGACAAGTTTCAAAGCGGTGCTAGTAGTATTTCTCACGGCGACCGTCAGGACTCTGAACGGTTTCCCTGAATCAGGCTCTTCCAGAATTGCGAGCTTGAGACCGTGAATCGAGTGCGTCCAATTCTTGAACTGCTTTGGTTTTTTGGCGGCGGTCTCTAAGGCGTTACGGAGCGACGCAACGACGTCGGACTTATTGTCAGTAGGGCCAACGCGACCGTCCTTTATTTCCTTTGCCTTAACTTCACTCGTGGACGGTGAATCAGGCGCTTGCGGTTCGGTCCTTGTTTCCTTCGGTTTCTCAACCTCCATCGATGTTGGCGCGGCAGCGGACTGCGCAGTCGGCTTCTCACCTCCTTGCTCCTTGTCATCGAGATTCACTGGCAGTCCTGCCGCGCGCCGTCGCGCAACCACTTCGTCGCGGTTGTAATTCAGCACACAACGATGAACGTTTTGCGCGAGGTCTTCTACTGGATAAAACAGAAACGTCACGACCAGGCCGCTTCGCATTTGTGCGGTAACGGTGGCCGCAGGGTTACGGGCCTTGACGTTATGTTGAGGAGGAACGAACTGCGTACCTGGCCGAACGACGATAGCGCGCTTGTTTCGTTCGAGCGCCTTTTCATCGACAGTCGCCATCTCGGGATCGCCGGGGATGATGTAACGAGGGCCGTCATTAGCGGGCAGCTCGATCAGGATGCTGCCATGCTGAGCCATTGCTAACCTGACGACGGTTTCGTCTTTCGTTACATCGATCCGCGCTTCGCCGACAAAGAAGTCGGACGATATCTTCGGCGCTGAGTTTGGGGTCTCTGAGACGCTGCGCTTTAGAACTCGGTGCGCACGTGTGGGACGTGGACTGATCTTAACCGGGGTCGCAGTCGGTTGTTGCGCCATCGATAGAGTCGAAGCGCACAAAAGCAAAAATAGAGATTTGATTGTCTTCATTGTTTCTATCCCTGGCCTTGCATTGAAGTAGCGGGCGTTTCAGCCTCATTAGAGCTGAGTTCCTTGTAGTCGATCGCGTTAATTCGGAAACCGGATCGAAGATTCCGGTCCAACCGGAACGTTCCGTCTTCCGGCGCGTCCGGTAACAGATCGACTGTCAGAAGAATGTGTTTGGTGACATGCTTACTTTCATTCTTCACAACCATGTCGATCTCCTGCGTGCCGTAAACCTTCACGGTTAGCGGCTTGCCGGGAGCGTGTTCTAAGTATTCGGGCTTCCAAAGCGCGTTCCATTGCTGTTCGCGCTGTGTTTGAAGAATTTTCTGATCAGTTAAGTATTGGGCGAATTTTTTTGCTTGTCCGGGAACCATCAGCCTTAGAGCGGCCTCAATGTCTTTAGATCGTGACCGTTGGTCCACGCGATAGAGATATTCAAGATACGCTTTGACTACGTAGTCCATATCGGCGATCTGAAGCTTGTCCTTTTCGAGCTTGACTGCTTCTGTTGCACCCAATTCTTTGTCGTTGATCATGACGGTTCGACCGGATGACATATCGACAACGATGCGGTCGGGGCGTTGAATGGATTTGTAAACGACTCCGATAACCGCGATCGTGGCAATCACAAAAGCAAGAATGATTAGCAGCGATTGGCGGCGGATCGTGCGCACGTCAGCCGGGTCTCTGTAGCAGATCACCGGCGGTAACGGCACAGACTGATCTGGTGTGTCAGTGAAGTTGTCGGAAGCATCACGCTCAGTGGGTGACATTGATAAAGGTAACTCAATCGCCTCGGTGCTCATGTCTTTCTCCTGGTCAATCCTCTGTATACAAATCTTCGATAGGGAATGCCTCTAGAGCTAAGCTGGAAACCAAGTCGTCTTGCTCTGATTTGATTTGTCGAAGCACTGGATTCATATCGTCTCGCGCGCGGCGTCCCTACAATCGACATGCCGCAGCGAAAGTAAAGACTGTTTCGTCTCTAGCGGTTTGACCTGTTGCAAAAGACAAACAGCGTATGTAAAAGGCGACAGGTTTATTGGACCTCGATAAAAGAAGAATTCGCATTCGAAGCCGGGCGAGGCATTTGATTGGTGCGTCTCGATGAATTAAGCGCGGAATCCCCATTCATTGATCGTCGCGGCTTTGTGTTCTTTACGAGGGGTATGAGCGGGTCCTTTGGAACTTGTCCCGCACTCTGCAAGAAAAGTCCGATTATCGACTTCACATAGGTTCGTGTCTCGCTGTATGGGGGCAACCCGCCCGTAACAAGCCCGCGCGGATTAATGATCTTGCCGCTGGTAAGCCGCAATGGTCTTCCTGTTAAAAACGACTCAACCGTTCCCTCACCAGCGTTGTACGCAGCCAACGCAAGATCTAATCGTCCATCAAATCTAAACAACAAATCGCGCAAATAATGAGCGGCGGCGTCAATAGCTGCCCGCGGATTGTGCGGGTCTTGCAGTCCATAACGACGCGCGGTATCCGGCATGAATTGCATGGGGCCGCGTGCGCCTTTCGGGCTTACCGCGTCGAGTCGATAGCGTGACTCGATGAAACACACAGTTCTTAGAATGCGCGGATCAATGCCATAGCGTTTCGCTGATTCAACTATCACCGGCTCTAACCGTGCCGCTCTCTCTTGGAGGGTTGGCCCAGGGTCGCGTCCAGCCTGGGCCATTGTCGTAGCGGTTAACAGAAGCAGGATTGTTGGTTGGACTAACTTGTAAAGCACAGTGGCTTGGCGCTTGAGCAATAAGTGGGCCAGCGTCATGGCACATGAATTGAAGAGACGAAGCGCGAATGTTAGTTGCTCGTGATCGCGAAACGAGAAACGAGCGAAGGATGAATCGTTACGAATCGATTGGGGAGAAGTAAGCGATGAACAACTTGGTAGAACTGCTAAGCGTTCCGGGATTTGAAAATTCGCGCGTCGTGCGATTGGGACGCAGACTGATCACGATTGGCATAAGCATGAAGGCGCTCCACAGCGCCGTCGCAATCGCACTGATGCTTCTGTTTGGCGTGGCATCTGTATCCGCGCAGACACCGACCGGCTCTTTCTTCAACGGCAATAGCTCACAGCTCGGAAACAGCTTCCGCTCTGTGACCTTCTTTCTTGCGGCGGCAATGATTATTGCCGGAATCATTTTTATTGCCGTGGGAATCATCACGTCAGGCCTGCGCGAGTCGCTCTCGACTTGGAAATTCATAACAGGGGCGGGATGTTTCGCCTTTGGCGGCGTATGCGCGGCGGTCTATGCCTTCAGCCAAGGCGACTCGGTCCCGTTGGATAACCAGTTCTAAGTCGGCTAGCGCGATTCGGAAGATCGGAAATCGCATGAATCTCTGATCGGAGACATTGTTATGCGTGTGCGTCCTGTGCGACCAAATATCTACTTGCCCGTCGTGCGGTTTGGGGTTGCGGACAGCGATTGGTTCTCAGTGCTGTTGATTTCCTGTGCGGGTTACCTTGTTCCCGTGCCATTGGGCCTAACCGTGCTCTACGTGCCGCTGCAAATGTGGACATGGTTATTGGTCACTGCCGGCAGCATCGCTTTCTTCAATTACATTCGCATCGGGCGCAGAGCCAACTGGCTCAACCACAAGATCAAGAGTCTCGTCCTACACCATCGTCAATACCGCGCTATTCCTAATGGAAGGAAAAACTCTTTCAATCGCACATGGCTCATTGATGCGCCTTCAAGAGATGGGGCCTTTGAGGCTGATAGATTCCTGCCAGCGCGCAACGCGCGAATCGTCTTCTTGCTTGAACACAACAACCGTTTTCAGGAGGCCTACTACGAAAGATGGAACACTGTCCTGCTAACAACCAATTAGAGACGGATGAAGGTTCTCTTGATCGGGAAGCCTTGATGCTTAGACGACCAATAGGTCGAAGGCGAGATTCATCAATTGTCGGCATATACGACGACGCGCTCCGTCATAAAGATGGCGCGCTGACAGTTGCTTATCACGTAGAGATGCCGGCGACGATGTTTGCCGATGACATGCTCGTCGATGTTCGCTACGACGATCTCGCAAGGATGCTTGCGTTTGAGAAACCTCCTGGCACGATGGTTCAGTTTCGATTTTCAACAATCCCCGATTCTGGTCAGGCCATTAACCGCGTAATCGAGTCACGCGCGTCGGATGGGACACACACGTTGGCATCTTTACTGCAATCGTCAAATCTCGATTACCTCAGCAATGCCGCTAAGAGTCTTCCCTATCGTCGCAGCGTGCTCACGATGTGGGTAAGAATCCCGCCGAAGAAGCGAGGGAATTCAACGATGAGTGCGCTCGCGGATTTCAAGAACGCCCTGACGTACGAAGCGAAGGTGAGAGGGCTATTCAGCACGCTTAGACGCTTGCCTCAAATCTATTCGCGCACCGCAGATGACTCTGTGATGAGGAGAACATTGGAAGATGAACGGCGCGCTTATTACAACGCCAATAGAGTGTGGAGGCAGATCGAGAATTCGTCACCTCTGACACTACGTCGCTTTACCCGCGAAGAAATATGGGAAGCCGTCTTCCTGGGCCATTGTCAAAACGCCAGCTCGGTTCCTGTCTTGCCGGAGAGACCGGGGCGAGATCTGCGGGACTACCTTTGCGGCGAGACTGTAGAAGGCGAATTGAGCTATCGAATGCACGGTGATTATCCGGTCGCGATAGTTTCGATGTTTACGCCGCCCAACGAGTTTGTGACCGCCGATGCGCTACGCGGATTAATCGGGCGCAGAGACTTTAATAGCAGGCATACCGTAGTCACCGAATATCTATTCCCCGAACAACGGAAAGAAACAAAGCGGTTGGATCGCCGCATCAAACAAGTCAAGCGTACCTTCACCAAGAGAGACAATCCCGAAGGCGCGGCGGCGTTAAGAAGCCTGCGGTCCGTGCGGGAAGAAGTGGCTGGTGCGCGTGAAGCGCTCTTGCCGACTCGCTTCTATGTGATTCTGTATGGTGAACGCGCCACAAACTTTTCAGAGTTGCAAACGTCGGTGGATGCGCTTGACGAGCAATGCGAAAGAACGGTCTCTGCGATTCGTCAAATTCCCGGAGCGAATGCCGAACGCGAAGAGCCTGAGGCGCTACGCGCACTTTACTCGACGGCAATCGTCGGAGAGTTGAGTCCAAAACTGACGGGCCGTGAGTTAACAGAGGTTTCAAACTCCGTCGTCGCGTTGACGCCTACTGAAGATGCCTGGCCGGGAGCGGCGAGGCCGCACACGTTGCTTTCAACGGTCACGGGTCGGTTGGTTGGCATCGACCTGTTCGACCGTAATCAAATTCCTTCTCCACTCATTCAAGTCATAGCTGCGCCGCGTGGCGGCAAATCGATCCTGATGGCTCAGTTTGCCTGCGACATTCTGGCGAGTCTGCGAGACGCCAGTGTTAACGCGATCGACATCG
>QHXI01000083.1 GCA_003222895.1 Acidobacteriota bacterium | reverse complement strand
TTGATTTCAGGAGAATTCAAGATTTCAGATAATAGATTTGCGGTATCAGGTTTCCAGGTATCAGATTTTCGTACGTCAGATTCACGGCGCCAGATGTCAGATTTCAAATCGCGGATTCACATCGCAGATTCAGATTGGAATGCTGCTTGCGCCATTAAATGCGCAGAGGCTATGATACAGGCGTTTGGCTGAAGCTCTAAGTCTCGCGCTAATTGTTAACGGCCACGAACGAGTTTTTTCGAGGTTCAATTGATGTCATTCAAAACGAAATTCACCATGATTGTCCTGTCGGCGTCGCTTGCGTTGTACGCGATTGCCGGCGCCTGGCTGGCCACGCGGGCGCAACAGCCTGCGAACGATCCCGGCGCGCAGCAGAGGATTTTCGAAAGCGTGCTTCAGCACATCCAGGATGATTATGTCGATCAGCCGAACATGGAAAAGGTTCGTGCGGGTGCGTTGCGCGGATTGGCCTATGGCCTGGATCCTTATTCGACCTATTTAACACCGGATCAAGTTAAGGATTATCGCGCGGGCGCGAAGAGCAATCAGGCCGGAATTGGCGCTGAGCTTTCTCAGGCATCTTCATTCCTCTACGTTGTGGCGCCGGTAAAAGGATCGCCGGCGGATCAAGCGGGTGTCCGCGCCGGCGATGTAATCGAATACATCGATGGCAAAGCAACGCGCGACATTTCTCTGTACGACGCGCGGCAGTTACTGAACGGCGCGCCGGGCACGGAAGTGAAGCTGCGAATCCTGCGGGCCGGTGCACGGCCGGTAACTTTGGCGGTTAAGCGTAGTACGTTCCGGGCTCCTGCCTCAGAAGCTCGCATGGAAGCGGGCCGAGTCGGCATTCTGAGGATCAACTCGCTGGATAATGGCGAGGCTGCCGACGCCAAGGCCCGGCTTCAGGATTTGATGAAGCAGGGGGCGCAAAAAATCGTGATTGACTTGCGCAGCGTTGCCGGGGGCGAGATTCAGGAAGGCGTGACCGTCGCAAACTATTTCGTTCGCGATGGCTCGATCGCGAAGACGATTGGCCGCGAACAGAAAGTTTTGAAGACCTTCGATGCCGATCCGAAAGTCGTTCTATTCAATGGTCCTGCGGTTGTCTTGATCGACGCTGGTACCGCGGGCGCCGCCGAAGTTGTGGCTTCGGCGTTCATCGAGAACAAGCGCGGCGATGTCGTTGGCGAAAAAAGTTTCGGCGCCGGCGCTGAACAGGAATTGTTCACGTTGCGCGATGGTGATGGATTGTTGTTAACGACAATCAAGTGGGCCTCCGGCAGTGGTAAGTCATTCCTTGGCGAGGATCGCACGCACTCAGGCATCGCGCCGACGGTTGAAGTAAAGAAGCTGGAGAATATCGACACGGGTGACGTCGAGGATTTAACTGGCAACGAGGAAGAGAAGCCGAATCAAACAAAGCCGAGCGCGCCGTCTCAGCCGGTCGTGCCCAAGCCGCAGCCAGAGGATATTCAACTCAAGAAGGCACTCGAGCTCTTGCGCGAGAAACCTCAACGAGCTGCATAGATCAGTTGAAAACTTGAACTAGAGACCGGAGCGGCGTGAAAATCGTCGAGCCGGTCTTTCAATTTACCAGTTTACTTACGAGAATAATTATGGCGTGGTTGATCGGGATTGTTGGCGCGCTGCTGATCGTTATCGGTCTGTGGGACGTCTTTGAAACGATCGTTCTGCCACGTCGCGTCACGCGCCGCGTAAGACTCGCTCGCCAGTTCTATCGCGCTACCTGGAACCCGTGGCGATTCATTGCGCACCTAATCAGAAAAAGCAAGCGCAGAGAAACATTCCTGAGTATCTATGGCCCTATCTCTTTGCTCGCACTGCTTACCGTGTGGGCGCTGACGGTGGTCGTCGGATTCGCACTAGTGCATCTTGCGCTCGGTTCAAGTGTCGGGCACGCCACAGAACATTCTGGTTTCTTCACCGATCTTTATTACAGCGGGACGACGTTCTTTACGCTTGGCTTGGGCGACATCGCGCCCGTCGGCAGCGCCGCTCGCGCGATTACCGTAGTCGAAGCCAGCATCGGGTTTGGAATGCTCGCGCTCGTGATTGGCTACTTGCCGATTCTGTATCAAGCATTTTCGCGCCGCGAAGTAAACATCTCGATGATGGACGCGCGCGCCGGCACGCCGCCCACCGCGATCGAATTGTTCCGCCGGCATCAGCAAGCGAACAGCATGGCGAGCCTCGATCAGTGGCTACGCGATTGGGAGATGTGGGCGGCCGACTTGATGGAGAGCCATTTGTCTTACCCGGTGCTGTGTTTCTTCCGTTCGCAGCACGACAATCAATCGTGGCTCGCTGCGTTGAGCACCGTGCTCGACGCGTGCAGTCTCGTGATGGTCGGCATAGATGGATTGCCAAAGTGGCAGGCGCAACTGACTTTCAAGATGGCTCGGCATGCGCTCGTCGACATCTCGCAAATTTTCAACACGTCGCCGCTGAAGCATGACGGCAATGAGCGGCTCAAGAGTCAGGAGCTTGAGACCTTGCGTGCGCAGTTGCAGGCAGCTAGCGTTGTTCTGAACACAGACCCGGGCGATGAGCGCACACTCGAAGAGTTGCGGGAATTGTACGAGCCCTATACAAAGGTCCTCTCGCGATACCTAATGATGCCGCTGCCCGGTTGGCTGCCGAAGGACCGCGCCTCTGATAATTGGCAAACGAGCGCATGGGAAGTTACGGCTCCCGCTGCTGACAAGCCTTTCGAGAAATGCCTGCTCAAGCAGAAACCTATGCGCCCAGCGCTTCACGCCAAGGCCGCGCTCAACAAAGACAGCTGAAACACACGCGGTGAGGATATGGGTTGCACGACGATCCCATATCGTTCAAAAGCATCCATTCGTAAGGCTCATTCGTCTCAGTCCTATCTTGTAATTCAATTGCGACGCACTGTGTAACTCGCAAGTTTTCTCTACTTCTGCAGCACAGGTTGAAGAATTTCTCCCGAGGGCGCGCTTCAAGGCACGGTCATTGCCACTTCCCCAGACGAATACCAAATCCCGACGTAACCAAAACAAAGTGAAGGAGATTTCGAAAATGTTGGTCACGAAAAAAATGCTACTTGCTTTGACGTTAGTTGGCGCGCTGGTTGGCACAGGCATTGGCGCGTTGATGACGCGCTCAACACAAACCACAAGCGCGGCGAACACGACTGCTGAAAACACCCAGCCGGTCAGTTACAACGACAAGACCCCAGAACAGATCGCCGCAAACAATAGCACCCAGTTCGCCACAACTGAGGAGCAAAACGCTTACAAGCAAGGATATGAAGCGGGGTATTCTGCATGCACGAACGGAACGAGAAATACGTCGCGAACCGTAGCCTATGAACCAGCGTATCGGACGACCAGTCGCCGCTACGGCAGCTCGCGCCGCGTCTATTACGACTATGGTTCGATTCACCGTGGTCGCACGTTCTGGCAGAAGCACCGCGATAAGCTGACGCTGGCCATGGGCACTGGTCTCGGCGCGGCCATCGGCGGTTTAGCAGGCGGTAAGAGGGGTGCAGGCATCGGTGCTTTAGCCGGCCTGGGAGGTTCAGCGCTTTACACTTACAAACTGCGTCATCGGACACGTCGCTACTAAGCGGAGATTCGTGTGAGCGAATATTCGAAAATTCTCTCGACGATTGTTCTGGTATCGGTGGTCATGGGAGGGGCAGCTTCAAATGTGGCTGCCCTTTCGCAACATCGACGGAACACTACCGCGCGAAACACGCTGCCCGCATCCTATCCGCTTCCGCGTAAAGTCAATTTTCGTGATATCAACGGGCGCGGTTTGCTTGTACGGACCTGGGTGAACGGAGTTGGGCCTTTCAACTTTGCCATCGACACAGGCGCCGGCGCGACGATCATCGCGCCGCGTGCGGCAGAAGAAGCTCACGTCGCGCGCACAAATCGCAGTGCAACTATCGCCGGTCTGAGCGGGGCAAATACGATTGCCCAGCACGCTTCGATCGACAATCTCGCGATCGGTGATAGCGAAAATCGTTTGCCGGCAAAAGGTGAGGTGCTGGTTTCCAGCGGATTGCCCGTGGACGTGGATGGATTGGTCGATCCGACCGAGGCGTTCTCGCCTTTTGGCTATGAGATCGATTTACCGCGAAGCGAACTCACAGCGTTCGACCCGCAAGAAAATCCGATTCAAATGGATCGAGCTCCGGTGGAAGGCACCGTCGTCAGCTGGTTGCGCGACACACACGGCCGGCGGCCGTTCGTGATACTGGACAATGGCGATCGCGCTTTGTTGGATACGGGTTCGAGCCTTGGACTAGCGGTCCGCGATCCCAACGGGCCCTCGCGCAGCGCAGCTCATTCAGTACGCGACGTTGGAGGTGGGCGCATTTCTACTCGCCGCGGCCAGACCAACATCGCCATTGGATCGCTAACGCTGCAAAGAATTCCGACTGACTTTGTCACCGGTGCCGAAAGTGACGTGCCTGTCCTGCTCGGGCTGGCTGCCCTGAGACCTTTTCGTCTCCGTTTTGATCCGCTGCATCGGCTGATCGAAATTGCACCCGAAAATCACTAACCACACAGCAGCATCCAACGCCGATTAAAAACTAAACACCGATTACTCCGATTGCAACGATTCGCGTTGCGAAAAATTCCCAGTTGACAGCGACCTAACAACTGCTTATTCTCGCGGTTCACCTTTAGAGGATTAACTTCGTCTGGAAATACATCACACAGCTCGCCAGATCAAATAAGCGATAAGAGGAGAAGCATGACTTTTAGAAAGGGCCTGATCTTTTTTGCGCTCGCCGTGCTGAGCGCCTTACTCATTTCCTGCGGAAGTAAGACCACGACGACCACCGCAAATTCGAACAAACCTGCAACGACAACAGCCAGCCCGGCCGCGAACACCGGCAACACGGCAGCCAGCAATGCCAATGCGCCCGTAACCGTAACCGGTAAATGGGAAATGGTCGGCAAAGAAGGGGAATGGAAAGGCACGGTCGATATGGTCGGAATGGACGGATTCTTGTGGAGCGTCGAGCCCGACGGCTCGCTCTATAAAACCGATCCCGCGACCGGCAACTACACACAGGTTGGCGACAAGGGTTCCTTCCAAAAGTTGAAGCACCTGGAAGCCATGGATCATATGCTGTGGACGGTCGAGGGCGACACGCTTTACAAGACTGATCCGAACACCGGCAAATGGGAAAGGTCGGGCGAAGGCGGTGGCTGGAGCAAGACCGTGGCCATGGCGGGGCTGAATGGAATTCTCTATTCAATCGAACCTGATGGCTCGCTCTGGAAGACCGATAAGAGCGGCAACGACACCTTGATTGATAAAGGCGACTTCAAAGGTTGCACTGATTTGGCGGCAATGGATGGCAAGCTATGGACGATTGAAAATGGCAGCCTCTATTGGACCGAGCCAAACAGTTTGAAGTGGCAACAGATCGGCAAGGAAGGCGAGTTCGGTAACGTTTCAGTGATGATTACCGGCTCGGGATTCCTCTGGATGATCGACAACAGCGGAACTCTTTACAGAGTCGACCCCAATGGCACCAGCACGGTCGTGGGTGACCGCGGCAGCTATGGCCAAACGTCGATTCTCACCACGCTCAACGGAAAACTGTGGACCGTTGAAGGCGGAAATCTTTTCAAGACCAGCTGACGTCTGATTGAACGACGTCCGCAATACCCAAAGTCAGTTCAAAGCAGGAGGACAAAATATGAAGAACAAATCACCCCGGCTGCGCGCGCTCATCATCAGTGGCGTCTTCGCAGTCTCTTTGGTTGGCCCATTCACTGTGAATCACGCCGCGACGCCGGTAAAACCGAAATCGGAAAAGACGATCACCGACTTTATTAAACTTGTTATTACGCCTGACGATCCCGAAGCGATTTACGAGGGTGCACGCATCGTGCATAACGTCACCGTCAACGGCGTGAAAGGAATGCGCGTGCACGCCAAGTTTCGCGTGAAGTACGGCCAGGACGTTGCGTGCATGCTGATCGCGTATTTTTATTTTGACGATGCGGACAACACACCGTTAAAAACTAGCGACGCGGATTATCGCGCTAAGGACGGCACGGTGTCGGCGCATGCGAACTTTACGCCGGCTTACGATCCAGCCGTTTACAACGACCTTCAAATCTTCATGCCTTACGATGCCCTCAACATGCAGAGCGGCGACGATTATGATTTGAAGTTTTACCTGGGACTCTACGACAAAGAAGGCGGTCGCTTCTTCGGAAAATCAGGCTGGTACAAATTTCATCTGACCATGCCATAGATGTTCTCGGGCCTTGTTCCTGAGTCGTCGTTTGGGTTTTTCGCCGCGCGCGAGTTGGAGATTGGCCGCACTTGCGGAGGCTCCTGGTCGCGCGTGGCGTTATGATGTCAGAAATGCAATTGAAGTGTTTAGATTCAAGGAGCAGTACATGAGAAGGAATACGTTGGTTTTGTTCATCGCGTCAGGATTTCTGCTGGCAGTTGTGCTCGCTTGTAATTTCAGCGCCACGACGGCGAACATCAGCAGCATCAAGATAGGCAAAGATCGCAACGTCAATCAGGAAGCGGCAACGTTCGCACCCAGCGATCCGATTTATGTCGTGGCAGCGATTTCAAACGCGCCGGGCAAAGTGAAAGTGAAGGGTCAGATGATAGTTGAGTCTGCTGAAGGCCTTTCCGCCGGTCCGTTTCCGAACCTTGAAAAAACGCTGGACCTCGATGGGAGCGGAACCGCAACTTACAGTTTCACGCCACCGCCGTCTGGTTGGCCCGCCGGAAAATACAAAGTCGAAGTCACAATGATGGATGACTCGGGTGCGCAGAAAGATCAAAAGACCGTCAGCTTTTCTGTCTCGTAAGTTCAATAATATGATTCGCAAAATTGTTTGCGCGGCTTTTGTGCTTGTGTTGATTCTGCCTGCGTTGGTCGCAGCTCAGGAAGGCACGCCCATCGACAAATCAAAGGTTCCTGCTGAAGGCGACAGCCCGGCCAAGTTTGCGCCTTCAGGATGGAAGATCGAAGAGCAGATTGCTGGCGATTTGAATGGCGACGGCGTAGTTGACTACGTGTTGAAGCTGGTTGAGGACAAGCCGACAACTGATAGCCAGGGCGCGGCGACAGAGCGAGAGCGCGCGTTGGTCATTGTACTGCAAACCGGCGGGAAGTTAGTGCGCGCGGCCGTGGCCGACAAACTCCTTCAGTGCACTCACTGCGGCGGCGCGTTCTACGGCTTCAGCGAAGCACCCGCGAACGTTGCGATCGAGAAGGGCGTAATCGTTGTCGACCAGGATCACGGCTCGCGCAATCTCACCAACACGACATATCGTTTTCGTTACGATCAAGCGACAAAGAGATTTATCTTGATCGGGTTTGATTATGCCGATGCAGATCGATTGACGGCACGCGTGGTTTCCGAGAGCACGAATTATGCGACCGGGGTCCGAATCACCACGCGCGAAAAGGGTGACCGCGACATAAACAAGCGGAGCCTTGTGTCGAAGAAAAAGACTTCGTTGGAAGATGTCGACGCCGGCAAGATGGAACAGGACGCCGAGAAGCGGCTCGGTCTGGGCTAACGTTCGCAGTTAAGATTCACAGGCAGTAGGGGAAGATCTCCACGTCGCATGTGGAAATTCTCCGAGTTCTATTTCTCGACATCCTCTAATTTCTTTGAGTTTCTTCAAGGAACACAGCTTGCCAGAGGTGTGTTACCCAGGCGTGTTCTGGGGAAGGCGGGGGAAGCCTGGGGGTCTTCGGACATCGCCGACTTCTCCCGCTGAATTCTTAGCTGTTGACTAGAAATGGCCGGCGGCTTTTTCGCAGTTAGCGAGTGGGGCAGTATCCGACCATTAGGGAGGACTCAACTCGACAACCGCGAATGCTCGCACGGGAAACGTCCCCATTCCTTTTATCTTCACCGGCACCGCGAAAACTTTGAACTCGTCATTTGGCAACTGATCGAGGTTGCACATGTGCTCGACAATCGGAATTCCGGCGGCGAGCAGAATGCTGTGCGCCGGTCGAGAAAGATCGGCAGTATCGTCGATGTTGTATGAATCGATGCCGACCAGCGCCGCACCTCCATCGGCGAGTAGTTGCGCCGCGTCTTTGGTGAGAAATGGGTGACCTTCGAAGTATTGATCGGTGCGCCAGTGCGCGCTCCAGCCAGTGTGAATCAAAACAGCTTTGCCCCGCACATCGATAGCACTGAAAGCGTTGGCATCGATCGCTCTTCCCACTTCTTCCTCAGCTTTTGACGCTTCGCTCTTTGCACTTTGCCGCTTCGCGCTTTGCTCTCGGCCCTTTGCGATTACCAGTACGCCATCGAGATTAGCTAACGAAGTCAGCTCAAGTTCAGATAGGTCCTTGCCGTGCTCATAACGATGAAACGGACTGTCGAGATACGTCCCAGTGTTCGCGATCATCTCGATTTTGCCGATTTGGAATTCAGTTCCCGGTGCGTAATGTTGCTTGGATTGCTCGCGACTGAGAAAGTCACAAATGATCGGGGCGGGCAAACCTTTGTAAGTAATCAGGCCGTGCGAGATTGTGTGGCTAAGATCGATTAGTTGTTTAGTAAATATCATCGACGCCATTGTATCGCGCCGATCCCCATAGCAGGCTGACGGGTTACTGCCGGGAGCGATCGCGACCGGATAGATTATTGGGTTAGTAGTGAGAGGCCACTCAAGAAAGGACAAATAAGTGAGAAGTTATTCGCCCGCAAACTCGCTTGTGACCAACGACAACAGCGTAGCCAGGATTCCATGCTGCGCCCGAATAACTGCCGACGACAAATTATTCCGCGAGGCCGTTTCCTTGAACTGAACGTTGCGATCCACCGAGCTGTAAATGGTGAGATACATTTGAGTCTCGGCTGGAATCAACGTGCGCCATGAGTTGCCGCCATTCCTTAGATAAGCAGGAAGGCGCAGGGGATTCGAGTTGTATCCCGCGGCCAGTAGTTCAGGTTTCGTCGCAGTACCATTGCGCAAAGCGTCTTGCACATCGCTGCTTTCCTGCAACTTGTTCCACGTGTCGTTCATGTAAAGCAGCATCGCTTTGAGTGCATTGGCGTGATCGCGCATACCGGTTACAAAGTCAGCTTCAAGACTCGCGGCCGGATGCTGTTGGCGGATTGCTTCGTAAGTGCGCGGAATCATCTGGATCATGCCTCCCGCGCCGGCTGTGCTGACGGAATAATTGAAGGTGTTGTCTTGATTCAACGCATAAAGTGAAACGATCTCGGGGAAGAGGGCTTTTGGGTCTTCTTTGAGAAAACGCTTGTGGTCCGTGTGCTCGACGATAACAAGGTGCTGGGCGATGGTGACAATCGCTGGATCGATGTGGGTGCCTGTTTTTGCCAGGCTCACGGCTGCCTGATCAAGCATCGTCGTCACATAGTTCTGTCCACTGGCAATTACCGCGGGCGATATCAGGGCCGGATGTGCTGAGGTGTAAAAGGCGGTCTCTTTCAAAGCGCCGTCCTTCGCAATCGGAAATTCGACGACCAGCGGCAGGAAGGCGCGATTGGAAGCGTTATCAGTAACGGTAACGGCCGTGTTGACTCCGTTTGCGCGTACGATCCGTAAGTGTACACTGCGACCTTTGTCTGTGTTGGTGAAGATGTCCGAGTCTTTCACCAGATACGCTTCCTTCGAAAGCGACAGGAAATCCATTTGGCCTGACTGAGGATCGAACATTGACAGTCTAATTGACGTGAGGCTGGCCAAAGGCGGTCGCGATTTTAGTAACTGCGTGGCCTCGGCAATTGTTTTATTTATTTCATCGGCGGACAGAGTGGTTACAGGTGCAGTCTCCACCACTGGCGCATCGATCAATGGCGTGTCGACCACCTCGATGAAGGCTGGCGAAGGATTGTTCGCAGTTACTTCCCGAGCATTGGCAACCACGGCAACCGAAATCGCGCACACAAGTATCGCTATGAGAAAGGTACTGATTTTTCTCATTGAATTCCTACCCCGCTTATTCGAGAATTATTGTATTGCCGGGAGTTTCAACCGTCGGGAATACTAAGATGCTGCACGTTTCAGAGAGGTTGCAGAAAGATGTCTGTAGGATGGCGAGGTAGGACTAGCGGCCATTCTTCAAAATGATTTATCGTCGGGAATCGCTCAATCCCACTTCGGCGGCAGGCAATCGCGCTTGAGCGGCAGCGGCTCCCGCCTTGGAATAGCTCGGCTTTACTTGGTGCGGGCGGTTCGCGCGTAGGAATAATTTGCTCACGCTTGAGCGAGAGCACTTCCCGCCGAGGCGCGAATGGTTACCGCTTTGGCCGGATTTGATCTTGGCTTGGCGAGACCCGCTCCTGCCTTGGCAGAATCGTTTCATTAAAAGGCGTGATCGAATTATCCCTTGGCGGGAGGGAAATACTAACTGGCGGGAGCGACTCATTAGTCGGCGGGAATCGTTCATCAGTCGGAATGAGCCTCCATTCCGAGTGTGGAATGCAAAAACCCAATGAAAACGCGTAGTTTGGCTGCCCCCGTCTTCACGCTGAAGGCGTGAGATGTAATAGCCAGGGGGCAACGCCCATGGATCACGGCCACGTAAATTGATGAGCGCTGAAGGCGCGACATGATGGGAAGGGAATCTCCTTATTTCGCGCCTTCAGCGCTCTTCATTTTGCAGCAGTAATTCCATTGCCCAATTCCACAATGCTACAGAGAGAGCATCGTTCATTTCCTCCAGTTGAAGCTCAGTCGGTGGTTGTGTAATGCCGATTCGGTCTGAAAATCGGGGCATAGCAACAGATCTCACAACGGAATATTCCCATGCTTCTTCGGTGGGTTGTCGCTTGTTCTCAAGCACATTATTAAGCTGCGCTCAGCCGCACCTTCTCAACGTCACGAAGATTGACGCGCTGCTTTGCTTGCCAGAGGTCGCGCTTGTATTGCATGGCCAGCCAACTCTCAGGCGAACGGCCTAGGGCTTTGGAAAGTCGCAGGGCCATCTCCGGACTAATGCTACTCTTGCCAATAAGGACGCGATGAAGAGTGGAAGCTGCCACACCAAGTTTGGCAGCCAGTTCGCGAGCGCTAAGACTATTGGGCTTGAGGTAGACCTCGGTGATAAATTCTCCCGGATGCGGCGGATTGTGCATAGCCATCAGTGGTAATCCTCGTAATCTAATAGTTGGGCGCGTCCGTCTTCGAATTCAAAGGTTAAGCGCCAGTTTCCATTTACCCAGACTGACCAGCGACTGCGCTCTTGGCCCTTGAGGCGATGAAGACGAAAGCCTGGAATGTTCATGTCGTCTATCGAATGCGCCGTATCAAGTGCCGCCAACAGCATACGTAGTCGCTTCGCATGATGCGGCTGAATACCTGTGACGATTCCTGACTCAAAGAACCTCCTCAGCCCTTTGTGCCCGAACGATTGAATCACGCGCACATCATAGCGCGTTGCGCACTACGCAACAAGGCAGTCACAACGGAATGTTTCCATGCTTCTTCGGTGGGTTCTGATCGCGTTTGTTTTCCAACAGCGCGAGGGCGCGGATCAGTTTTGGACGGGTCTGGGCGGGTTCGATCACTTCATCGATGAATCCGCGTTCGGCGGCGACGTAAGGATTCGCGAACTTTTCTTCAAACTCATTCACACGAGATCGGCGGGCCGACGCTTTATCTGTTGCTTCAGCAATCTCGCGGCGATACAAAATATCGACAGCTCCCTGTGAACCCATCACCGCAATCTCCGCCGACGGCCACGCAAAGTTTATGTCGGTGCGAATGTGTTTTGATCCCATCACGCAATACGCGCCGCCGTAAGCCTTGCGCGTTATCACCGTGACCTTTGGCACAGTCGCCTCGGCATAAGCGAAGAGCAACTTCGCGCCGTGCTTGATGATGCCGCCGTGCTCCTGGGAAATGCCGGGGAGAAAACCGGGGACGTCTTCGAAGGTCACGATGGGAATATTGAAGCAGTCGCAGAAGCGTACGAACCGCGCGCCCTTTATCGAACTATCAATGTCGAGCACGCCGGCGAGATACGCAGGCTGGTTCGCGACGATGCCCACTGATCTTCCATCTAGTCGCGCAAATCCGACCACGATGTTCTGCGCGTAATCACGGTGCACCTCAAAGAAGTAGCCATCGTCGACAATCAGGTCGATCACTTCACGAATGTCGTAAGGCTGATTCGAAGCCTCGGGAACAATGGAATTTAGTTTTGTCTCGGCGCGATCTGCTGAATCAGTCGGCGCAAGACGCGGCGGATCGTCAAGATTGTTGGACGGGACGAACGACATTAGCTCGCGGACCACGCGCAGCGCGTGCTCGTCGGAATCAGCTGAGAAGTGCGCCACACCTGATTTCCGGTTGTGCGTCGCCGCGCCGCCCAGTTCTTCCTTCGTCACGTCTTCATGCGTCACGGTCTTAATCACGTCCGGCCCGGTGATGAACATGTAGGACGTGTCCTTCACCATGATGTTGAAGTCGGTAATCGCGGGACTGTAAACCGCACCGCCAGCGCAAGGACCCATGATGCAGCTAATTTGAGGAATAACCCCGGATGCCAGGGTGTTGCGCAGGAAGATGTCGGCATAACCACCCAGACTGACGACGCCTTCCTGAATTCGCGCGCCGCCTGAATCATTTAGTCCAATAATCGGCGCGCCGACTTTCATTGCGAGGTCCATCACTTTGCAAATTTTTTCGGCGTGAGTTTCGGAAAGGGAACCGCCAAAGACGGTGAAGTCCTGCGCGAAAACAAAAACTTTCCGGCCGTCGATCAAGCCGTGCCCGGTCACAACACCATCGCCCGGATAGATTTGCCTGTCTAAACCGAAGTCGCGCGAGCGATGCTCGACCAGCTTGTCGAACTCCTGAAACGATCCTTCGTCGAGCAGAAAATCGATCCGTTCACGCGCGGTGAGCTTGCCGGCGGCATGTTGCTTCTCAACGCGCGCGGCGCCGCCGCCTTGTTCGGCTTGCTTCTCTCGATCACGAAGTTGATCGAGTTTCGAGATGTGCTTAGGTTTCGTTGCTTGGTCCTTCACGATTTATTCTTGCCTGTGCGTTAAGTCCGCAAAGCGGACGGTCGGTAATAGCCCAGCACTTAAGTGCTGGGGGTAAGTGGTAGAAAGAAGTCAAGAGCCCGTGGAACGGGCGACAGAAAAGCTGAATGCGATCCTCTTACAAGATTCTGTCGTCCGCTTCGCGGACTTGGTTTTCAAAAAACGCTAGTTACCCAGCGATGAATCGCTGGGCTATTCTCGTTCGTCCGCTTCGCGGATTTACGCAACCATTCGCTTTCGCAAACTCCTCATCGCCCACTCGCAGGCGACGACCGCCGATATTATCAGATAAATTGCTTCATAGATGTGGCGCGAAGCAAATCGTCCGGTCAGAAACGCGCGCGTCAATTCGATGGCTTCTGTCTGCGGCAGAATCCGAGCTGGAATCTGCAGCCACACCGGCAACACCTCCAGTGGAAAAAATGCGCCGGTAACATACATCGTCGAAAAGAAGAGTGCCATGTAGACGTTGAAGGCGTCGATGTCGTGAACGCGTGCAGTGACTCCAAGAGAAAGACCCGCCATAAAGGCCGCGCCGGTTATCAAAGGCAACGGCGCAAGTATTGCCCATGGCGACGTTGCGGCGCCAAAGAGCGTGAGCACCACCATGATGATCAGGGTATCGAACACTCCGTGGGTAATGGCCCAGAGGATCTCAGCGAAAGCCAGGGACTCAGCGTCAATCGGCGTCGCCAGGATCGCGTCGTAAGTCGATTGATAGACCATGCGAAAGTACGCGGCGTAAGTCGTTTCAAACATCGCTCGCATCAGAACTGTAACGGCGAGCAGACCAGCGCCCGCGAAAGAGAGGTAAGATATTCCGGCCACTTTTCCGATTACCAGGGCACCAATGCCCCAGCCAAAGCCGAGCACTGAGATGACAGGCTCGATGATCGGCGCGACCAGATTCAACTTCCACACTCGCAAATGCACAGCTACATGGCGTCGCCAGACAGCGAGCGAATCGTGGAGATTAATGTGTGCGGCTCCAAAGGTCATGATCGATTAACCGCAGAGGACACAGAGGAAATCTTATCAGCTTCAGCAAAAGGGAACTGGTGCGTCTGAATCATCGAAATGAGTTCACCAACAGCCGCTTGTGCCCGCTTCTGTTCTTCTTCTGAATAACCGTACCGTTCAGTGTTGGCTACGAATTCTTCAAGGTCCAAAATCCTATATGAGAGATCCGGCTGCACCAGAATATCGACATCGAGATCGATATAACTCAGGACGCTGTCTTCAAATTTGGGCGGAGTGTTGATATTGCAATAGTAGAGACGCGTCGAGCCATCGCCTTTCAGGAACCGAAAGACGTTGTACCAGCAATCTAGCCAATAGTATTCAACCGTGCGAGTGCCGCGCTGAATCTCGCCGAGCAAATCATGCGAAACATCCACGTCGAACTCTCCGTCAAGCACGATCATTTTATCGACTCGTTCTACGATTCTCGCATGCCAACGACGATACTCGCTGCCATCGTGCTTGAGTACGCGAACAGTGATTTCCTCGGGTGACTCCATGTGACAACCCTGTCCTCAAACTTTCGGTCGGTTGCCGGCACGCACATTCAGCCGCCAGCCGCCACAGATCGTTCTGACTCGGCGCTCACCAATTGGAGAAATACATCCTCGAGATTCGACAACCGAATCATCCTGCGGCGTCCTTCATATTCAGGCATCAGCGGCGTCAGCATCCCTGCCTCAGCCGCAAAATAGTAGTGCGCGTTGTTGCGCGCGACGGCGCTGATTCCGTTGTGCGGCGTGTGCAGAGGTAGATCGCCCACATCCCGAACTTCCAGCGCATATCGGGAAACTCTGGATAGGACGAGATCGCGCGGCGTTCCGGCCGCTAAGATTCTGCCGCGATCGATCACGACGAGTCGTTCACAAAGCTTTTCGGCTTCTTCCATGTAATGCGTCGACAGAATGATCGTGACGCCACTGACCCGTCGCAACTCCTCGAGCTTCTGCCAAATTTCCTGACGCACCTGCGGATCGAGTCCGGTTGTCGGCTCATCAAGAACCAGCAGCCGCGGTTCATGAAGCAAAGCGCGCGCGATCATTAGTCGTCGCTTCATGCCACCCGAGAGATGATCGATCTTCGCATCTGCTCGCTCCGACATGCCTATGAAGCGCAGCAATTCTTCGGCGCGATCGGCGGCCCGTTTCTTGGGAATGCCGTAATAACTCGCATAGACGATCAGGTTTCGAATGACGTTGAGGTCCGGATCAAGATTGTTGTCTTGCGGTACAACGCCAATCAGCGAGCGGATTTGCCGGCCTTCCTTCTGTACATCGAAGCCTTCGATAAAAAGTTGTCCCGAGGTGACCGGCGTGCGGCACGCAATCATGCGCATTGTCGTTGATTTACCCGCGCCGTTTGGTCCGAGTAGGCCAAAGGTTTCACCACGTTTCACGTCAAAGGCGATGCCGTCTACAGCGCGCTGATTTCCATAGACCTTGGTGAGGTCTTGCGCCTCGACCACGGGGCGAGGAAGGGAATCAGGCTTAGGGTGGAGCAGATCAGAATTCGAATCCATAACTATTTCTGTCCTCTGCACCCTAGACCCCAGTGCAGAGAACTCAGGCTTTCGCCGCGGAGGTTTTTTTCCAGTCCGCGAGAAATTGTTCCTGACCTTTATCCGTCAGAGGATGTTTTAGCAGTTGCTGGAAAACTTTGAATGGCATCGTCCCGATGTCTGCGCCCATGCGCGCCGCTTCAATCACGTGAATCGGATGGCGTAAGCTTGCCGCCAGGACCTCGGTCTTCCATTCGTAGTTGTCGTAGATTTCAATTATCTCTTCCAGCAGCCTTAAACCGTTGTCGCCGATGTCGTCGAGTCGACCCAGAAACGGACTGATGAACGACGCGCCGGCTTTTGCTGCGCAAAGCGCTTGTGCCGCAGAGAAGCAAAGCGTCACATTAACCTTGATTCCTTCATCGTTGAGTATGCGCGTCGCTTCCAAGCCGTCTTTGGTGAGCGGGCACTTGACGACCACGTTCGGCGCGATCTTCACGTAGTCGCGACCCTGTTTGAGCATCTCGTCGCGGTTGTCCGTAGTCACCTCGGCCGAAACTGGACCAGAAACGATCTTACAAATCTCAGCGATGTGTTGTTTGAAATCGACGTTGCCCTCTTTGGCGATCAGAGACGGGTTCGTCGTGACGCCGTCGGCTAATCCTAACGCTGCTGCCTGGCGAATCTCATCGAGGTTCGCGGTATCCAGGAAAAACTTCATCGTCCCCTCCAAATTGTTTTGAATGTTTTTAATATAAGCGAAACGCCGCGGGATTAACAGTCGATAGGAATCAGAAGATAGGCGAACCCCATCGTCGAGAGCGTTAATGCGAGCCTCGTATTGCCCGATAACGGTTACGTCATGACCATATCGTGTCAATTGATTGGTCGAACGGAGTCGATCTGACGAGCCTCGTACATGATGCGCGGATGGAATGGGATTTGCGCTAAGCGCGGTGAACTTTCTCTCCTCAATCTTCCCAGAACCAGGAGAATCAGCCATGAAGACCAACTACATTCGTCGCTTTTGCCTCGGTCTCGCGATTACCGCTTTATCGCTGCTCTCGATCGGCAGCGTGGTTAACGCGCAAGAAGACCGTTCCGACCGACGCGGTCGACGAGAAGAGCGCAAAGCCGACGATCAGCAGCGCGCACAGAACAACAACCAACGTAACGACGACAGCCAACGCCGGCAAGCGGAAGAGCAACGCCGGAATAACGAACGTCAGGCTCAGGACCAACAGCGCAGGCAAGCCGACGAGCAACAACGACAGGCTGATCGTCAGCGGCAATCGCAGCAGCGCCAGGAACAGGAACAACGTCGCGCGCAGGATCAGCAACGGCAGCAGGCCGACCAACAGAGACGCAACGCCGACCAGGGACGCCGCAATCAGGAACAATGGCAGGCCCAGCGCGAACGGCAGAAGCAGGAAGACGGCCGTCGACTAGATCAGCAACGACAAGCCGATGTGGAACGGCGCGCGAACGATCAGCGCAGAACTCAGGACCAACAGCGTGTACTTGACCAACAACGGAGACAAGCTGATGAGCAACGCCGACTGAACGATAGACAGGGACAAGACCAGCGCAGACAGAATGACGACCAACGTCGCATCTTGGAAGAGCAGCGCCGAAATCAAAGTCAGCAACAGACAGAGCAACAACGTCAGTGGCAACGGCAACGCGATGAGCAGCGCCGAAATCAAAGCCAGCAACAGACAGAGCAACAACGTCAGTGGCAACGGCAACGCGATGAGCAGCGCCGAGTCTCGGAACAACAGCGACGTTCGAACGACAATTCTGATCGCTGGAGGGATCGCAATAGCAATAACGCAGGTCGTTTGTCCGATCAGCAACGGACGGAATGGCGACGTCGTGAAGAGCAGTCCTGGCGTCAACGGCAAAACGACTTTCGTCGTCGCGATGACGATCGACAGCGTCAGTGGCAACAGCGCGAGCAGTATCTGCGACAAATGCGCCGCTTGAATCAGTGGCGGTTCGAACAACAGTACTGGGAGCGCTCACGACAGGATCGAATCCGATTGCAATCCTTCAGCTATTACGACTACGGCGATCCGATCTATCGCTACTCTCTTAACGGCAGCTACTACGACGTAAACCAGTACGGCGCTGATTTACTTCAAAGGGCCATCAACGATGGCTACGAAGAAGGCTTCCGCGCAGGGCAAGCGGATCGTCAGGACGGTTGGCAATACGATCCTGAGAACTGCGATGCCTACAGCGACGCTACCTACGGGTACGATGGGTACTATGTCGATGTCGACCAGTATCAGTATTACTTCCGCGAAGGTTTCCGTCGTGGTTATGAGGATGGTTACTACGGCCGCTACCAGTACGGAACTTACTCGAATGGCAAGTACATCGTTCTGGGAGATGTGCTGCGCGTGATTCTCGATTTAGTTCGGTACTAAGTGCAGCGGCTCAGAAACTAAACAGCCCGGTTCCGTTTAGGCGGAGCCGGGCTGTCTGTTCTAGACGGGTTCTGACGAAACAGGTTGTGGTTCGTCGTTTTGGTTCACTGGGCAGGAGGCAACGCCGATGTCTCCTCTGGAAAGAAGCGTAACCCACTGTCTCATGCTAACCCGCATGACATAGAACGCTAAGAGATACGTCAATACCGTCCCGAGGAAATAGAATGCGACCGTGCCACGGGCGGTTATCGAGTTCACGAGTAGTAACCCAATCATGAAAACGAGAGAAGCAATCAGAATAGCAATGACGATCGCGCCAAAATATTCTTGACGGGGCATTCTATTCTTTGCCGACAAATAGAATTCGACCCGACCTGTTCGTTCTTTAATCAAGGATTGGGAATTACCCCCATACACGATTTCAAATAAGCAGGCACCCGTGAGTAGAACTACCGGTATATACCAAAGCCACAGAGCTGCGGCGGAGTGTCTTAGATTCCACGGGAGTAAAACTACATAACAAAAAAGCGCGATAGCTGGAGTCAGCCAATTATCACCTCTAAAGTATTTACCGCCCGGTTTTGGCTCACTCGCGCACCTGATCAGCGTATGCTCATAAAGCGGTAAGACGTATTTTGCGGTTAATAGCCCCACTGCCGCACTGATCGTTTTGTCGGGAATATATCGGAAAGTTGTGATTCCCCAGCGCAATAGGCCATTGAGAACAAGCAAGAGAGGCGCGGAACCTCTAAACTGCGGAATTGTCTGTATCCAGTCGTGACCATGAGCGAATACGCTTTGCAGTTTCTCGGCAAAGTCAGGACTTCGTGCAAATATCGCTGGGTCATCTCTTAGGGCGAGCGACACCACCGAGCCTGCGATCGCAGTAACGCACGCACCAACTACGCCATACCAGAAGAGAAATGAAAGATTGGATTTGGTTTGGGCAAAAAGGCCATCGTGTTCTCCATTCACATATCGACGAAAATTGTTTCTCCGGGCCATTAGGCCCCAAAAAATCCCACCAGCCAAGTGAACCAGCATCCAGGGAGTTAATATGACGCTCGCTTCTGACGGATAAATCGCCGCCACAACAAAAGGGGTGATTATGCCAACTGTGGCTGCCCACCAGGGTCCAATCAAGAAAGCAGTTGCGGCGGTTCCAGCCATGTCCAAATAGAGAATATGAGGATTGCGGGAAGTAATACCCCAGCCGGCGAGGTTCAATAATAGACTCGCCGCGACGACGGCGGGAACTTCATATCTCAAACTATACGAACTCGCCGGGATACGGTGCCCTTCCCATCGCACCTTCAAAGCGCCGAACGTCCTAATTACCTTTTGCCAGGCAACCGATCTTGGTAAATAGTGGGTAATTATTAGAACGTAAGCGATGATTGCCAGTATGTAGACAATCACATTCATTAATAAGAGGGTTTGATTAGCGTGCACAGGACTAGTTTAAGTAATGAGTGTCTCCATGTGTGGTCTTTGTCAATGCTCCTGCCCACACGTGAATAGCTAAGTTATCTTCCAGAAGCCCAGCAAGCAAATTTGATGTCGCGAGTAAACCAGCGCTGGGCTGTGAACCTGACTTGAGAGAAGACAGCGTCGAAACGGCAACGTACCGCCACATAATACAAGGTTTCCGAGGCAAAGCAAGTCCTTTGCTGGAAGCTTTTAGCAAAGGACGAATAGCGAACCTTCAACCGTGGAATGATGCGGCGCCGGATTTATTCGACGGGGTGGGTAACGATAGTTGCGAAAGACTCTATCCGCGGGGTATCACGAATTGTCACGACAATCGGCAGTAGGGTCAACGGGAAACGGTGATGCTGTTGGGATTGCTGTTCATGTAGAGTTGTCATCGAGACGACTACGGAACTGTTTCGGAAACTACTTCAGAGGGCGGACTCTCGTTACCGGCGCTGTCAACGGCTTTGACGTAGTAGTAATAAGTCTTGCCTGACTCAACGTTCTGGTCCGTGAATGTGGTTTTCGGGTAGAGCGTCGGAGTCAGCTTCGTCCACTTTTCCTTTGGCAGGTTCGGATCAGTCGAGCGATACAAATAATAGCCAACCACGTCCGGCTCAGGATTTGCGGTCCAGAAAAGCGCCAGCCGTCCCGGTCCTATTCCGGGAGGGGCAAGACTGGGCGCGGAAGGCGGATAAATGTCCCTGGCCTGGAAAATTTCGATCGCGTTGGAGTTCAAACTTTCTACCGGCTTGGCCTCTGTGCCGAGTGAAATCGAGCGGACAAAGTAAATGTACTTTTCACCAAACTTGAATTTCTTGTCGGCGTATTGCGTCGCGGTGATCGGAGTCTGATTGAGAGGCTTTGGCTCAGCTTCGGGCTTCGACACGTCAATGCGGTAGACGTTGTAACCCAGCACGTTCACAGGCGTCGAGCCATCTATATTCTTTTTGGGCGCCTCCCAGAAAATCGTGTTCGCAGTCTCGGACTCTTCGTTTCCAGTTTTGATCACCCTCGGCGGCTCAGAGATTTTCGCCGCGGGCTCCATCAAAAAGAAGTTCGAAAACGCGGCTCGCTGACCTGCCGAATTTACATAACGAATCGCGTATCGCAGCCGCGCCGGTTCACCCGCCAATTCCAAACTGTCCACGTAGGTCAACACGGAGCCGCCTTTCTTAATCTCGTCGTAAGGAACTGAGCCGATCAGCGTCGCGCGGTCGGCAAACTGATCCTCGGTCATCGGCAAGGGCGCGGTTGGTCTTTCGGCAACGCGATACACATCGACTCGGCGAATGCTCTGCACGCTGCCTTCGCCCGCGTTACGTACCGGCGCCGGCCAAATGAGAATGACTTGATTGCCGCGTTGCACGCCCGATAACGCCTCAGTGCGTTGCGGAACTCGCTCGATCGGAGGCAGCGGCGGACGACGTTTGCCGCACGTCGGCGCCAACGAAAGGATGCAAAGCCCGAGCAATAACATTAGATGACGGGCGGCCGACTTGCGCGACGTTCGTGAAGTTTGCTGAGGTGCAGACACGTTGTTTGGGGAGCGAGACTAGAGAATATAACGACTGAGATCTTGATCCTTGACGGTGTCCGCAAGCATCTGATGGACGTAAGCGGAATCGATTGTCTGGTTCTTTGGTTCGAGATCGGGACCTTCAAAGCTGATCTCATCGAGCAGTCGTTCCATGATTGTGTGAAGCCGGCGCGCGCCGATGTCTTCGGTCTGCTGGTTTACCTTCGCGGCGAAATTTGCGATCGCATCGATCGCGTCCAAAGCGAACTCGAGCTTCACGCCTTCAGTTTCCATCAACGCGCGATACTGCCTGACGAGTGAGTTCTTCGGCTCGACCAGAATTCGTTTGAAGTCATCGATCGTCAGCGACTCGAGTTCGACTCGAATAGGGAAGCGTCCCTGAAGCTCCGGGATCAGATCCGAAGGCTTCGAAACGTGAAACGCACCCGCGGCGATAAACAGAATATGATCCGTCCGCACCATTCCGTAGCGCGTGTTAACGGTGGTCCCTTCGACGATCGGCAGAATGTCGCGCTGGACGCCTTCGCGCGAAACGTCGGGACCGTGACCCGATTCGCGGCCGGCAATTTTGTCAATCTCGTCTAGAAAAATTATTCCGGAAGATTCCACGCGCTCCAGCGCCGCCCGCGCGACCGCATCCATGTCGATGAGGCGCTCTTCCTCTTCCTGCATCAGGTATTCCATCGCTTCGTCGACGCGCATCTTGCGTCGTTTGCTGCGACCCTGGAACATGTTGCCCAACATGTCTTTCATGTTGATGCCCATCTCTTCGACGCCCATCGGCCCGGCGAATTCGATCGTGGGAAAATTCTTCTCGCGAACTTCCATCTCGACCAGGCGATTGTCCAGTTTGCCGGAGCGAAGCTGGGTGCGGAGCTTCTCGCGCGTGCGCGCAAAGTTCTCATCCTTCGGTTCAGTCTCTGGAACGAGGACGGGCGCAGTTGTTTCGCCTGAATCAAAATCGAAGAGCGGACTGCCTGACGAAGATTTCGGTGGCGGCAGCAGAAGATCGAGGATGCGCTCTTCGACATTCAGCTCGGCCTTGTCCGTGATTTCATCAACCTTCTCCTGACGCGTCATCTCGACGGCGATCTCTGTGAGATCGCGGATCATGCTTTCGACGTCGCGGCCGACATAACCGACCTCGGTGAACTTTGACGCTTCGACTTTCAGGAATGGTGAGTTCGACATCCGGGCGAGCCGGCGAGCAATTTCGGTCTTGCCGACGCCGGTCGAACCAATCATGATGATGTTCTTGGGGATCACGTCAGCGGCGAGATCCGGGGCGAGCTTCTTTCGGCGCACGCGATTCCGCAGCGCGATCGCTACCGCGCGCTTCGCCGCATTCTGTCCGACGACGTGCTTGTCTAACTCAGCCACGATCTGACGCGGCGTCAATTCGTCGAGTCGAACTTCCTGTTCTTCTGTTTCACCTGCAAGGTAAATAACCATTGTTTAATTAACTAATTGTCGGCCGCCAACGTCTTAGGCTGCGCTTGAAACCTTTCATAATTCCTCGACGATGATATTCGTGTTGCTGTAGATGCAAATCTCGCCGGCGATGCGCATCGCCTCGGTGGCGACGTCGCGCGCAGACATTTCCGTGTTCTTCATAAGAGCGCGTGCGGCCGCCAGTGCATAAGATCCGCCTGAGCCTATCGCCAGCAATCCATCGTCAGGCGAAATCACATCGCCGTTTCCGGAAAGCAGGAACGAATTCTTCTCGTCCGCAACCACGAGCAACGCTTCCAGGTGGCGCAGTACTTTATCCGTGCGCCATTCTTTGCTTAGCTCGATCGCCGCGCGGTCCAAATTGCCGTGGTACTGCTCGAGCTTGCCTTCGAAGCGCGTGAGCAGCGAAAACGCGTCGCCGGTTGCTCCCGCAAACCCGGCAAGAATCTTGTCGTTGTAAAGCCGGCGGACTTTTCGCGCGCTCGCTTTCATGACAGTCTCGCCCACCGTCACCTGGCCATCGCCGGCCATCGCGACTTTCTCGTCGCGACGCACCAGCAGAACCGTTGTGCTGCGCACAGATGCAAAATTTTTCTCGCTCATTTGATGAAAGAGCACTATAGGAATTGGCGCAAACAATAGTCAAGCGAAGTGTCCGCAACTGTGCGATACTCGCACGCGCTCAACTTGCGTTATTATGGACGAGACAAAGAGAGGTTTCGACAAAAGTGTCCGAACGAATAGAAGAACTACGTCCGCGCATCGGCATCACGATGCGAATTGAACTCGAGACGAATCGGTTCTATCTGGCGCGTTATTACGGCGAGGCGGTTGAGGCGGCGGGCGGACTGCCCGTTCACATTCCTCTGATTCCGCGAGCGAATTACGTTCGGGGCGTGATGGATTCAATCGATGGCCTCCTGCTGCCGGGGAGCGATTCCGATATGGATCCGCTGCGTTATGGCCGCGAACCTCATCCGAAACTCGGCAGCGTTCATCCTGAAAAAGACGAGACCGATTTGCTTGCTCTCGCTGAGGCCGAGGAGCGAGCGATGCCGGTTTTCGCGATCTGTTTTGGAATTCAATCGCTGAATGTCTCGCGGGGCGGGACGCTGATTCAAGACATCGGCAGTCAGCAGCCCGATGCGATCAAGCACGAGCAGGGAGCGCCAAGGGATCGGCCTTCGCATCGTGTGCGCGTTTTGGATGGAAGCATTTTGCGCGACCTCGCTGCGACGGACAGCGTGGCGGTGAACAGCCATCATCATCAGGCGATTGAAACTTTGGGAAGCGAACTGGTCGCGACCGCCTGGGCCTCTGACGGCTTGGTCGAAGCGGTTGAAGATCCGCGCGGCGATCGTTTCGTGCTCGGCGTCCAATGGCATCCGGAGCTGGGCTGGGAGAGAGACAATCTGTCGCAGGCGCTCTTCGCGCGCTTCGTTGACGAGAGTCGAAAGTCCGCCCACTCAACGGCAACAGAAGGCAACCGCGTCGTCGTCAGGGCATAGCCGGAAGACCGAAACCTTGGAACCTGCACATCTGATCGATTCCCTGAAATTGAAAGACCATGTCGCCGTCGTGACCGGCGGGTCGCGCGGTATTGGCCGTGCCGCGGTGAACTGCTTTGCCCGCCTCGGCGCTAGTGTCGTTGTCAATTACGCGCGCGACGATGGCGCAGCGAAGGATGCGATCGGCGAAGCTGAAGCCACAGGTGTCGGCGCGTTGGCAGTTCAAGCTGATGTTTCGCTATTAGCAGACGCCGAACGTTTGATTGAAGCCACGATCCGTCAATTTGGCCGGGTTGATTTTCTGGTTTGCAACGCCGGAATTTGGGAGGGCTCGCCGGTCGATCAGATGACGGAACAAGTTTGGGATCGCACAATCGATCTGAATCTGAAAGGAACCTGGACAGTTTGCCGGGCCGCGGTTCCATACATGAAGCAACAGCAGTTTGGGCGCATCGTGATCGTCAGTTCGACCGCGGGGCAACGCGGCGAGGCCGACGTGTCGAACTATGCTGCTTCGAAGGGCGGACAGATTTCGCTCACAAAATCGTTGGCATCGGAACTTGGGCCTTTCGGCATCAATGTGAATTCAGTCGCACCGGGATGGGTAGATACGGATATGTGCGCTGATGCATTCGCCCGTCAAGGCTTTCGCAAAGCTTTGGAAAATTCGATTCCGGTTGGTCGCGTCGCTACGCCCGACGACATCGGCTGGCCCATCGTTTTCCTTTGCACCGAATGGGCGCGGCATATCAACGGTGAGATTCTGAACGTGAATGGCGGTTCGGTTTTGTGTGGCTAGCGAGAGATGACAAAGAAACCAATCAAGCTGGGACTCGAGCGACTGCTGACTGAAAAGATCGATCTGCTGCGCGGCGCGCAAGTTGGTCTCGTCTGCAATCAGGCTTCGGTCGATCACAACTTTCGACATGCCGCAGATCTGTTCCACGAGCATCCGGACATTAACCTCACGGCGCTGTTCGGGCCTCAACACGGAATTCGGGGCGACGTTCAGGACAACATGATCGAGACAGCGCATGCTAAGGATCGAAAGACCGGCATCCGTATCTATTCGCTTTACAGCGAAACGCGCGAGCCGACGGAAGAAATGCTGCGCGACGTTGACGTCATCGTGGTGGATTTGCAGGACGTAGGCACGCGCATCTACACGTTCATGTACACCATGGCGAATTGCATGCGCGCGGCGAAGAAGTTCGGAAAGAAAGTAATTGCATGCGACCGCCCAAATCCGATCGGCGGAACGCAGATAGAGGGCGTTGTGCTGGATCCAGAGTTCGCATCATTCGTCGGTCAGTTTCCGATCGCGACGCGACACGGAATGACGATGTGCGAACTCGGCCGTTTATTCAATGATGAGTTTGGAATCGGCTGTGACTTCGAAACGGTAACGATGGAAGGCTGGTCGCGTGAGTTTTGGTACGACGAAACAGACGGGCCGTGGGTGCTGCCGTCGCCGAATATGCCGACCGTTGACAGTGCGTCTGTCTTTCCCGGGAGCGTGCATCTTGAAGGTACGCAGATGTCCGAAGGGCGGGGGACTACGCGGCCTTTTGAACTGGTGGGTGCGCCGTACATCGATGCTGACAAGTTCGCGGAGGAACTCGCGAAGCTCAATCTTTCCGGCGTCGCGTTTCGATCCTGCGTCTTCCTTCCGACGTTTCA
>QHXI01000082.1 GCA_003222895.1 Acidobacteriota bacterium | reverse complement strand
CTCACGAAGGAGGCGCTGCTTCATAACATCAGTACCACTTGCGTAAGCGGTGGGATCAAGACTCCTTTTATCAGGAAGAAGTGATTAACCCATCCGCTGACGCAGATGGTACTGACCCGATTCGCTCTATTTCGTCAACTCATCGGCAATTTCGCTCGCGTCGAACACTTTGCGCAAGACTTGGTTCATCGCGCGTACATCAACTGAAATCGCACGATTGATGGATTCGTCGTACATAAAATTCCCGACGAGCGATTGAATGTTGCCGTCGAAAATCAAACCAATCAGCTCGCCATTCTTATTGATCGTCGGCGAGCCGGAGTTGCCGCCGATGATGTCGTCAGTAGAAACAAAATTGAACGGCGTCTTCAAATCGATCGAAGACTTCTTCTCCATCCAACGCGGCGGCAGGTTGTAAGGAAACTCATATTTGTGACTGGCCGCGCGATCGTAGAGTCCGCCCAGCGTGGTGAACGGCACGACCTGCTTGCCGTTCTCTGTGTAACCCTTCACCGTCCCGTATGACAGCCGCAGCGTAAAGGTCGCGTCGGGGTAAAGCTTCGTGCCTTCGTTGTCGAAACGCGCGCGCGCGATCTTTGCGTAGTTCGTGCGATCGACGCCGGTGATTTCGTTTTCGTAACGCTTGCGAACCTCGCGGGCCTTGTCGTCAATCATGCGCGCCAAAACGATCATCGGATCGGTTGCAGCTTCGATCGTCTGCCGGTTCGCGGCGGCGAGTTGTTTGCGATAGGCAACATCGTTCAGTTTCGATCCGTCGATTAGCTCTGCGGCGCGAGCTTCGGGCGTCTTACCTTGCATGATTTGCTTAGCCAAAGAATCGTTCGGGAGCAGCTCGAGCATGTACGCGAGCGAATCGGCCAGTTTTAGCTTTTCAAAGTCAGCGAAGAATGGCGTGTCTGCGGATAAAGCCATCTGAATCGCAGCCAGCCGCGCGTCAGTGAATTCAGGCAGCCGCGCTGCGTTCGGCTTCTCTTTTTCCGTTGCCATTCGCACGATCGTGCGCGCATATCCGAACAGCGCGGTGCTGAATCCGCCGCCCAGATCGAAGATTCTCCTTTCGCGTGCGTACGACGAATAGTTTCCGTGCGCTTTGGCGATGGCATCCCACGCGTCGCCGTATTTCTTTTGTCGCTCCGGATCGGCGGCTACCCACTTACGCAGCGCCGCTTCATCGCTCACCTTGCGATCCATCAGGGCTTTGTCTTTCAAGCCGGCAATCTGTCCGCGATAGACCTTGAGACTGTTCTGAATGCTGTTCAATTCATTTTGAGCTCGGCGCGTCTGCTCGTCGCCCGTCGCCATATATTTCTTGAGCATCGCCTCGCGACGTTCCAAGAGACGGAGGATGATCGGGATGCTCGTGTCGCGCAGTTCTTCGAGATGAGCGACGGTGTTCAAGCGGGCCGTCGAGCCGGGATTGCCGATCACGAAAGCGAGGTCGCCTTCTTTCGCTCCGGCAGTCGACCATTTGAAATAGCTGGCGGGGTGAACCGGCTGGTCGTTTTCATAGACGCGCACCAGGGCCATGTCGATGTTGAAGCGCGGAAAATTGAAGTTGTCGGGATCGCCGCCAAAGAACGCCGCCTGAAATTCAGGCACGAACACGAGGCGCATGTCGGTGTACTTCTTGTAGCGATAGAGATTGTATTGCCCGCCCTGATAGAGCGTAATGACATCCGAGCGCAAACCCGTCGCCTTGGTCGATTCAGATTCAATGGCCGCGATTTCCGCGCGGCGCGCCGCCAATGCTTCGGCGTCAGAAGCGCCCGGCTTGACCGCGCCGTTAACACGCGCAGTCACGTCTTCGATGCTCATCAAAACGTTCAGTTCCAGATTGGGAATCTTCATTTCGTCCGCGGCCTTGCGCGCGACGAAACCTTCTTTCGCATAATCCTTTGACGGCGTGCTCATTTCGCCGACGAAATCTTCGACGATGTGATAGTTCGTCAACACCAAACCCGTCGGCGAGACAAACGATCCCGAGCCGCCGTTATTGAATCGAACCGAAGCCATCTGTACTTTCTTGAGCCAGTCGTCCGTAATTTCGAACCCGTATTTCCGTTTGATTTCGGCACGCGGCAGGTTATTAAAAGGCCACATGCCTTCGTCCGCGCGCGCGGTAAATTGCAGCGTCTGTAAACTGAATAGCGCGACGATGATCGCGCACAGGAATTTTCTAAATTTCATTTTGACCTCGAACAAGTGATTTGAGAGGAGAAGATTTTTAGAGCGTTTGTGTTCCATTTTGGATGCCTGAAAGCGCCGGAATAGTAAATCGTAAATCGTTAATAGGAAAGCTGAGCCGCGGGTTGGGAATCAGCATTTACTATTTTCAATTCGCGATTTACGATTCACGCGCATGGACAACGAAGAGATCGCGCGGCGGTTCAATCAGATGGCTTCGCTAATGGAAGTCCGCGGCGAAGATCCGTTCCGGCTTCGCTCGTATCGCATGGCCGCCGAAGCCATCGAAACGTGGCCGACGCCGATGAGCGAAATCGCGAAAGAGCAAGGCGTCACCGGACTTTTGGAGATTCCCGGAGTCGGCAAAGCTCTGGCCGGAAAGATCGTCGAGCTGATCGACTCGGGAACTTTCGAAGCTTGGGAGAGGCTGACCGCGGAAACGCCGGCGACCGTTCTCGATCTGCTTTCGCTTCCCGGCATCGGGCCAAAGACTGCCGCGATGCTCCATCAAAAATTCAAAATTGCTTCGCTCGAAGACTTGCGCAAATTTGCCGAAGGCGGCGGACTCGAAATGGTTGACGGTATAGGGGCGAAGACGGCAGATCGGATAAAGCGAAGTCTGGCTGATCGCAAATGAGGATTAATCGAAACAGAACGAAAGTCATTTGTTTTAGCATCGTCTGTCTTTTCGTGACGAACGCATGCTCAAATCGGCTGGTGAAATCGTTTGCGGCGAAGAATGCGATTCGCCAACACCTAATCCAGAAGTATCACGACGAGGTTGTCGTTAATGTTCGGAATTCCAGCTATCTCAGTATCGTCTTCGTTAATTCCGCTTTGAACAAAAAGAGTTCAAACGAGCGCTGGACTCGGGCCCAGGATGCGGCGCGCTTCGTCGCACTTAACTATCAGGACATTCAGCCAATCCAGCAAATCTGGATCGCCTTTATGACGGCGGAAACAAAATTCATCGTGTTGCACTACAACGTGGTAATTGAAAATTTTGGGTTTGATAAGAACGGAGCTAGTCTCGGAAATGGATCAAGTGAGACTTCCGATCTTCGCGCGCCGGTAGTTCGATACCTTCCGAATTCAAATCAGACGGATGTGAGTATTACGCGCATTCAGCTCGAAGGAGATATGAAGAAGGGTATCGCACTCGTGCCCCACTTTGTGGCTTTAGGCGACGCGCGGCAACCAAATGGTGAAATAGACCCGCCGGAATATGTGGTCTTCGATTTCGCTTCCTACTCAGACAATCCGGTGTTTGCTGACAACGCGAACGTCGAGATTGATTGTGATGGCCAACCCGCGCTGAAGGGCTCCGCTCGTTTACTGCCGACCGAAGAGTCTGGAACGACCGAAAATGTCGCGCAGTTCCTCTCTGTCCGAATGTCTTTCAAGACTTTCAACAAAATCGCCCATACCCGGAACGTCAGAATCAGATTAGAGCCGAAGCGCTTCGACTTAATGCCCGATGACATTAGCGCGCTGGCCCGTATGACGTCTTATGTCCGGGCTGTCGACCGGTGACCGCGAAACCCGCGCGATGATTGACACAATAATTCCATTACCACGAGCCTCATACTTCTTGCGCGTGCGCCGCGACTGTCCTACAATGCCGTCCATTAGTTTGTCACTGCTTTAGGCGCGCGCAGCGTCTCCCCGAAAACGATTGGTTTTGAGAAGTTGGATCTGCGCCGGCTAGTCTCCAGAACTCGGCGCAGAAAAAGTGGATCAGTGAAGGCGGAACCTTTCGATCTGCGATCAAGAGTCGGCTCGCTATTACATCGAGCGAAAGACAGCGGTGTAATTACCAACCGGTCGACTGCAGCGACTCGTCTCGTCCGGGAACAGGGGGGAACCATGAAATCGCGTCGTGGCGCTGCATTGTCGGCGCTAACTCTCTTCGCAATCAGCGCCAGCTTAATCTTTGTCAGCACCTCGATCGCTCAACAGAAGCCTGACGAAAAAGCAGCGCCGCAAACTGACAAGAAAGAGCTGTTGACCGTTCAGCCCGCGCCGGCGCCAACGCCGCCGGAAGATACGAACAAGAAAACTCAGGAGAAGCCTTCGACCAAGATTCAACTGCCGCAGGGCGAAGTCGACGAGAAGGCTCCGGTCATCACGAACACGGACTTGATCACTTTCACTGTCACGGTGACAGACATCTACGGCCGGTTCGTTTCGGGTCTCAGCCAGAACGCATTCTCGATCTTCGACGACAAATCACAGCAGAACATCACGTTTTTCAGCGACGAAGACGCGCCGGTTTCCGTCGGCATTTTGTTCGACGTTTCCGGTTCGATGAGCGGCGACAAGGTGCATCGCGCACGCGACGCTCTGGCCCACTTCATTCAAACCAGTCACGATCGCGACGAATATTTTCTGATTGGCTTCAATTCCCGCGCGCAACTCTTGATGGATCGAACGCGCGACGGCCAGGCCGTGCTCGACAAACTGACCTTCGTGCAGACGAAGAACAACACGGCGCTTTACGACGCATGCTATTTGGGGGTTGAGCGCGTACAGCGGGGCACGCATCCAAAGCGCGCGCTGCTCTTGATTAGCGACGGCCAGGACAACAACTCGCGGTACACGTTCAATGAACTGCGGCGCGTGCTGAAAGAATCAGACGTCGTGCTTTATGCGATTGGAATTCTTGGCGGCAGCGATGTGGGCAGCGCCCTCGGCATGGAAGGCCAGGGCATCCTCGACGAACTCGCCGGCGTATCAGGCGGCAAGGCTTTCTATCCGCGCAGCGGCGCTGAGATGGATGACATCTTTGAGCAGATCGCGCTCGAGCTGCGCCATCAATATTCGATTGGCTATCGCCCACCGAATTTCACCAGCGACGGCAAGTGGCACAAAATCAAAGTAAAAGTTAATCCGCCGCGCGGCCTGCCGCGCCTGTTCGTGCGCAGCAAAGAAGGATACTTCGCGATCGCGAATCCTAAGTAGGCGTTTTAAGTAGCCCGACCGCTATTGAGGGCAAGTTTCGGTTTCCGGCCCTCCCCATCGACCACCCCACGCGAGATGCTCGCATGGGGACATGGTTGGTCGGGCTTCTGACACTAATTCGGCCTCAAGCCGATACAGATTGGCAGTGCGGCAACGCCATCCTAGCCTTCCCGCATCTTTATTCCGATCACAGTTCTCTCCCGATCCCGAAAACCGTTTGACATTGAGCTTTTATTCATAGAAGGTTTAGCAAGAATGAGATTTCGCACGTTTCAACTCTTTAAGGCGCGTCAAAAAACGCTTTTGCTTCTGGCCACGATTTTGGCCGCGGTTTCGTTGCTAATCGTGAGCGGAACCAGCGCTCAGCAGCCCGATTCGCGCCCGCGGCAAACCACAACTATGACTGCGACGCCGACGCCCGTGGCAACACCGGCTCAGACTGGTCCAAGCCGTCGCATCGCGCCGCAGCTCGGCGCGCCGCCACCGCCGCCGGTTCTGAAACCAAAGCCGACGCCAGTGCCCGATCCAAACTCTGCTGAGATTGGCGACAACGATATTCTGAAGATCAATACCGAACTGGTGACGCTGCACGTGCGCGTGATTGATCGAAATAATCATCCGATAAATAGACTTGGAAAAGACGAATTCAAGGTTTTAGAAGACGGAATGCCGCAACCAATCTTTGCTTTCACGGAAGAAGAGGTGCCGGTTATCTACGGTCTCGCGGTTGATACCTCTGGATCGTTGCGGCCGCAGTTCAATCAGGTGATCGACGCCGCCAAGACGATCATTAACAGCAACAGGAAAGGCGACGAAACTTTTCTCGAGCGCTTCATCAGCAGCGACAAGATCGAAACTATCCAGGACTTTAGTCCCAGCAAAGATGCTTTGCTTGACGGCCTCGATACGCTTTACATCGAAGGCGGGCAGACGGCGGTGATCGATGGAGTGTATCTCGCCGCTGAGCACGTAGCTGAATACAAAAGCGGCGGTGACGATGATCGACGCCGGCGCGCATTGATTGTCGTAACCGATGGCGAGGATCGCGCGAGCTACTATACAGACTCACAACTTTTTCAGCGTTTGCGGGAAGAAGACGTGCAGATTTTCGTGATTGGATTCGTGAACGAATTGGAGGCCGACAAGGGCTTGATTCGAAAGAGTCCGCGCGACAAAGCGGTAAATCTAATCAATAAGTTGGCGAGCGATACAGGTGGCCGGGCTTTCTTTCCGCAGTCGATCTCGGAACTGCCGCAAATTGCCAACGAGATTGTTCGCGACCTGCGAACGCAATACGTCATCAGCTACGATCCGACCAACAAAGCGCACGACGGCACCTATCGATCCATCAAGGTCAATGTTGCGCAGCCAACTGGAAGCGAGAAGCGTATTGCTTTGACGCGCTCAGGCCGAACGGCGGGAGTTGGAACTTCCACGAAGCCGGCTGCCAAGACAACCGCTACGCCGGCAACCAATCAACCGCGGCGGCCGTAATCTTTGCGTCTCTCTTCGGGCTGATCATTACCCGAGGTTCGCGGGCCTTCAAGTTATGGAGTTCCGCTATATCTTAGCGAGTTAAACTCACTCCCTCTTTAGCACCAGAGCCTCCATCTTCTCGCCGCCGCCGGGTGATGAGTTTGCGGGCCTCGCGTTGCAGAATTGGCAGGCAAAAGCCAAAGGCCATGGCGCCCATTACGCAGGCCATGCCACCTGCAGCGAACGTTCTTCGCGCCGTGAAGCGCTGGGCCAGCGCCCCTACCAAAAGCGATCCGAACGGCGCCAGTCCACTTAACATCATCGTCCAAATCGCCATCACACGCCCGCGCATTTCGTCCGGCACGATTCGTTGCACCAACGTGTTTGAAGCGTCTAATTGAGTCACCATCGTGAACCCGATTAGTAACATCACGATGAGCGAGACGCCAAAGGAATGCGAGAATGAAAGCAGCACCAGGCTGCCGCCGAAACCGGCGGCGGCAAGTCCCACCCAATCGCCTAGCGTTCGCACGTCCCCGAGAGTGGCCAGCACCAGGGAGCCGGCAATTGCGCCTATGCCCGACGCTGCCATCATTAATCCGAATTCTCTTGGTCCACCGTGCAACATTTCTCGGGCGTAAACCGGCATCAAAATCTCATAACGCAATCCCATAAAACTGATCAGGCCCAGCAGTACGAGCAACGCTCCTACCGGCCCGGTGTGGCGAACAAAATTGAAGGCCTCTGCGATACCCGCGCGAAAGTGTTGGGCGGGCTTGTGCGGCTGGGCTTCTGTTCTGATCATCAGCAGGCCGATAATCACTGCGACGTAACTCAAAGCGTTGCCGAGAAAGCACCAGCCTTCGCCGACGCTGGCTACCAACAATCCGCCGATGCCTGGGCCAATCGTGCGGGCGCTATTTATCATCGACGAATTGAGCGTGACGGCACTCATCAGATCGTCTTTGGTTACCAACTCGGCGACGAAGGCCTGACGCACCGGGAAGTCGAATGCGTTAACGACTCCGAGCAATGCGGCGATGGTGAAGACGTGCCAAACTTGAACGCGTCCAGTCAATGTGAGCCCGGCCAGCACGAAACTAAACAACATCGGCGCGACTTGGGTTGCGAAGAGAATGCCGCGCCGTGATTTCACGTCAGCGACAAAGCCGCTGATCGGCGCAAGAATGAAAATGGAAATCTGTCCGGAGAATGCGACGAGACCCAACAGAGCCGCGGAACCGGTAAGCCGGTAGACCAGCCACGCCTGCGCGACAGTCTGGATATAGTTGCCGGTGATCGAAATGAATTGGCCGCCAAAGAAGAGTTTGAAATTGCGGTACTTGAAGGCGTGAAGAGCCGAGAACAATTTCTTTTCTATTTTTAGTGCCCTTTGATTTTTCAAAGTGCGGATGCCGTTCTCCGGAGCGTTTATCGAAAATTGCGCCTCAGCATAGACTCGTGTTCTTTTTCGTACAAGCTTCGTTTCGTAAAGTTTTGTTTGAGACTAAGAGACGGCGGCGTTAGAACTTTAATCCAATGCCGGCGCGCACCATGGTGTGATCGGCGAAGTTCACGTGTGGATCGAAATAGAGCTTCCAGAACCATTTTTCCCGGTCGTAGTAAACGCCAATCCCCGCCGTCCGAATGAACTTTCCTGAATCGCCGTGACCTGATTTGAAAACTGCGTCAAGGGTAATTCCATTATTTGCGTTTAGTTTGTGGCGCCAAAGCACATGAGTGTTTTGTTGCTCGGTGTGCAGACGAACATCAAAGATTGTGTAGCCTTGAATTCGATCGTAGTTGCTAATCTTGTGTCCGATGCCCAGCTGCACTGAATCGCCGGGGTCCCAAAAAAGATCGAAGAAAGGCCGCAGGTTTGTCCGCGCTATTCCGGCGATGGCATAAGTTTTTCCCGAGCCCAGCTCGGAGTACAGCGATCCCGACATCGCCCTCGTGGTTGAGACTTCCAGGGTCGGCACCAGATGCAGCCAGCCTTTCTTGTAATCGTACTGCGCACCGACGCGCAGCAGCTTATTGCTCTTCGGATCGTAGAATCCGGCAATCCAGGCAGTCCATTGTCCAAACTGGTGTCGCAGGTTGAGATCGTAAGCGCGCTCGCCCGGGATAAAGTAGATGCCGAAGGTTAATTTGGATTTGAACTCATCTGAGCGTTCAACCGGATCGCGTGGGTCCGGCTGTTTGGCGGTTGAGCTGTCCGGAGACGGCGATGGTTGCGCGTTGGAGGAAGTTTGTTGGGCTGGCGCTGTAAGAGTTGATAAGACAAGAACCAGAGTCAGAAAAATCATGCGCACGAAGAGCGTCACATCTATGTACTTCTCTGGTCGTCTACGAATCATGAAAACGCCATCTCGTTCGGCGTTAAAATTAATTCCAGGTTAAGACTAAGGCAACCGCGGCGACGAACATTACCAGCGTCGTGCTCCACCCGAAGATATTGGTCCAGCGACCGTTCACCCGATCCTTCATGACCTTCCGGTTGTTCGCAATGAGCATGATAACCATGAGCAGTGGCGGAGCCAGGAAGCCATTAATAACTGCGGCCATAAAGAGCGCTCGGATCGGATTGATACCGACAAAGTTTATCAGCAGCCCCACCAACGTCGAGGCGATGATAACTCCGTAGAACAATTTTGCGTCGCGAAATTTTTCACTGAGCCCGTACCTTCCTTTGAACGCTTCAGTCACGGCATAGGCGCTCGATCCCGTAAGAATCGGAACTGCCAAAAATCCCGTGCCAATCAAACCCACAGCCAGGAGAATCTCTGCACCGCGGCCAGCCAGTGGTCTCAGCGCCTCTGCTGCATCGGCAGCGGACTGGATGTTTGTGTGGCCGGCTTTGAATAAGGTTGCCGCCGTCGCCAGGATTATGAAGTACATCACCAGGTTCGACAGGAACCCTCCGATGTAGACATCCCAGCGCGCGTACTTCATCTCGGCATCCGTTGCGCCGCGGCGCTGCGCCTGCGTGACGCGACCAAAACCGATTTCCTCCTCAACTTCCTGACTAGCCTGCCAAAAAAATAAATAGGGAGAAATCGTCGTGCCGAGAATTGCTACCAGCATCGCCAGAAAATTCGGATCAAAACTGAGTCGTGGGATAAACGTCGCTTTGAGCACCGCGACCACATCGGGTTTTGCGTAGAGTGCAGCGCCAATATAAGCCAGCAGCGCGACCGTCAGCCATTTAAACGTCCTGGCAATCAGCCGGTACGAACCCCAGATTTGCACCGCGAGGATGATCAGAGCGATCGGCACGATCAGCGCCGCCACCGGCACTGGGATGAGGAGATTGATCGCCGCGGCGATCGCTCCAATATCTGCGCCGACGTTGATGGTATTGGCGACGACCAATCCGCCTACCGTCAGATACAACAAATTCCGCGAATAGTGTCTGCGCAGGACAGCAGTTAACCCGACACCGCTGACCATCCCGATCCTGGCGCAGGTAAGCAGAACCGCGATCATCAGCGGCAAGCTGAAGAGAGCGGTCCATAAAGTAGAGAAACCAAGTGAAGCACCCGCAACGGCGTAGGTGCCAATGCCTGAAGGATCGTCGTCTGAAGCGCCGGTGATAAGTCCCGGTCCCAGCATTTTGAAAAACCGCTTGACCGGATTCCGCTCGCGCATCATGGCGGCTTCGAGCGAGCCACGATGAGACTCCGCACCGGAAATGTTCAGCCGGTCTTCGGTCTTCAATGCCAGATTCCCCGGGTTATTGTGTTGGCTTACCTTGTCCTAATGCCGCGAGGGCCTTATTGAGCTGATCGATCTGCGCGTCGCGCTCGCGCTGTTTGCGGATCAATTCTTCGAGCATTATTTCGCTCTTCAGATTCACTTTGAAATCCTGCTCTGCGGCGAGTCGATCTTTTTCCGCCGCGCGGTTCTGCGACATCATGATGATCGGCGCCTGCAAAGCTGCCGTCATTGAAAGCATCAAATTGAGCAGAATGTAGGGATAAGGATCGAACTGCGCGCCCTCTTCGCCGCGCCCATAGTGGACCAGCACAAAAGTATTGAATGCCATCCACGCAACCAGGAAGGTCAAGTAAATGATGATGAATGTCCACGAACCGCCAAACGATGCGACCTTGTCCGCAATGCGCTGACCGATCGTCGACTTGGCTTCCATCTCGACGTTGATATTGCGCGACGCGCGTTGCGAAACCAGCAGGTTTGTCTGGCGCATCCTTTGCGCAATTTCACAGATGACATCGATGGACGCATCGGGATGCTCGATCAGAAACTTTTGAAAGTCGTCGCTGCTCAGACGATGCAGATGAATGTCGGTAATCGCGGTGGCGCTGCTCGATCTCTCGCCGCGATCCAGCACAGCCAGCTCGCCAAAGAAATCGCCCGGCTTCAATTCAGCCAGCGTTACTGGTTTCACATCTTCGTCGTAAACCCAGATGCGGACCGAGCCTTCTTCCAAAATGTAGAGCGCGTCGCCGCGGTCATGTTCGTTAAAGATCGTTTCGCCGGCCGGATAATTAACCTGATCGATTTCCTCGGCCAGCTTCTCGAGTTCCTGCGGCTCAAGCCGCTTGAAAAGGGGAACGCGGGCGAGGCTCTGCGCCTCTTCGCTCAAATTGTTTAGCTCTGCCATTGAATCGTCCTTCTCTTATGAAGATATGCGCGCAAGCACGCTTGAAGATTACATACTTTCCAGACGTTCGAGCATCTGCTCAGTGACGCCAAACGGATCGGTTGGCGGTTCAGCCTTGCTGACTTTCTCGACTTCCTTAACGAGCTGCGTTACTTGTGCACCGAGATCGGCATCATCAGAATTGATTTCGATACAGTCCGGAGAATTAAATGGCGTAATGAACAAATAGCGCGGCACTTTGGTTTCGTTCAAAGGCGTCGCTGGCCCGAGAATCAGCAGGTTGTTGTTCCAGCGAGCATAACGATGCGCCGATCCTGCCTGCCGCTCCCAATGCAGATCGCCGGCTTCGGTGAGCGATTGCAGTTTCCCAATCAAAGTCCGCAGTCGTTCGGTTGTCGCCGCGTCACGATTCATTACGACCTCCGCAAGGTTCGATTAAGGCGGGGAGATTAGCATCATTGAGCAGAGATGGAAAATGCTTGTCTCAGTTCGCTAGTGAAAGCCTACCCAAACTCCCCGGAAAACCGTCAGGGGTTCACCTGGTTCCAAAATTCGGGTAATCTGAAGCCCTCGCTTTAACCATCGTCCGGGGGTGTACTTTTTTTTTGGGCCCTCGATCATTAATCTTCAAAGGGAGAGAAAACTATGCGCAAGATAGCCAGGCTTTTCCACCGGATAGTGGATATGATCATCACCGAATGTAGTTCCGTTTGCCCGCAATGTGGCTCGCCGTGCGTGAATACATTTTCGCACCAGGGCGGGCAGCATAGTTGTGGTGAGCACCGCTGGTAGCTATCCTCGCAATTTGAGGAAGCAAAGTTTCATTCCGAGGCGGTTTGCAAACAGGCAAAACCAGGGTCACTGCCCATGATTTCAGTGACGCTTGGGTGAAGCCTTGTTCATCCGACGCCAGTCAAAAACTTGCGCCACACTGACCCCTACTGCTGTTCCTTGCTCGCGATATTCCGCTTGGGTCCGCCGATCTGCTTCATCAATTCTTCGACGGCGGTTTCGATTTGGCGATCGCGACCAGCAAGATTATCTTCCGGAGAATTGTCCACACGGATGTCCGGTTGCACTCCATAGTTTTCCATGTTCGTGCGTTTCGCATCAGCGAGGAATACACCGACGCCCGGCGTGCGCACGGTCGAGCCGTCAATCAAAGAATAACTGCCGGTGCCAATCACCGCGCCCATCGTCGGCGTGCCGACTGTCTTGCCGAGTCCCAGCGCTTTGAATCCAGCCGGAAACATTTCCGCGTTCGAAGCTGAGCGCCAGTTTTGCAAAACGACCTTCGGACCAAAGTAGCCGGCGAACGGACGGCCGCTGGCTTCGGTCCCGCGCGGTTGCCAGATTTGATATTCGCGCTGCACCAGAATCGCCAGCAACTCCTGCTCGATATTGCCGCCGCCGTTCCAACGCTGATCGATGATCAGCGCTTCCTTGTTGCGGAACTCGCGAATCTCTTTTTCGAATTTGCGCAAACTCGGTTGGTCCATCGCGCGAATGTGCAGGTAACCGATGCGGCCATTCGACAGCTCATCAACCTTTTGCCGCCGCTCTTTCACCCAACGATCGTAACGAAGCGTCGAATAAGCGTTGCCGTTGATCGTTTCGATGCGCGTCTTCCAGGCTCCATCTTCGTTAGGGTTCTTATTGAAAGTTACTTCGACCTTGCGATTCAGACGATCGTTCAGCAGCTCCCAGTATTCATCGCCAACCTTCACTTGCTTGCCGCCGATCGCGATCAAGTAATCGCCGACGTTTACCTTGACCCAATCCTTGTCGGCTGGGCCATCTTCATAGACGTACGAGACGCGATAACGCCCCGCGACTTTGTCAGGTTCGAGTTCGACGCCGAGATTGCCGGTCGAGACTCCACCCGCGGCGCGTCCACTCGGGGGCGGTGCAGCGCCAGTGTGCGAAGCATTCAGCTCGCCAATCATCTCGTTGATGATGTTCAAAAGTTCCTGACGATCGCCGACGTCTTTGACGAGCGGCCCGTACTTCGCTTTCGCTGCGTCCCAATCCATGCCATGCATCGCCGGATCGTAGAAGCGATATTTCATCGTGCGCCAGGCATCGCCGAACATCTCGGCCCATTCTGCCGGTCGATTGATCTTCACGCGGACGTTGAAGTTGATTCGCCGCCGCGCGCCGCCTTCACTGCCGGTTGCCGGACCACGTCCGGCCGCAGTCGTTGGGCTGGACGCGCCACTGCCGAGCGGCACTGAATAAATCGCGTTGCGTTCGCTGAAGAAAAGCGTGCGGCCATCGCGCGAAATGTTTAGATCGCTAATACCTCCGCCGAATCCTCCACCACCGCCGCCTTCGCCTTCAGTGGTCGGTGGACCACCGGCAGCAACGCGCGTCAAACGCTTGCCGTCTTCCTGAATCGAATAAATGACCGGCGTGGCAAACGTGGCGCCAGGCTCGGTCGTGATGAAGACGATCGTGCGGCTGTCGGGCGCGATTGTGAATGATGAGATCGGAAACGGCATGCGCGTGACCTGGCGCGTGCGCCGCTTCATCCCCGCCCAATCAACTTTTGTTTCGTGAGGCGGACGCGGTCCCGTGGGGCGACGTTGTGGGCCAGCGCCTTCTTCGCCGTCGGGCGCCGGACCTTGGGCGGTCTCGGGTTTCTCTTCGGGATCGTCAGGATCGCGTTCGAGTTTTTCCAATCCAACTGAATAGATTTGCACCGAGGCGTTGCCGAATCCACCACCGCCTCCGCCAATGGAATCCGATCGAACAAAGAAGAGTTTGCGGCCGTCGGGAGAGAAGCGCGGGCTGCGCTCATCGTATGAGTCGAATGTAACTTTGCGCGCTTCCTTGTCGCTGCCGGACGACGAGATCAAATAAATGTCAGTCGTGCGACTCGCATCGGATTTCGAAAAAGCCAGCCACTTTCCATCCGGCGACCATTCCGGCGTCGAGATGTTTCCGAAGCGCGAAGAATCGAGCTCGACGATCTGTTTGCTCGTGACGTTCAACTTGCGCAGTTTGCTGTCGGAAGAAACGAACGCAATCTCTTTCGAGTCAGGCGACCAGTTGTAGCCGAACTTGAGCGCGTCAATGTCGGTGAGCTTCTGTGACTGGCTCGTGCCGTCCGTCGCAGTCACGTAAAGTTCTTCGCGTCCGCTCGCATCCGAAATAAACGCGATCCATTTTCCGTCCGGCGAATAGCCGACGCTGCGATCGCGCGCAGAACTGTCGGTGATCTGTTTGATGTCGCCTTCTTCGACGGGCACTGTAAAGACTTCGCCGTGAACTGAAACCACAACTCGGCGAGCGTTCGGAGCGAGATCGTAATCATCAGCTTCGGAAGCAAACGCGCGCATTTCGCTGTCGTTCTCCTCAGTTTCAGCATCGATGTCGAGCTTGATGGGCGACGCTTTCTTGCTGCCCGTGTCGAGTTTCCAAATTCCGAAATCGTGTTCGAAAACGATCGTCTTCCCATCGGCACTGATCGACGGAAAGCGCACGTCACCGCTCTTGAACGACGTTACTTTCTCCGCTTTGCCGCCGCTATCAGACTCGCGCCAGATGTTCGTTAAGCCACTGCCGTCGCGATCGCTGACAAAGTAAATGTTGCCGTCGCGGCTCCACATCGGCCATGAATCAAGGCCATCGAAATCAGTCAGCTGCGTGAACTTCTTTGAAGAAACGTCTTCGATCCAAACGTCCGTCTGGTAAGCGCCGCGATAATACTTGCGCCAGTAAACCTGTCCTTTTGGGTTGTAGGCGATGCGCGAACCATCAGGAGAAAAGCTCGCTGCGTTGCCCATGTCCGGCCCCGCCTTCCACGGCAGGCCGCCACTCGTGCTCACCACGTAAAGTATGCCCATGAAATCTTCGCCGCGTTGACTGCTAAACAGAACGCCTTTGCCGTCGGGCGTCCAACCGAGCACGACATCGTCGGCCGAGTGATGCGTCAACTGCGTCGGCGTGCCGCCGGTCGAGGGAATAATGTAGACATCGAGGTTGCCATTGCGGTCGCTCGAAAACGCGATCCACTTTCCGTCCGGCGAGAAACGCGGATAAGCATCCCGCGCTTTGTTCACCGTCAGACGCTGAACGTTCTGACCGTTTTCATCGGCCGTCCAAATGTCGCCGAGATAAGTGAACGCAACGCTTCCGTTTGAGTAGCTGGGATAACGAACGAGCTTCGCTTCGCGCGCGAATGCGACGGACGTGAACGCGAAAATAAACAGACTAACAAATAGAGTGAGGGCTACTGGGTAGAGTTTCTTCATGACTTTCTCCTGTGTTGCAGCAATTCGGATCGTTCAGACCGGAAAACTTCCGGCAAGTGAACTGTTTGTCGGGTGAACCTCGGTTTTCGAAGGAAAACTGGCTGATTCGATAATTATGACGCGCCGCTTACCAATCTGGTTACGCGAGCTTAACGCTATTCGACCAAAAGAATCTCACGCCGAGCGGCGCGATCGCCCGGAGCCCAAGGCAAGCCCACCGCCCGGGTCAGGAACTCCAGGAATGGTGCGGCTGCCTTCGTGGCTTTCGTGACTTGATTGAGAAAGTCCGCGCCGCAGACTTCTTTCTCTGAAAAGCGCATGCCGGCAGCGAAATCCTTTCTCATGAAGTCATCTGCAAACGGATGATCGGGATCACAGCCGGGCGGCAGACGCTTGAATGATTCGCGCGACAACTCCCAGATCGACGCGAAGGTCTTGCTTTTCGCGGCTCGCTTCCATTTTTGCGATTCGCGAATGATTGCGTCGCGCACTAACGCACGCGTATCTCCATCGGGATGCCACAGACCACAGGCAAAAAAGCTGTGCTGCGGATCGAGATGCAGATACAAACCGGGAGCCATCCGTTCTTTGTAAGCTCGATGCGGAAATCGAGCAGCCATCATCGTTTTGTACGGCGCTTGATCTTTGCGAAATCGCATGTCGCGATAAATGCGCAACAGCGATCCGCCGACAGGCTTTGGATCAGCGATGAAGTGCGGGCTGATCGCATTTAGCTTCGGACGAAAATCTTCGATGAACTTGAGGAACGGATCGCGCACAAACTGTTCATAGCGCGACTTGTTTTCTTGAAACCATTCGCGATTATTGTGCTTGTCGAGTTGCCGCAGGAACTTGAATAGTTCCGGCGTGAAGTAGGCGTGGCCGCTCATCTGAATATCACTCAACCGGCGCGCCTGAATCTTTCCAGGCCTTCCAGCCACCGGCCATCGAGAAGACGTTCGTATAACCCATCTCCTGCAAAACGTCCGCCGCCAGCGCCGAGCGATAGCCGCCACCGCAATACAAGATCAGTTCGGTTGATTTATCGGGCACGGTCGCTTCGATGTCACGTTCGATGATGCCTTTGCCGAGGTGAATCGCGCCGGCCGCGTGCGACGTGTCCCATTCGTTGTCTTCGCGCACGTCGACGAGCTTTGCATCCGGATTGCGCTTCAGACGGTCATGCGTTTCCGGGACGGTGACTTCCCTGATCCGGCTCTTCGAGTCATTAACTATTGTTAGAAATCCTTCAGAATGTTTCATGGTTTTGGATGTGTCAGAAGCCCGACCGTCAGGGAGGGCAACTTTCGCGAGCTGGCCGTTGCTGACGCGCGGGCTTCTGACATGCTAATTGGCGAAAACCTTGCGCGAGCGATTATAATGCGAGTCTTTCAAATGATCTAAGACTCGATTTAATCACGCAATCCCGATGCGTCGGGATTGGGCTACAGCTTTCGAGAGGAATTCAAATTGGCTAACGAACAATTCGACGTAACGGTGATTGGCGCCGGTCCGGGCGGGTATGTCGCCGCAATTCGCGCCGGACAATTGGGTTTGAAAGTCGCGATGGTCGAAAAAGACAAGCGTCTCGGCGGCACGTGTGGTTTGCGTGGTTGCATTCCAACGAAGCAGCTTCTGATGTCCGCGCATATTTACGAGCAGATGCAGCACGCGGCGGATTTCGGCGTGCAGGCTTCTGCGATTCAGCTCGCGTTTGCCGATGTGCAGAAGCGCAAAGACAAAGTCGTGATGAAGAACTCGAAGGGCGTCGAATACCTGATGAAGAAGAATAAGGTGACAGTCTTCAAAGGCACGGCGCGTCTGGCCTTACCCGGAAAAGTTGAAGTCACCGGTGAAGATGGATCGGAACAAACGATTCAAACCAAGAACATTATCATTGCAACGGGCTCAGTCGTGCGGCCGATTCCGGGATTCGAAACTGATGGCAAGCAGATCGTCAACAGCGATCACATTCTCGAATTAACCGAAGTGCCGAAGTCTTTGATCGTCATGGGCGCAGGCGCCGTCGGCGTTGAGTTCGCTTCCGTCTATTCACGTTTCGGCGCAGAGACGACGATCGTCGAACTGCTCCCGCGACTGGTCCCGCTCGAAGACGAGGAAGTTTCTGTTGAGCTTGCAAAATCGTTTCGTAAGCGCGGAATCAAATCTCAGGTCGACACCAAACTTGAAAAGCTTGAGAAGACTGACAGCGGAGTCGTAGTCACGGGCAAGACTTCTAAAGGCGAAGACGTGAAGTTCGAAGCAGAGATGCTTCTCGTGGCGGTGGGTCGAATGCCTTTTAGTGAAGGACTTGGATTAGAGAAGACCAAGATCAAAGTCGAGAAAGGTTTCATTCAAGTCGACGAGCATCAGCAGACGGCAGAAAAGGGTGTCTATGCAATCGGCGACGTAGTGCCGACGCCTTTGCTGGCGCACCTGGCTTCGAAAGAAGGCATAGTCGCGGTAGAGCATCTGGCCGGAAAGAATCCGCGGCCGATTAATCTGCGTCTCGTGCCGAACTGCACTTACTGCGATCCGGAAGTTGCCTCAGTTGGTTTGACTGAAGCGAAAGCGAAAGAAGCCGGCTATGACGTTAAGGTCGGTAAATTTCCGTTTTCGGCATCGGGCAAAGCGCGCATCATCGGCGAAGAAGAAGGATTCGTGAAGGTCGTCAGTGAGAAGAAATACGACGAGATTCTCGGCGTGCACATCATCGGCCCGCACGCGACTGAGCTGATCGCTGAGGCCTGCGTCGCGATGCAGCTTGAATCAACCGCGGAAGAGTTAGGCAACACGATGCACGCGCATCCGACAGTTTCCGAAGCCGTCATGGAAGCCGCCGAAGGCGTGCACGATAAGACGATTCATATTTAATAAATGTAGGGGCAGGGCTTGTCCCTGCCCGAAAACTGCGGCAAAGCACGGGCGGGGACGAGCCCCGCCCCTACAAGTGATGGCCAACGAAAAACCGAAAAACGAAAAGCGAAAGGGCAACGCGCGGCGTCGCCGTCCGGCTTTCCAAATGCGCATCAGCACAAAGTATGCGCCGCGGAAAGTTGCCGATGGTCAGCCGCTGTCGTGCATAAAGAACACTTCGCTGACGCCTGATCAGATGCTCGACTTGTTTCGCTATCTGAAACTCACGCGGCTGGTTGAAGAGCGCATCGTTAATCTCTATCGCCAGACGAAAGTTGTGGGCGGCGTCTTCCGTTCGCTCGGGCAGGAAGCGACTGCGGTCGGTTCCGCTTACGCCTTGCGTTCGGACGATTTTATCACGCCGATCATTCGCGATCTCGGATCGGTGTTTGTCAAAGGTATTCGCCCGCGCCAGATTTTTGCGCAGTACATGGCCAAGGCTTGGGGACCTTCGGGCGGAAAAGATCTCAACGTACATTTTGGAGAACTCGACAAGGGCTTCCTTGGTCCCATCTCGCATCTTGGCGACATGATTCCGGTGATGACGGGCATCCTGCTCGCCGCGCGCATGCAGCAGAAAAATATTGTCGGGCTCGCTTACATCGGCGACGGCGGCGCGAGCACCGGCGCATTTTTCGAAGGTGTCAATTTCGCCGCGGTGCAGAAGCTGCCGCTGATCACGATCGCTGAGTACAACCGTTATGCGTACTCGACGCCGACAAACCTGCAGACCGCGGTGCGCAATCTCGCTGAGAAGGCTGCGGCCTTCGGAATTCCCGGCTACATCGTCGACGGTAACGACGTGATCGCCTGCTACGAAGTGACCAGGCAGGCCGTTGATTACGCGCGTTCGGGTCGCGGCGCAGTTTTGATCGAAGCCAAAACTTATCGGCGTAAAGGTCACGCTGAACACGACGATCAGCGTTACGTGCCCGAGGGCGAGATCGAGTGGTGGGAGAAGCACAACGATCCGATCGATCGCTTTGAAAAATTCTTGCTCGACGAGAAAGTCGCGACCAAAGAAAGGCTGGACCAGATCGCCGCCGACGTGATGCACGAGATCGATGAAGATTGCGAATGGGCAGAAAGTTCACCGATGCCTGAAGCCGAAGTTGCGGCGCACGGCGTGTTTGATAACTCGATTGTGCCGCCGGCGTTTAGGCCGAAGATTTTGGAAAACTGAATCGTTTATGATTCTGACGCTCGGAAGAAACAGACTAACTAGCCAGCGCAGCTGGCGGCAGAATTTAGCCCAGGGTCAGGTTCTTAATTAATTCGCTTTGAAAATTCTTTTTTCGATGATACCCAGGGCGGCGCTTCGCTTCACTTCGTTCCGCTTCGCTTGCCCTGGGCTAAATTCTGCCGTCGGCTACGCCGACTGTTTGAATGGCTACAATTAAGAATTGAGATGTCCACCGCTCTAAAAAAAGAACACAAACTTGAGCGCCCGCCGCGTGGCGGTATGAGTACGCTGGTCGAGGCGATTCGGCAAGGCATCTGGGAAGAGATGGAACGCGATCCGACGGTGTTCTGTATTGGCGAAGACGTCGGTGCATACGGCGGCGCGTTCAAAGTCACTGACGGCTTGATCGATCGCTTCGGGAAAGAGCGCGTGATCGATACGCCGATTTCGGAAGCGGCAATCGTCGGCGCGGCTTGCGGCGCGGGACTGATGGGCATGAAGCCGGTCGCCGAATTTCAGTTCATCGACTTCATTTCGTGCGGCTTCGACCTGTTGACGAACTATGCGGCCAAGTGCCGCTATCGTTGGGGCGCGAACATTCCGGCAGTCTTTCGCGGGCCGTGCGGCTCAGGCGTCCGCTCAGGTCCGTTTCATTCGCTGAACGCAGAATCATTTTTCCTGAACACCGCGGGCCTGAAGATCGTCGAACCTGCGACCGCGTACGACGCGAAAGGATTGATTAAGGCGGCGATTCGCGATCCCGATCCGGTACTCTACTTTGAGCACAAGAAGCTTTATCGTCTGCCGCGCTTGCGCGAAGAACTGCCGGAAGACGATTACATCGTCGAGATCGGCAAGGCGCGCACGGCGCGTGAGGGTCGCGACGTTTCAATCATCACTTTTGGCGCGCAGGTGCTGACCGCTCTCGATGCGGCGGAAGAGTTGGAGAAGGAAGGACTCGACGTTGAAGTGATCGATCTGCGCACGCTGGCGCCGCTTGATAAGGAAGCTATTCTCGCGAGCGTGAAAAAAACCAGTCGCGTGATGATTCTTCATGAAGCGTCATTGACGGGCGGGATTGGTGGCGAGATTTCCGCGATCATCTCGCAGGAAGCCTTTGAGTGGCTCGATGCGCCGGTGGTGCGGCTCGCGTCGATCGACACGCCGGTGCCTTACTCGCCACCGCTTGAAGATTATTATTTGCCGCAAGTGAAAGATGTTTTGGACGCAGCCCGCAAGCTGGCGTCATATTGAGTCAGTACTGGGAGCGGTAGCGACCGGGTAATTGTAAGAAAGAAGAACGAATCATCAGGGAGGAACTAACATGCCGAAATATGTTATCGAACGAGAAATTCCGGGCGCAGGCAATTTGACCGCGGAGGATCTGCAAGGCATTTCGCAGAAATCATGCAGCGTGCTGCAAAACCTCGGACCACAGATTCAATGGGTGCAGAGCTATGTGACTGACGATAAGGTTTATTGTGTTTACATCGCGCCAAGCGAAGACATGATTCGCGCGCATGCGCAGCAGGGCGGCTTTCCGGCGAATAAGATTTCCGAGATCAAAACAGTTATCGATCCGACGACGGCGGAGCCTTCAGCTGTCAGCTCTCAGCAGTCGGCAAAAGCATAATCGTCTATTAACCTCTGACAGCTGAATGCTGAAAGCTGTCAGCTTATTCTGGAGTCATCATGGCGACTGAAGTGGTAATGCCGCAGATGGGCGAATCCATCGCGGAAGGAACAATCACGAAATGGCTGAAGAACGTCGGCGATCACGTCGAACGCGACGAGCCACTCTTCGAAATCTCGACTGACAAAGTTGACGCCGAGATTCCTGCACCGGCAGCGGGAATGCTCACTGAGATCAAACATAAAGAAGGCGAGACGGTCGAAGTGAATACCGTCGTTGCTGTGCTTGATGGCGACGGAATCAAACCCGCGAGCGCGCCAACGCCGGCTACCGAGCAGCCGGCAGCGACAATCGAAACCGCCGCGAAAGAACAGGAGGCTCCCGAACCCGCAACGACAGAAGCGCCGAAACCTGAAGCGCAAACTCCGGCCGTAATTGAACGACCGAAGCCAGTGATCGCAAGCGCGCCGGAATCAAAGCCCGCACCGCCACCCCCCGCAGTGCATAAAACAGAAGTGAAACCGCTGGTGCGCAGGGCTGACGCGGGAGTTGCGAAAGCGCCCGCGGGAGATGACAACGCGACTGCCGACGAACTCCGTCGTACAAAATCGAGTCCGCTGGTCCGCAAGATTGCCGAAGAGCACGGCATCGACATCAAGCAGCTTGAAGGCACCGGGATGAGCGGCCGCGTGACGAAGAACGACATTCTGAGCTTCATCGAATCGGGCACGCCGGCGCCACCGCGAGTTGCTGCGCCGCCGGCGGGCGCGACCTCACAAGCCGCGCCGCAAATGGGTGCGCCCGGAACGCAACAAGTTCCGGCGATGAAACCGGGCGAGGGCGATCGCGTCGAGCAGATGAGCGTCATGCGCAAGAAGATCGCCGATCACATGATCGCTTCGCGCCGCACGTCCGCACACGTGACGACGGTTTACGAGATCGACATAACGAAGGTGGCGAAGCTGCGCGACGAAAACCGCAAGGCTTTTCAGGAGCGGACCGGCACGAAACTCACGTTCATGCCGTTTATCTTCAAAGCTGTTACCGATGCGATTCGCAAGTTCCCCATCTTCAATTCGCAAATCAGCGGCGATCAGATCATCTATAAGCGAGACATCAATCTCGGCATGGCCGTAGCGCTGGATTGGGGTTTGATTGTTCCGGTGATCAAGCGCGCTGACGATCTTTCAATCTCAGGCCTGGCGCGCGCTGCTAACGATCTAGCGGATAGGGCACGCACCAAACAACTGAAACCTGACGAAGTTGCCGGCGGCACTTTCACGATCACCAACCCCGGCGTCTTCGGTGGATTGTTTGGCACACCGATCATCAATCAGCCGCAGGTTGCAATTCTTGGTGTAGGCAAGATCGAGAAGCGCGCAAAGGTGCTGACGACTTCGGACGGCGAAGACTACATGGCGATTCGTCACATGGTTTACTTCGCACTGAGTTTCGATCATCGCATCATCGATGGCGCGGATGCCGAGAGATTTCTGGCTTACCTCAAGGATCATCTCGAGCGTGCGCAATTTGCGATCTAGTGTCAGAAGCCCGCGCGTTAGCAAGGGCCCGATGCCTAAGTTCACCTCCCTGACGATCGGGCTTCTGAGATAGATGCTTCAACGCTTTTCTTGCAATCCGCTAACGAACAACTAGTGAATCTCTAGTAACTGCTTCAAATCTGCGTTTTCGTCTTTTCATCTCTTGACAGCCTCACCTCGTTCTATACTATTCGTGAGTTCAAGTTGATGAGCACCAGCCTGGTTCGGCTCGTTAACCCGACGTTCTCTAAATCGGTTTGCCGTTCGGCAGACAACTTGATTCAAGAGTGCATCGTCAAACTCAAAATTTTCCGACGCGGACAGGGCTGCGCGTCGCGACCTAAACTAAGGAGTGAAATTCGAATCATGAACGCAAAAACATTACGATTGATGGCGCTTGCTTTCGGGTTGGCGCTGGCTCTTTCCCCATTAGCTTTCGGACAAAACTCGACACAAACTGCCAACAACGCGCCGACTGATGCGTCAAGAGCCCGCTCTGTCTCAAGCGGCCAGAAAATGAAAATCAAAGGCGTGGTTGTGAAGCGTGACGCGGACACGTTCACAGTTCGCGATCTCAACGGCGTCGATACCGTCGTGCGACTGACTGATCGAACTTCAGTCAAGAGCAGCGGCGGTTTTCTGCGCAGCGGCACCAACTATGGTCAGACCAATATTCTTCGCGGCCTGAATTTGGAAGTTGAAGGACACGGCGGATCAAGTGGCGAACTGGAAGCCGATAGAGTTCGCTTCAACGACTCTGATATGCGCACCGCCCGGGCGGTTGAATCGCGCGCGACACCGCTCGAAGAACGCGCCAGCGCGTCGGAAGGCCGCTTAAGCGAAGTTGAGCAGAATGCTCAGAAGCTGTCCGGCCAACTCGACGAACTTGCTGCGGTCTCGAACGCTGCACGCGGCGGCGCCAAAGCTGCACAGCAAACTGCTGATGCCGCAGTCGCCGGCGTGAACGCGACCAACGACCGCATCTCGGCGTTGGATGATTACGTGCCGCAGGAAACGGCCGCGGTGAACTTCCGCGTCGGCAGCTCAGTGCTGAATCCGGACGCCAAGACTAAGCTTGACGAGATCGCTACCAAGGCATTGAACGCGAAGGGCTACGTGCTTGAGGTTACCGGTTATGCCGATGCGACGGGCAGCACCGCTCGCAATCGCGCGCTGAGCCAACGGCGGGCGGATGCCGTAATACGTTACCTGGTTGAGAATCATCAGATTCCGCTGCGTCGCATCGTGACGCCGTACGGTTTCGGTGAATCGAATCCGGTTGCCGACAACAAGACTCGCGAAGGCCGTACGCAAAATCGTCGGGTTGAGGTCAAGGTACTGGTCAACAAAGGTCTGACGCAGCCTGCGCCGACCATGAATCCGAGCAGCGGTAGCGGGCAGTAGCGCAAATTGTCAATTTGCGTCTTGGTTCGTTTTTCGAACGCGACTTAAGTTGCTATTCATTGCCAACTATCATGCCGTCAACGAGCGTCAAATAAAAAAGGTCAGCAAACGCAAGCTGGCGGCATGAGAGATTGGCGAATGCAATTAAGAAACCCTAGACATTTTTCGCCGGCGCTGCTAATCACGGCGCTGGCCTTTCTTTTTTGCGCGGCGGGTTTTTTGATCGCGCCGATCACATCGGCGCAGAAGGTCAAACAACTGCCGCCACCGCCGCCTCCACTTCGATACAAGCCCAAACCAACCCCAACACCCGAATACGAGGTTGTTAAGATCAGTTCCAATCTCGTGATGGTGCCGGTGTCAATCACCGACGCGCAGGGCCAACCGGTTCTCGGATTGAAGCCGACAGACTTTCGGATCGAAGAAGATGGACGCACGCAGCGGCTTACGCAGCTCGGCGATCCTGAACAGGTGCCCCTGGACATCGCTGTTTTGATCGACGTATCCGGGAGCGTCGTCGCGCGTTTCGACTTTGAGCAACAAGCCGCAGCCGCTTTTCTGAAACAGGTTCTGAAACCTGAGGATCGCGCGACAGTTTTTGCGATAGATGAAACGCCGCGGCTGATTCAGCGGCTGGCGACTGCGCAAGTCGCTTCGCAGAGCATCATGACGCTGAAGCCTTCGAACGGCTATACGGCGTTTTATGATTCGCTGTTGGCGGCTTCGAAATACCTCGATCAATCTTCGTCAAATGGTCGCCGTCGCATTGCGGTGGTGATTTCAGATGGCGATGACACGGCGCGAATTCTGAACGTGTCCTCGGCGCAAACGCGCAACGGCGGAATTCAATTGATCGGGATGGACGCGCAGCTTCAACTGATTCAGCAGGCGCAACTCGATACTCAACGCGAGGTACAACGCGCTGAGGTAACCTTCTATTCAATCAATCCGAGCGGCCAGACGATGCACCTGAACGTTCGTACGGCGCGATCGGAGCAAGGTATGGAGCGAATCGCGGCAGCGACCGGCGGCGCGGCGTTCGTGCCGAAGAACGAGAGTGAACTCGCCGGAATCTTTAATCGTATTGCTTCCGAAATTCGTTCGCAGTACCTGCTGCAATACTACTCAAACAACGAATCCGGCAGCCGCGCGTATCGCCGCATTGCCGTCAGCGCACCGGCCCACCCCGAACTACGAGTGCGCGCTCGCGAAGGCTACTACCCGAAAGCAAAATAATCGCGTACGATCACGAACGTGCTTCCCGATACCGGCACCACGAATCGTCCGCGCATCGGTCTCGCGCTTTCGGGCGGAGCAGCGCGTGGCATCGCGCACGTCGGAGTTCTGCGCGCGCTCGAAGAAAACAACATTCCGATTGACGCGATTGCTGGGGCGTCCGTCGGCGCCTTAGTCGGTGGCAGTTACGCGGCCGGACTTTCAATCGAACAACTGCAAAAGATGGCGCACGGCTTTCGTTGGCGGCACACAGCGCGACTTTCTTTCTCGCGATTGGGCTTGCAGTCAAATGCTCGGATGGAAAAGTATCTTTGCGGAAAGGATCGCTGATTGTCTTTCGTGACAAAGGCGATCTTCCGTTTGCGATTCGCGCCAGCGCCTGCATCCCGGCCATCTATGCTCCAATTCGCGATGATCAAGGACGATTGCTGATCGATGGCGGCATCGTTGCGAACCTGCCGATCAGTCACACGCGCGATCTGGGCGCAGACCTGGTGATTGCCGTCGACGTAAACGCTGATGGGATCCGCTTTTTTGATCAGCCGCACACCGCGCTAGGCGTCCTGGCCTATACTTTCATCGCCGTCGAACGAATCGTTTCCAATCAGGAACGCAAAAATGCTGACCTCCTAATCGCGCCCAGGGTAGGTCACATCCGCTGGGATCAAACGCGCCGTACGGACGAGTTAATCCAGGCCGGTTATGAAGCTGGTTTAGAATCAATCGAGACGATTAAGAAGTTGATCGGCGAACGCCCTGGAATGGCGCAACCCATCGAAACATTCGTCGTTTAGACCAGATAGTCAGTACCATCCGCGTCAGCGGATGGGATCAAGTTCACTTCGATTCAATCATTGACCCACCTGCTCACGCAGGTGGTACTGACATCAATCCTCTAGAATTTGGACCCCATTAATACTGTAAATAGAGTAACGGATTAAACTGACGGATCGCTCGAAGCAGGGACTTTGTGAAGCCTCCTTTAAGGAGGCTTTGTAGTTTCGCGCGTTCGACGGTCGACGACAATTGAAAACCCAAATAATGGGACTCAAGAAAACATTTTCCTCAGTGAATCCAGCCATAAACGGCCGGGCTAACGGAAAAGCAAAGCGGCTGATCCGGATCTCGATTGTGATTCTCATCCTGGCCGCAAGCGCGCTGGCATTTCTTTTTATTCATTCCTATCGCTCGTACGCGAAGATTGTCGATGCGCGAATGGCGCACGGCTACCTGGTTAGCCGCGCGGGAATTTATGCCGCCCCACGAACGCTGCGCGCCGGACAGAAATATTCACGTGATGCATTGGCGGCGATTCTCCGCCGTGCCGGCTACGTTGAAAATGAAGACGTGAGTGAAGTCTGGAACGGTGGTTTCACGGTTCGAAACGATTCGATCGAGATTCGTCCGAACAATAATGGCAGTTATCCTTCTCTCGTTCGCATAAAGTTCGAACCGCAAGATCGCATCGCTGAAATAACTGGCGATGACATCGTGCTTGATGCGTTCAGGCTCGCGCCGGAATCGCTGACAAATAATTTGTCGAAAAGCAGCGCGCGCACGCAACTGTCTTTCAAAGACATTCCGCCAATGCTGGTCCATGCGATCACGTCAATCGAAGATCGGCGTTTCTTCGATCATCATGGCGTCGATATTGTCGGTGTCGCGCGCGCTCTGCTGCGCAACGTTGGCGACGAAAGAATTGGCCAGGGCGGATCCACGATCACCCAGCAACTCATTAAGAACACATACCTGACGCCTGAACGGACGCTCCGGCGCAAGTATGCTGAAGCAATGCTGGCGCTGACGCTCGAACGGCGTTTATCGAAGGAAGACATCTTCGCGCTGTATTGTAATGAAGTCTATCTCGGACAGCGCGACGCGATTGCCGTGCGCGGTGTCGATCAGGCGGCGCATGTATATTTCGGAAAAGAACTGAAGGCGTTGACGCTGACCGAAGCGGCCACGATCGCCGGAATGATTCAGAGCCCGACGCGCTATTCGCCGGCGCAGCAGAACGCAGCGGCGCGCGAGCGACGCAACACTGTGCTCGGCACCATGGCGCGCGATGGCTTCATCACGCTGGATGAAGCGGCAGCGACAGCTAAAGAACCGCTGTCGGTTGCTAACTTTGATCCGGCGCGCGAATCAGTTGCGCCCTACTTCATCGATTACGTCAATCGAGTCAACAGTCCGACTGTTAGCGAGAGCTTAGAAGGCGCCCCAATAATCACGACGCTCGATTTAGATCTTGAACGGCTCGCTTTAGACGCAATCAAGCATCAACTCGATCGTTTAGACCGGGTCTACCAGCCGCGTGGTTTGACTCCCCAGGTTGCGTTGGTTGCGCTCGATCCGAAAACCGGAAAGGTACTCGCGATGGTTGGCGGACGCGATTACGCACAGTCGCAACTGAATCGCGCCACCGACGCGCAGCGACAGCCGGGCTCGACCTTCAAACCGTTCGTTTACGCGGCGGCGCTCGAGAGCGGGATGTCTCCGCTGCAACTTTTTAAGGATGCGCCGCAGGAATTTTCTTATGCCGCCGGGCGGAAATATCGACCGGCGAATTACGGCGGCGGATTCACGATGCGCGATCTGCCGATGCGCGATGGTCTAATCAAATCTCTCAACGTCGTAACTGTCGACGTCGCAATGCAGACGGGACTGGCTCGGGTGGCGAATACCGCTTTGAAGTTTGGTTTGCCGCGACCAACTCCGTATCCGGCTTTGGCTTTGGGCACAACGGAAGTCACTCCGCTGCAGTTGACTGCGGCGTACGCAGTGTTTGCGAACGGCGGCAAAAAAATCGAACCGCAAGTAATTGTGAGCGAGGCCATGTCACCAGACGATCAAGTGATCGCTCCAACGACCGCGTTCATCATCACGGATATGTTGCAGGGCGTGATCGATCATGGCACTGCCCGGGCGGCGCGCGGATCGATCGCCAACACAGCGGTCGCCGGCAAGACTGGAACTTCGCGTGACGGATGGTTCGTAGGTTACACGCCGAACCTCGTCTGCGCCGTCTGGATTGGGTTCGATGACAACCAACAGTTGGGATTAACGGGCGCCGAAGCCGCGCTGCCGGTGTGGACTGAATTCATGAAAGGCGCGATCGATTTTCGACCCGAACTCGGAGGCACGTCATTCGATCAGCCGGAAGGAATCACCATCGCCGAAGTCGATCCGGACACCGATGAATTAGCTACCGGCAAATGTCCGATGCATGAACGCGTGGCCTTGCTGACCGAACAAGCCCCAACGTCAGAATGCTTCCGTCACAATGTTTATTTTGATTCAAGCGATCTGAATTCGCATCGGCCCGTGACACAAGGGTTGATACGGACCGTTACGGAAAGAAATCTCTCGTGAATGAGATGAGAGCGATGAGATAGCTCGCGGCTCTGCGGTTTGATGTGCGGAAGGTCTGTGACAGTCGTTGGCGACCGATGATTAACCTCTTACTCGCATTCGCGTATAAACACGAACAGCCCGTGCCTACCCAGGCACGGGCTGTTACAGTTCGGCAGTAAACATCACCTACCTTATCGTGAAGTGGCTTTGAACGAGCGTAGTTTACGCCGTGGCGTGCTCCTTTTTTCTTTCAAAATCTTCGTTACCACTTCCTTTTCAGTCCTCAGGAAATGTGCAAACTCTTTTCTCCACGCTCGATCCTTCTTGGCTTCCATCTGACAGTAGCGGCATTGCTCAAAGTGATTGTTCAAAGTCTCTTTGATGGATCGCCTGGTTTCCTCACCAACTGACGTCATCGTTGGATACTCAGCAGCAAAGACACGCTGCTCAAGTGCCAACGTTTCGAGCAGAAAATCGTAACCGAGCACTTCAATCAGTTTGCCAATCTCGCGTTGTTCACACACCTCCGATGAAGTATCGTCTAGCCTCCTTTCGTTATCGTGCATTGCGCTCACGAGTTCCCACAAAACATTTGTCTCCTGTCGTGACATTATGAAACTTCCTCCGAGACTAATTTGAAATCTTATCCACGTCTCGCATTGCAACCTCCACTTTGGCTTAATAAGCTCTGGCCTAGGTTACTTTCGCACCAGATTATCCGTGGTTAAAAGAAAAAACCCCCGCAGTGCTGCGGGGGTCCATCGGTCTATTCTGTTCGTTGTCGGCTCAATAGCTTGCCGGCATAGTATTTCGCTCGCTGGGTGGCTCTGCTAACCCTGTATTTCACTTGATCCAGCGGCTGTCCGGTAACGATGGCTATTTCGTCGAAGGGCATGCCTTCCACCCATCGAAGCAAAATTAATTGCCACTCGTCCGCAGTGAGTTGTGATTGAACGATCGGTATCAATTCTTTGAACCGATCCAAATAGGTACTTCGCCTCGTTGCTGCCGCATATTCTCGAAACGCTCTTTCTCCGGCCACGCGTGATGCTTCTCTGTCTTGATGAGCATCACCCATTTCTTCCTGATCACTCTGTAACGTCGTAACCGGAAGCTTATTCTTTCTATTCAGGTTACTCTTGGCGTTCTTCGCAGTGGTGAGCAGATATGGCTTCTCAGGTCGGTCAGATTCGAGCGGACCGTATTTACCTACTCGCTCTGAAAATCTCGCGTAGGTTTCTTGTGTTACGTCGTCCGCATCAGCGGCGTTCCTATTGACTAAGGCTTTGCTGTATCTCTCAACGTGTTTACGTGTTCTGTCGTGCACTTGCGCGACATACTCGCGATTGTCATCGGTTAACGGTTTTACGTGTTTTCTTGCTTTCTTCATCACTTTCCCTCTTTGGAAAAGATGCTCTACTCATATATACACAGATCCGGTCAGTTTTTAAGAAAAATTTATTAAGTGTTCCTGAAGTAGAGGCTCAGAGCCTCGGAAGGGAGTGAAGAATGCTTAATTTAAGCACGAAGACCGTTGAACTTGCAGTTATGCTGTTGCACATTGGTGGGCTGTCGGGATCTGCCTCGATGATCAGCGTTGGTCGCTTGTACGAGGCGTTTCTTTGCGCCGTAGTCGCAAGCGCCTGCATATTGATTCTAACTGGCGCTACGACATTGGCTGAATTCATCAAGATGAAGTTAAGTGCGATGTCTGCGAAACACCATGCCGCAGAATCCGATAAACAAGATGAAGTCCCGCCTGTGTAAACACCGAATACTGGAAATGGCTGACGCGAACCTACCTTCGCGTCGGCCATTTTGTCTTTCTCAAAACAATCTCCCCTAAATATCTCAATCCTTCTCCAACACCACTTCAGCAATCGCGTGTTCGGTCGTATGGGCAATCGAGATGTGCGCGGCGGTGGCGCCGGTAGCTTCGTACAATTCTCGGGCGCGGCCGTGAAATAAAATCATAGGTGCGCCGGATTCTTTTGCAGTCACTTCAATGTCTTGCCAGCTGATACCGCCGCTCCATCCTGTCTGCAGAGCTTTCAGCGCGGCTTCTTTTGCCGCGAAGCGCGCGGCATAATGTTGCGCGGCGACCGCGCCGCGCGATTCACAATACGCGCGTTCGGCTTCGGTAAAGACGCGCTCGGCAAAACGCGGCGTACGGGCGACGGTTTCGCGCACGCGGCGAACTTCGATGATGTCAATTCCTATTGAAATGATCACAACGGAAGATGAAACAAAGCGGCGTCAGGCCGCCGCCCGCAAAGATAACGGTTTCTACTGGCGCGAACGTGACGGCGTGCGCGCGTTAATCTGCGCGCCGCTGGAACAAGATGGTTTCACAAATGCGTTTTCGACGCGAGTCGGCGGCGTCAGCTCGATGCCCAGGGAAGCGTTAAATCTCGCCGGCTTCAACGAAGACGACGCCGAAAATATTTACGAGAATCGCCGCCGCTTTCTCAAACTGTTCGAAGGTCAGTGGCTGCTCACCGGCTGTTGGCAAGTTCACGGCATCGATGTCCGCGTCGTGCATTCTCAAGACGACGCCAAACAAAAACCTGAAGTGCTCGGCGACGATCAATACTGTGACGCGCTGGTCAGCAACACCCCGAACGTTTTGCTCGCCGTGAAAACCGCCGACTGCGTTCCGATCTTAATCGGTGACCCGGTAACGCGAGCCTTCGCGGCCGTTCACGCAGGCTGGCGAGGGACCTCGTCGTCGATCTTGAAACGCGCCGTCGAAGAACTGGAGAGCGAATATGGCGCACAGGTCGCGAATCTCCGCGTCGCGATCGGTCCAGCCGCGAACGCCTGTTGCTATGAAGTCGGCAGCGATGTGATCGAAGTCTTCAAAGATCGCTTTGCGAATGCTGACGAGCTGCTAACGCCGACACGCGACGGGCACGCGCTCATTAATCTTCATCAAGCGAACCGTGAACATGTAATCAGCGCCGGCGTTCCGGCCGATCGAATTCACCTCGCTCCGTTTTGCACGATGGATCGCAACGATCTGTTCTTTTCTTATCGACAAGAAAAAAAGTTGCACGGCCGAGTAGGACGGCTAATGTCGGTGATCGGAACTCGCGCCTAAAGCCGGCTCGCGCTATCAAATATTCAACGGGCCGCCGCCTCGATAACCGAAATCCGGCGGCGGTGGCGGAACTGGATAACTCGTGACGCCGGGCCCTTTCAGTACCAAGGTGCCTGCCATAATGTCGTGCAGACCCTGCTTTTTTTCGGTGAACGCAACCATGATGAAACCAACGAAGCAGATCATCCCCGACAAGATCATGCCAAAATACCGGCCGGTTGCTTTGCCGAAGCTAATCTGATTTCCGTCCAGATCCGTCACCCGCAGCCCAAGCACCTTCTTCCCGATCGTGCCTTGCCATGACGAGCTTTCGAGGAAAGCGTGGTAGAGCCAGCCGGCTAAGATCGAGACACCGTTGAGGCCAAGGTTCGCGAGCGGCAGCAAAGGAGAGTTCGGATCACCGCCGGCGGAGATGGCCAGCCCCACGCCCATGCCCAGCGGAAAAAAGATCGCAGACATGATCAGGCTGTCGATGATGTACGCCAGAACGCGCCACCAGAATCCAGCGTAGGTGGGTACTTGGAAATCTTGAAACATGAGGGCCTCCGTTCTCGGGCGATAATTGTCTCTTGAAGATCTAGATTTCTTTTACGCGCGATCGCGACTCGACTGCGGGCAGGGCACCCGCTCATCGCCGACCGGATGCCGGCGCTTGAATTTATCTTCCGCCGAACACCCAGCCGTTGGCACGCTGCACTCGATCATTTGGACCAACGATACCGATGCCGATGTCGATGTCCTGGTTCTTTGGTGGAAAGCAGACTTCGTCGTTACAGCTTTGGTAACGCAGCTTGGCCTTCAAATTCATCCAGCCGTCCGAATAATTGGGGGGCACGGTGATATTGAATCGCAGAATCGCGCGGCCTTCATAAACGGCCAGCGATTCGTTGTTGACGGCTTTCAGTTTGCGGACGATTGCGCGCGGAAACGAAATTGGACCAACCGTAACACCCTTCGGCGCCTCGATTTTCGCCGTCGTGGGAATCGCGTACTTGCCGAGCGGGCGGTTCGCATTCACGTGATAACCCGAAGGAATGTCGATCACAATCGCCGCACGCACGACGCGACCGCGTTGCGCTTTGTCGTTTGAGTAGTATCCCTTGATGTTGATATTCGGCTCAGGTGCGGGCGCGGCGTGAAACGCTTCCGGGATCCCAATGAGCGCGAATGCGAAAAGCAGCGTGGCGGTCGGTGTAATGATCTTTCGCATTGTCTATTCGGTCACTTTCGTATTTCGATAAACTTCGATCAGAGGAATCTCACACTCGATTGAGTTGAGAGTGAGCGTGCCGTCACGACCCGTAATCGCATTGGAACTCCACGTTCCGTCGGCTTCGCGATGATGGTGCTCGATCAGCATCCGATCCTGAGCGACCAGCACGTAGTCATGCAAGCTATCGATCTCAGTGCGGTAGCGACGAAACTTTTCACCTCGATCGTACTTTTCAGTTGAAGGAGAGAGGACTTCGAAGATAACGGTGGGGTTGAGTAGAACGTCGCCGTGTTCATCGTGAAATATCGGCTGTCCGCACACAACCATCAAGTCGGGGTACGCATACAAATCACCGAGGCCAGTCCTCACGTTCATGTTCGGCGAGAAACCGCTACAGTTCTTCTCTCTTATCTGAGGTCCGGTGATAGGCGCTAGATTGAAACAAATCGTACTATGGTCAGGACTCTCACCGGCCATCGCGTAAACGATGCCGTCCAGAAACTCATGTCTCATCTCGGACGCACGTTCCAGATCGAGATACTGTTCTGGCGTTAATGACGGCAGATATTGTTGCGGTAAAGCCATGTTTCGGTTGCCTCGATAGGCGAGGCGCGGCCTTATTCTACACACGCCCGAGACTGCGCGCCATGGTCGCAATCAGGCAGTGCGACGTTCAGAGAAGTTCGGCTGTATGG
>QHXI01000081.1:9815-35819 GCA_003222895.1 Acidobacteriota bacterium | reverse complement strand
AAGGCAAACGCGGGCTGGCGGCGAACTGGCGGTTCAGCCATTCGTATTCCTTTTCGCCATCGGGCTTCCACGGGAAAGAACCCGATTGGGAAAGCACGTTGCCGAAAACCTCCGCGTGCTTAAGCCCTACAAAAGCCGCCTGCAATCCCCCCGAGCTTGCGCCGCCGATGATTGTTTGCTCCGGGCGGTCGGTCGCGTGGTAGTTAGCGCGCGCCCAGGGAACAATCTCCAGAGCCAAAAAGTCAGCGTATGCTGAGCTGCATGACAACTCTCGACCGCGATTAGGATTATCTACCATCACGGCGACGAGCGGCGGTATCACATCCGCTGCAATCAAGTTGTCGAGAATAGTAGCGACGTGCGCCGCGTTGACGTAAAGACCACCGTCTGTAAGTACCAACAAACCGTAAGGTTTCTTGTCAGCACTGTAGCCGTGCGGAGTGTAAATCCAAATTGGACGTTCGTTGCCGAGGAGTTTGCTCGTGAATTTGTCGCGCTCCACACGCCCGGTAGGAACCGTGGATCGAGCGACGTTCCAGATTTGCGGCTCGGCGGAAGGCAGTTCCACCGCCGAATAGAAAGTCACTTCATACGGGTTGAACTCGTTAGCGCGCTCGGCAAACTGGAGCGGATTGAACGGGTCGTTCCGGAGGGCACGCGCGAAGCGGGTGATACCGCGCCACTCTTTCGGGTCGGGAAGGTTCGCCGCGAGTTGATAGATGAAGCGCGCGCCCTTCTGAAGCTGGAATGTTTTGTACCACAAGTCAGTGTCGAGCAGCCGCGTCATCGCCTTATTAACGTCGCCGACGCGAAAAACGAAAACGTTCCTGGTCTCTTCCCTGGCTTGCCAGACGATCGTCACCAGCACGTCTCGGTCGTTGCCTGGTACCTCCTCAACAATTGGCGCACCGCGTTCGCTGATCTGTTTCCAAAAATTATCAAGCGTCTCGCGGTCACCCGATTTGATTCGATCTCGCAGAGCCGCCAGGCGCGGACTTAACGGCCGGTCGTCAACTTGTTGCGCGCTTGTCTCGTTGGGGAACGAGTTTCCCGATTGCGTCTGCGCGTTGGTTCGAGTGAAGGAAGCCGCCAACCCCGCATTCAACATTAACAGCGTAAACAGACCGTTTATGATCTTAGGCAAACTACGATTGTGCATGGTCGATCCTTCAGTTATTGACGTGTGGTTTTTGGTTTCGTCGAGCGATGACGAACAAGCATGTCAAGACAGCGACAAAGCCTAGTTGGGACAGAAGGCTGGGAAGACTATGGTGTGGCGTGTTGACCGTCCACAGTGCAGCGGCGCCGGCGAGTGCTGCAATCGCGATGTGCAATCCCATTCTTAGAAGACTGGTATTGAAAGGAAAGCTGCGCCTGATTTCACAACACTCGGTTTTGACGTTGTCGAAATCTCCGAAGCTTTGCACGGCGGCACGTTGCGCAACGTCTGGTGTCATTCCGCCCTCGATGTTGGCCCGCGTTCGCATTTCAATATGAAAGCGTAATTCAGTCTCAACTTCACGAGCGATCTCGTCGTGATGCAGATGGGCGCGAATAGAATTAATTGTGGCTCGGATCCTGGACATAGTTTTTACCCTCAGCTCGCGCGCAGCGCCTTCATGGTCGCGCCCGCGAGCCGCTCCCAATTCCGTTCCTCAAGGATTAGTTGCTTTCGGCCCGCGCGCGTGAGCTTGTAGAACTTCGCGCGCTGATTGTTGTCAGAAACGTCCCATTCCGATTGCACCCATCCGCGCTGTTCGAGCCGGTAGAGTCCCGGATAGAGCGAACCCTCCTCGATCTTAAGCGCGTCGCCGGAGATTTGCGCAATTCGTTGACCGATTCCATAACCATGCAGAGCGCCAAGCGAAAGCGCCTTCAGTATCAACATGTCCAGCGTTCCCTGGAGCAAGCCCGCCTTTGATTTAGCCAACAGCCACTACCTCCTAGATAATCTAGGGCCACCATAACATAGACTACCCAGACTGTCTAGGGGCAGGGGTCGTTTTGGAGTTCTAGTGTGCAATTGTCGCGAACTGGCACGGAGCCTTTGATCGCAAAGATCGCAAGCGACTTTTTTGAGAAGGCCCTTAGCTTATTGAGCTTTCAACAATCGCGCCATCACGATTAGCGCGCCGAGGTGGTTCGCGTTGTGGTCGGCGACCAGCAGCGCCTCGCGCAAAATTGTCTGGCCGGTTCCGTGCGGAATCTTGGCAAAGAGATCGGTGGCGGGATCATTAACAAGATCCTCGATCTGTTGAAGGTCGTCGCGAAATCTTTCGATAGTCTCGTTCCACTTCGCGGTGTCTCCAACGTCGTCCTGATTTGGCCAATAACCCTTTGGCCATTTCGGCGAAACATGATTCGCGTCGCGCGAGAATTCAAGAATGTCCCGTTGCGCGATGCGCACGTGTTCGAGTACTTGCCATGCGGTGTAAGGAATTCCCTCGATTCGCTGGCCGCATTTCTCAACCGGAAAATCTTTTACGAAATCATCGAAGCTGATGTGAGCGTTGTCACCCGTGAACAGCGAGATAAGATGTTCCCGAAGTGATTTGTCGTGAGTTGATTGATTCATTGGCTCATTTATTCATTGACTCATCGACTCATTGGCTGACTGGCTGATTGATCCAATGAATCAATGAACCAATATTTCAATTCTTTCGACTGATGCGATAAGTATCGTAGCGGCAGACGGCGGAATAGTCACAAAACTTGCACGTGTGTTTGCCGAGCGACGGCTTAACTCTGAAATGACCGCCGCGCATTCCGTCGATGAAGTCCCACACGCGCTTCGCAACGTCATCCCGAATGCGCTGCCACTCGACGTCGTCGAGCTTCGCTTTGGCATAAGTCACGTTCGTGCAATCACCAAAAGCCGAACGATACAAACCTTGATTGAGTCGCGAGCCCTTGCTGCGCAAGGTGTAGTAGCCGCCGCCGCCCAACTGATAACCCGGCAGAAATAATTGTTCGAGCGCGGCCAGGTAAATCGGCAGTTGCAATTCGCGTCCAGCTTCAATGTCGTTGAGCTTTGCGCCGCGTGAGAGCTTGTAATCATAGGCGATTGCGATCTGCGCATCGCCGTTCAGATCCACGCGATCGATTTGCCCTTGAACCAGTGCGACCTCGCTGACTCGTTCGTGTTTTCGCTCCAATCGCAAATATTCAGTAGTTGAACGCGGATCACTTCCCGGCGAAACTCGACCGAAAGCCAGTTCAAAGTAGGTTGGCCGAATGCCGCGGTCATTGGTCTTCTCTTGCAGCCGCAGCTCGTAAAGCAAAACCTGATCGAGGATCAGCTTGCGAATCTCGCAATCGATTTTCCAGATGCGATCGTTGAGCGGCGGAACTTTGTCTTCGTGTTCCCTGAAAACGGCGTCGGCCGTCTTAGCCATGTCGGCACGGAGATGGTCAGCGTTGCGCGATGGCAAATACTCGCCACGATGTTTTTCAAAGAAGCGACGCAGAATGTCGTGCAGCAGCTTGCCGGCGTCAATCGCCTGCAGATCGAGCGCGGCTTCGCTGCGAGGCTCGAGCTTCAGGATACGATTTGCAAAAAAGCGAAACGCGCAATTGCCATACGTGCTGAAAGCGCTCGCGCTGTAGACATGCTCGAGGCCGAAGTGTCGCGCCAGCATCATCCGCAAATCAGTCTGATTAATCTCGCCATCGTAGGGACCGAACCAGTTCTGGTTACGCTCATGCTCGATTTCCACGCGACGCGAAGCTGATGCCGAAAGAAAGCCGCGATCTTCTGCTCGTGTTAGATATTCTTTGACCAGCGGCAAGGGCAAGGTCTTTCGCCCAGCTTGACGATGTTGTTGCTCTCCCTGTCGAATCAAAATCGCCGCGAGTTCCGTGCCGGTTGACGCCTCCAAGATCTCTCGTCCATCAACATCGCCGCGAATCTGTTTCACGCTGAGTTGCCTTGGAGCAATCGCACGCTTCAGTTCTTCGATGTAATACGAAGCGACCGGTTCTGAACCATCATTCAACGCCAACGGCCGCGTTAGATATAGCCGCTCAGTTGCGCGAGACGCCGCCTGATAAAAGTAGTGTTCTTCCTTCAGAAGAGTGTCAGTCGAAATATCTTCGAGAAAGATGCCATGTTTTTGCAGCCGCACCCGCTCTTCGTGCGGATACAGCCAGTCGCGCGAAGATCGAAGCGGAAAACCACCTTCGATCATTCCGGCGATGAAAACTGTGCGGAAGCGCAGGCCGCGCACATCGGTCGCTTCAAGCACGCGCAGCCCATCGCGATTCGCATGGCCAATCGTGAGCACTTGCGAGTGCAAGCATCGTTCGACTTCGTCAATGAAGCTCGTCAGCAGCCCGCGCGTGATCGACGTTATTTCGTTACCAGCCCTTCCTAACCGTACCACCCCCGCCGGGCTGCCCGGCTGGGGACCCCGGGGTCGGGCTTCTGACACAACGGCCTGTGCGTAATCGAAACTGCGCATCGCCGCGGCGATCGCACGTCGCAAACTTTCTCTGCCGCGCACGTCGAGTGTTGCTTGCGGCACATCGTGGGCCCCACCCTCACCGCGAAACGCATGATTGATCCGATTTGAAAACTGCAGCTGATCGAGCAGAAGCATTAACGCGAGGCGCAATTCTTCGGGGGTACCTTCTTCAGGCATCGCGGCCAGCAGTTGCTGCAATTGGCGCATGATTAGCATCGCCCACGCTAAGGCCGCCGGATGAATCGGCGCGGGCTTCTTGCGACGATCTATCGCGGCGCCGTCTTCGGGCGGCGCTTCGTCTTCGGCGACCGTCGCCGCGTCGCTTTCTTCGTGGCCGGCAAGCAGCGTCTGCGCGGCTTCAGGCGAAGGGAAGGCTTTGATTAATTTAAGCGCGCGATCAATCCAGGCGTTCACGCGCAATTCACTGCCGACATACGCGATCGCATTTTCAAGTGTGTCGCCGTTCCACTTCCCGATGCCGCGCGCGCGCCCTGGCTTCTCGCTGTCATCGTCAAAAAATTGCGCGGCGTACTTTTGTTCGAATGTTTCCTTAAGCTCGTCGAGTTTCTCGGGCGACAGTCGAAAGTAATCTGTCTTGATCAGGTGAGCGAGATCGCTCGCTTTGGGATTCTTGACGCTCTCGCGCGGTTCTTTCAGGAGCTGAAAGAGTTTTCCGCACGCGCGCACCGCCGGGATGTGGGGCGCTTCGACGCGGCGCTCCAAATTGCACGGAATGGCTTCGTCGGCGAACACGCGCGCAATCGTCTCGGCGTAGGCGGCGCGCTCGCGCACCACCAGAGCAATGTCGGAAAGCTTATAATGCTGCGTCAGTACGAGGCGCTTGATCTCTTTGGCGATTGACCGAATTTCTAATTCACGGTCCGCGCATTCGATTAGTTGGAGCGCAGCCATCCCTGGCTGCGGTTCACCGGCATCTTGCCGGTTGTTTGAGCCCTCCCTCACCGCCCCCACGCCATCCGGGATGCCCGTCTGGGGACCCCGGGTCCGGCTACTGCCCTGCGCGTCGACATTAAACAAGCTGGCGCGGAGCGTTGACAGTGAACTGGCTACGCCGATTGCATCGTTGTTCGGCTGAATCTCAAAGTCCACAATCGAAGTTAAATGATCGATTGTCGATTGAAAGGGACGAAAGATATCCGGGTTTTGCGGATCGCTGTTGAGATTGACGATCACATTCGGAATCGAAGGGATCAGGTGTCGCAGAATTTCGCCCTGCACCGGCGTAAAATCAAAGAACCCGTCGAGCACCAGCAGATCGATCTGATCCAGCCAGGCTCCCTTACCGCGCATCATCTGCAACGCCCGCAACTGGTCGGCGTCCTCATCGGTCAAGCCGAAATTTTCCAAAGCATTCGCGTACGTTCCGTAAATCAATGCGACTTCGCGATCGAAATCAGCTTGAGACTTGAGACTGGAGGCTTGAGGATTGGAAGTTGCGGGCGAAGATTCAACGGCGCGCGCAGCCACCGCTTCGCGAAATTCTTCCGGCGTCTTCCCCGCGCGCTGAAGCTCGCCGATCAGCGATGCAATCGTGTTAACACAGCCATCGCGATTCGCCAGAGGCTTAATCGCGCTAAGCTTTCCGGCGCTGCTGAGCTGTTTGATGATTTGCGAGATCAGGCTGCGACGCAGCGGAAACTCTTCGCGATCGATCGGCGTGCGGAGACTCGGCTGTTGTGTCAAAAGCCCGACCCCGGGGTCCCCAGCCGGGCAGCCCGGCTGGGGTGAGACGGTTAGGGAGGGCTCGTTATCATGCGTTGCCCTCGCTGACGTTCGGGCTTCCGACACGCTTCCTTCTGACAGGATCCTTCTAACGAGTCCGCGAAACAGATAGACAGGAAATTCGCCCCAAACGCCGTGCGCTCTTTTCCCATCGAGCAATTTGTCGGTGATTAGATCGAGCAGCGGATGCGAGGCGGCGATGTAGACCAACCGATCGGTCCTACCGTTCGTGATGTACTTGGCGCACCGCGCGAGCAGGCGCTCACGATTGTTTCCGAGGACCGGGCCTAACCAAATTTCTTTGGACACTTCTTTATCCGCAGATTTCACAGATTACACAGATGACTTATGTTCGGCCTCTTGCGCAGACTTTAACGCTCGAAGCAATCGAATGTGTCAACAAACTCTCCCTGAACAATCCGCGCTCTTGGAATCTACAATTCAACGAGCCATCGAAACGCGGGCGACAGAAATCTAATCAGATTTTCTATCGCCCCTAAAGGGGCTCACGATTATTCTTACGTCATAACCCCAGGCTTACGCCCGGGGCTATTATTCTGCCGCCCGCGTTGCGAGCTGGTTTGCTCATCTCTGCCCAGTCGCACTCTTTGAAGTCAGCAACGGCATAGAATCATCTTCCTCACTGGGCTCTGCCGGAGCGACCAAGTCGGGAAACAGTCCGCCTTCATCCAAGCTCAATGCACGCACAGTCTTGTCGACTGGATCCACCACTTCGATCTCTTCACCCGTAATAGTGCCAAGGTCTTTGAACTTTCTCGCAGTCCTAAGAACTCTGCCCTCAAGTGAACCCACGCCGTCGTTATATGACTCAAGTGCCCGCTTGAGACCCGCTCCTATGGATTCAAAATGTTTCGTGAAGACCCGAAGGCGATCGTACAGGTCTTTACCAAGCTTACTCACCTCTTGCGCGCTCTCGGCCACTTGCTCCTGTTTCCAACCGTAGGAAACGGCCTTGAGCAGAGCAATCAAAGTGGTCGGTGTGGCAAGAATCACTCGTTTGGTTACACCAAATTCGATTAGACTCGGATCCTGTTCCAACGCCGCACTAAAGAATGTCTCGCCTGGCAAAAACAAAAAGACAAACTCAGGTGATTGTTCAAACTGTTCCCAATATCCCTTTGCACCGAGCTTGATCACGTGGGTTCGAATTTGTTGTGCGTGATCTTTCAGTTTCCCTACGCGAGTTTCTTCGTCGCGCGCTTCCAGGGCCTCGAGGTATGCCTGTAGAGGTGCTTTCGAATCGACCACAATAGTTCGACGATTAGGCAGGTGAATGATCATGTCGGGACGCACTGGTTTGCCGGTATCTGTTGAGACCGTCTCTTGTTGGTTGAAATCGCAGTATTCAACCATGCCGGCGATCTCGACCACTCGCTTGAGCTGAATCTCTCCCCAACGCCCCCTCACAATCGGAGCCCGGAGGGCGTTAACAAGATTCGAAGTTTCCTTTTGTAGTTGTAGTTGATCTGTGGAAAGTGATTCTACCTGCCGTCTCAAGTCGGCATACGCCCCAACGCGCTCTTTCTCTATTTCGCCGATCTTTACATCAACCTTGTCCAACGATTTCTTCAGCGGTTCGACCAATTGATCAATCGCTTCTTGCCGCGATTCGAGATCGCCTTTTGCAGTCTGCTGATAATTCTCCAGCGTGGATTTGGCGAGATTCAAAAACTCCTGATTGTTGTCTTTGAGCGCATCGCGCGAGAGCGCCTTGAATTTTTCAGCGAGAGCTTCTGCCGCTTGCTTGAACGATTCCGAGCGCTCCTGTGACGCGCGGCGTTCGCCTTCGAGCTCGGCTTGCCGTCGTGCGTTGTCATCGCGCAGACGATTGCTCTCGTTTAATTCCTTGTCGAAAGCCTGCTGAAGCTTCACAAGTTCGTTATCTTTCGCGGTGAGCCGTTCAGTGAAGGCTGCAATTTGAGTTGCGCTTTCGGTTTTTCCATCTTCGAACGCACGAGTTGTTTTGGTTTTGAAAATCAGCGCCGCGACGATGGCGCCCAGTGCCGCCCCAGCGAGGAGAATAAGAACAGGGATCAAACTAGTCATGGAAAATCAGTTTAGCAGAAGCGTTGCAAAGATGAAACAGTGTGGCGACGCGGAAAATTATCCACAGATTACGCAGATTTCACAGATTAAGGGAAACCAACAAGAGAGGACGACCGTGCCGATTTTTCTGTTTATCTGCGTAATCTGTGTAATCTATGGATGACTCTTAAGCATTAAAGCCCGCGATCATCCGCTCGTAAACCTTTCGGGTTACGCGCACGTCGTTGAGATTGTATTCGCGAATCTCGGCCAGCTTGCCCGCTTGATACAACTCGAAGACTTTGCTGCCTTCGACTTCTCCGGTTTTACTCGATTCAATTCCCAGCGCCCATGCGATGTCATCCAGTGCCACGCGATTGCGACCTCCCAACCACCACCCGCGCATCGTGTCATAGACGCCCTGGACGCGAAACTCGCTTAGGTCGATGAACGGCTTCACTGCGATGTTGTTCGCCAGGCAGCGTTGAAAGATGAACGGCAGATCAAAGTTGACGACGTTGTGACCGACGAGTAGATCGCATTCAGGATCGAAGTCGGACATCAACGCCAGAAAATCCTTTAGAGCCTGCGCTTCTTCCTGCTCGTTTCCGTCTTCATCGATGCCAAAGGCATGTTCGCTTTGATTGCTCGTCAATCCTTCAATCTCAAATCCGGGGACTGGGCCAATGTGCACGGCGATTGAGAGCACGCGGCCCGAAGTAGCATTCAACGATCCGAGTTGATAGACCCGCTCTTCTTCGGCGGCTATGTCTTCAAGATAGCGTTGCTGTTGCTCGATCCGCATGAATCCGAGCTTTAATTCTTTCTCGAGTTTTGGCCCGACGCGGTCGCGAAATCCGGGCAGCGCCAACGTCTCAATGTCCAAAGTAAAAGCGCGCGGCAGCAGCGGATCGCAACCGAGATACTCGCGATATTGTTCAATCGTGATCGGGCGGTATTCGGAAACTACAAACTGATTTCGATCCTGGAAAGATTCGAGTTTTCCCGTTACCCCCCACAGTCCGGGCCGCAATTCTTCGCGGCCTTCAAGTACATCCGACCAGACTTTCAACGGCAGTGTCCCGGTGGAATTACGCGCGTTTATTTCTCGAAAAGGTTTGCCGTCTTTCGTGCGGCGCTCGCGCACGGAAGTTACCGCGACCATCAGCCACACTTCTTCGGCGAATGGGAGTTCGGGGATGGGGATATTGCCTTTCATGAATTGTTTCGGAAGCCCGACCGTTAGGGAGGGCCCGCTGCGTTGTTTGATTCTTGGACTAAGTCAGGTGCTCGGCTGAAAAGATGCCCTTCCTAACGGTCGGGCTTCTGACACGAACGGGTCATTGTAATGTATTATTCGCAGCGTCACCATGAGTAGCGACGCGTGCATCAAGATAAATCTTGCCGACGGCGGCGAAGTCGATCAAGGCTGAGTACTTCCAACCATTAGGATTGGAATGGATGGTAAAGCTTTTCACAGTTGCGCCGACCTTTCTCGTTGCCGATGTAGGGGCGACGATTCGCTGGTACGAATCCGAACTCGGCTTTACGAGTTTTCCTTTTCCGAAGAATCCGCCCTACGTCTTTTCCTCCGTCAGTCGCGACACGGTCGAGATCATGTTCCAACGGCTTGAGGGATTTCGAAAGCCAGACCTTTATTTGTCGCGCAGCGGCGGCGTGTGGGATGCGTACATCCGCATGGAAGGCGTGAAGCCGTTTTATGAGCAGGTGAAAGATCGAGTTGAGATCCGCATGCCTTTGCGGAGGCAGCCTTATGGCGATTGGGAGTTCGAGATTCAGGATCCCAATGGGTATGTCTTAGTTTTTAGTGAGTTCACGGAATGAGCATCTTCCGGGATTTCCTAAAACCGAGAAATCTTGCAATCGTGGTAGTCCTTGCCGCGATCTATTTTGTCGCGGCGAAAATCGGCCTCTCACTCGCTTTCGCGAACGTAAGTGTGTCGCCCGTATGGCCACCTACGGGCGTGGCGATCGCGGCGCTCCTTTACTTCGGATATCGCGCTACTCCGGGCGTCCTTATCGGGGCGTTGCTGGGGAATTATCTGCTAACCGATGTTTCACTGGTTCCTTCCATCGCGATTGCTTTGGGCAACACTCTGGAAGCGCTGACCGCCGTTTATCTTCTGCGGCGGTTTACCGAGTCTCGCAATCCATTCAATCGCGCATTTGATGTCCTGAAATTTGTCGTGTTTGCTGCAGTGATTAGCACTATGCTTGCTGCCACAATCGGCAATCTATCGCTCTGCGTTTCAGGTCACGAGCGGTGGCAAGATTTCCAAAACCTTTGGTTAACCTGGTGGTCAGGCGATGCGATCGGGGCATTGATGATTACGCCGCTCATGCTCACCTGGGCGGAGCGACCGGTTGAGCGTTGGCGCGGCATTCGTTGGGTTGAATTCGTAATGCTGCTCGGGTTGATGTCCTTACTGTCGGTCACGATCTATACAGACCTGCTGCATCGAACCGCTGGCATTAGACCCTGGGGCCACATAACGATTCCGCTTTTACTTTGGGCTGCGTTTCGCTTTGGACCGCGCGGTGTTTCAACTTCGATGATGCCTCTCGCGGCGATTTCGATTTGGGGGACCATTCATGGCTATGGTGCGTTTGCCAACTATCCGATCAACGAGAGGCTTTTGTTCCTGCAGGCCTATGTCGCCGACCTTGCGATTACGACTTTGTCGCTCGCGGCGATCGTGACCGAGCGCAAGAGCGCAGGTCGCCATCTTGCCGGTTCGCTTTCAGTCACACGCATTCTCGCCGAAGCGCCGGCACTCGATGATGCGATACCACGAATCGTGCAACGAATCTGTAACACGTTCGAATGGGAAGTCGGCGCGATGTGGAGACTCGATAACGAGTCGAACGTTTTGCGATGCTTCAAAGTTTGGCCTTCGCACGGCGCCGTCAGCGGAAGCTTCGAATGTTTGACAAAAGAGATCGCGTTTGGACGCGGCGTCGGCTTGCCGGGCCGGGTCTGGGCCAGTCTCCGTCCCGCCTGGATTCCGGATGTGACGGCCGCTCCGAATTTTCCGCGTGCTCCTGCCGCCTCTGCAGAGGGACTGCATGCCGCCTTTGCCTTTCCCATCTTGTCAGGTGATAAATTTCTCGGCGTGATGGAGTTTTTCAGCCGCGAGATTCGGGAGCCCGATAGCGCTTTGCTCGCGACATTCAGGGGCATTGGCAGTCAGATAGGACAATTCGTCGAACGTAAGCAAGGGGAGGAAGAACGCGAGCGATTACTGCTGCGAGAACAATCTGCGCGTAGCGACGCCGAAGAGGCGAACCGTTTGAAAGACGAATTTCTGGCGACGCTTTCGCATGAGTTGCGGACACCCTTGACGGCGATGCTGGGTTGGTTGTCGATGCTGCGCAGCGGCAAACTTGATAGCGAGACTTCTACGCACGCCCTGGAAACGGTTGAAAGAAACGCGAAAGTGCAAGCGCAGTTGATCGAGGACCTGGTTGACGTTTCGCGAATTGCCGGTGGCAAACTGCAATTAGAGGTCCAGCCCGTCGACCTAATCAATTTGATCGCTGCCGCTGTCGACATCGTGCAACCGGCCGCGAATGCGCGCGGCGTCCGCCTCGAAGTCATGTCCGGTGATTCGGTTGGCCCGGTTGCCGGCGATCCGGCGCGTCTGCAACAAATCATCTGGAATCTGCTGTCGAACGCGGTGAAATTCACGCCGCGAGATGGGTACGTCTACATCACTTTGAGTTCCGTAGGTTCGCTCGCTGAGATCGAGGTGCGGGATACCGGCATCGGCATCAGTCCTGACTTTTTGCCGAGTGTGTTTGAAAGATTTCGGCAGGCAGAAGCGCCGGTGATCAGATCGCACCGCGGGCTCGGTTTAGGTCTCGCAATTGTGCGTCATCTTACCGAGTTGCACGGCGGAAGTGTGCAGGCGGAAAGTGACGGTGAAGGGAAGGGATCGAAGTTCACGATTCGCATTCCGTTAACGCTCGATCAACCGGCCGTCAAATCTCTGGCCGCTGATCGAGAAAACCCGGAACCCTTGCAGCCGCTCGCCGGTTTGCGCGTGCTGCTGGTGGAAGACGAAACGGACGCGCGCGAACTGCTTGCGTTGACGTTGCGCGTTTGCGGAGCCAACGTCGACGCGGTTAATTCGGTGCAGCAAGCGCTCATGAATTTGCAGTCGTCCACGCCGGATGTTTTGTTGAGCGACATCGGATTGCCGTTTGAGAGCGGTTACGATCTGATTCGCCAGATCAGGGCGATGCCTTCCGACTTGAGCAAAATTCCCGCCGTTGCCTTGACCGCGTTCGCGACAGAAAAAGATCGGCAGCTCGCCTTGTCGGCCGGGTATCAATTACATCTTGCGAAGCCGGTCGAACCTAATGCACTTGTCGAGGCAATCACTGACGTGGTACATGGCGGTCGAGACTAGTGTGAGTCGAATGAAGAAACAGCATAGGTGTCATTGGGCCAAAACCGATCTATCGATCGCTTATCACGATTCTGAATGGGGCGTACCGTTGCACGACGATCGCGGGTTGTTTGAGTTCTTAATTCTCGAAGGCGCGCACGCCGGTTTGAGTTGGGAGACGATTCTGCGCAAGCGCGGGAACTATCGACACGCGTTCGATAACTTCGATCCGAAAAAGGTGGCGAGGTATGGCGAGGAGAGGATTGCGAAACTTCTTAGCAATGCGGGAATCATTCGCAACCGGCTGAAGATTAACTCGGCTGTACAAAATGCGCGCGCGTTCGTGGCGATACAAAAAGAGTTCGGCAGCTTTGATAAATACATTTGGCAATTCGTCAGCGGCAAACCGCTCAAGCGAAAACGCGCCGCGCCCGTATTGCCGCATACAGCAGATTCCGACGCACTCAGTCGCGACTTGCTAAAACGCGGCTTCAAGTTCGTAGGCTCGACGATCTGTTACTCGTTCATGCAGGCGGTTGGCATGGTGAACGATCACGATCCTGAGTGCTTTAGGTACTTCGAGGTGAACGAGTGAAAAGCTTGATGCGATTGCGCGTTAATGGCAGAATCTGAGACATGGAACTCGTATTTAGTGTCAATCAGGAGGGCGACGGCGGGTTTGTCGCTGAGTGCTTGACCCACGATATCTTCACAGAGGGCAACTCATGGGAAGAACTGCGTTCAAATGTTCAGGAAGCAGTCGCCGGATATTTCTTCGATCGAAATAAGCCTGAACAGATTCGTCTGCATCTGGTTCGTGACGAAGTCCTTGCCTGCGCATGAAGATACCTCGCGACCTGAGCGGCGCGGATCTCATCAACGCGCTTTGCAGTAAGTTCGGTTACCGACGCATCTCCATCAGGTAGGTAGTCACGTGATTCTTGAAACGAGCGAACCGGTTCACCATCGAATAGCAATTCCTAATCATGACCCTCTGCGCATCGGAACGCTGAGTTCAATTCTACGGGCTGTTTCAGCGGCCAAGAATATCGACAAAAAAGAAATTCTCAAGCTGTTGTGAACTGGGCGATTTCTATGTCAGATTCGGGGAGTGAAGCCTGTCTCTTTTGCACAATGAGTCATACCGCGAATTTGGTTAGGATCGTTTTTGAAGACGATGTTTCAATCGCCTTTCTCGATCATCGCCCTGTGTTCCCGGGTCATTGCCTGCTAATTCCGAAAAAGCATTTCGAAACCTTGGCCGATTTGCCCGCGGATTTGATCGAACCGTTTTTCAAGAATGTTCAGCTCTTAGCGACAGCGGTTGAAGCGGGACTGCTCGCCGACGGAACTTTTGTGGCAATGAACAACAAGGTCAGCCAAAGCGTGCCGCATCTTCACGTGCACGTGGTGCCGCGCCGTCGCAAAGATGGATTGCGCGGTTTCTTTTGGCCGCGAAACAAATATGAAACGGAAGCAGCAGCGGATCTTGCCCAATCGGCGATTCGCGAAGCGATTTCCGCACTGTCAAAATAAATTTTCGATCGCGCTAAGAAATTCTACTTTGCATACGTGTTCTATGTTTTCTTTTTAATAGGCGAAAAACCTGGGTGAAAACAACGTATGAAGAAGAAGTAAATCACTCGTCGAAAAATAAAACACACAAAAAGTTGATCGAAAAAATTGTTTTCGGTATAAGACTCAGCGTCACGAAGGTTACGGCCATCGAGACCGACGAAGGGATCGGCGAACGGAGTCGCGAGGCTCTGGGAGAGAGTAAAGGCAGAGCGGTTTGCACTTGCTATGACGCCCTGAGTTGAAGCCGAAAGGCTTGCCAGGAAGACCGAAAGGTTTTCTGGGCGCCCGGATAAAAACGGGTAGCAACCACTAGAGAGGACCCGCTGGTGGTGAGCAATGTCGCTTGGAGAAATCCAAGCCTCGTTGCTGGGAACGTAACCAGCGGTGGAGGACAGCCACCAAAAAAACAACCTATTGGCACCACATCGACCGCAAGGAAGATGTGAGATTCGCGGAAACAGATTTGGTAGCCCGCAAGGGTTGCGAGATTAACTGAAGCGAGTCGCGTGCTGACCGGGAAGCATCGACCGCCGATTGCCTGTCGGGATACAAATTGGCAGCTTGGTCTTGACGAAGTCAGGCTGCCATCTTACGAACTGGCTTCGGTTAGTTCATAAGATTCCGAGATTGCGCTGCTAGCATCTTCGGGTGAGAGCAGCGCGGTTTCGTTTTTGACGGCAACTCTTCCAAGTCTCACCATTTCGCAGAATTTTACAATTCTTAACACGTTTTCCAGCCTCGGCGGCTAGAAGTTTTCCGGCCCCGCTGATAAAGTCTCAGCCCCCTGCCATTATTGAAATTGTTTAGGCGGACAACCGCCCGCCGTTAGCTTGAATCAGGCAGGCAGTAGCCCGCCTCTAGACGAATATGAAGAAGGAGAAACCATGAGCGATACCGCAACGCAGACACAAATGGAACACGCGCCGGGAAGTTTTTGCTGGATTGAACTCGCCACCACCGATGGCCCAGGCGCAAAGAAGTTTTATTCAGAACTCTTTGGTTGGGAAGGGCAGGACATGCCGATCGGTCCCGACATGACCTACACGATGCTGAAACTGGACGGCAAAGATGTCGGCGCGCTTTATCAAAAAGGAGAAATGATGAAGCAGGTGCCGACACACTGGGCGTCGTACGTGAGCGTGACCAGCGCGGATGAAACTGCTGCGAAGGCGAAAGCGCTCGGCGGCACAGTCGTGCAAGAGCCGATGGATGTAATGGAAGTTGGCCGCATGGCCGTCATTGCCGACCCAACCGGCGCGCATTTCTGCATCTGGCAACCGAAGACGCATCAGGGCGTCGGTATTAAAGGCGAGACCAATTCGCTGTGCTGGAACGAATTGCTAACCAACGATACCGACAAAGCAATCGATTTTTACACGAAGCTTTTCGGTTGGAAGACAAAGACCGATAGTGGTGCAACGCCTTACACTGAGATCATCAACGGCGAAGAGCACATCGGCGGAATGATGAAAATTCAGCCGCAGATGGGACCGATACCGCCAAACTGGGGAATCTATATTGCTGTCGATGATTGCGATGCAAAAGTCGAGAAGGCGACGTCTATGGGTGCAAGAACATACGTTCCGCCGACCGACATTCCGAACGTAGGTCGCTTCGCCGTGCTGAGTGATCCGCAAGGCGCCGTGTTCAATATCATTAAGCTGAACCTGCAACATCACGAGAGTAAGTAGCGTTGAGTGTCAGAAGCCCGACCGTTAGGGAGGGCCAGTTGAGACCGAAACCGCTTGCGGTAGTAAGTGATCATCTCGCTAGCGGTCCTGGTTTGTAGTTGCCCTTGCTTACGCGCGGGCTTCTGACACCTTTGACCAATCTTCTTACCTCACGTACAAATCACTAAATGAAAGCGCGCGTCGTCTGGTTGATCCTCTGCGTCATCTGGGGATCGACGTGGCTCTTCATCAAGCTCGGCCTGGCTGATCTTCCCCCGCTCACGTTCGCAGGCATCCGTTTCGTTCTCGCTTCGTTAATTCTCGTCGCCATGATCCTCGCGCGTGGAGTTCGTTGGCCGCGCACCCGCCATGACTGGTTGGTGATCGCGATCGTTGGTTTTCTGCAATTCACTTTGAACTACGGACTCGTGTTTTGGGGCGAGCAACATATCTCGTCAGGTTTGGCCGCGGTTCTGCAATCGACATTTCCTGCCTTCGGACTAGTCATCGCGCACCTCTATTTGCCCTATGAGCGGATGACGCCGGCAAAAGTTGGCGGAGTGCTGCTCGGCGTCTTGGGAATCATAATTATTTTTTCCGATCAGTTGCACATCGCCGGACATCTGGCGTTGTTCGGAAGTGTAGCGTTGGTTGCCAGTGCCTTCTTCGGCTCCTACAGCAACGTGCTCGTGAAAGCTTACGGAACAAAGATCGATCCGCAGGTACTCGCTGCTGGTCAGATGATCTGTGGATTTCCTCCGCTGTTAATTGTCGGGATCGCGACGGAAGGAAACCCGTTTCACATTCATTGGACCACGACAGCGTTGATCTCGCTTGCATATCTGGTGGTCGTCGGTTCGGTCATCGCATTCGGTCTCTACTACTGGCTGGTGCGGCACATGGAAGTGACTAAGACGATGCTGATCGCGCTGGTGACTCCGGTCGTCGCAGTGGTTCTCGGAATGATTGTCTTGCACGAGCGCCTGAATTGGCGGCTGTTTGCAGGCGGCGCGTGCATCATTGGTGGCCTGAGCATGATTGTGTTGCGGAAGAGACAAAAGACTGTGTCAATGATTCAAGAAGACGCGGATGCGATACCGAAGCCGTGAATCAAGTTTTATAATTTCCGCATGCCAATATCGTCGATCAATCCCGCCACTGGCGAAGTCCTGCAAACATTCGATTCGCTGAACGAGCAACAACTGGAAGCAAAGCTCGCGCGAGCGTCGGAAGCATTTCACGAACATCACCGAACCTCGTTCGCGGATCGCGCTGAGAAAATGGTGCGCGCCGCAGAGATCCTCGAAGCGGAGAAGAAATCGTTCGCGCGCACGATGACGCTCGAGATGGGCAAGCCCATCAACGCGGCCGTCCAGGAAGCAGAAAAGTGCGCCTGGGTTTGTCGCTACTATGCCGAAAATGCCGAGAAGCACCTCGCTGATGAAGTCGTCGAGACGAACGCCACCACGAGTTTTGTTCGTTATCAACCGCTGGGTGTCGTGCTGGCGATCATGCCGTGGAATTTTCCGTTCTGGCAGGTATTTCGTTTTGCGGCGCCGGCGTTAATGGCTGGCAATGTCGGTTTGCTGAAACATGCTTCGAACGTCCCGCAATGCGCGCTTGCGATTGAAGACATATTTCATCGCGCGGGATTTCCTGAGGGTGCATTTCAGACTTTGTTGATTGGCTCTAATGCGGTCGAGAAAGTCCTGGAAGATTCGCGCGTCGCTGCGGCAACGCTAACGGGCAGCGAACCTGCGGGACGTAGTGTGGCGAGTACCGCCGGAAAACAGATCAAAAAGACCGTGCTTGAATTAGGCGGCAGCGATCCATTCATCGTCATGCCTTCCGCGAACGTTGAAGAGGCCGTGAGCACCGCCGTCAAAGCTCGCACCATTAATAACGGCCAGTCGTGCATCGCTGCGAAACGCTTTATCGTTCACGACGCGATTTACGATCGCTTCGAAAAAGAATTCGTCGCCGCAATGAAGAAGCTGCGCGTCGGCGATCCGATAACTGAATCAACCGATATTGGCCCGCTGGCAACCGAACAAATTCTTAAGGATCTGCAGGATCAGGTGAACGTAAGCGTCGCTGCGGGCGCTAAGATTTTGACTGGCGGTCAGCGGGCGGCGGTAACCGGCGCCCTCGAACGCGGCAATTTCTACGAACCGACCGTCCTGGCGGACATTCCGAAAGACTCACCGGCCTATCGCGACGAACTCTTCGGCCCGGTCGCGTCGCTCTTTCGCGTCAACAGCATTGATGAGGCAATCGAACTCGCGAACGCGACAACATTCGGCTTGGGTTCGGCGGCTTGGACGAATGAGGCAAAAGAACGTGACCGCTTCATCGAGGATCTCGAAGCAGGTTCAGTTTTCGTCAACGGCATGGTCGCTTCAGATCCGCGTCTACCGTTTGGCGGCGTGAAGCATTCGGGTTACGGCAGGGAACTCAGTTACTTCGGGATTCGCGAGTTTGTGAATGTTAAGACGGTCGTAGTGAATTGAATCATTGAATCATTGAATCAATGGCTCAATGGTTCAACGAATCAATCATCCACGTTCTTTCTCCAGTAGTTTACGCTTCCGCTCTAGACCCCAACGATAACCACCCAAACTCTTGTCTTCACGAATCACGCGATGACAGGGAATCACCAGCGCCGCGTGATTACTGGCGCAAGCTCGTGCGACTGCGCGCACGGCTTTCGGTTTGCCAATCGCCTGGGCGATTTCCTGATACGAACGCGTCGCGCCGAACGGAATGCGACGCAGCTCTTCCCACACTCGCCATTGAAAAGCCGTCGCCTGAATATCGAGCGGCAGATCGATTCGCTTCGGATTGCCGCTCAGACTCTCAAGTACTTCGCTCAACCACAAATTTAGCGACGGGCTGATTCTTGTGTCCCTTGAATCGATCGACGCCTGCGGATATTCCGCAAACAAATTCGCGGTTAACTCTGAATCAGAATCACCCAAAGCCACCGCGCACACACCACGTTCGGTCGCCGCGACCAGCAAACGACCGAGCGCCGAGTCGGCGAGTGTGTAAACGATTCGCATCCCTTTGCCGCCGCGGCCATAAGTCGCCGGGGTCATCCCAAGTTGCGCGGAGGATTTCTCATAAAGGCCGCGACTCGATCCGTATCCAGCCGAATACATAGCGTCAGTCACTGACGCGCCGCCCTTTACGTTCGCCTTGAATTTCTTCAGACGCTGCGATTCGGCGTACTGGCGCGGCGTGATCCCCATTACTTGTTTGAAGGTGCGTTGCAGGTGGTGCGCGCTGACACCGATCTCAGCGCTCAGCCTTTGCAGCGTTCGCGGCTCTTCGTCGTGGTCGTCGATCGCGTGACATATCCGGCGAACCAGGTCGGAGCGCGGATCGTTTGATTTCGCACCGCGAGGTTTACAGCGTTTGCAGGCGCGAAAGCCTTCTTGTTCTGCGGCTTCGGGCAGTGGAAAAAATTCCACTTGTTCACGGCGGGGCCGGCGCGCGGGGCAGGATGGCCGGCAATAGATTCCCGTCGAGCGCACCGCGAAAACAAAACTGCCGTCGCGCGAGGCATCACGCGCAAGCACCGCGTTCCACATGTCGGGATTGTTCGTCACGCTCGGCATCGTCATTAAAAGCTCTAACATTTTAGTCTACCTCAGGTTGTTGAGTTACTCGTCAGCTAGCCTCGGCGGTTCTGACTTTTCTTGACGAGGAGATAATAGTCAGTTGAAGAAAACTGTTCTATCCGATGTTTGCGGTCAAACTTCGGCTCGCAAACTAGCGCCAATCAACCGAAAAGTGTATAAGCGAACCTCGTCACTCATGCAGAATGAATTGAATGTTCTTCGGGATGTCTCAGAGAGACTGTCGAAGGCTGGCATTGATTACATGCTTACCGGGTCGTGGGCTCTGGGCTATTACGCTCAACCTCGAATGACGCGCGATATTGACCTGGTAGTGGCGCTTGAGCGGAGGGACGCCGAATCGATCATCGCGTTGTTTGAAGATAATTACTATGTGCCTCGGAGTGCGGTCGTGCGAGGGATAGCGAATAAGACACTATTCAATATTATTCACAGTGAATTCATTGTTAAGATTGATTTCATTATTCGGAAGGACGACGAATATCGTCGCACAGAATTTGGGAGACGAAGCCAGGTCGAGATTCAAGGAATGAAACTTTCGATTGTTAGTAAAGAGGACTTGATAATTTCAAAGTTGGCCTGGGCTAAGGACTCCCACTCTGAGTTTCAACTTCGCGATGTCAAGAGTCTTCTAGAGGCCGGCTATGACGAGGCGTATCTGACAGAGTGGACAGACAAACTTGGGCTCACCGATCTTTTGGAAGAGTGCATCCATGACTGACACCACGCCTGAGGCTGAAAAGAAAATGCGCGAGATGATGATGTCGCGCACCGGCGCTGAACGCATGATGATGGTCGCATCAATGTCAGATGCAGCACGAGCTATAGTCATAGCGTCTCTGCCCAAGGACTTGTCGCCAGACGACCTAAAGCGAAGGCTGGTCGAGCGAATCTACGGTGAATCGTTAGAGCATTTTCTGTCAGACCAGAGTAAGACAGGATGAAAATCGCCCTTAAATACGGAATCTCAGTTGCGCTCGTCATTGCCGCCTGGGTGGCGCTGAAGCATTTCGTGCTGCACCTGCAAGGCCCAAGCGCGCAAATGGCCGATGTCGCACTCTTCAATTTCACCGCGATAGTTGGATTGATGCTGGGAATTAAGGAAAAGAGACTAGCCAACGGCAACAAGCTGTCGTTCGGAGATGGGTTCTTGACCGGCTTGGGAATCGCGATCACTTACGCGGTAATGACGAGTCTGTTTTTCGTTCTTCTGCTCGCCGTAGCCGGACCAGGAGTCATGCAACAGGAAGGCGAGACAAGTTATGTCAAAGCATTTGCGGGAGTCTCGATCGGCTTCACGATTTTCGGCGCGATCTTTTCTGCGATCATTGCTTTGGTGTTGCGGAAACCTTAGCTTTCCTGCTTAAGCCACTAAATAGTTGTCCGCTTTATGCAGCTTTCGTGGTGCGACCCGTACGCCGCGTCTCAATTAGCTTTGTAATTGCCGGCACCAGCGTCTTCGGCACAATCATTACAGTCTGATCACGACGCTGAAACGCTGCCTCGTCTTCAGCAACAGCTTCATCTTCACTCTGGCTTTCATAGTGTTCGAGAACCTCGCGCACGCGAGCTTCGTTCCAGCCCTTCGGAAATCTATTTTTTTTCATTTGTGTTTCCTTCTCATGCGCCGTCTAAATGCGAGCAGCGCCTTGCCTCGTAAATCATATGCAGTAATCACGAATAAGCTGTCAGGTTTCGGATCGCGCACATAGATAACACGAAGAACCCGTCCCGTGTCGGTTCGACCAATTACCACCCGCGAGTTACCGGCTCCGGGGCGATCCTCATCAGATCTCGCCAAGACCTGCTCTACATCTGCCTCGTCAACATCGTGATTGTAGATGTGAGGAAGTCCAGTCGCTTGATCGATTATAGAACCGGATTCTCACGGCTCCAGAATAGGAAGAGTGCGGTCACTCTGCAAGCAAAATCGGAAGTCTCCGGCGTTATCAAACCGTCAATGTTTCGCGAACCAACTTCTCCTGCTCTTTCACATGAACCGCATAGCTGCCGGTCGCCGGACTCGGTGATTCTGCACGACCGATGTAGCGCGGGCGATCGCATCGAGTCATCAAATTCTCGAGCCGCGATTCCATGAAAGTCCATGCGCCCATGTTCTTCGGTTCTTCCTGACACCAGACGAGTTCGCCGGCGTCTGCATATTTCGCGATCGTCTCTTTGATAGCCGAGAGCGGGAAGGGATAGAACTGTTCTACGCGGACAATCGCGACGTGATCGGCTGAGCCTGATGCTCCGCCGGCTGCTTTCTTACGAGCATCGGTCAGATCGTAGAAAACCTTTCCACTGCAAAAAACGATTCGCTTGACGGCGTTCGGATCTTCGATTTCCGCGTCATCAACCAGCGGTAGAAATCCGCCGTTCGTTAATTGATCCAGAGATGAAGTTGCAGCCGGCAGCCGGAGAAGACTCTTCGGCGTCATCATGACTAGCGGCCGTTCGAAGCCTTCGCGAACTTGTCTGCGCAGCAGATGAAAATATTGCGCCGGCGTGCTCGGGTAACAAACGCACAGATTGTTCGCGGCGCACAGTTGCAGGAAACGTTCGAGCCGCGCGCTGGAATGCTCCGGACCCTGGCCTTCATAGCCGTGTGGCAGCAACATCGTCAGCCGCGACGTCTGCTTCCACTTGTCTTCGCCGGCGGCGATGTATTGGTCGATGATCGATTGCGCGACGTTGTTGAAATCTCCAAACTGAGCTTCCCACAACACGAGCGCGTCCGCAGCGATTACCGAATAGCCGTACTCGAATCCGAGCACGCCGGCTTCGGAAAGCGAACTATCGAAAACTTCAAAACGTCCGCGGGGATTTTGTTCAGAGTGCAATTCAGACAACGGCGACCAGGCCGTGCCGGTTTGCGTGTCATAGAGAACATCGTGACGCTGACTGAACGTGCCGCGCCCGGAATCCTGACCACTCAAACGCACGCGCGTGCCTTCGAGAGCGAGCGAGCCAAACGCGATCGCTTCCGCAAACGCCCAATCCATCGCCAGCGCACCTTCGCCCATCTTCGCGCGTCTGGCGAGTTGGCTCACCATCTTCGGATTGAGATTGAAGCCTTCGGGCACGACCGAGATCTGATGCGCAATTTCCTTAATGACGCGTTCATCAACATTTGTTTCGACCACCTCTGAGCCATCGAGTTCTGCAACGACTTGTTCTTGAACGCCAGCCGATTTCTGTTTCGCCGCGACTTCTTTTGCGCGTGTCTGGGCGTCCTCATATCGTCGCACGCGTTCTTCGATCAGTTTGTTCACACCGGCTTCGTCGATGACGCCTTCCTTAACCAGCCGCTGCGCGTAAATCGTCCGGACGCCGGGATGCGCCTTCACGCGCTGATACATCAAAGGCTGCGTGTAGCTCGGTTCGTCAGTTTCGTTATGGCCCAGGCGGCGGAAGCCAACCACGTCGAGCACGACATCCTTCTCGTACTTCTGCCGGTAGTCTAGCGCGATTCGCATTGTGCGATACGCGGCTTCGGGATCGTCGCCGTTGATGTGAAAGATTGGCGACTGAGTCATGCGCGCAACGTCGGTGGAATAAATCGAAGATCGGCCGGCTTCGGGCGAAGTTGTAAATCCGATCTGATTATTTATGATGATGTGAATCGTGCCGCCGGTGCGATAGCCGCGCAGCTGCGCGAGCTGGAGCGTCTCCATCACGATGCCTTGCCCGGCAAACGCGGCATCGCCATGGAGCAACACCGGGAGCGCGCGCTTCATCACTTCGTCGCGCGACAAGCTCGCTTCATCCATCGCCGCGTCTTGTTGTGCGCGGGTCATTCCTTCGACCACGGGATTGACGGCTTCGAGGTGGCTCGGGTTGGGCGAAAGTCGCAAGTCAATTTTCTTGCCGCTCGCGGTATCGCGTTCACCTTCCGCGCCCTGGTGATATTTGACGTCGCCTTCATCAGCGGGAAACGCCGGATGAATCGAACCTTCGAAAGACGTGAAGATGCGTTCGCAGAAATGGCCAATCACATTTGCGAGCACGTTCAAGCGGCCACGATGCGCCATGCCCATCGTGATTTGTTCGATCCCCAAATCGCCCGCGCACTCGATCAATTGATCCAGCAAAGGAATGATTGTCTCGCAGCCTTCGATCGAAAATCGTTTTTGTCCGAGATATTTGGTGTTGAGAAAGCGCTCGAACTGTTCGGCCGAGATTAGCTTCCACAGAATTCGCTTCTTGACTTCAATATCGATTGGTTCGGGCTGAACAAACTCGCGACGAATCTGCTCACGCAGCCAAAGCTTTTCTTCCTTGCTTTGAATGTGTCGATATTCGGTGCCGACCTTGCCGCAATAAGCGCGCTGCAGAAGGTCGAGAATCTGGCGCAGCGTCGCGGTTTCCGTGCCGCCCAGACCCCCGGTGATGAACAGCCGATCCAGATCCCAAATCGTCAGATTATAAGTCTCGATGTCCAGCTCGGGATGGTAGAGCAGCGGCAGCGCGTGCAGCGGATCGATGTCGGCGATAAGATGACCGCGCACTCGATAAGCATTGATCAATTCCATCACGCGCGCTTGCCGGATCGATTGCTCGTGCATCTGATCGGCGCCGAGAAACAGCGGATTGCGATCGACGTTCCAACGCAGAGGCGCGTGCGGAATTTCTAAGTCCGCAAATATGTCGTCGTAAAACTTATTCTTGCCGAGCAACAGTTCATGTACGCGAGCGAGAAACGCGCCCGACTCGGCGCCCTGAATTATTCGGTGATCGTAAGTGCTGCTGATTGTGATTGCCTTGCTGATGCCGAGCTGAGGCAAGATTGCGGGCGCGATTGATTGATATTCCGCCGGATACTCAATCGCGCCGGTCGCGATGATGACTGACTGTCCGGCCATTAATCGCGGTGTTGAAGCGACGGTGCCAATCGTGCCGGGGTTCGTCAGCGAGATCGTGGTTCCCTGAAAATCTAAAATCTGTAACTTGCCTGCGCGGGCGCGCGACACGATATCATCGTAAGCGCTTAGAAAATCCGAAAAGCCAAGCGTGTTTGCGTTCTTGATGTTTGGAACCAGCAGCGCGCGCGTGCCGTCCTTCTTTTCCAAATCAATCGCGATGCCGAGATTTACCGCCGCGCGTTTCACCCGCACGGGCTGGTTATCGATCACGTCAAAGCCGTCGTTCATCTGCGGAAATTCTTCCAGCGCGCGCAAGAGTGCGTAGGCAATCAAGTGCGTGTACGAAGCCTTGCGACGACCACGCTCTTCAAGATGACGATTGATAATGCGCCGATTTTCATCGAGAAGTTTTACCGGAATTCTACGCTGCGAGGTCGCGGTTGGAACTGCGAGACTCGCTTCCATGTTCTCGACGATCTTTAGTGCTGGACCCCGGATGGGAATGGTTTCGGTGCCAGCTTGAGGCGCGACTGGCACGGGCTGCTTCGCCTTTGCCGGTTGAGTTTTAGCCGGCTTGGCGGCGGCGCCGTCGGCGCTTATTTGCGGCTTCGCAACAACTTCAGTCTGAACTTCCACGCCAGCGGCTGCGTCTCCATTGGTTCCGACTAATTCTTCAAAGTACGCGCGCCACGATTCGTCGACAAGTGAAGGATCGCTGCGCCAGCGCGCCAGTAAGGTCTCGACATACGTAGCGTTCGCGCCGAAATTTTCGGCGATTATTTCAGAGAGATCAGTCTTGATTTGCTCTTGAGCCAAAGGACATTCACCGTTCGCGCTCGAAGGAACGAGCGTCGTAGTTTTGATTTTGTTGAGTCGTGCGTTGACTCGATTAGGTTAGCATCTTCCGATTCCGTTTGCATCCGTCATGTCAGTACCATCTGCGGTAGCGGATGGGTCTTGGCCCTAACGACGTAATAGCGTGCCGACCCACCCGCAACCGCGGGCGGTACTGACCGCAATTTCCTCTCGAATAAAAGATCGCTGAGTGTTATTGTAGGCGGCCACGCCTTGCTGAGTTCAAGAGGATCGAGTTTACGGATGACTGACGACACCCCGGAGCCTAAATCAGGCTTAAGAACTGTATTGGTCTTTTCGATGTTGTTCGCGGTGTTGGGCGCCGTCGTCGTCATCGCGTACTTCGTCACATTCCGCCGTCCGGTAACGACCGTGATCCTCGTACGTCATGCTGAAAAGATCATCGATCCCAACAACAACGACGTTGATTTGAGCGAGGCGGGACAACAACGCGCGCAGGAAATCGCTCGCATGTTCGGCGAGGCCGGCATCAACGCGATCTACGCGACGCAATACAAACGGACGCAGGAAACCGTCAAGCCGCTGTCTGACAAAATCGGTGTGCCGGTGACGGTGATGAACTCGAAAGGCACGGCAGATCTGCTGGCGCAGATTCGCGCACAGCATTCGGGCCAAACGATCTTCATCGCCGGACATAACAACACGGTTCCCGAAATTATTGCCGCGCTCGGTGGGCCGCAGTATCCAATTATTCCTGAGAGCGAATACGA
>QHXI01000081.1:0-9726 GCA_003222895.1 Acidobacteriota bacterium | reverse complement strand
TTTTTTATCCCTAGCTCCGTAGGAGCGGAATGTTTTTCAGGATCGTGACATTTCGCTCCTCCGGAGCTAACGCGTGTAAACAGGTAGTTTGTCTATAAATATTTCGTCGATACGGGACGTAAGTAGAAACAATTCCTCGAGGACCCAATGAAGAAATCAAAACGCACATCAATTAATCGTCGCACCTTCGTCAAAGCTCTGCCGGCCGCAGGCGCGGCGGCGCTCGCCGTTTCGAAAGCGCCGCTGACGGCGCTCGCGCAAACACCCACGCCGTCGCCTTCACCAACTCCGTCACCGGCGCCGATGCGCATCACGAAAGAGATGATGCATAACGCCGAGAAATTGATCGGCATTGAGTTGACCGATGCGCAAGAGACGATGGCTTTGCGTGGCGTGAATACTAACCTCGACAGTTACGAGATTATGCGCAAGATCGATGTGCCGCTGGATACTGAGCCGGCGGTGGTCTTTCATCCTGCGTTGCCCGGCTTTCATATCAAGCGCGCTGCGGCAAAACTTAAATTCAGATTCGGGCGAAACGAACCGGCCCAGTTCAAATCGGTAGATGATTTGGCTTTCGCGTCGGTGCCGCAACTCAGCGAATTGATCCGAACAAAGAAGGTCTCGTCAGTCGAACTCACCAGGATGTATTTGAGTCGGTTGAAAAAATACGGCCCGAAGCTTCTATGCATCGTCACGCTCACTGAGGATCTCGCGATGAAGCAAGCGCAGGCCGCGGATGATGATTTGAAGCGCGGCAAGTATCGCGGGCCCTTGCATGGCATTCCGTGGGGCGCGAAAGATTTGTTTGCGACGAAAGGAATCAAGACGACCTGGGGCGCCGAGCCTTATCGCGACCAGATGATCGATTACGACGCGACGGTAGTCGAGCGTCTGCGTGATGCGGGAGCAGTTCTGGTCGCGAAACTTTCGATGGGCGCACTGGCGCAAGGCGCGAAATGGTTCGGCGGTGTCACCCGCAATCCTTGGAACCCGAACGAAGATCGAAACGGTTCGAGCGGTTCGTCTTCGGGTCCGGCATCGGCGACCGCCGCGGGCTTGGTCGGTTTCGCGATCGGCACTGAAACGCTTGGTTCGATCATGTCGCCATCGTCGACGTGCGGAGTCGCCGGTCTGCGACCGACGTATGGTCGTGTCAGTCGTTACGGCGCGATGGGCCTGAGTTGGACGATGGACAAGATTGGACCAATCTGTCGCGGCGTCGAAGATTGCGCCGTCGCGCTCGATGCGATCTACGGTCCCGACCAACATGATTTGACAGTCGGCGACGCGCCCTTCAATTGGAGTCCTGATGTTCCGCTCAGCAGTTTGCGAATCGCTTATTTGAAAGCTGAATTCGAGGCGACACCGCCGCCGAACGCCAGCGAGCAACAGCGCAAGGCAACGGAAGATCGTAATGCAATGTACAAGCAGGCGCTCGCCGATTTGGAAAAAGCGGGCGTGAAGATGGCCCCGATCGAGCTGCCAAAGTTTCCGGCGAATAACATTCGCTATATCCTGACCGCCGAAGCGGCGACGGCGTTCGACGACATCACGCGCGACGGTCGCGTGAATCAACTGTCGGGGCAGGAAGCCTTTGACTGGCCCAACTCGTTTCGCACTTCGCGCTTCATTCCGGCCGTAGAATATTTGCGGGCGCAACGCGCGCGCGTGCTGCTAATGCGCGAGATGGACAAACTGATGTCGCAATGGGACGTGTTCGTTTCGCCCGCGCCGGGCAGCGCGAGTCTGATTATCACGAACCTCACCGGACATCCCGCCATCTGCGTTCCGTGCGGCTTCACCGGCACACCCAGTCTGCCGCGCGCCATCATGTTCACTGGGGGACTGTATGACGAAGCAGCGCCCTTGCGCGTCGCACTCGCGTTCGAGAAAGCGACAAAGTGGCACACGATGCATCCGAAAGTTGATTGGGCTTGAGCTTGTTGAGGTGCATCACGCTCTATCAAAGTCTTCTGTTACTTATTTGTTCGCTATGATGCGAGGCAGTGTCGTCTGTTCGTGCCGGAGGCACGAAATGTATATAGCACCGCGCTTCGTTCGAAACCAAGCTCCGAAGGAGTGAAATATTTATGTCGCTCCTTGCGGAGCTTTGGAATTTTAGAGGCGGCTGCGTGCTATAAACATCGCGCTCCTGACGGAGCTTCAAACCCGTCCGCGTTCTCGCATCAAACGAGCCCGACCGGGAGGGCAAGAATCGGTTTCCATTCAAGTTGAATATCTCGGAGTTGCCCTCTCCGATGGTCGGGCCATTTGCTCCGCTACCGCGCGCGCAACGGATTCCGCATCGTCAAGTTCAACTCAACCGGAACGCATCGCTTGAAGCTGGTTGAGATTCCCAAAATACTCTTCTTAAATTTTCCGAAGACGTAAACGCGTCCAGTCACGGGCCAGGCGTCTTTCGAATCGGTCCACTCGCCGATTGCGGCCAGCAGAGCGCTGGGCAAAAAGATGTATATCCGAAGCGGATCTTTCAGCGTAAGAGAATCTTTATTCGGCAGATCGAAGGAACGATTGTAATCAGAGATTTCGACAGAGCGACCATTGATGACTATGTCTTCGAAGACGAGGAAATCGACGTGGCCTTTCTGCGTGACGGGTGCGACGACGATGGGCACTGCGAAAGTAATTCCGAGCGGCGTCGCGCGCGCAAGTTCCGGTTGACCAAACTGAATGAGTTGATCGACGTCGCTGTCATCCGGAGTCGCGCCGTCATTCTGCTTATCGGTGTTCTGGCTCTTGTTTGTTGAAGAATTGTTGGCCGTCGGTTTCTTGATTTCGACAACAGTGGGTTCGACTTTATAGCCCCGTATCTTATCGGGATAATTGCGATTTTGAGCAGCGAGTGTGAAAAGTAAAGCGAGCAGCGCCAACAAAGCAGCGAAGAAAGGCCTGAAAAGATTTATAAGCTTGCAGATCATCTTCGCTTAGCTACTTCGAATCAGCTCTTCCAAGTCGAGCACGAACGCGACACTGCCGTCGAACATCTCAGCTGCGCCGCAAACGCCGGCCCAACGCGCGCCATGCCGGCCGAGGCTGCGAACCAAGACTTCCTGACGACCGACAATTCCGTCGAGGGCGATTCGATAACCCTCGTCACCGTTGCTTCGCGATGAGGTAGCCGGCGGCTTCCAGTTGATGACAACTCTCTCAACGCTTTCGTCATAACCGTTCGCGCCGAGCAGCGTTGCAAGATCGAGCAACGGAAGTTCTGGGCCGGCAGAATGTGCTGGGGCATCCGTCTGAGTTACGCACGCAGCGTCGATTGCGTAGAGTTGTTCGCCGCAACGCACCACGACGCTTTTCACCATCGACAGCGCTGCCGGCACGATCATCGCGAAGGTCGTGCTCGCGCCAGGCTCCGTGGCCACTCGCACCTCGCCACCGGCAATTTCCATCGCGCGATCGACTACATCTAAGCCAATCCCACGGCCCGACATGTCTGATAATTCTGGCGCGGTGGAAAAGCCCGGTCGAAAAATCAAACGCAGGCACTGGTCCATCGAAAGGTTCTCGCCGGGTATTCCATGCTGCGCGGCAGCTTCGACAATTCTCGTTAGGTCAATGCCACGACCGTCGTCAGTGACAGTGATATGGATGCGGCCCGAATGATTCGAAGCGGCCAGCGTTACGTGTCCGGTTGGATTTTTCCCGGCGGCTCTGCGTTCATCCGGATCTTCGATGCCGTGCGTGATGGCGTTGCGCACCAGGTGCAAGAGCGGATCAGAAATGATCCCGGCCAGCGATTTCTCGATACCGACCTCACCGCCGACGATTTCGAACTCGACTTCTTTGCCGAGTTGACGCGCAGCAATTCGACCTGCGCGCGAAGCGCCTCGTTCGAGGACTTCGTTAATCGGAACCAATCTCAGTTTGATTAGACGCTCTTCCAGCTCGACGAATCTGCCGCGCAGATTTCTAATCGTGCGATCAACGACGTCAGTTCGCGACGATCCCGCGAAGGTGACCAGCGCGTTCGTTGTCTGGCGAAACAGTTCGCTCGCCGAGGAAATCAGCTCATCGAGCTGATTGAGTTCGATTCGCACCGGTACGCCGTCAGGCAGTAGGGAGGCCACGGTCGATGGTTTGTCAGAAGGCTTAACGATCGGGCTTTCTGGCAGCTGAATCAGCAACTGCTCATGTTCGATGCGGCCGAGCGATGAAGCCTGCCGGAGCACTTCCCGCGACAATAATTCTGCGGCGTAAAGCAAACGAAAATTAATTTCATCTGCGTTCGAGGCTTGGCCGGGGATGGTCGCGATGACTTCGCCGCTTTGCCCGAGCAGCTTGCTCAGCTCGCGAAAACCATAATCGAAAGTTTCGATCGGAAAGCCCGCGGACACGATGAATAACTTTGCGCCTTCACGAATGGCTTCGCGCGCGTGCTGAACGTCGTAATCGCTCAAGCCGCGGGCAATGTCTTCCGGCAGAGCGGTGCGCAATCCGCTTTCGATTGCAGCTTGTTTTTTGCTTTGCTCACCGAGCGTCTTCAGTCGCGCGATGATTGGCTGAAATTTCGAGTCGACCGTTTCAGAAGGTGGGCCCTGCAAAATTTCTGCGATGCCGTCGAGCGCATCTTCGAACGTGTCGAGGGCAGCGTCAGTTAATTCAATGCGGCCAAGACGCGCGCCGTCAAGGATGCCCTCGAATTGGTGGGCGATCTCGCTGACGGATTTGAAGCCCAGCGACGCGCCTGAGCCTTTCAATGTATGAACGCGACGAAAAATCTGCGCGGCGAGTTCGCGGCGGCGGCGGCCTGCGTTGCGAGCGACGCGCAGTTGTTCGAGATCACGATAGAGCCGCTCGACAATTTCCTGCGCGTCTGCCACGAACAGACGCTGCTCTTCGGTCATGGTTTGGTAGTTTACCTTAGAACTGATCTCAAACGGACTGCTTTTTCCTGGTTAGTCCTCGGCCTCGATGGCGTCTTCATTGGCGATCGATTCCGGCTCGGGAGATTCGACATCGAGATCGCGCTTAATCGCGTCGAGAATGCCGTTGATGAATTGAGTTGCTTCGTAAGTCGAGAAACGGCGCGCGATTTCCAGAGCTTCGTTGATCGTGACCGTCCGAGGCGTCGGTTCTTGCAGAAATTCATAAACAGCGAGGCGCAGCAGATTGCGATCAACCAGCGCCATCCGCGAGATGCGCCAATGTTCAGCGCGCGAACGGATGCGTTCGTCAACTTCTTCGAGGTGCGCGAGGGTGCCTAATGCGAGGCGCGTGGCGAACTCCTGGGCGCCTGGTTCGAGTGCGCCATCAGCCAACTCAGACCAAAAGGTACGCGCGAGTTGATCTCCGCGTGTCCCGGCAACGTCAGCCGCAAAGAGCATTTGCAAGGCGCATTCGCGCGCCTTACGACGAGAACCCATAACTACCGTGACGAGTGACAAGTGACGAGTGATGGGTAATGAGTCTTCGAGTTGAAACGCGTGATGTTTCAATGACCCCATCAGAGGCTGTTTCTAACTCATTACGCATCACCCATTACTTATCACTTTCCGAATTCTTTTCGATAAAGATTCATAAGCTGAACGGCCGCGATCGCGGCTTCGTAGCCTTTGTTATCGTGCTTCGTTCCGGCGCGCCCATTCGCCTGCTCGACGTTCTCAGCCGTGATCACGCCGAACATCGCCGGGACCCCGGTCCTTAATCCGACTTCGCTGATGCCGCGCGAAGTTTCAGCCGCAATAAAATCAAAGTGCGGCGTGTCTCCGCGAATGATTACTCCCAGGCAAATGATCGCGTCGAACTTTCCCGACGCTGCGGCTTTCAGCGCGCACAGCGGAATTTCGAAAGATCCCGGCACGCGATAAATCTTTATTGCGTCGCCATCCGCCGATAATTCCTTCAGCGCGTCGAGTGCGCCATCAACCAGGCGCGACACGAGCGAATCGTTCCAGCGGCTCGCGACAATCGCAAAGCGAAAGCCTTTTGCGCTGTGCGCAGTCTCGTTCGCCGGTTGTGAAGCATCTAATCGCAAGTTGCCGTCAGAGAGTTAAATCAATTTTCAGTATAGTGACGCGCACGTAACTTGCCAAACGGGGCGGTTCAGTTAAAGCGCGTCGCAGTGTATGCTGTGCACGTTCGAGTTCAATAACCTCTGAGGAGAAACTATCCGTTTGAGAAACACGTTTCGCGCATTCCTGCGTCCCAAGCGCAACTTTCTTTTAGCCGCTCTGCTTCTTTCGTCGCCGGCAGTATTGACCACAACGAAAATGAGTTCGATCGCCGGCGCGGCGCCGCCCCCGAAAACCATCGTGTTCGCAGTCTCCGCTGAATCCGGTGAGGGTTCAATGGACGCCATCGTCATCGTCGAGGGCAAGCAACTGCGACACCCGTACACAGACGAACAGAAAGACGCTCAGAAAAGTTTCGGTGAAAAGTATTTTGCCAGCGGCAAAGTTTATCGTTTGATTTTCGGCGGTGGCGAGAATGGGACAGTCAAGCTCGATAAGTGGAGTGAAGGCTGCAACAACATTCATGCGCAGGTCACGGCGTCGACGCCGGCGAAACTGGGCGGGAAAGTTATGGCGCTGGCGACGAATTCAGAAGCGCTCGGCAAGCGCGAATCGTCTCGTCGCGCGCCCACGGATACCGAACGGGCTGCGGTGCTGACCTTGATGAAAAGTATCTATCGCCAACGTCGCACGCCTGCGAGTTTGATTGCTGGAATAAAAGTTACGAATCTAACCGCGACCGATCTTGACGGCGACGGTCAGTTTGAATTTGTCGGCAGTTTTACTTTGGCGGCGAAAAACAAGTTCGAACGGGATCTGTTTTTGATTGCGAAGCCACAAGGCACAGCCATGCGGGGCGAGTTCGTCAAATTCCAGGCTTACCAACCGCCGCCCGAACAATATCTTTACAGCATCGATTTCGTCGATCAATTGGATTTGGATGGCGACGGAGTGGGCGAAGTGTTTGCGCAGCAGGGTGGCTTTGACGGTTACGCCTATCTGATTCTTAAGAAGGCCGGCGGCCGCTGGAAAGAGGTTTACGATCAGATTGGTGATGCGTGCTGATCGATAAGAAGCAGATTACCACTTCGTCTGCGCGAGGTATTTCAGCACGTGTTTAATGGAAGTAACGCAGTAAGTACCGTCGGATTTGCGCACGGGAATGTGACGATAGCGGCCCATCGACATCTTGTTCAAAGCCGTGGCGATGGAATCAGTCTCGCGCAAAACTTCAGGATTCGCACTCATCAATTCGCTCACCGCAATCGTCTGTGCCTGCGCTTCATTGCCGGTGAACTTATTAAGGAGATCGCGCTCGGTGAAAATGCCGACGAGTTTTCCATTCTCGAGAACTAGCGCGCAGCCCAGCCGGGATTCTTTCATTTGCTTGATGACTTCGCTGATCGGCGCATCGGCGGCGACGCCAAGAAACTCCTGATCGAGATGACTTAAGTTATCTTCCATCACTGAACGAGCGAGGTTCCTGCGCCCGCCTTGTGCCTCATCGAGATTGAAGAGGGACGTCAGGCACTCTTCACAACGATCGACGCCTTCGATGTTGTCGTAACCGCAGGAAGGACAAAGCATTCGTCGCTGCGCTCCTCAAAACGCGGAGTTATGAACGCTGAACGATGAATCAAGAGAACCCGTTCATTGTTCATCAATCCGCGTTCAGCATTGATTTAATCCACCGTCCACATATCACCGCTGTAGATCAGTTTTTCCAAACTTCCGGGCCCGGATTTGGCAATCGCGGTTTCGATTTGCCCGGTCATCATTTGGTCGTAGCTCGGGCGTTCGACCGCGCGGAAGATGCCGACCGGTTGCGGAAAGTCAGGCTGTTCCATTCGCGCCAGCATGAAAGCCACGGACGGATCCTGAAGATTGATGTTGTGCACCAGAATGTCTGCTTCGGTGACGCCGTTTTCGCCGAGGCGGACGACTTCCGGATGCGCCCCGTTCATGCGAATGCCCTGATTTCGATCCTTGCCGAAAATCATTGGCTTGCCATCTTCGAGATAGAGGACTTTATCCGAGCGCACGCTGCGTTCGGCGAAATAATCAAACGCGCCATCGTTAAAGATGTTGCAGTTCTGATAGACCTCGAGGAACGAAACTCCTTTGTGTTTCGCGGCTGCTTCGACCATCGTGCCGAGATGTTTCACATCGATGTCGATCGAACGCGCAACGAAAGTTGCCTCACTCGCAATTGCGAGCGACAGCGGATTAACCGGATAGTCGATCACGCCCATCGGCGTCGACTTTGTCCGCTGGCCAAAAACTGAAGTCGGACTGTATTGGCCCTTCGTCAAGCCGTAGATGCGATTGTTGAAGAGAATGTAATTGATATCCAGGTTGCGTCGCAGCACGTGCATGAAGTGGTTGCCGCCAATCGATAGCGCGTCCCCGTCACCGGTAATTACCCACACGCTGAGTTCCGGGTTCGCGGTTTTGATTCCAGTCGCAATCGCCGGCGCGCGGCCATGAATGCTGTGAAAGCCGTATGTGTTCATGTAATAAGGAAAGCGCGAAGAGCATCCGATGCCGGAAACGAAGACTATCTTTTCGCGCGGAACGCCAAGTTCGGGCATGACTTTCTGCACGTTGTTGAGAATCGCGTAATCGCCGCAGCCCGGACACCAACGAACTTCCTGATTCGAAACGAAATCTTTTTTTGTCAGTTCTCCCGGCGGAGGGGCGACATGAAATTGCGAGGCGCCGCCTTCGCTCTCCGCCGACACTGAAGTGTCGACGATGCCCTTGTGTCCGTTGCCGGAACCGTCACCTTGTGTCGTCATAATTGCTCCTCGAAATTATTGCGTCTCCCGACTTCCACAGCCGCTACTAATTCCAAAAACTTGTTTCTGACGTACGGGTCAAGTCGTTCTGCATAATCGTTTGAGAGTCCGCGAATCTTGATCAACTCTTGCACGTCCGCGAGATCCTTCAAACGATCGGGTGCCGTCAGACCCGAAGCGAGTTTCAATTCGATCAGTTTATCGAGCGTTGCGAAATTTACTCCGTCGATCTCAATCGAGGCATCTGACGGATTAGGGAAGCTGACTGGTTTTAGCTTTCCATCACCCGGATATTCACCTGCTATCCTAAACTTAACTACAGCCATTTCCGGATACGAACAAACTGTCTTGGCAGCCTCAGGGGTGGAATCGTATCCGGCCAATCCCCACGGACCTCGGCCTAACAGTTCCTTCTTAAACCTCTGAAAGCCGTCATTGGTTAACACTATGTCTAGATTCTCGGTATAGCGTGAATAACCATGCGCACGTAGTGCGATCGCGCCAACTATCACGTAGTCGATGTTTCTGGATCTCAATTCCGCGTCCAGCCGCTCAGCCGTGAGTAACACTTGACCAGTTCCCTCGAAATAGCGACTCGCTTCTTCGAGGGTTTCGTGAAATGTTGAAGTTTTTTCAGGAATATCAATCATGCTATTTCACGTCGCGGTCACCGTTGAATCTACAGATACTCCTCAACCTTTCTCATGATCTCGCGAATCTGGAACGGGCGTCCCTTAACTTTCGAGAAGGGAACCGCGTCGATCAGCTATCCCGCGCTACTGCGCAAAAATCTCGGCTACGTTCATTTGAAAACCCGGAACGACATCGCCGCCATCCAATGTGTCCCTCTCCGTCAGGGTGACGATCTCTGTCAACGACCGATAGACCGTGATCGCGTGGAGCCTTGGACTCACAACCCAAACCAATCGCGCGCCACCGGCGAGCCA
>QHXI01000151.1 GCA_003222895.1 Acidobacteriota bacterium | reverse complement strand
GGTGATCGGTGGCGGCCCCGCCGGGACTTCGGCGGCAATCACCGCCGCTCAGTTTGGTTTCAAGGTAGTGCTTCTGGAAGCAGGCAGCTTTCCGCGCCACAAAGTATGCGGCGAATTCGTTTCTGGCGAGGCTTTGCCGTTGTTGGCGCAACTGCTTCGCACTTGCGACATTGTTGCCGGCGCGCCTCGCATCTCTAATGCTCGAATATTCCTCGATGATCGCCTGCTGGAGTTGGCCGTACGTCCAGCCGCCGCGAGCATCTCTCGTCACGATTTGGATGATGCCCTTTGGAAAGCGGCAGTTGGCAGCGGAGTCGTGACCCGCGATCGGAGCCGAGTAAAGCAGGTGCGGTCAACTGCGGCATCCTTCGTAATCAAACTCGAAAGAGAAGAGCTGCTCGCGCGTTCGGTGATCAATGCGAGCGGCCGATGGTCGAACCTTCGCATGCACAAGCCCGACAATGACGAGCAGTGGATCGGGCTCAAGGGACATTTCATGGAAGGTCGGCCTTCCAGCTCTTGCGATTTGTATTTCTTCGACGGAGGCTATTGCGGAGTGCAGCCGTTGGGCCACGGAGTGGTGAACGCTGCTGCCATGGTGAAACCTGAAGTTGCTCGGAGCCTGGAGGCGCTGCTATCTCTAAATTCGGCGTTGCGAGCAAGATCTGCCAGCTGGAAATCACTGACGGAGCCGGTAAGCACGGCGCCTCTGTTTTTCCGCCCTCCACAAACATCAGATCGAGGAATGATTCTGGCCGGCGACGCGGCCGCTTTCATCGATCCATTCGCAGGGGACGGGATCTCGATGGCCTTGCACAGCGGACGACTAGCTGCCTTCGCGCTTCGCCCCTATCTCGCGGGTGAGTGTTCTCTACAATCAGCGCTGCAGTCTTATGATCGCGCGCACAGCGAACTGATTCAGCCAGCCGTAAGGAGCGCTCGCCGTTTGCGCCGTCTGCTTCAGCTTCCCAGAACCCTGCGAGCCACAGCAATGTCACTGCTGCAGGTTCCGCTACTGGCTCGCGCGGCAGTCCAAGAGACACGTGTGAGGCAGTGATTATCAATCGCTCATGTGCGAAACTGCTTTTCAGCCGAGCCAATGAATTCCGGCATGGTGGCGTGACCTTGCTGGTTGACGCCTTCGCGCGTGAGAGCTCGCGGGAGCGTCATGCACAAGATCTTCAGGTCAAGCCAGAAGCTTTGATGCTCGACGTACCACACGTCCAACGCGAAGCGCTCCTCCCAGGTGATGGCGTTGCGCCCATTCACCTGTGCCCACCCGGTGATTCCCGGGCACACCTCATGCCGTCTTAGCTGTTCCGTCGAGTAGCGATTCAGATACTGCATCAGCAACGGACGCGGCCCCACAAGGCTCATCTCCCCGCGCAGGACATTCCAGAGTTCGGGAAGTTCGTCGAGGCTGGTACGCCTTAGCAATCCACCGAGCTGCGTTAGTCGCTTCTCGTCCGGTGCGTCTCCGCATTCTTTCTGGCATCGCATGGTGCGGAATTTGTAAATGATGAAGGGCTGGCTGCCAAGTCCAGGTCTGCGCTGCCGAAACACTGCCGGTTTGCCCAGGCTGATTCGCACCGCGATCCAGATGAAGAGCATTAGAGGTAAGGTCAGAACCAGCGCAGCCGAGGCAACGGCGATGTCAAAGCTCCGCTTCCAACACGGGATTTCGGGTGTAAACCTCTTCATCCGGATCGCCGATTCCTTCCAGTTTCCAGCCGACGAAAGCTTCGCATACAATTTTTGCACACGCCAGCTCTCTCTTCGGTGTGAAGGTATTTCGATGGGCAAGAGTATTGCGATAATCCTGGTGTTAGCAGCCGCTTGCTTTGCTCAAGTCCAACCGTCGTCCAACCCATCCAATGCTCCGGGAACAAAGGCCGATGTTCTGAAAAGCGAAATCTCGGGTCAAGTAGTCGATTCCGGCACTGGCCAACCCCTAAAGAAAGCGTGGGTGACTGCGAGGCAAGCCGAACGCGGCGGTCGAAGCGGCTCAACTGCGGTGACCGATGCCGAGGGTCATTTCTTACTGAAAGATCTCGACGCGGGGCGGTATGTGTTATCGGCACAACGCAACGGTTACGTTAGCCAATCGTATGGGCAAAAGAATGCAGGGGAGCAGGGAACGACGCTCTCTCTCAATCCCGGCCAAAAGCTTACCGACATCGTCTTCCGAATGATTCAGGGAGGCATCGTCACCGGTCGCGTAGTCGATGAGGACTCCGAGCCACTGGCCCGCGCTCAGGTACAAGCGTTGCAATTCCGATATTTCCAAGGTCATCGCAGGCTGATGCCGTTGGGCACTGCCGCCACCGACGACCGGGGCGAATATCGGATCTTCGGTGTGCGTCCCGGACAGATCTATGTGCGCGCAACTTTGCGTGCCTTTGGATACGCCGGCCAAGGGGAGTCCGTCGATCCATCCGCGCCCTCTGAGACCACGTCATATCCGCCGGTGTTCTATCCCAATGTGCTCGACNNNNCGCAACGATCGTATTCAGTGAGCGGACGAGTAGTCGGGGGACTGCAGGGCACATCCGGAAGGGGTACGTGGTTAATGCTGATGAAGCGCAGTGAAGGTGATTTCGCCTTCGGCCCGGGTATGAACACCAGCGTTCGAGAGGACAATACGTTCAACTTCAAGCAGGTGCTGCCGGGCTCGTACAACCTGATTGCCCAGCAGCAGGAGGATAAAGGCTCGGCCAGCGGAAAGCTCGAAGTCGACGTGCGTGAAGGAGCTATTCAGGGCCTGATTGTGTCCCTTTCGCCAAAGGTGGACATCGCGGGACGCATCACCTTCGATAACAATTCAGCCAAGCCCGCGAGTGTTCACATTTCACTTGCTCCCGAGGACATGCAGGATTTCACCCGCGGCGCATACGCTCAAGTTAAAGAAGACGGCACATTTACGCTTCAAGCGGCTCCAGACGAGAGGTACAAGATTGCGGCCTACGGTGCGCCGGCCGAGATGTATCTGAAGTCGGCCAGCGCCGGACGCGACGACGTGCTGGAGAAAGGCTTCAGCGCAGCCAGCAGCAGGACTCTCGATCTGGCCTTCGCAGCCGGCGCCAAAATAACCGGCACGATCAACACCCCGGATGGCAAAGGCGAGCCGGGCGTGACGGTAGTGATTGCGCCGGAGCGGAAGCTGGCGGGAGTGGCAGACGCCCTCCGCACGGCCACCACCGACCAGAATGGCAAGTATCAGATTCAAGGACTTCGTCCCGGCAGTTACTGCGTCTATGCCTTCGAACACATCGAACCGGGCGCCTACGAAGATGAGGACTGGCTGAAGGGTTTTGCCGACCAATCCCAGAGCCTGCGGCTCTCCGAAGGCGGCCAGGAGACGCTGGATTTGAAACCGATAGCGTCAGGAGTCGAGGGTCAGCAGTAAATCGATTGACTCGTGTCATGTTTCACGGTGTAAATTGCTCTCCGCCTCGCTATAATTCGGTGCAGCATGTCGAAGTATTCAATCGTGGTCCCCTTCCATAACGAGCAGGAGAACGTCACCGTTCTCTACGACCGTTTGAAGGGTGTGATGGAAGCTGCGTCCGAGAGCTTTGAGCTGGTTTTCGTGGATGACGGCAGCTCCGACCTCACCTTCCATCTACTCAGCGAGATTGCCGCTATTGATAGCCGGGTTACAGTCGTAAAGCTGCGCAGGAATTTTGGTCAGACTTCGGCACTCGCTGCAGGATTCGATCACGCCTCCGGCGAGTACGTGATCGCGATGGACGGCGATCTGCAACACGATCCCAATGACATCCCGGCGTTTCTGGAGAAGATTGCCGAAGGCTATGACATTGTCAGCGGATGGCGCAAAGAGCGCATCGATAATTTCGTAATGCGACGCTTCCCATCGCGTTGCGCCAACTGGCTTATGGCAAAGCTCAGCGGCGTAGACATCCACGATTTCGGCACCACTTTCAAGGCTTATCGTCGCGAGCTGATTAACCAAGTGCCATTGTACGGAGAGTTGCATCGCTTTATTCCCGCTTTGGCATCCTGGTATGGTGCATCGATTTGTGAAAT
>QHXI01000080.1:57247-58210 GCA_003222895.1 Acidobacteriota bacterium | reverse complement strand
GGCGTGTCAGTATCCGGAGCGATAGCGGCGGGATCCACACGGAAAGTTCGCACATGATCCGGTCGCATCCACCACCCCTCGCGGGTTGCCCGCGTGGGGACCCCGGTCCGCTCTCGGTACTGACACTACTCGCTGAACTTTTGATTCTCTAAAAACGTTTTCGCGTCGTCGGCTCCAAAGAAGACCAGCAGCACCTCGCTTAGTTGTCGATCCTTCGAAAGAAAATTCTCGATCGTGCGCGATGAAATCTCGGCAGCTTCCGCGCGCGGATATCCATAGACGCCGGTTGAGATTGATGGAAAAGCCACTGACGCGAGATTCTTTTCGACCGCCAAAGTCAGCGAGTTGTGATAACAGTTAGCGAGTAGTTCTGCTTCCCTGCCTTCCTGATTACCGTAAATCGGACCAACTGTGTGAATCACGTAAAGCGCGGGCAGCTTTCCACCGGTCGTGATTACTGCTTCGCCGGAAGGAAGCCCTTCAGGGAATCGAGTACGACGAATCTCGCGGCATGCTTCGAGAATCTGCGGACCGCCGGCTCGATGAATTGCGCCATCGACTCCGCCACCGCCGAGCAGCGATGAATTCGCCGCGTTGACGATCGCGTCCGTCTCTTGTTTGGTGATATCGCCGACGACGACGCGAACTCGACCCTTGAGAAATTCATTTGCCATCTGTTTCTGGTCTGCCTGCATCGGCTACTCCGCAGTTAATTCTTCCTCACGCGGCTCGACATTGATCTCATCGAACATGTCTTGCCGTCTCAGGGCTTCAGCTACGCCTTTGGCTTTGTGCTCGGTCAACGGGTGATCCGGATCGACGCTGGCGATTTCAAATACGCGATCGTCGATGCAGACGACGCCCAGTGAACCGAGCGTTACGCCCGACGTCACTTGAATGTCGTCCATGTTGTGAATTTTGAAGTTGCCGTGCTGCTCGACCCAGTCTTCGATGAACGGATCG
>QHXI01000080.1:0-57173 GCA_003222895.1 Acidobacteriota bacterium | reverse complement strand
AGTCCGAATGGGTCATCGCAGCGATAGCGGGGTTTTTCGGCGGTCATGACTGCAACCAGCGTTGCCGGGTCTTCTGGTTGTGACCGGCATAATTTACCACCGAGATAGGCGGCGCGCCAGAGATTTGTGTGCCCCGACGTGCCCGAAGGCCCGACCGTTGCCGAGGACTAGCCGCGGATGGAACCCTCTGACGAGCAGTAGGGGCATCGCCTCGTAGGGGCGAGATATTTATAATTCAAAGTGAAATTAGCTCCTAGGAGCGGAATGCACAGGTCGCTCCTAACGGAGCGAGATCTGTCCGCTTCCCAAAACAAAAAACGCCGCGGGACGCAGCTTCTGGGCAGGAGCGACTAATTGATTGAGATCTATTCTTCATATCTGTTTTGATAGAAACAAGATGAACATACTTGTTGGGATACCTGATCAGCGCACCTTAACTGAGAAGAATTGTCGTTGCTGACCATATCTAACGAAGCTCCAAAAACTACTATGGCTTGCCGCCACGATCTGATTGAGAATTTCGCGCACAGTAACGTAGCTCACGTCTAATGAAAATCGGGATAACACGCGTGGGGCGTCGGCAGGAAGACTCATGACTTCTCTTCGTCGCAAGAGCGCGCGCGTTAGTTCAGGTTGAATCTCGGGAGAATTCAACAACACGTCGACCGCCTCGTTCCGATCCACTCCTTCAGCTCTGAACCGAGGTAGTCGAACCTGGAGTAGTGGATCGGTGCCTGTGGCAGGAAACACATCCACAGACTGATTGACTGTTGTCCACAAATAACGGGAATCAGCTTTCACCAGCGCGTCGAGCAATTCGCGCACCGTTTTGGTATGAACCTTGACGGTAATAGTCTTTTTCGCCGCACCATCGAAATCCGGCAAAATCTCGAGTCCTACCAGCAAATGGTATTTCGCCGCCAACCGTTGAAGTGCCAACGGTAATGTTGTATCGCTCATTTCAAACGACTCAACTATCTTTTTTAGCGCCTGTTCAACTGATTGCGCGTTGCCCTGACTACTCAGCGGATATAAAAGCAAACAGAGCGAGGCAAGCCACAGGAGTCGATTTTCGATGGTTGGATGCGTCATTGACAGGTGGCATTAGGATTCGCAGTAGAATCGCTAATGGTAACGTCATCGTACTGCGCATTAATGCAATTCACTCTCACGGCCCACAGATGACCACTGGTCGTAATGTTTAGCAATTGCTTCATCTTTTGATATTCGCCCGAGATCGGAGCGGAAACATTAGTAAAGAACGCAATCACATCACAGAAGGTTCCACTTGAGGAATTGACGGGAATAGTTTTTTCACCATTACCGCAAGTATTGGGATTACAGCTAACGGCGTAAACCTCTTCTGTCGCTTCATAACCCGAATGTGCAAAGGTGTTCCCATCCCGATCCTTTAGTGTGTACGTTAAAAGATGTGAATAACCATACGTGGGGGATGCCGCTGCCTCGTTGCCATCACAATCAGTAATTGGTCCGCCTGAATGCGTCCGCTTCGATCCGATTGATAGAGAAAGACTCGCTGGATACTTGACTTTGACGCTAACGGTAGGCGCAGGGTCATACGATTGAAATTCACAGCATTCATACAGCGGATACCAGATTGACGCAGTCCAGTAAGCCCCTACTTCCGCGTCACCGCCATCAACTGCCGAGAGAACATTGTTGTTTTGGTTTACTGTAGCGACTGGATCATTTTGGCTTCCGATCAGGGCGGCGGCCGTGTGGGTGTCCCAACCTCCACAATCTCCATCCAGTTCGCGGGCTCTCAATTCCATCGTGTCGCCGATGTACATCGCAGTAGAGGCGATTTGTGTCCAACTGCCGTTGGGCAATTCGATCATTACGTGGTTCTGCGGCTTCTCCATTTCTCCAGCAGCCCAAACAAAAACGCCGCGAGAGATCTCTCGCGGCGCCTATGTCGCAAAATCACATCTTGCTCTACTTAGGAAGCGGTTGCGTACTGGCGATTCAACTGTTGGCGCAACCTGCTGAAGTACGAATCAAAGGTAACAAACCCGGTCGTGCCCTGAAAGAACGCCTTGCCACCGGTTTCGTTCGAGACACGATTCAGCGAGCTTTGACCGTAAGACGCGGCCAGGTAATTGCGGCTGGTCAAACCGACTGACGGCGCATAGAACGAAAAGATCGCAACGTCGCGTTTGTTCGCTTCTTTGATCGTGCGATCAATATCAATCGTGTGCCCGGCGCTTGTCACATCAAAACCGCGCGACGTATCGAGACCGTCCGAGATCAGCAACACGGCGTTGTGACCTCTCCAATTCGAGTCGAACTTCTTTAACGCTTCGATTACTTCAACGTAAGGGTTGTAAGCCGAAGCCGAAGTGCTGGCGGTCGGGATACGCAGCGATTTTGCGGCAAGATTCAAATCAGTCGTAAACGGCTGCCGGACTTGCAAAGTTCCCGCAGTGATATAGCCAACCATGACGCGCGATCCCGACGGCAGCGAGCGAATGAAAGCACGCGTCACGCCGAGTTCATTGCCGACTCTTGAAATAAGATCGTCCTGAACGAGTATCGCGATGTTCAACGGCTCGCGAACTTTTAGCACTTCACCTTTGTCAGTCTTTGCGCTCGCAATGGAGGACGCGCCAAGACTCAGCGTCGCTAAAATAGACGCGATTAAGAATGCAGAAATCTTTCTAAACATAGTCACACCTCAGAACCAGCGAGGAGCTCTCGCTTATAATTCATTTTATTTTGTCTGGGTCGGTTTTAAGATGTTTCGCAGGTAGCGCAAGTTGCCAACTTGCGTCACTACTTGTGCAGTTGGCAGACACCACTCGCATCGCACGGGGGCGGCACGCCGAACAAGGTATAGCGACGAGATGCCAGCCAGTGATAGAAAATTGGTCCAAGTTTCGTGAACGGCCACACTGACATGATCGGCACGAGCCACTTCCATCGCGGCAGTACGCGAATCACTTCGATCCAGGCAAAATAACCCTTCGCCCAACGACCGTCGGGCGCGCGCGCGTGCATTTCGTCGGCCATCGCTTCGCGCGTGTGCGGCGCGGCGCGTTTCAGAATTTCAGGATCGTTGTAATCGAGCCATTCGATCCGACGATCTCTATCGAGCGGCTCGACACGTGCCCGCATCCGGCGGCAAAGGTTGCAATTGCCGTCGGTGTAGACTTCGATTTTAGGACTGTCTTTCATCTGATTGGATGACATCATAGCCTCATTTGCCTTTACTATCGGCACTCGGATAAATTACCACTCAATCCGCAGTCACATCTGTTTCATTCAAAGATGAATCTAAGGATGTCTGTCGCTTTAAGGTAAAGGCAACTTGATCTCTGAAAGGACCGATTCGCTCATATGAAAGTCTACGCCACCGAAGCCATTCGCAACCTTGCGGTCATTGGACACGGCGACGCAGGGAAGACGCAACTGATTAGTTCCCTTCTCTACGTCGCAGGCACCACGCCCCGCTGGGGCAAGGTCGACGAGGGCACGACCGTCACCGACCACGATGAAGATTCAATCGCCCGTAAGATTACGCTCAACACCGCGCTCGCCCACCTCGAACACAAAGAAACGAAAGTCAATCTGATCGACACGCCCGGATATGCGGCGTTCGTTTCGCACGCGCGGCCGGCTTGCCGGGTCGCCGATTGCGGCATCGTGGTGGTTGATGGCGTCAAAGGTGTCGAAGTGCAAACGGAAAAGGTTTGGAATTATGCCAATGAGTTCATGCTGCCCCGCATGATGGTGGTCACGAAGCTGGATAAAGAGCATGCAGACATTGGTATCGCGCTCGAAAGCGCGCACAACGTTTTCAAACGAGCGATCGTTCCCTTCACTCTGCCGATTGGCAAAGAACAGAACTTCAAGGGCGTCGTCGACGTCGTGCACATGAAAGCGTACGAGTTCGATGAGCATGGCAAGGCAAAAGAGATTGAGGTTCCCGCGGAAGGCCGCGACGTCGTCGATAAGACTCGTGAGCGAATCATCGAGTTAGTCGCGGAATCTGATGACGCGTTGATGGAAAAGTATTTCGATCAGGGCACGCTCGACGATTCAGATGTGCTGCCGAACATTGGGAAAGCGATTGCGGCGAGTAAGTTATGTCCCGTGTTCGCTGTTTCAACCATGAACCTGGCCGGACTTTCGATTCTGCTCGATCATATTGTCGAATTCGCGCCCGATCCCGCTCATCACGAAGCCGAACATGGCAAGAATGAGAGGGGCGAAGAGGAATCACGGAAGTACTCAAGCAGTGAATCGTTCTCTGCTTATGGCTTCCGCACAATCGCCGATCCCTTCGCGGGACGCATTAACGTCTTCAAAATTTTCAGCGGCAAAATCGGCACGGACGCGACGGTCTACAACTCGACGCGCGGAGTTACGGAACGACTGGGCGCGCTGCACACGATGCAGGGGAAGCAGCTCGACAAAGTTGCCGAAGCGAATGCCGGTGACATCATCGCCTGCGTGAAATTGAAAGAGACGCAGACCGGCGACACGCTCTGCGACAAGGCCCACCCGATCGTTTATGATCCGGTTCAATATCCTGAAGCTGCGATTGCCTTCGCGATCGAACCGAAATCAAGACAGGACGAAGAGAAGATCAGCGTCGCTATTCACAAGATTCTCGAAGAGGATCCGGCGCTTTCGTTCACCCGCGACGCGCAGACAAAAGAATTTCTGCTCGCCGGCTCAGGCCAGGTTCACGTTGAAACGATCGTCGACAAGTTGAAGAAGCGTTACAACGTGGAAGTGATGCTGCATCCGCCTAAGGTGCCTTACAAGGAAACGATTACGCAGCGAGCGGAAGTCCAGGGGCGTCACAAGAAGCAGACCGGTGGCCGCGGACAGTTTGGCGATTGCAAAGTTATTTTTGAACCATTGCCGCGCGGCAGTGGCTTTACGTTTGAAGACAAAATTTTCGGCGGTTCAGTACCGCAGCAGTTTCGACCCGCGATTGAAAAAGGAATTGTTGAGGCCGCGTCTCACGGCGCGATCGCCGGTTATCCGCTGGTCGATTTCAAAGTGCAACTAATCGATGGTTCGTATCACAACGTCGATTCTGACGAACACAGTTTTCGCGCGGCAGGTCGCAAAGCTTTTCGCAACGCGATGGAAAAGGTGAAACCGACGCTGCTCGAACCAATTATGGATGTCGAGATTACTGCGCCGCAGGAATGCAGCGGCGACATCATGGGCGATCTCAATTCGCGCCGCGGACGCGTGCAGGGCATGGACACCTGGGGCAAGAACCAGTTGATCAAGGCGCAGGTGCCGATGTCCGAAATGCTGAACTATCAGTCGACCTTGAACTCGATCACCGCCGCGCGCGGATCGTTTCACATGCAGTTCTCGCACTACGATCCGGTTCCGGGTCAGCTCGCACAAAAGATTGTCCAGCAGGCGAAGGATGAGGGAAGGATTCGCGGAGAAGAAGAAGACTAAGACGAGGCCAGTCCACAGATTACGCGGATTTCACAGATTAAGAAGAGACAGCCACAAAAAGGCGCAAAAAGCACAAATGAGATCCGGGAACAAAGCTACTTTAGTAAACGCGGAATCCTTTCTTGTGCCTTTTGTGCCTCTTCGTGGCTAATTATTTTCTGTGAAATCCGTGTAATCGTCGGATTGACTTTCCACCGGCAGCCTAATCTCCACCAACAGCCCGCCGTTTTCCGCATTCGAAGCTTTGATCGTGCCGCGATGCAGTCGCACAGCGCGCGCGGCGATTGAGAGCCCGAGACCCGTGCCGCCGGTCGTGCGATCGCGCGCATCTTCTACGCGATAGAACGGCCGGAAGATTTCCGCGATTGAGTTTTCGGGAACGCCTTTGCCGTGATCGCGCACATTAATTGTGGCCCAGCGTTCGCCATGGTTTGCTTCGGCAACCAACGAAACAACTACGGCAGTTCCCTTTTCCGTGTGACGCACCGCGTTGCGAACCACGTTTTCGATCGCACTTCTGATTAACTCAGGCACGCCGAACAACTGACATGGCTCGTCCTTAACCAAACTGACGGAGCGGGTGCCGCTGCGCGCTTCAAAATCCGCGTCATCGACAACGTCCTGAACCAGGCTGTTCAGATCGATCTTCACGTTCTTCAGACCGTCGGTGCCGCTCTCGAGTCGTGACAATGCCAGCAACTGTCCGATCATTTCGTTGAGACGTTCGCCTTCGCGCTCAATCCGATCGAGCGCGCTGCTGGCTTCAGCCCCCGCACGACGGCGCGCTAAACCCAACGCCACTCCCTGGCGGGCGAGCGGCGATCGCAACTCATGCGAAATGTCTCCGAGCAATCTGCGCTGCGCCTCAACCAGCGATTCAATCCGGCCGGCCATCACATTAAAGTCACGCCCCAGGTGACCAATCTCATCGCGTCGCCTCAGCAACTTTTCGTTCACGCGTGCAGTCAGCTTGCCATCTGAAAGTTCCTGCGTCACGCCGCGCAACTCTTCGATAGGCGTCGAAAGATATCGCGCCAACCAATAACAGAACACGCCGCCAACCAGGAGAATCGGCAAAAGATTCCGCGTAAACGCAATCACCGTGAAGCGAAACGAACCCGGCCTTCCGGGCAGCCAGAACAAGCCGCGCCTGAAGGTTGCATCCTGGGCCACCAGGACATATACCGTGCCTTTGGGTGATCGCGCCGCCACCGCGTTCAACGGAAGTTCGTGAGTCAAATCGTTAACCAAACCGATCTTTTGTCGCGCGCGTTGGGCCAACTCAAGAGATCCTGGCGGCAGGGTCTCGCCGGAAATCTCTGCTCCATTCTCATCGACCAGAAAAGCATGAACGCCGGAGATCTGCTCGATGCGATCAAAGTAGGCGTTGACACTCGCGGGACCATCACGGTCGATCAAGTCGGCTGCAGTCTGCGAATAGATAGCTAACGCCTGTACGAGGTGCGGCGGCGCCATGTCGCGCGCTTGCCGCTCGGCAACGACTCCCACCACAAAAGAGGTGACGGCCGCCGCGATCATCGCGAGCCCAAACCACAAAAGAATTCTAACGAACAGGCTACGCATACTAGTTAATTAAAGGTTCTGGAGTGCGGAGTCTGGAGCTTGGAGAGGTGTGTTCCCGAGCGGTGATCGGAAATCCTATCCCGCGCTTCAAAACTCCGCACCCCGCGCTCCAGACTTCACACTATTTCGCATAGATGTACCCGACGCCGCGAACGGTCTTGATCCGCTCAACGCCATTCACTTCATGGCCCAACTTCTTTCTCAGGTTACTCACGTGCGTGTCGATACTGCGATCGAAAGGCGACAGCTCGCGACGCAAAACTTCTCTTACCAACTCTTCCCGAGTAAGGATTCGGCCGGGCGCGTTGAGCAGCTTTTCCAACAGCGAATACTCAACGACTGTTAGCTCGATTGATTCGCCTGCGCGCCGAACGGTGCGCGTGCGATTGTCCATTTCAATATCACCGATGGAGATGACTTCGATCTTCTCTTGATCCGTTTGCGGCTGCGAGCGACGCAAAACAGCATTAATTCGCGCGACCAGTTCGAGCGGATTGAATGGCTTAGGCAAATAATCGTCGGCTCCAATCTGCAGACCGATGATCCGATTCATATCGTCGCCGCGCGCCGTCAACATCACAACCGGCAAGCGTGAAGTTGCGCGAATCTGACGCAAGACCTCGAAGCCATTCAAACCGGGCAACATGTAATCGAGAACTGCCAGCGCGTAATTGCCAGTCAAGGCGCGGTCAACGCCTGCATGACCTTCATTGACGGATTCGACGGCATAGCCCTCGGGCTCGAGATACTCAGTGACCAGGTCACAGAGTTCAATGTCGTCATCGATTATCAGAATTCGTTGCATCGTTGACTTCACTTGATGGTCGGGTCGAGGCCTCGCCTGCTGCCTATCTTAGATGCGCTCTCCTCATTGTAAAGCGCGCCGGAGTATTGAACACCCGACTTTCGGATAATTTGCGAACGCTTGACGAACTCTTCACGTCACCGGTCATACGGCAAGCGTCCAATGCGCGACTAATTGAACAAAGAAGTATCGCAAACGGTGCGATCAATCGATTCATTTGATTCGAGAAGGAGAAAATCGTGAAACTAAATTGGAAGAAACTCAGCATCGCGGGCGTGGCGGTCTTTGTGCTCTTAATCGCGGCGACTTTTGCGCTTTCACAGGGACCGCAAGGCCCGCCCCCGGGCCCGTTCGGTGGCGGATTTCGGGGTGGGCCGGGAGGGCCCGGAGGACCGCGTGAAGGCTTGGGACCATTCGGACGGGATTTGAATCTCACCGACGATCAGAAGGCGCAGATCAAAACAATTCAGGACAGCTTTCGCGAGAGCGACAAGGCGTTATTCGATCAGATGCGTGCGCTGCATCAGAGCGAACCCGATCCGATGAGCGGCACATTCGACGAGGCCGCCGTGCGAGCGGCAGCTGAAGCGCGCGCGAAGATCCAGATCGAGTTAGAGGTCTCGCACGCGAAGATGATGTCGCTAATCGGGGCCGTCTTGACGGCTGATCAGAAAGCGCAACTGACCGCCAGGCGTCAACAGTTCGAACGACAAGGCCCGCCGCCGCCGCCACCCGATCGCTTTTAACTTTCGAGGTTCAGCGTCCTCGACGAAGAGGCACGTTGAGGATGCTGAAAGACCGGCTCGAAGAGGGAGGGCAATCAAAATGGGGAGAGCGCCCTCCCTTTGCGCCGGCTGATCTTCAATTAACCAGTAGTGCCCTAATTTGAAATTCTCTGCGCTCCCTCCGCGTTCTCTGCGTCGCTGCGGTGAGTATTTCGGACGGAGATTCACCGCAGAGACGCGGAGGTTGCCGAGCCAGCACAGAGGAAGACTTGAAGTTGGGACACCTCTCTTTAACCCACTTCGTTTTCGCCGCTTCACAAAACTTCACATTCGATTCACTGACTCTTTGCGTCGTCGATCTACAAACCGGCGTCTTAGCAGTTCGGGAAATCGATAAGTCATAACCACCCGAATTTCATCGGCAAGCACCGGTGCTTGTGTACAAGACGTTGCCAGGCGTTGACTCGAACAGCTCTGCAACGAGTCACCGCGTTTATTCATATCGATCTAAAGGAGTTTGTATGAAAAGGATTACTCTTCTCTGCGTAATTGTTCTCTCTGCGTTTGCAACCTCGTTTGCTCAGAACAAGAAGCCGGAATTTTTCGCAGGCTATTCATTCGAAACGGTAGACACTGGAGTCACCAGTACTGACCTCAACACGACGACGACTCTGGATAATCGCTTCAAAACGAATGGATTGAATTTGGCCGGCACAGGTTATTTCACGAAACGATTCGGAGTTACCGGAGATTTCTCGGCCAATTTTAATACGCGCAGCGACGTGTTCGGAACGACTAGCGGTCAAACGAAATTCTCTCTTTACAACTTCACTGGCGGCCCGCAGGTTAGGTTCCCCAGCAGCAGCCGACTCACACCATTCGTGCACGGTCTGGCCGGAATCTCACGCCGCAGTTTCACCGAGACGATCGCGAGCACGGCAAGCACGTTCACGGACAACAAGACCAGCTTCACTTTGAATCTCGGCGGCGGTGTCGATTACAAGCTGAACGATCGATTCGCGTGGCGAATTTTCCAGGCGGACTACAATCCAATCTTCCTGCGCGCTCGGACCGTCGACACAATCACGATTCCAAATCACACACTGAATGGATTTCGATTCTCAACCGGAATTGTGATCAAGTGAGATCGCCGAAAGGATGGAGAAGAAGAAATGAAAACAGCGAAATTACTTGTGGTCACGACAGCGCTGGTATTAATGAACGCTGCGCTGGCGGCGGCGCAAGTGATCATCCAAATCAAACCGAACGCTGCGCAGCAGTTGACGCAGACGAAAACAAATCAGGATGGCGAGGATCTTATCCAGGCCGTCTTCGATCCGATTACTGAAGACTTGAAACTGACGCCGAACCAGAAGTTTCGGATCGTAACGATTGCTACAGCGACAATGGGAGGCGCCGAGGCGTTATTCGAGCAACTCGACGATTTGGACGCTCAGCTTTCCGTTGCGGCCTTCCGTGGCCAATTGGATGAAAGCAAAATCCATCTCGTTTCGGTTAAGCAGGCGGCATTGCTTGGCGAAATCATCGCGATGAAAGCCCGCGCAAAAGCGAGCTTTTATAAAGTGCTCACAGCCGAACAACGAGAGATGATCGTAAATCAATATCGATTGCGTGGCGTCGAGAATCTCGGATCAATCGGCAATCTGGATCATTGATCGGCGAAAGGAGTTGAACGTGACGGAGGTCTTCTCATGGCTGGCGTTCTGCCTTCAACTCCTTTCTCTATTTCTGCACATGAGCTGGCGCGGCCTGCAGTGGCGAAGTTTGCTATGATGTCGGAAGCGAATTTCGCGGACCCGAATGTCATTTGCCAAATGCCTAGCTCTCGTATTGAGTCTGGCCTTCGCGGCTTCGCTCTCCTGTCGTTCGACTCAATCGAATCCGCATCGACTCCTAATTTACACGCCGCATGGTCAGGATATGCTGCGCGATTTCATTGCGCGCTATAAACAAATTCATCCTGACGTCGATGTGCAATTTCTCGACATGGGATCGCGCGAAGTGCTCGAGCGGATTCGCGCTGAACGCAATCGGCCGCAAGCGGATCTTTGGTGGGGCGCGGCCCACACGACTTTTCAAACCGCAGCCGATGAGAATTTGCTTGCCGTGTACAAGCCGAGTTGGGCCGACAAGGTTCCGGATTATGCTCGCGACCCTCAGGATCGCTGGTACGGAACTTATGAAACTCCGGAAGTAATCGTTTACAACTCAGACGCGGTGCACGCTGAAGACGCGCCCAGGGATTGGGACGACGTCCTCGATCCAAAATGGCGCGACAAAGTTCTCATTCGCAATCCGAATCCTTCGGACACGATGCGGGCAATCTTTGGCGGCATGATCTGGCGTTACTATAAAGACACGAAAGCGCCCGACCAGGGTTATGACTGGTTAAGACGTCTCGATACCAACGTTCACGAGTACACGGCTGATGGGACGTTGTTGATGCAGAAGTTGGCGCGGCAGGAAGGTTTGATAACGCTTTGGGATATGCCCGACGCGCGCCTTTATCGCGAGCAGAAGAATCTGCCGGTTGGCTACAACATTCCAACAAGTGGGAGTCCCGTCGTAATCGATTGTATCGCCATCGTTCGCGGCGCGCCGCATGAAGAAGAAGCGAAGCGCTTTTATGAATTCGTGACGACGAACGAGAGCCTGACCGCTTCAGCTCGCAACTACTATCGCATTCCGGTTCGTACGGACATCGATCGCAGGCAGCTTCCAGATTGGATGAATGTTCCCTTCACGCGCATGCACATCGATTGGGATTTGCTGCGACGACAAAGCAACGATTGGCTGCGTTACTGGGAGACGAATATTCGCGGCCGAGGAAAATAACTGCAACTATTTCATCGCGTATAACTCTCGTCGTTTGCAACCAGACTCTCGTCACATGTAACCAGACTTCCGCGCATTCCGTCTTAACTACCGAGGGCATCTTTCCGCCGTTTTGTTTAGAACATAACAGGAATAATCGAATGAAACGTTCTTTAATAGTCCTTCTGCTTTGTGCGACCGCAGTGCTTGCACAGCGCGCGTCCGGCATATTGAAAGGTCAGATCTCAGATGAGTTTGGCGGCGTGATCGTCGGCGCGACGGTAACGGCTATCGATGCGGGTGGGGCGACGAAGACCGCAACGACGAACGGCGAAGGCGCTTTTGGCTTTACGGGCCTGGCCCCAGGCAAGTACACGGTTCGAGTGGCCGCGCAGGGATTTGCAAACTACCAGGGCACTGATGTCGATATTTCCGCGAGCACAAAACCGTTGTCCGTTGTGTTGAAAGTCACGATCGAGCAACAGAAGGTCACGGTCTCAGCCGACAGCACAGGCGTCAATACCGATCCCGAGAACAATGTCGGGGCGATCGTTTTGAAAGGCACCGATCTAGAATCGCTCCCAGACGATCCGGATGACCTTGCGGCTGCGTTGCAAGCTCTCGCCGGCCCAGCGGCCGGTCCAAACGGCGGACAGATTTATATCGATGGTTTCAGTGGCGGGCGCTTGCCGCCGTTGGCCTCGATTCGCGAGATTCGCATCAATGCAAATCCGTTCTCGGCCGAATACGATCGACCGGGATTGGGAAGAATCGAAATTTTCACCAAGCCCGGCACCGATCGATTTCGCGGACAGGTCTCATTCAACTTTAACAATCAAGCTCTGAATTCCCGGAATCCGTTTGCCGTAACGCGCGCTCCGTACATGTCACGTCAGTTTAGCGGCAACATGAGCGGTCCGATTACCAGGAAGAAGGCTTCATTCTTTATTGATTTAGAGAAACGTGATGTAAACGACGACGCCGTTATTAATGCAATCGTGCTCGATTCAAATTTCAACATCGTGCCATTCGCGGCTACGGTCGCCACGCCTACGCGTCGCACAACATTTAGCCCCCGCCTCGATTATCAAATCAATTTTAAGAACACCCTCGTGGCTCGTTATGAGTATGAACACTCGACGGCGATTACCGGCGTCGGTGGTTATTCTCTCGCATCACGGAAATACCGCAACTTCAGCACTCAACAAACGATCCGGCTAACCGAAACCGCCATCATAAATAAGAAGACCGTTAACGAAACTCGCTTTCAGTTTAATCATCAAACCAACGGCGACACGGCTGATAACTCAATTCCCACCACTAATGTTCAGGAAGCGTTTACCGGCGGCGGCTCACAGATCGGATTGGCTTCGAATAAACAGAATCGCTTTGAAGTCACCAACATTACGTCGCTGGCGTTGGGCAATCATTCGGTGAAGTTCGGAGCGCGAGCGCGCACTGTCAACGTTTCCAACATCTCGCCGCAGAATTTCGGCGGCACGTGGACTTTTTCGGGAACGCGCAACCTGGCCAATCCTAATGGTCTAACCAGTATCCAGGCATATCAGATAACGCAGCAAGGTTTGCAACAGAGCCTGAGTGCCGCGCAAATTCGCGCTGCTGGCGGCGGTGCGACTCAGTTCTCGATTAGCGTCGGAACTCCGCTGGCTGATGTTAAGCAATTCGATTTCGGTGGTTTTGCGCAAGACGACTGGAAATTTCGTCCCAACCTGACGATCAGCGCGGGACTGCGTTACGAAAATCAAAGCAATATCAGTAGCAATCTGAATTTAGCGCCTCGGGTGGGAATCGCCTGGGCGCCGGACTGGAGTCAGAAACATCCGAGTAGTACAACCATCCGCGCCGGTTTTGGAGTTTTTTACGATCGCATCAGCGAGAATCTGACGCTTAACGCAATTCGCAATAACGGAGTCAATCAGCAGCAATACGTGGTTACGAATCCCGCGGTGCTGAATAGCTATCCGATTGTGCCGAGCCTGGCGGTCTTGCAGGCGTTCAAGACGCCGATTTCGATCTACTCGCTGGCTAATGATATTCAGGCGCCGTACTCGATGCAGTCCATCGTCAGTGTCGAACACGCCCTGCCGCATAACTTTAGAACCAGCGTGACGTTCAGCCGCACGCGGACGGTTCACATGCTGCGCGCCCGCGCAGTCAATGCTCCTTTGCCCGGCACTTTCATTCCCAACTTGCCGGGGAGCGGCACGCGCCCGCTCGGCGTAAACAACTTTTTCGAGTACGACTCGAGCGGCGTCTTTAATCAGAACCTTTTGATTGTCACCTTCGGCGGCGCGCTCAATCGGAAGATAAACTTCAATGCGAATTATGCGTTTGGCAAAGCGATGAGCGATACCGACGGCTCCGGGACTTTTGCCGCGAACCCGTATGACTTCGCCGATGAATATGGACGCGCGTCAACTGACGTGCGGCATCGCTTTACTTTGTACGGCGCCTTAAGAGCGCCCTGGGGAATTAGCTTCAGCCCGCTGCTGGTCATTTCGTCTGGAACGCCCTTCAACATTACGATCGGCAGAGACTTGAATGGCGACATTCTGTTTACGGATCGCCCGGCATTCGCAACGGACTTAACCAGACCCGGCGTCGTCGTCACAAAGTTTGGCGCCTTCGATACGAACCCCGTTCCAGGCGCAGTGATAATTCCGCGCAACTACGGACAAGGTCCCGGCTCGATCATTTCGAATCTGCGCGTGAGCAAGACGTTTGGTTTTGGCAGCGAGCGGAAGGCGACCTCACAAAACCGTGGACAGGGTGATCAGGGAAATCGCGATGGCCAGCGAGGCGGCGGCGGTGGACCTCGGGGCGGCTTCGGTGGAGCTATGGCCCGCGGCGGAGGTGGTGCTGGGGGTGGCGGCGGTCGCGGCGGTGGTGGTGGCGGCGGATTTGGCGGAGCCGAGGGCAACAAACGTTACAATCTGACGGTGGGAATAAATTTTCAGAACATCCTAAATCATGTGAACTATAGATCCCCTGTCGGCAATCTCAGTTCACCTTCGTTCGGCATCCCGAACAGCAGCGCTGGGGGTTTTGCAGGCTTCGGCGGACGCGGCGGCGGTGGCTCAGCTCCCTTCAATCGGCTGATAGAAGCGCAAATTCGCTTTAGTTTTTAGCTCGTAAACAGAACTATTGACCTGAAACCCTCGGATTTGCGAGAATCGGAAAGGCTCAGATGCAGCGTCTGAGTCGGCTGCTTCGGACGAACTGATCGTCCCCCTCGCCACGGTGAACATCAAAGTCGTAAAATCGCCTTGATGAATTTCTGACGCGTACGAAAAGCAAAGGCAGCATTGTCTCAGCATTGGCCCCAGACAAGGCTGTCCTCCAGAGCCTCTATCACTGGAACTGGTGAATCGATATGGACCACTCCTCTTCGGGATCCACAAACTCAGAAGACAAACCGATCAAGGACGCGCCCAGCGGTCGTAACGGAGACGCGCGCGGGATTGATCCAAATGACTCTGCGAATCAACGCATGATCGCGGATCGGTTGTTGGCTGCGCTCGCCAGCGGCAATCTTGAAAACCTCGCGCAGGCTCGTCGAGCCTTCATCAAAGAAACTCCGGTTCAAACTTCGAAAGACATCACCCTAAAGAAACCAAAGCTCGTGAAGAACGCAGCACCAACAAAACCGGACAACGTCATCGCATTTGAACCGCCCTCCGATTTGGAGGCGCAGCTAGAACGCAGAACCGCTCCGCGCGCCTACGACGCATCGTTCATCAACGTCGACGAATTTCGGAGAGAAGAAGAGGAACTAAGGAACGCGGAAGCCGAACTCGAACGCCGGCGCGTCGAAGTTCAGGCCGCGCGAAGAAAAGCTGAAGAGGAAGCTAAGCGAAAGGGCTTCGAAGAATCGCGACGTCAGCTTCAAGCCGAAACCGAACAACGCGCGCGCGAAGAAGAAGCTCGGCTCGTCGAGCTCCAAACGCTGCGCGAAGATGCCCAGGCGGCTTCCCAACAAAGAGCGCTGACGGCGCGCGAACTTTCCGCAACGCTCAATGTACTGCGCACAGCCGAGCAGGAAGAACTGAAGCGCATTGAGCACATCCAGAATAATATTGGCAAGCAGGAAAGTATTTGTCGAAGGCTACAAAGCGATGCCAGACAACACTCCGAACGCGCGCAGTGGCTCGCGGAAGAAATCCAACGCTTAAAGAACGCCGAACAGGATCAACTCGACGTCGTTGTGGCGACTGAAGCTCGATTGCTTTCACAACTTGAAGCACGCCATCGCGCCGAAGGCGCGGCGCAAGAGCAAGCGAAAAAAGAACAGCAGTTAAAACTCGAAACCAAAGAACTGAAGCAGGCCGAAGAGCTACAGCTCGCGCGCATCGCCGAAGCCGAACGAAACATTGAAGCGCTGACGGAATCTCAAAGAGCGGCGGAAGCGAGACTTCATGAAGAAACGCAACGCGCCGCCGAGTTGGAATCGCAAATTGCGAGACTCGAAACCGAGGGTCAGGCTGAAGTCGAAAAAATTCGGCAGGCTGATGTGCGCGTCGCGGAATTGAACGAAGCGCGATTGAAAGTTGAGCAGACCGCTGCTCGCCTCGCGGAAGAAGAAACCAGAATCAAGGCTGAAATCGAGCTATTGCGCGCAGGCGAAGCTGCGCAACAGCAACGCGTTGTAGAAATTGAAGCTCTGCTCGTCTCTCAACAGGAAGCGCACGGCGTGGCTGCTGCGAAAGTTGCCGAGCTAAGCGGTAAGGAACGGGAATTAAATAATTCGATCGAAGCGCTGCATCAAGGCGAGCAGGAATTGCGCTCGCGAATCGCTAAAACTGAAGACCGCTTGCGGGTCGCCGAACAAATTCACTTAAAGGCCAGCATCGAAGCCGACTTGCGCGCCAAGAACGAAGAAACTCGCATCGCTGAATTGGTGACCCAGCGCGCGGCTGCAGAGGCTGCGAACCAACAGCGGGCGGAAAAACTTCAGTCGCTCGCTTCGGCAATTGATAATCTGCGCGCCGGCGAGCACGAACAAGTCAAGAAGATTGCCGAAGCCGAAGCTACAATCGATACTCAACAGGAAGCCAGGCAGAAGCGCGACGCGCAACTCCTGGCCTTGACCGAGCAACAGCAAAACCTCGCGGCCGAACTGGATCAACTCATCTCGTCCGAAACCAATCTTTCTCAACAGATTGCCGAGGCTCAAGCTCGAATAGCTTCGACGCATTCCGAACTCGAGCGAGGAAAAACGCAGGTTCAGCAGCTCAGTGAGCAGCAGACGGCGCTTACTTCTGCATTGGATTCGCTTCGCACTGAACTCGAAGAGCGCGCGAAAGAAATTGCTGAAACTGAGAGAGCCGTCAATGGTCAGCGGGAAACCAAGGAAGCATCAGACGCGCGACTGCAAACGCTTTCAGAAGAACACGCCCGCCTCGCGAGCGAACTTGAACATCTTGCCGGCGCGGATACGGACCTCGCAAAGCGAATAGGTGCGACTGAAGCTTCGATCCAACTTAAGCAAGAGAACATTGAGCGCGTCGGTGTTCAGCTTCAGCAGTTGACTCAGAGAGAAACGACGATCAACGCCGACATCGAGGCGCTCTACAAACAGGAAGAAGAGCGCGCCAAGCAAATCGGGGAAGCTGAAGCTCGCCTGCGCGAACAGGAAGCAGCGCATCGGGCTGCCGAAGCCGAACTGCAATCGCGCATTCAGGCTGAAGCACAGCGCATCAGTGAATTTCACAACGCGCGCACCCAGTCCGAAGCCGAGTTGCAACGCCATCAGCACGAAGCGGAAACGCTTCGTCAGCAGGTCGAAGAACTCAAAGCTGCGGAACAGAACCAGCTTCGGTTGATCGATGAGACACGTTCCGTGCTCGCGATGCAAGAGGAAGCGCATCAGCGATCGCAGGCAGAGGCCGCCGCTGCCGCTGAGCAACAACAGCGACGCGTCGCTGAGTTAGAAGCGACCAACGCGCAACTCGAACGCGAAGCGCAGAAACGCGCGGAAGACGAACGACGGCTCAACGCCCAAATGGAAGCGGTGAGGAAGGTGGAGCCGGAAGAGATTTCCCGTCTCGAAGGTGCGCGGGTGCAACTCGCGGCGGCAGAACAAGCTCAGCAGGAACGGGCTGCTGAAGTTGCGAGGCTGGACCAGCACGAGCAATCAATCAAAGCGGAAACGGACTCGCTGCACCAGCAAGAACGCGATCTGCTGAAGCGAATCGTGGCCATCGAAGCGATTTTTGCGGAGCAAAGAAAGACGCACCAACTCGCACTTTCGCAGGCGAAACTGCAGGAAGAGAAAGAGCAGCGGCTGCGCGAAGAGCTTGATGCTCTGAGTCGTGTCGAGCAGGAAACGCTGACACGTATCGAAGAAATCAAGGAACGCATTCCGCAGATGGAAGAAGCTCGCCGCCGCGCCGAAGCCGAAGCGCAGGAGCGCGCGGAACAAGAGCAGCAACTCAAGCTGACGATCAGCGTGCTGCACGAGCAGGAAGAAGAGCAGATCAAGCGTATTGATGAAATTCAAACCCACCTGGCCGAACAGGTGAAGAAGTGTTATCTGGCTGAGACCGAAGCGCAACAGAACGCCGAGCGCGCCGCGCAGATCGAAATCGAATTCGATAGCACGCTCAAAGACAAAGAAGACTATATGAAGCGCGTCGAAGATGCCGAAGCGCGTTTGCGCGCGCTTGAAGAGACGCGTAACGGCTCGCACGTCAGTACCCAACGGCGCACTGAAAAAGAAAGTCAACTGAAGGCTGAGATCGAAGCATTGCGTGAAGCCGAAGAAGAACAGATCAGACGCCTTCAACTTGCCGAAGCGCGTCGTCTCGAGCAGGAAGATGCGCGTCAATCGGCGCGCGCGCGCGTGAAGGAATTGGCGACGAAGGAAGAAGAGATGATCGCCGAAATCGAAGAGTTGCGCCGGCTTGAGACCGAAACGCTGCACCGGCTTCAGGACGCCGAATCGCGTTTGCCCGGTCATGCGGAAGCGGTGCGTCAGGTCGAAGCGCAAGCACAGCGCAAAACCGACGAAGAGGCGCAGCTGCTGCGACAACTCGAAACCGGCCTTGAGAAAGCGCAAAGAGAAGCCGAAGAGCGCGCTGCGCGTCATCGACAACTCAAGCAGCAACTCGAATCGTTTCACGATCAGCCGCCGGTCGATGAACTCTTCGAACTCACGGCTGAGGCGAAATCGATCGAGTTGGTCGATGCGGAATCTATGGACGAACCATGGCTCACCATCGATCTCGATCACGCGAAGAAGACGCCGCCACGCAAGGCTGAACCTGAATTCATCTCGGCCGACACGACTGCTGATTTGGTTAGCGTGGAACTCGATCCCATTCCCGTCGTTGCGCTGCCACGCGAGAATGACTTTGTCCGCAGCGAAGGCCCCGCGATTCCCGCGGACATCGCCGAGCGCCTGCAAAGCTCTCAGTCTTCCGATCGCGCAGCCGCGCTGGTCGATCTTGCCGACGCAGGCGGCGAAGACTCGTTCGCGCTCATCACCAAATCTTTTGACGATCCCAGCGTCGAAGTTCGTAACGCCGCAGCGCGCGCTCTCTATTCGCTCGCGCCGGATCTCGCGGCATCGTTCACCCGCGCCTTGCGCGAAGCTTCGCCTGAGCGACGACGCAAAATTGGATCGGCGATCGCCGGATCGGGTCTCGCCGCCAATGCAATCAACAGTTTGAGCGGTGAGGGTCGCGACCGAACTTACGACGCGTTTTCGATTCTGTTCTTGATGGCGAAAGCCGGCGAGGTCCAGCCGTTGATGCAGGCGATCGCAAAACATCCGAACAAGGAAGTGCGCTTAACTGCGGTCAAGCTTTTGTCTCTGAGCAATCAACAACAGGTGCTGCCGAACCTGCGCAGTCTTGCGTCGCGCGATGTTTTGCCTGAAGAAGTTCACGCTGCGGTGATGGAAGCGATTTACACTTTGAGTAATCAAACCCGCGAAGTTGCGTAAATTCGCCACAGATAAACACGGATCGACGCAGATAAGAAGAGAGATTTTTATATCTGTGTCGATCAGTGTGTATCTGTGGCAGATTTTGTCAACTGGTTACGAACTCAATTCATAGGCAGCTTTTAGCCAATCCAATAATTCCGCATCGACCTCTGCAATCGAAGTCAGTTTCACTTCATGGTGAAACCGGCGGGCCGAAGTTTGTTCTGATTTGTGAAAGCGAGGACTTGACAGCTCGCGATCGCTCTTGATGGTCAAGACAATCGCTTTGTTACGCGTGGCCACGCCGGCAAAGGCGGTTTTGTTGACGAGATGAATGGAAGTCTTTTTCGGATCTTCGATGACCCGTCCGAATTTCTTCACGCCCTTTCAGTAACTGCTGATACACCGTCTTGGTGACTGCGTCCTTGCCGTCGAAATGCGATTTCACGGTAAATCCGTTTGGTTTCATCAAGACCTGCTCCAAGGTTGATCTTACTGTTTTGTAATTCGGTAACTTGTTAGTTGCGATATGAAGAATCGATCCGATCAAGCTTTCGCAGAAGTCCTGGCCAAGTTAGCGCCGCGCCTTGACCCATCATGACGGCGCTCATCTGCGAGGCAACGCGACCGACGATCTCTTTTGGAATCGGTGACAATTCTCCACCGCCTGACTGTGCGAGAATTTGAATCTGGCAAGCACGCTCCAAAAGGAACATTCCCAGAAACGCCTCCGCGGCGTTGCGCCCAACGGCCAGCAATCCATGATTACGCAGAATTAAGAATTTCTTTTCGCCAAAATCCGCGACCAGTCGCGGCTTTTCTTTTTCATCGAGCGCGAGGCCTTCGTAATCGTGATACGCCAACGACGACAACGCAAACATCGCTTGTTGCGAAAGCGGCAGCAAACCGTTCTTCTGCGCCGACACTGCAATTCCGTAGCTAGTATGCAGGTGCATCACGCAGAGAGCATCTTCACGCGCCGCATGTACCGCACTGTGAATCGTAAAACCGGCGGGGTTGATAAAGTAGGGCGAGTCCATCACCTTGTTTCCGTCGAGATCGATCTTCACCAGACTCGACGCCGTCACTTCATCGAACATCATCCCGTAAGGATTCAGCAGAAAGTGATGCTCCTCTCCAGGAACGCGCGCTGAGATGTGGGTGAAAATCAGATCGTCCCAACCATAGAGCGCAACGAGGCGATAAGCAGCGGCGAGATCGACGCGCGTCTGCCATTCAGCATCAGAAACTTGATCGGGAATGGTTATCGTTTTGGGGGGTGGTGTCATGTGAGTTTATTTGAACTCAACCGACTTCAAAAAGTCGTTGTAAGATTGATCCCAACGCGCCACCGTCTTGTCTGGTCCAGCCAGCTTCACAAAATAATTTCCCTTCGGCGTCTCAATCACGGCAGCGCGCAGGCGATAATTTGCGTCGTTGTGGAACGTCTTGCTTCCCGGCGCCATCTCCGCCGTATAGAGTCCCGTCACGTCGACCGTCGTCACTTTTAGGCCGTTGACGGTCATCGTCTCAGTCTTTGCTTTGGCCTTCGAATCGCCGCCATCGGGCTGTTGGATCTGGCCGATCCATCGATCGATATTGGCTTGAGGGCTGCCGCCTTGCGTCGCGCCGAAATAATAAACGACGAGTGATGCGTCTTCCTTATCTCCCTCAGCTTTAGGAAGTTTATATTGACCGACACGCATCGAAGACGAAGGCGTTTCAGTCACCCAGCCGTCAGGAGCTTTAAGGTGAAGTTCGCCAGCCGCGCCTTGCGTGGAACTCGTTTGTTGATTAGCGATGGCGGTGGAGCCTTTGTTGGCGCACGCCAGGCAGGAAAACAACGCCGTGAGCAGCACCGCGGCGCAGATTGTTCTTTGCTTCATTAGGGTTATGACCTCGCGCGACAGACTCTAACATCGTCAAAGCGTGTCGCGCAAAGTCATTATTCACTGGCCGAAGCTGAAGCCGTGTGCGCTTTCATTCGCTCCTGCATTTCTTCCATCGAGACGTCTTCCTTGTGCGTCGCGACGTGCCAGACATGGCCAAAAGGATCCGTCACCGTGCCGATGCGATCACCATAGAACTTGTCCTGCAATGCTTCTTTGACCGTCGCGCCAGCGGTAACGGCTTGATTGAAGATCGTATCGACATCCTCGACATAGATCATAATGCTGACAGGCGATCCGCCCAGCAACTGCGGACCTTTGTGGCCCATCTCGGCGAATTCATCGGCGAGCATAATCGGCGAATCACCGATCTTGATTTCCGCGTGGCCGATCTTTCCGTCCGGAGTGGGAAAGCGAAAAAGTTCTGTCGCGCCAAAAGCCTTCTGGTAGAAGTCAATCGCTTCGGCGCCACCTCGGACAATCAGATACGGCGTAACTGAATGGTAGCCTTCTGGAATTGGTTTGACTGGCATGACTCGTTCTCCTTACTTAATCTTGAAAATCTGAAAGCAGTCTTTCACCACAAAGAATCCTGACTCCCTTTGTGACTCTGCGTCTTGGTCCTTGATGGATCGCTGTTGCCCGCAGCGTTTCATGCCAAGGCGCAAAGCCGCAAAGAATACGCGCTAAGCCACGAATTACTTCCCCGTAAACAGCGTCGTCTCGTCGACAAAGCACAAACCATTGCCCCACGGATCTTCGATGTAGAACGAAACTTCGCCCCACGGACGCTTAACAATTTGACCGGCCTCCTGATCGTGATAGCGATCTTTCGCTAGACAATTCAGCGCTTTGGCTCTCTCAAAAACTTCTTCGAGATTCTCCACTGCGAAATAAACATAGTCCGGTGTTGGCTGCGGTTTCTCGCCCCCGCCTTTCGCAACGTCAACGAGCGCAAGAATCACTGGCCCGCAATTGAAGTAATGCCGCGAGCCGCGCGGGATCGGAATCCCCGGATCGTCTAGTAGCTTGGAATAGAACTCGCCGGCCTTTCCGAGATCTCCCACCTGCAAAGCGATGCGAAACAGTTTCGGCGCGCCCATAGGTTTCCTTTCTGGTTCTGTCGATTCTTCTTCCATCGACTTCATCTGCGAAGCGATATACCAAACGTTATCAAACGGGTCTGTGATCGAGCCGACGCGCGCGCCATGCGGTTGCAACTTCGGCGGATCCTTCGCCAGGGCACCTTCAGCCTTGATTGCTCGTTCATATGACTCATCGACATCATCGACGTACATCATGAACACGGCCGGCATCGGTTGCCATTGACCGTGCGCCTCGCCCATTTCAATAACGGCATCGCCAATGCTCATACGCGCGTAATGAATCACGCCATCCGGAGATCGATGTACCAATACTTCTTGGGCACCGAACGCCTGCTTAAGAAAATCGATCATTCGCGGTGCGCCTTTAGGACGCAGATGAGCCATCAAGTTGTGCGCACCTTCCGGCACATGAGCGCCGCCCAAGCGTGTGCCCAGAAACCACTGGTTGCCGCCGGCGTCCTGAATGCCACAATCGCGATCGCCAAACGGTTGCTCCCTTGGAGCATAGAGCGAGGTCGCGCCGGCTTGCAGCGCGCGATCGTAGGTCGCGTCGACATCTTCGACGTACAAATGCATCGAACCGGGAAACGCATTGCCCTTCCAGGCCGAACCCTTGCCGCCTCCGCCGACCATGATCATCGATTCGCCGATCTTGTATTCGCCGTGAAACCCGCCCTGCGTCCCGAGTCCATAAACCTGTCCTTCAGCGCCAAAAGCCCGGGTCAGAAATTCAACTTCAGCGTGCACGTCGTCAACCACCAGATAGGGTGTGATTGTGCGAAATCCTTCGCGCACCGGATTCTCTTTTTTGGAGTGCGCCGGCTTGACGGCGCTTTGGTTTGTTTTGCTCATGATAAGTGATCACAGACTCTTTGCCTTCTAAAGCGGAACCAACTCGGTCGTCGTATCTCGCCGCTTCTCTTCCTTGAACCCTTCGACGAACACGCGTGAGCCCGGCGTTGGAAACTTTTCCGCGTACGCGCGATCGACCAACTTCTTCAAGCGCTCGCTGCGCGTGAAAACGGGCCGCACTTTGATTTCCTTCCCATTCACTTCGATCATTCCGCGTGGCTCATCGAGGAACGCGCGATACCAGCTTCGCGGCTTCAAAGTGTACGAGCGCACGAACACGCGTCCTTCGACTACAACGGCCCAGATGCCGATTACGCGATGCCGTTTGGTACCGGCGCGTATGCCGAGGATCTTGGCGTCGCGGACTGCGTCGATAATCTGTTTTGGAAAGCGCCTCGAACTCATTTCATCCACAGATTTCACAGATAGAATTCAAAACATCAAACCGGAAGGCGAACTACATAACGCGAATGTATCCTTCTTCTGTGTAATCCTTCTGTGTAATCTGTGGACTATTTCTTCTTTCGTTTCACCGAAGCCTTGATCAATTTCTTGAGCGTCGGCAGGTCCACATCAGCGAGACACTTGACGTACAAGCAGCCTTTGCCCACGGTGTGTTTTCCAAGTTTCGAGAGCAACTCATCGTCTTCACCCGCCATGCCGTAGAGCGTGAGATTCTGTTTGCGCGGCGAGAAGGCCATTAACGGCCAGTCCGCCTCCCTGCCGCCTGCATACTTGATGGTCGTGGCGCCGAAGCCCGCTATGCTCATGCCCCACATCACGCCTTTCTCTTTCGTGGCGTCTTCCATCATCTGCGCGATGACGGTGCAATCAGTGCGAGTCTGCACGTCCGGCAACTTGCTGATAAAGTCTGCCACGCTCTGTTTAGTTGGTTTTGTTTTAGCTTCGGCCATTTAGCCTCTTTTCTGTCGCGCAGGCGTTAGTTGAAGTGGAATGTTCGATAAACCGGATCTTGATTTAGTTCATACTTCTTCAGAAAGTCCCAGGCCGCCAGATTAATTTTCGGCGCCAGCTCATAGTACCAATGATCGTGTTTCGGTATTTCAGTCACCTCAACCGAAAATCCATTCTGATTCAGGAGATCGCGGGTGGCCCTTACTGCTTTCAAAGGAAAACTCTGATCGCTGTCACCCACTTGAATGAACATGGGAATTTTCCGCTTGGCCATCTGGATCAGATCGCGATCGTCCGGCGGCAATGCACCCGCGTGAACCGCCGTGGCCGCAAAGTATTCCGATTCCATCAGAGAGATTTCGAGCGCAAAGATTGCCCCGGCAGAATGGCAGAACAGATAAATCCGGCGTGGATTGATCGGATATTTCTTTTTGAGTTCCTCGACCAAATCGCGCAGAAAGTCCGGTCCGTCCTGCGGCATTCCCCAACCTTGCGAGTTGCTCGAATCGGGGCCCGCAATGATAAAGTTTTCTTTCTTCGCCAGATCCTTCCACTTCTCTGCCAGCGACAAACCGACTCGGCCCGATCCATGCAACATCAGAATCAGCGGCGCGGGCGATTCGGTTTTGATCGTTGACGGCACATACAAGTAGTAAGCTCGCGTCTTGCCATTCGACGTCATCAACTCTTTAGTGATGTCGTCTTTGGCCGATGCGGTCGACGCTCCCAACAACGTCAGGATGAAGATCGAAAATAGAAACTTCATATTGGTACTGCGTAATACGAACATCGGTTGACCTCTGAGCACCGTTAGGTGCTCAATGTTTATAGAGCTTCAATCCCAAACATCACCATCGCTCCTTGTAGGAGCGGACACGCATGAACTCATCAATCATCAGTGACACCTTTGGTCGAAATCGATTGCGCGCCCTCGAGCGCGGAGATGTTTATAGATCAAGAACGCGAAGAAGCGAAATGGATTGCTCAGCAAACACGGATCACTTGAAACCCAAATGATAATCCGAGACGTTCTGGCAGGGCTTGAATTCGATTTGAAGTTTTGCCGCTTCGCCGTCGCGGCGCAGTTTCGCACGCAGTTCTGTTTCATCGGGGAGTCGCAACTTCGACATCATGTTTGAATCGCTGTCGCCCGCGGCCGCACCAGTCACCCAGTAACGTCCGGGCGGCAAGTTCGTCAATGCGAAGCTTCCATCTTCGGCGGCCAACGAAACAAAATAGCGGACAATGTCTTCGGCCTTGTCCGGCTCTGCGGGCGAGAGGTAAACAAACACTCGCCCTGACGACTTCTTTCCTTCCCCCGGGTCGATTTGTCCGCGCATCGATCCTGCGCCTTCGGCAAACGTGACCGTCAAACCCGTCCAGCGCTCGCTCGTGCGTATGTTCGTCCAGTTGCGCGCAGCATCGCGCGGACGATCAGGCGCGGGACTTTTCGGCGAAGCTGCGGCCGTACCGCTGGGCCAGGTGATAGATTTCAAGTACCAGTACTTCGCCAACGGTCGCACATTGAATCGATATTGAGCCGGCGCGAGATTGCGTAACACAAAACTTCCATCCTTGTCGGGCACCGTCGGCCCACCCATACCGTAGAGAAACGGCGGTTGATCTTTCGGCACCGTCTTTTCATTGTGCCATGGACCGATAACGGTTTCGCTCAGCAGCGGCCGGCGCTTGCCTGCGCATTCGGGAAGTTTTGATTCTTCCAGCATGATGCTTCCCGCGATTGATGCGAGTGCCTTCGCAATCAACTCCAACCCGGTTATATCCGCGCCTCTGACTTGAATGTGGCGCGGCTCTGAAACGATCCAGCCACCCGCGGGTGAATATTGTTGAGCCACGACATCGTATTCGCCATCGGGCACTCCAGAGAACGCGAAGCCACGTGCTTGCGGCGGCTGAAAGAAGGTGTAATTGGCTTGTGATGTTCCGTTGAGGGTCGATGTCAGCGTGAGATTGAAACCGTTCGGTTGATCCGTCGCCACTGCGGAGCTGGCAACGCCGCTCACTGTGTGACCGAGTTCTTCACGATAGCGAATGTCGACGTTTGCCAGCTCTTCACCGCTGCCCACCGAAACTTCAGTCGCTGCGTCGCGCGGTGAAGACGGGGCGTAAGTCGGCACATCGCTGCCGTACTGGTCGATCGAATAACCGTTGACGTTACCCAGACCGCCCGCTGAGACGATGTAGCTGCCGGGCACCAAACCGTAAATTCTGTAGACGCCACGATCGTCTGTCTGACGCGCGCGCATCGGAATACCGTAACGCGGCGGCTGCCCTTTGTTGTCTCGAATCATGTAAGCGCGGACGGTTACTGATACCACCGGATCGCCATTAGCTCTCTTTACGCTGCCGGTAATCACGCCGCCCTTCATCAATTCGATTCTGGTTGTATCACCGACGCGAAAGAATCCGAGCGGAGTGGCGTCAGGATCGCGTGGCGTGGCGATGTAAGTCGGCAGCGTGGCCGTCACGATATAAGCAAAGGGATCGAGTCCATCTACCTTAAAATTTCCTTCGCGATCCGTCGCCGCCGTGCCACCGCGCTGCGTATTGCCGTAGCCGCGCACGCTCACCATCGCATTCGCAAGCGGCTGACCATTCTGATCGACAACGCGGCCATTGATCGATCCCTTCGCGCTGTCGTTGCTTGTTTCATCAGCTTGAGGTTGAGCCACTGCGCTGACAGCGAGAAAGCTCAGCGCGATCGCGGCACAACTAAATGAAAGAAACAAACGTTTCATTGTTATTGATTTGGAGGCGCCGTTAGGTCGAGCGTCATCGTAACGTCCGTGGCCGCGCCTTCGTTTACAGTCACGATCTGCTTTGCGGATATCGGCGGCCGCCGTTGCTGTTGCCATTCCGGCGCGTAAGCAATCACGCGCAATTCGTAACTTCCGGGAGGCAAGGCTTCAATTAAGAAATGGCCGCGGCCGTCAACTTCGGCCCCGCGCGGTAATGGCATCTGCTCGCCCGCTTTCATGAGTTGAACCATCATGCGCGCGGCCGGTGGCAACGTTCCGTTTTCGACGCGGACGACGCCGCGGATGCTTCCGTTGCTGAACGTCATCACGAGTCGCACGCCGCTCACGTGTTCGCCGTTCTGAATCTGAATTCCGTTTGTTTGCACGACGCCGTCGCGTTCGATTCGAGCCAGGGTGAATCCTCTGTTGGGCATAGGACTCTCGACGTTCAGGTTCGCAATCCCCGCGCTCAGTCCGCCTGCGAAGAAAGTTCCATCCGGCTTCACGCGCGCGGTCCTGCCTGAGCTAATACCCGGATTTCCTTCATTGCGCGTGTAAACCATAATCCACATTTGCGCAGGTATTTGAACAGGATTGTTCTTGCTGCCTTCGAAGACAACCGTACCCGTCAGGGTCGCGCCGTGTGTCGTCCTGACGATGAGACCGCTGACATCCTGATCGAAGACGTCGAACTTCACGGGCGCCTCAGCGCGGACATCCGAATCCTCGGGCGGATAAATCGTCAGTTCATATTTCCCCGGGCGAATGTTCGGCAGCCGGAACTGGCCTTGCGCGTCCGACCTCACGTCAATGTATTCGCTGGAGCGGCGCGTGTTGTTGGCGTCGATAATTTCAATCGTGGTCAATTGTATGGAGACGTTAGCGACGGGCGCGGCACTGTCTCCATCGACAACTCGACCCGTTACCGAATAACCTTGCGGTGCTTCGCCGACAGTGATGTCGATCTTATTTGCTTCGGATCCTTCTTCGACGTTGATGACGCCCGCCTTCGCGACGTCAGTGGCATCGGGATAGAAAGTCTGCACCGCAACCTTACGACGGTTCATGCCGCGAAAGCGCGGGTCTCCGACAGACACTTTGTAGCGTCCAGCCGGAACTCCGAAGAGGCGATACACACCGCGATCGTCAGTGGTCATTCCGCTAATGGAAAGCGATCGGCGCTGATTGCTTTCATCCGCCGGCATGAGGGTGACGCGCTCTTCAATCAGCGGATGGCCTTCACTGTTCGTAACTTTTCCGGTGATTACGCCGCCGGGCACCAGATCGAAATTCATCCCGTCGACGTTTTCACTTTCATTGATAATTACCGATTGGCCCTGCGGACTGTTCGCAGAATCAGCAACGACAAACGCGCCGGACGGCTCATGCGCATGCCGACGACGATCCCAGCCGCAGGTTTGCCTTTGATGGTTACTTTGCCTGATACAGCGGCGTCGGCGGTTTTGCTTTCAGTCTTGGCCTGCGAGTTCGCGCGCTGCGACAGACAAGCGACGCTGAGCACGAGCGCCGGAAGGATTAATGCGTGAGACGAGACCTTCATAACTTTCCGAGGGCGAAGGCGCGCACATCATACTCAAGTCGAGGAGATTTGTCTTGGTTTTTGTGGCGGTCGGGTTGTCGTGGGGGGCATCCGCAGCGCTCAGCCTGCGCAGCAAGCGAAAGCATAGAGCCTGGAGTGAAGCGAAGCGGAACCCCAGGTTCGGAATCAAAATAGAACGCAAGCCCGCGCAGCGGACGGCAGTCCCCGGTTGCCAAAATCATTACATGACGGCGTGTTAGCCTACATGCGATGCCCGACCCCGACGGAATCTTTTCCACTGTACGGAGAATTGGCTGGCCGCCCTTCATCAGCGAGTTGCTAACTTGTAATTAGTTGACCGGCATTCAAAGCTTTCTCAGGATCCAATTCGACATCGCGCGTTGGTGCTGGACCACCACGGTCTTGAATGGCTCAAGCCATTGGCCGCCGATTGATTCTGTTTCCCGCAAAAGCATTTCCTCATCGACTAGAAAGCGTTCGCTCCCGTCCGGCAAGTGATAGCGCCGGCCTTCGATTAGTTTGATTCCGTCAATGCCGACCGTTGAAGCCAGGCGCGCGAAAAAAATTCCGCCGGGCTTCAGGACTCTCCACATTTCGCGCACCATTTGGCTCCAGTTATTTTCATCGCGGGCAAAGTGCAGGACTGCGCTGCTCAATACCACGTCAAAGTTTGAATCGCCGAAGGACATTTTCTCAACCGCTTCTATGCGAAAGTTTTCAACGGGAAGACTAGGCGCCATCGCGCCAGCCAGCGAGCGAATTTCGGCAATTGCAGCCGGAGACTGATCGACGCCGGATACATCAAAGCCGGTTTTGAAAAAGTACGTGAGGTTGCGGCCGCCACCACAGCCCGCGTCCAGCAATTTCATTTCGGAAGTGATGTGGCCCTTCAAAAGGAGATCAAACAAATAAATGTCGATTCCTCCGAACCATTCACGTAAATTCATCATTTGTAGCTCTAGAAACCTTACGTCAGCCGCGACGAGAATACCGCAAAACAATTGCTCTCGGAACGCCACAGCGCGTAATAACGAAATGAGTGCTAGGATAGAGACATTAATTCAACGAGGTGAAGAATATGGCATGGGATGGCGACGCTTTGGCTGGGCAGATGGAAGAGACATTCGAACGGCAACACGCATTAGCTGACGCTCGAGCGTTCAACAACACCTCGACTCCTGAGGAGCGCATCCGCAGCGGCAAGTTTGAATCGCTGCGAGTTTCGCGCTCGCGTATCATGACTCAACTGACCGCGGCCACGAATCCATCACACCGCACCGTGCTCGAGCGCGCGCTAAAATCCATCAATGATCAGATGGCCGAAGACGAAGCGAATTCTTAGCCACAGATTTACACAGATGAACACAGATTGATCCGACAAGGAACGCTTGCCCAGATGGTTTGTCCTGATCTGTTTTTATCCCGTTCATCTGTGGCTGATTGAGTCATGTTCGAGTTAACTGACGATACTTAATTCGGTGCGGTGTCTCTGCTTCCGCTCCCAAACGGGCTTTTCGATCTTCTTCATAGTCCGAATAATTTCCTTCGAACCAGACGACCTTGCTGTCGCCTTCGAATGCCAGCATGTGCGTCGCGATGCGATCGAGAAACCAGCGATCGTGCGAGATGACCACCGCACAACCCGCGAAGTTCTCGAGCGCTTCTTCCAAAGCGCGCAGGGTATTCACATCAAGATCGTTGGTCGGCTCGTCCAGCAGCAGCACATTCGCTCCTTCCTTCAATATCTTTGCAAGGTGAACCCGGTTGCGCTCGCCGCCCGAAAGCATCGAAACTTTCTTCTGCTGGTCCGAGCCGGAAAAATTGAAGCGCCCGACATAAGCGCGCGAGTTCACTTCCCGATTTCCCAACTTAAGCACGTCGGCTCCCTCTGAGATCTCTTCCCAGATCGACTTGTTTGGATCGAGCGTGCGGCTTTGGTCGACGTAAGCCAGCTGCACCGTCTCGCCGACTTTGATCTCACCGCTATCAGGTTCTTCCTGGCCAGTGATCATGCGAAACAGCGTCGTTTTGCCGGCGCCGTTCGGCCCAATCACGCCGACGATTCCGCCACGCGGCAGTTTGAACGTCATCTTTTCGACGAGAAGGTTGTCGCCATAGCCTTTGCTTACTTCATCAGCTTCAATCACCACGTCGCCGAGACGCGGTCCCCGCGGAATCGGAATCTCCAAATCCTCGCGGCGCTTGTCTGCTCGCTCCTGCAACAGCGCTTCGTAGGCATTGACGCGCGCCTGGCCTTTGGCGTGCCGCGCCTTTGGCGACATCCGAATCCACTCCAGCTCGCGCTGCAAAGTCTTCTGTCTTTCACTCTCGGATTTTTCTTCGCGTCGCAGGCGTTCCTGTTTCTGTTCGAGCCAACTTGTGTAGTTCCCTTTCCACGGAATTCCGGCGCCGCGATCCAACTCAAGAATCCAACCCGCGACGTTGTCGAGAAAATATCTGTCATGCGTCACCGCGATGATCGTGCCGGCGTAGTTCTGCAAATGATGTTCGAGCCAGGCGACCGATTCAGCGTCAAGATGGTTAGTAGGTTCGTCCAATAAAAGGATGTCGGGTTTTTGTAACAGCAGCCGGCAAAGCGCGACGCGCCTTCTTTCGCCACCCGACAAGATCTTCACCGGTGTCTCAGGCGGCGGACAGCGCAGCGCATCCATCGCCATCTCCAGACGGGAATCGAGATCCCAGGCGTCGAGGTGATCTAACTTCTCTTGTACTTCACCCTGCCGGGCCAGAAGTTTGTCCATGTTCTCCTCGGATAACTCCTCGCCGAACTTCGCATTGATCTCATCAAATTCTTTTAATAGCTCGACGGTTTCTTTGACGGCTTCCTGCACGACTTCGCGCACCGTGCGCGCGTCGTCAATCAATGGTTCCTGCTCGAGATAGCCCACGGTGAAGCCGGGCGAAATCACCGTCTCGCCAAGAAAATCTTTGTCAGCGCCCGCAAGAATGCGCAGCAGAGACGATTTGCCCGAGCCGTTGAGACCGATGACGCCAATTTTGGCGCCGTAAAAATAAGAGAGATAGATGTCTTTCAAGACCGGCTTTTTGTCATAGAACTTACTGACGCCGACCATTGAATAGATAATTTTGTTTGGTTCAGTGGACATGATTTAAGTCGTCGAGTATCGCAAAGAGGCGCATGAAGAAAAAGGGCGAAACCAAATCTGTCCTGAAAGATCTCACTAACCTTTGTCTTGAGCAAAATGATCTCTATTTCCCTAATCGGCGAGGTGAAGATGCAATTGATCTGAGCATCATAGAATTCCGAAGTTATGTTTCCGTCCGATTCTGTGTTCTCTGAGAGCAAGTATTGCTGCTCGGACGCCGGTAGCTTTTCTAGATCGCCAAGCCAAGCAACAACTTTGCCATTCGGATTGATGCCAAATGCAAAGTCGAATTCCCTTGCGCGTATGGTTCCATAGGTTTCGCTATGAAACTCGCACAAATAGCGAGGATCATAGAAATATCGCACTAGAACCTCCTTATGGAAAAACACGGGCGTTAAGAATGGCGGGAATCCACCCCAAGGCCTTCGTAGGCCCGGAATTCTCATCACATCACCAACATCAACTTTGAACTTCGTCTCCAACTCTTTATCTCAGTTATTTGCCCTCGCAATGTCATTGTTTGGTATGCGAAACCGCATAGGCCGCGATCAGAATCTCTTCTTCCCAGAGATTCTCAAGTAAGAAGCCTTGTAGGGTGGCGCAATAGTCAAGCGCTTCGCTTCGGTCGGCTAGCTTTTCCCAATTCATCGGGAAATCGCTGTAGACGATGCTTACACGATCATCGATGACTTCATTGTCTTGGGAGAAATAGTAGCCGCCGACATTTTCGTTGACGGTGCAGCCGCCGCGCAGTTCAGTGAATTCTTCGATGAGCCAGGTCAGCGTCTCCTGGTAGGCGGGCTCGTAACGAATAGGGACGTACACTTCAACGCGAATCTTTGGGGCGAAGCTGGGCAAGGCGCTTCTTTCTCCATTCAGAAATGTTCTTTAACCGGCGGCGGAATTCGGCATCTGAGATTTCCGCCTTCGCCGGTTTTTTCGTTGCTGTGGCCTGCGGGACGACCTGATACTTGTTCTTCATACTTGAACTCCGCCGTGATTATCATCCGAAGACTGCTTCATATCAAGGTTTAGCACGCGTGTGCCCACAGCCCGGAAAGCTAGCCTCTTTTCTTATCGGGACGCGGAAGAAAGCCGGTTTGCTGTTTCGAGTCCCTGGTTGAAGTAGGGGTTGGATTTTGACTCGGCTTGGCTCGTTCCAACTTATCTTTCCTTATAGCTTCCACTAGTCGTTTTTTCGCACGCTTATTCATGGAATGATTATAGCGCACAAGAAATGGAGGACTAATCTGCCGATATCGTGCCGTCGCGAATCGCCAATGATTTTCTTTGGAAAACGGCCCATGGCTTTCATCGAAACTGATTTCTTTCCACTACATCAACAACACGTCGACGCGGTGGGCATGGACCATCTGCTCGCACGGCGACCAGGCGAAAACCGTGAAGCGGCCGTCCTGCGAAGCCACCAGCGCGAGTGCGTCTCGCTGATCGTGAATGAATTGCGCGGCGGAGAGGTGGCGCGTCCCGCCGTGCTGCACGGGAGGAACCACCTCGGCCTGGTTGCCGATGACGGGTTCAGTCAGGACCATCTGCTCAACCGATTGCTTACCGGCCGCGCGTTTTATCTTGGCGCCGAACGCTACGACTCTGTAAGTTTCCGTAATCACAGTTGCGCCGTCCACCGCTGTCAGTCCGGCGACCGTATCGACCGCGTTGCGTAATGACGCTTCCCATTCGTTCTCACCGGCGCGATCGGCTTTCGTCTTAATCAAGTTGGCGAGTTTCGAGAAAGGCGGCGCCACGGAATAGAGAATTGGATGCACGATCGATTCGCTCCATTGCTCAGATCCATCTGGGATCACCAGCAGCGTACCTCCATGCCCATGCGAGCGCATCGAAGCAGCGAGTTGGACCAGGCCGTTCACCGAGGTCTGCCAGGTTGCGGGCGTCGTGAAGGCGCGCAGCGACTTCAAAAGATCCGGACAGTCCGGAAGACTGGCGCCCTGCTCGTCGATGATCTTGACCTGCTCGCCCTTGAGCACGGCGACGTTCGCATATTTGCCAAAGCCACCGATGCGCCGGTGCTTGATCACCAAGAGACCGGGTTCGATGTCTTCGAGCACAAATCCCAGACTGGGAATTGTGCGCGTCGCTCCCCAAACGTAAAGCTCATCGCTCGTCGTTTCGTCGTTATGCCAAACGCCGAGATGAATTCCCGGCCGCTCGACTGCGGGCGCGAGCTTTGTCAGCACCTGCGTCGTCAAAGGTAGACGCTGTTCGAACATTAGCGACTGGCGCGCCCGGTCGGGCGGAAGAAATGCGAGCGAGATTTTTGGAAAGCGGCCTTCTTCAGGCCGAAAGCTGGCCCAGAAAGTCGCATCGATAATTGTTTGGATTGCGCGCGCCGTCGGAGGATGTGCCAGCTCTCGCTCACCACGCGCGCGCGCTTCCGCGAGGTGCCGAGCAAAATGCTCTTCGACAGCTGCGGCCACGGAATGCGCGGCGTGATAGGTTGGTTCGCGATTCACACGTGGATTCTATGCGGAGATCGCGTTGATTGCACCCGCGCGGCGCTTAAGTATTTTCATTGGGTGCACTGGCGATCAGGAGAGCCGCCTATGATCGACCATCAGGCAGCGATTCTGCACGACTTTGATTCCGGCTTGCGCGAGTTGTTCGGCAACTTCATCGTGATAGATCCCTAACTGCATCCAGACGGATTTTGGTTTGCTCGCGAGGATGTCATTGGTATGCGGCGGAATGTCTTGCGGACGGCGAAAGACGTTTACCATGTCGACATCGTCAGCAATGTCGGACAGTTTTCGATAAACTGTTTCGCCGAGAATCTCTGTGACGTCGGGATAGTAAACGGGCACCGGAATAATTTTGTACCCGGCATTCTGCATGTACTTCGGAACGTAGAACGCGGGTTGACCGGATTGAAGTTCAGTCTTGATGCCGAGTACGGCAATCGTTTTTGTTTCCGAAAGGAGATCGCGGATTTGATCGCTGCTTGTGAGAATGTTGTCACGCCAATTCATAAGTAGCCACAGATAAACACAGATTCACACAGATTGAAAAGAGCACCATGAGATCTGTTTCTGCCTCTCTTCCTCTTATGCCCGCAGAGACGGTCGCGCTATAGTTTCTGTAACTGCTTTTATCTGTGGTAATCCGTGTAAATTTGTGGCTGAGGCTTTTTCAAAAATTCACGCCAACCGCTGCCATGACCGCCAGCACGACCGCGACGATTGCTTCGCCGCAGATCAATCCCGACGCCAGTGGAATGCGATAGGCTTTTTCGCTCGCGGGATGCACCTTCGCCCAGATTAGCTGCGCGACGCCGCCGAGGATGAAAGTCAACAGGACCGCGGCAGTAATCAGCATGCCGATGCCCATCGCCGACGGCGAAGGAACATACTCTCCCCACTTTTCCGCCAGCAACGTCAGCAAAATTCCAACTGCGATTCCAATTATCAATCCGACCAAACATCCGCGAGGAAGAGCGTTGAATCCTTTGGTTAACAACTCGGCAAAGCTCGCCCACTTGACGCTGATTGGCGAAGACAAACCGTTCGCGCCGATGCCGAATTTGTTTCTCAAGACGGGATAGACGATTGCGGTCGCGATCGATCCGACCGGTGCGGCGATCAATTGCGCAATCGTCAGGTTGCGCGGGTTCGATTTCAAGAGCTGACCGGCTTTGAAGTCTTGCATCAAGGCTTCAGAAGTTACGGCAATCGTTCCGGTCAACCCGCTCGACGACATGTTGACCGGCACATTACCGGGAGAGATGAAGGCAAAGACCGCCTGCATCATGTTCGACATCGCGCTGATAGGTCCCCAATTCGTTTCACCAAGCACGCGCAAGCCGACCAGCATTAATGGCAGCGACAAAACAATCGCGATGAACGAGAGATAAACCGGAATGCCCATGCTGAAGTATTGAATCAGGCAAATCACGATCGCCATGAAGATCGATCCAATTACGACGTACTGCATCGGAAAATCATTGCTCGCTGTCTTACTTCCCCGTAATCCGCGAAACGTCTTGACGATCAAATTCCATTTCAGCACCAGCGACGTCAATCCGCCCGCAACCATCAATCCAGTTGCCGGCCACATCACCCAACGCAGTGTCGCCGCATAAGTCAGCGCGGTGATCATTCCGTGCGCGAAGAGATAGCGCGGCAGAATGAACCAACTGATCGCCGTGCCGATCGCCATCGCCAGACAGATGCGGAAACCAACCAGCAATCCTGATCCGAAACTCAACAAGCTGATGTTGAAGCCGATGTTCATGACTTCCTTGCCGGGAATGAACCAGGTGTCTCTGACCCACTTGAAGAAGGTTGTAATCATCATCAGCGCGCCCGACAGGATCGTACCGATGCCAAGCGCCATTAGCGGAGCACGCGCCGCGCCGGACTCGCGGCCTTCGTGCAGGACCTTGATCGTCTCGCCGGCAGCCAACCCATCGGCGTAGGTCAGGTTTTCTTCGTCGATGTAATGACGGCGCATCGGCACGGCCAAAAGAATACCGAGCAAACTCGCGCTGCAAAGCCAGCAGAAAATCTGCAACGTGTTGAGATAAATCGGAGGGTTGAGTACGCCTTTCGCGTTCAGCATGTCGAAAGCGGCGAGCAGCACGGCCATGAAAGCAGTCTGCCCGGCGCTCGTGCCCATCGTTTGCACGATATTGTTTTCGCGCGCGTTTGTATCGGTCAATCGCAACGCAAACACCAACGGCACCAGCGCCATGAATCCGAAAAACGCCGACACAACCGAAAGGTTCGGGCCGAATCCTAATTTCAAAACGCAGTAGGGATACGCGCTGCCAATGATCAGCGCGACGATCAATCCGATGATGATCGAGCGCGCGGTTAGCTCCGGCGTCTTTGAAGCGATGTTCGCTGCCATTGATTACTCCTGATCGATTATGACGACTTCAGGCCCGCTGCGGTTGGATGTTTGGGTTGATAAAGGCCGAGTTGGCCGCCGCCAGGCAGCGTAATCATGGTTAACGATCCCCACGGCGGCTCTTGAACTTCCGAACAGTGAATGCCCTTGGCATCGAGGGCTGACATGATTGTCTTCAAATCTTCGCACATCAGGTAAAGCTCGTGCCGATCGTTTTCATCGGCGGGATGACAAGCGACTTCGGCCGGCGGCAGGGCGAAGATCAACCAACCATGTCCCGCGTCAACTGAATGAAAGCCGAGCACTTCTTTGAAGAACGCGCGGTCCGCTTCCGCGTCTTTGCTGTAGACAATTACGTGTGCGCCGTTGATCATTTGATTGTTCCTCTTTCAATTTACCAGGCAAGCGCGTACCGGCCTCGACGCGGATCGGCGCCCCCGGAAATTACGCCGCTCCTCGCATCGTAGATGATTACGGTCGGTGATGAGCCGGTGCCCCACGCCGTTTGAATTTTGATCTTGTGACCGCGCGCGGTCAGTTGACTGATTACGTCGGCGGGAATTCGCGATTCAACATTGAGAGCGCCGGGAAGAAATTCATGATTGTCGAACGAGCTGACATAGTGTTGTGTATCGAAACGCGGAGCTTCCACGGCTTCCTGTGGATTCATGCCGAACTCAATGATGTTAAGCATCACTTGCAGCAGAGCCTGATCCTGATTGTCGCCGCCGGGCGTGCTCAAAACCATGAACGGCTGACCATCTTTCAAAACCAATGTCGGCGTCAAAGTAATGCGCGGACGCTTGCCCGGCGCGACGACATTCGGGCTGTTTGGATCGGTCAGTGCCGATTGCAGACGTTGGCCTATCAGCACACCGGTATCGCCGGCAACCACTGCCGGCAACCACGCGCCGCTCGGCGTCGCGCTGAACATGTTGCCATCTTTGTCGACGATGTTGACGCAGGTTGTGTCGTTGGCTTTGAGAATTTCGGGAACAGGCTCCGCGTTGTATGAAATCGTCGTCGCCGCAGCCAGCAACGGTTTCATGTTCGCCGGATCGCCTGGACGCTGATCCAAAGAAGCGCGCTGCCGATCGATCAATCGACGACGCATCGAGGCGTAGTCTTTCGATAGCAACTGTTCGGTGGGAATCTTGACGAAATTCGGATCGGCGTAGAAACGATCGCGATCTGCGAAGCTGAGCTTTAATGCTTCAGTCACGGTATGAATGTATTCAGGCGAGTTCTGGCCCATTTTCTTCAAATCGTAACCTTCAAGCAGGTTCAGCGTCTCGAGCATCATCGGCCCTTGCGCCCAGAAACCTGTTTTGTAAATTTCGTAACCGTGATAATTCGTCTTCGTCGGAGCGCCAACGGTCGCGCGCCAGCCTGCCAAGTCTGCGGCCGCAAGCAAACCTCCGTGCGTCTGCATGTAATCGCCGATCCGTTTCCCGACCGGCCCACGATAGAAATAGTCGCGCGCAGCCATCAGCCCAGCATGACGACCGCGTCGCGCGTTCTGCTTTTCTGCGGCCACGATTGCGCGTAGCGTTCGAGCCAGATCGGACTGCACAAACACATCGCCAACTTTCGGCACTTGACCATTCGGCAGAAAGATCCGTTTTGCATCCGGCCATTGCGAGAAGATCGGCGCGCGCGTTGTGATGTAGTTAACGCGCAGCTCATCGATGGGAAATCCATCAGCAAGTTCGATCGCCGGCTGCATTACTTCAGCCAGCGATTTCGTGCCGAATTTATCCAACGCGGTCACACACGCATCGAGAACAGCCGGCACAGTCGCGGCTAACGGCCCGGTTGATGGAATTAATCCGGATTTCGCTTCCGGGTAAGTCGTGCTCTCGGTTTCGGCGCGTTGCGTTGCTCCTGAATCAGGCGCAGTTGCGGCCGTGCCGGCCCCACGTTCCTTTGCCCGGTTCACAAAAAATTCACGCGTGGCCTTAGCAGGCGCCGTGCCCATGCCTTCGATCACGGCTACGCCTCGGCTTTTCAACTTGATCAGAATTGGCACTTCGCCGCCGAACGAAAAATGAGAGAACTCAATCACTGAGGCAGCGAGAATTGTCGCAACGCCGGCATCAACCGCATTTCCGCCGTGCTGGAGGATGCGCATGCCCGCCTCAACCGAAAGCGGTTGGCCGCCAGCTACGACTCCGCGCCGGCCGCGCACGACGGGTCGAAAGGTATCGGCGTTTGAAATCTGCATGTTAGTAACAAGCACCGCCAGCACAATAGCCGCGGAAACAAAAGAGACGAGCGTGCGTCGAGTTTTCATGCTATCGATTCCTCGCATTCAGCTGACTTCGCCAAAGAGTTTTAGACTGCTTGAGCAACTGAGTCAATGAAAACCATCGAAGATCCAAAAGGTGCCGACTTGGTTTTCATAATCTCATCGCAATGTTTTCGCAACCCTTAGCCGCCGAAGAGTCTTTAGTATGCGTTCATTCATTGATTCTCCTTGTGAGAACTGAGACTGAAGGGTAAAGGGCGCCGACTTTGGGGGAGGTCGGCGCCTTTGCTTTTTGTCAGAACAACTTTGGCAGCAATCGGTTGTTCCTATCGGGCAGCCGGTTGTTCTATCGGGCAGCATGGATTCGCCTGAAACGCCAATCCCCCGCTGCCGCAGGTGGTGCTGACTCTTTGCACTTTCTCGATTTCCAGCGATAATCCGTCTTCAGTTTTTCCAATCATTCCAACGAGAGAACAATTGATGACTGTCAAAACCGCTCGCTACGGTTCGTGGAAATCGCCTATCACCTCTGATCTGATCGTGAGCGAGACAATTGGTCTTAGCCAGCCGCGCCTCGACGGCGAAGATATTTATTGGATCGAAATGCGCCCGTCCGAGAAAGGCCGGCAAGTCATCGTGCGCCAAACGCCTGACGGAAAACGAACCGATATCAATCCGCCGGAATTCAACGCGCGCACCCGCGTGCACGAGTATGGTGGTGGCGATTACGTCGTTCATGATGGAACGGTTTACTTTTCAAATTTCAGCGACCAGCAGATTTATCGGCAAATCGGCGATGCAAAGCCTGAACTTGTCACCAAAGAATGCTCTGAGGATCGCGTGCGATACGCAGAAGCGATCGTCGACGCACCGCGTGATCGCCTCATCGCGATTCGCGAAGATCACCGGCAGAGCGATCAGCAGGCCGAGAATTCCCTCGTTGCGATTTCACTGACGGATGGAACCACAAAGACTATCGCCCGGGGCAATGATTTTTTCTCTTCGCCACGGTTGAGTCCGGACGGATCTCGCCTGGCCTGGTTGACCTGGAATCATCCGAATATGCCCTGGGATGGGTGCGAGCTTTGGGGCGTCGAGATTGCCGCCGACGGATCGAATGTCCATCCACAGTTAATCGCTGGTGGACGACGCGAATCGATCTTTCAACCAGAGTGGTCGCCCGACAACGTCTTGCACTTCGTTTCGGATCGCACGGGCTGGTGGAACATTTATCGTTCAAACGGCGAGTCAGTTGAATGTCTTCATCAAATGGAAGCTGAGTTCGGCGCCCCACAGTGGGTGTTCGGATTATCAACATACGCATTCGAATCTGCGGATCGAATAGTGTGTGCGTTCGTCGAGAAAGGAATTTGGTCGTTAGGAACGATCGACACGCGCGAAAGAACTTTCCAACGAATCGAAACGTCTTACACAGAGATTTCTTTTGTACGCGCGTCGAAGAATCGCGCGCTGCTTCGCGCCGGATCGCTGAAAGAGTCTTTGGCAATCATTCAGATGGATTTGGCGACAGGTGAAACAACCAAGCTTCAAGAAAACAACAAACTCAAAATTGATCCGGGCTATATCTCTGAACCAACACCGATCGAATTCCCGACTGAGGACGGTCTGACCGCTCACGGATTCTACTACCCGCCCAAGAACCGCGATTTCGCTGGCCCAGCAGACGAACGGCCCCTGCTGTTGGTCAAGAGTCACGGCGGACCGACATCGGCCACGGTCGCGATGCTCATACTCACGATTCAGTATTGGACCAGTCGTGGCGTCGCTATTCTCGACGTGAATTATGGCGGGAGCACCGGCTACGGCCGCGCGTATCGCGAACGGCTCAACGGTACCTGGGGCATTATCGATGTCGACGATTGCATTAATGGCGCGAAGTTCCTGGCGCAGCGCGGCGATGTCGATCAGGATCGATCGATGATCGATGGCGGCAGCGCCGGCGGATATACGACGCTGTGCGCCCTGACGTTTCGTGACTATTTCAAAGCCGGCGCCAGCTACTACGGCGTTAGCGATCTCGAAGCGCTCGAGCTGGATACGCACAAGTTCGAATCGAAGTATTCTGACAACTTGATCGGCCCGTATCCCGGGCGGCGCGATCTCTACATCGCGCGCTCGCCGGTTCATTTCACCGACAGCTTATCGTGTCCGGTAATTTTCTTTCAGGGTTTGGAAGACAAAGTCGTGCCGCCGAATCAAGCTGAAATGATGGTTGATGCGCTGCGCAAGAAAGGTTTGCCCGTCGCGTATGTCGCATTCGAAGGCGAGCAGCACGGATTCCGCCGCGCGGAAAACATCAAGCGTTCACTCGACGGCGAGATGTATTTTTATTCGCGCGTATTTGGATTTGAACTGGCGGATCAGGTTGAGCCGGTAGAAATAGAAAATCTCTGATGATTCCCCGTTATCGCACCCCTTCGAGTTGAATGGCGAAACTCGACCGCCTGGGCTGGGCGGATGGAATGTCATTCACGGCTTACGGAGTTCGCGTCGGTGTGCGCGTGAACGACGCCGCGATCCTGCGCGAACTGATTGCGCGTTTACCGCCAGGCTCACAGTCTTCGTCTGCCCATCGAGTCGATCATCTGTATTCGCTGACTGGCTTCCCGACAAATTCGAATGGCAAAGTTCGCCGATTCAATCTGGGCTACTGGAATCTGCTGCGGTTCTCGCGCTCGCAAAGCTTTGACAACCTGCTCGACGAATTTGAATCACATGTGCAGTTGACGGTTGCGGAATACGCCACGCGCCGAGTCTTTGTTCATGCTGGCGTCGTCGGTTGGAATGGCCGCGCGATTCTGATTCCGGGCGCGAGTTATTCCGGCAAGACAACGCTGGTCGAACATCTGATTCGCGCCGGCGCGACTTACTATTCGGATGAATACGCGGTCCTGGATGAGCGAGGCCGCGTGCACCCTTACGCGCGGCCGCTGGGTATTCGCATGAGCGAGACGGCGCGCGCAACGAAGATTCGCGCAGAAGAATTCGGCGCGCAGGTCGGATCGAAACCTCTGCCGATCGATTTAGTTATCTCAACCGGATTCAAGGCAGGTGCGCGTTGGCGCCCCCGAAAATTGACGCGCGGCAAGGGCGTGCTTGAGCTGCTCGCGCATACGGTGTCCGCACGGTCGCAACCTGAGCTTGCGCTGAGTGTCCTACCTAAAGCTTTGGAGTCAGCAAGAATCGTTAAAGGCGTGCGTGGTGAAGCGAGTGAGATTGTGGAATTGATCCTGACATAGAGTCATCCACAGATTACACAGATAAAATAGAAATAATCAGTAGAACTCTTCAGTGCGTATTCCTCTTTGTGCCGATCATTTCTAATCTGTGTAATCTGCGAAATCTGCGGATGAGTTATTGCTGCACTGGCTTATCCGCGACCGTTGCCGGCGCGCCACCATGATCGTCGCCGCGCACGACCCCGCTCTTATCGACAAAGAACGAGCGCTTTCCTGTCTTGCCGTATTCGCGCGGCGTGGCAACAGCTTCGAACGTATCGCCAGTCACAGTGATCTCGAAATTGTAACCGTACTGGTCTCTGGCTCTGTCTGGAAAGAGTTGGGCTTCGATCAGTTTGTCGAGCGAACCATAGCTCCCCTTGCCCGCTCCATCTTTATATTGAGATTCCGCGTTCGGCAAATACTGCAACATGCTAATCGCAATCATCTCGTTTGTTTCCGGAGGCGGGTTCTTGGTTGCGGAAGACATTCCCGCGACCATCGCCAGGATCAAATTCTTCGGTAGATGTAATTCGTGTTGAGTTGCCAATCCTTCGTTCGACACGGCATAGGTGATCGCTTCCGAATTGGGATTGAGGCCCAACAGAAAATCTCGCAGCGTCGCATCCATGTTTACGGATTGCTTGCGCACTTCGTTCTGATAACCCTCCATCAACGCGGGCGAAACATAAATTTGTCCCAGCGTGCCTCGCGATTGCCAGCGGCGCGAGTTTCGAAACACAGTGCTGCTGGAAAGGGTCTGATGATTCACGTTCGCATCGATTACCCGGCGCACCGTAGGCGCGTCCGAAATCACGACGAAATTTCCGACGAATGCATACGCAAAAATGCCCGCGTAATTAACCATTTCGGTATCTTCGCGCTTTTCAGTTTGGGCCAGCAAATTCGCTTCACCGATGCCGAGGCCTTCAAGCACATGCGGCATTAATTTCCGAACTGCGTCGCGATCTTTGATTTCGATTAACAGAATCGGCAATGTCGATTCCGGTTTTTTCGCATCATCTGTGTTCGCGGGTGAGTCGGCAGGTTTCTTTGACGATGCCGGCATGCCTAAGTTCATTCCGCCAAAGCTCTGCAAGGTTTTGAGTGAACCCGCGAGGGCAATCTCGTTTCCGAGCACCGACAATAGATCGTCCTTTATTTTGAAGCCCGCTTTCTTTTCGAATTGGGTAAAGACATCAGGCTGGGTCTCTGGCGTTTCCATCGCCACAGTATTAAGCGCCCCGTTGTTATAAACCGTATAAAGAGTTTTCGGGGGTGGGTTTTTCGCTCTGATCTCTGCCTCTTTGCGCATGCCTTCGTAGGTTTGCGTCAAATCAATCGAAGCACTCACCAAAACATCCGTGTCGTCGGGCAGCACAGACGCGGCATCAGCGGTGATCGGCGGACCGGATTGCAATTGTGGGATAAACGGGATGAGCACCTTCTTCGCGTCAGGCTTATCCACGAGGATTGCCCGCAGAATATATTCGTTACCATCGAGCGAAAGGGCGAACCCAACCGCCTCGGGATATTGCGGCTCGCCGTATCCAATCGCGTCGAGCAGCGAACCTATCTGCGACGTCGCGATGCGCTGCACCTGCTCTTCCTTGTGTGGTGTGGGCGTGGGCGAGCCTATCACCAGGACGGCCGATTGCTGCGCATTGCCATTCGCGATCTTCTGCTGTTCGCGACGGTTGTTTTCAGCTTCCATCGAAGCTCTGAATTCTTCCTGCTGTTTCCGTAACTCCTCCTCCTGTTCGCGTTGCTTTTGTTCCTTCTCGGCATCGCTCATGACGGGTGTCGGTGATGGCTTAGAAATCGTCTTATCTTCCAATTCCACGTTCATGAAAAGAAAAATCGACTCGCTCGCAAACTGATCGCGGGCAACGCGAAAATTCGGATCCTGAAAGAGAGCTTTGCCCGACGCCGGATGAAGCTTTTCGAACTTGAACGATTTGTCGGTAATGAAAACGAGATTGCCGCGGTGCGTGATCACGAATGGCAAATGTTCCGCTGGCGGTTGCTGCGGCGATAACGTATTTGCTGGTGTCGCTTTAGGCGATGGCTTTTGACTCTGGGCGTTTGAAGATGAATTCTCGGGAGTCGCATCTGGCACAGGCGGCAGGATGGTCGGCAAGAAAGTTTCCAGCTTCGGCGCAAATTTGTTTGCCTCTTCATTCGTCGGAAACTCGATGGCGACAAAGAACATGGGAACGTCGGTGCGCGCAGGCCAACCTGCAAACATCAACCGCGACGAGCCAAGGGTTTCCGAATTCTTCTTCAGGAAATTGACTATGGATTTGAACTGCGGTCCGGGATCGGCAAGCTTGATGATCGGGTCGACAATCTCGCCGGCTCCGCCGCTGCTCATAAGCATTCCTACATTTCTCACTTCGCCATAAAGCTTGTAAGCATCCGTCGCCAGCAATGAATCGAACGCCGGTTCGGCTTCGGCTTGGCGCGGCGCAGCGGTGCGCGCGGGCTGAGCCGGTTGCTGCGCGCGCAACGGCGCGGCAAACAGGGTTAGCGCAATTACCACTGCGAAAAAACGATAAACGCGAAGTGTGTTAGGAGAATGAATGGCTTTCATGGGTGGAACCTCGTGCGAAGGGCTTCAATGCGGATGAGCATATCAGAATACCGAAACCTCGAAAACAATTCTGGCGCGGGCGCGGACGATCCTGGTCATATGATTCGCTGCCGCCCGCGACTAATAAACTGAAATACGAACCGTCAAGATCTTTGGTTCATTTGCCTCAGCAGATTGTTTAGTCAAGGTTCCCGATCTTCCTCGGACAAAAAAGGAAGGAGCTACCGTGCGTACGATCAAGCTGTCGATTATTTTCGCGCTCTTAATGGTTTCAGTCTCATTAGTCGCGCATCGTTTACTTCCGGGTTTCACAGCCACCGGCCAGGCAGGTTCGCTCTCGGCGCCCACGAACGTGAGCGCGTCCGACAGCGTTTACTCAACAAAGATCGGCATCAACTGGGATGCGATTCGCGGCGCGACGCTGTATCGAGTCTTTCGCAATACAACCAACGACTCATCGACGGCGGCCGCAATCGGCACGACGGCTGACGCGACCCTCTTCGATACCACGGCCGCCGTGGGCCAAACGTTTTTCTACTGGGTGCGCGCGGAAAATGGCAGCGTCTTCAGTTCTTTCAGCGCTTCCGACTCCGGCGTGCGCGCGAACGGCGTCATCAATGGACCAGTGCCGCCGCTGAATCCTCCGCCTCAGCCTGCCGGCAATCCGGTGACGGCAGCCAAGGCATATCTTGGTAAGGCGTTGTTCTGGGACGAACAGTTGTCTTCCACGCGCACCGTGGCTTGCGGCACTTGTCACTTTGCGGCGAACGGCGGATCGGATTCGCGGGCCATCGTCGGCAGCACGCGAGCCAGGAACCCCGGCGCCGACGGCGTCTTCAATACTGCTGATGACGTGTTCGCGTCGCCGGGAGTGATCAGCAACAACGCTGACGGAACGTACAGTCTGTCCTCCGTCTACGGTTTTCACGAGCAAGTCACTGGTCGCAAATCACGCTCGTACATCGATGCGGGATTCTCGCCCGTGCTGTTCTGGGATGGAAGAGCGAGTGGGACTTTCAGCGATCCAATCGGCGGCGCAGCTGTACTTCAAAATGGCGCGGCGCTGGAAAGTCAGGTACTTGGCCCACCGGTGAGTTCGGCGGAAATGGCGAATGCGAATCGAACCTGGGTGGATGTCGCTTCCCGCGTCGCCAATTCGCAACCGTTAGCGTTGTCGCCTTCGGTGCCGGCAGGATTGCGAAACTGGATCAGCGGTCGATCCTATCCGGAATTATTTCAGGAAGCGTTCGGAACCTCAGACGTGACGCCTGTCCGCATCGCGGAAGCGATTGCCACGTTCGAACGAACTCTTTATTCAGATCAAACTCCCTTCGATCTGAGCGTGCAACAAATCACTCCGCTCGGTGCGGCCGAAACACGCGGCCAGGGAATCTTTAATACGAGGGGCTGCAACGTCTGTCACGCGGGCAGTCTGTTCAGCGACAACGCATTTCACAACATCGGCGTTCGCCCACAGACGGAAGACACCGGTCGATTCCAGGTGACGGGCAACACGAATAACATCGGCGAGTTCCGCACGCCGAGCTTGCGCAACGTCGGACTGCGCGGGCCATACTTTCATAACGGACGCTTAGCCGCACTCGAAGACGTCGTCGCTTTCTACAATCGCGGTGGCGACTTTGACGCGCCAAACATCAATCACAATTTGATTCGACCACTCGGTCTGTCTCCGCAGCAGCAATCCGATCTCGTCGCGTTCCTGCGGAATGCTCTGACTGATCCGCGCGTACTGGCAGCGACGGCTCCTTTCGATCGGCCGACGCTTTACAGCGAATCGAATCGCGTGCCGACAATTACGGGAGCCGGCACGCAAGGCGCGGGTGGTAATACTCCACAAGCAACAGCGATCGAGCCCGCGCTCGTCGGCAATCCGAATTTCACTGTCGGCGTGACCAATGCACTGGGAGGCGCGTCAGCCGTGCTGGTCATCGACAGCAACGACCCGGGGGCTGGCCCAGCAATCCCAGCGACGGCATCGTTCGCGCGCATCAGCTTGCAGATGTCCGGCAGCGGCGCCGGCCAAGGGTTTGGCTCGGTGAGCATGTTGGTGCCGGCGAACTCCGCTTTGGTGGGCCAGACATTCTTTGGTCGCTGGTATGTCAGAGATTCAAACGCGGCGGGTGGCGTGGCCGCAGCCCCGGCGTTTCGCTTCACAGTCTTTGGCGACACGAGTGGAATTACGACCAACGAGATCGATCAGACCGATACTTTCGTGGTCCAACATTATCGCGACTTTCTCAATCGCGAGCCCGACTCTTCCGGCTTAAGTTTCTGGATGAATCAAATCTCGCAGTGTGGTACGAACGCGGGATGCGCTGAAGTCATGCGCATCAACACCTCGGTGTCATTCTTCCTTTCGATTGAATTTCAAGAGAGCGGCTACCTGGTGTATCGCTTCCACAAATCGGCGTTCGGAAATTTGGCGGGTACGCCGGTTCCCGTACGTTTCAGCGATTTCCTGGCCGACGATCAGCAACTCGGACAGGGAGTGATTGTGAATCAGACCGGCTGGCAAACTGTGTTGGAAAATAATAAGCAGGCTTACGCCAGTGCATTTGTTCAGAGACCGCAGTTTACTTCGGCATTCCCAACCTCGTTGTCGCCCGCCGCGTTTGTCGACACGTTGTGCGCCAATGGCGGTGTAACGCCAACGAGTGCTGATCGAACTGCGGCGATTAACGAGTTCGGCGGTGGGACGACCACGGCTGATGTTGCGGCGCGCGCGCGCGCACTTCGTCGCGTGGCTGAGAACTCAACGCTCGCGCAGCAGGAATTCAATCGCGCCTTTGTCTTGATGCAGTACTTCGGTTACTTGCGGAGGAATCCCAACGACGCGCCCGAAGCGACGCTCGATTTTCAGGGCTATAACTTCTGGCTGAACAAGCTGAATAGCTTCAATGGAAATTACATTCAGGCGGAAATGGTGAAAGCGTTCCTGTCCTCGACTGAGTATCGAAGGCGGTTTGGGCCGTGAAGAGAGCTATCTGTAGATGTCCTTGCGATGCGCGACTCGCAGCATCTGAATTGTGTCGGCGTTGTTGAATTGGAATAGTGCCCGCCAATCTCGTGTTATCCCGGAACGAGAGAAAACCGTGCAGAGAGCCGACCAGCCGCTTGGTGTGAAGTCGCGGATCGAATGGGTTCTCAGCGCACATTGTCAGCAATTGATCGAGTTTTTTCTATTTATTCAGCGGAAGCTTAGCAGCGCTTTTCAAAAAAGCGTCGCTATAGACGATTTTCATCGTTTTGTGTGTTTCAGTTGAGCAAGCAATGAGCCGGGGCCGGTGTAGTCATGGGATGGATTCTCGCTGGCAGCTTCAAGAAGCTCTCTGACGATTGACGCCCGATATGCGCCTTCGCGATCCTCGCCGACGACGCTTATTAGCATGGACCGAAGCCGACCAACTTCACGCTTCAGGCCTTCAACCTCATTAGTTAATTTTCTGATTTCAGTAGTCGAGATCATAGCTGAACTATAATCGTTGGGCGCGCGACCGTCAAAAATAAAATCACACTCAGTCACTCCCATACCTGACTTCCATTCGTCTTATCCTCGTGCCTGCGGCGAACAGCACCAGCGCGGTGACAATAATCAATCCGGGAATTGAAATCCACGCTGGTGTTGGCTCAGCGACTACGGCGAATGGGCCCTCTGATAGCGGAACCGGGACGAGTGAATTTAGATAGTGAATCACGCTGATCTTTTTAAGCAGCGGTGGCAGCAAAAAGTTGATCCACTCCCAACCGTAGAGCACCAGGGCGGGAATGATTGGATTGCGAAAGAACAATCCCACCACCAGAAAGAATGCGCCATACCCAATGCACGCCAGCACGGTGATCGTCAGATACCAGAACAGATGGTTCATCCCGGGCCCATCAAGAAACAGTCGCGAACTCTCTGCATAGTAATGTGAAAAGAAAACCAGGAGCATGCAAACGACGGTGACGGTGGTGAACAGCACGATCGAAGTCAACAAGCCGGAGATGTACTTGCCGGCGACCAACACTTCACGACGAACTGCCGAGAGAAAGTAATAATGCAGACTACGATCGACGATTTCGCCGCGAAACAGATTCATGAAGATCCAGGCGCAGCCAAAAAAGACCACAGTGCGCAAAATCATCGCGTTGTAAAAAATCGAATAGATGCTGAGGAACTGCTGCGAGGTCCGTCCCGGCGGATTGATTATCTCAACCAATGTCAGCAAACCAATCGGCATTAGCGCCAAAAGGTAAACCAACACCGAACGCCTACTAAAGAAATTCTTCTTCAGCTCCAGCCGCAAAATCGCACCGACTTGACGCAGCCACAGCGAGAATGATGCGTCTTTGATTTCGATTCGCGATTGAACGGTTTCTGCGTTTGCACTCATAACATCACGCTCATTGCGCGCCGATCAGATATTCATAAACCGCGCTCAGATCGTCATCGACCGGGGCGATCGACTCGACCGTAATCTGGCCCTGCGCTACGACTTCATTCAGCGAAAGATAAAACTGATCCGGGCTGCGCGTCTTAACGAACAAGCCTTGCCGATCGTCATGCACGCGCGCCTCGACGATATCGCTGTGCTGAAAAATGCGCGACGCCAGAACTGAAGGCTGATCGCAGCGAATTAGAATTTGGGCCGGATGCTCGACATCCATCTCGTCACGCACGCCATGAATCGCGCCTTCCGCAACGACGTAACCATTGTTCAGCAGCACCACGCGATCGGACATCATGTCGACTTCGTGCAGGATATGACTCGAAATAATCAAGTGCAGTCCGTCGGCGGCGAACTGTTTGAACAAAGCAATTGTTTCGGCGCGCACCATCGGATCCAGTCCGTTCAGCGGCTCATCCAAAATCAAGACAGACGGTTGATGCGCGATCGATTGCGCGAGCCGCACGCGCTGCCGCATGCCTTTGCTGTACGCGCCGATCTTTCGATCGGCCGCAGGCAACAGTTCGACTCGCTCCAAAGCCTTCACCGTCAAATCGCCAGCTTGTCGTCGCGTAAATCCCGAAACCATAAGGAACGAATTGATGAACTCGCGGCCCGTCAGTCCGCGCGGGAACGAATCGAATTGCGAACAATAGCCGAGTTTGCGGAACAGGAGTTCGGGCCGATCGGTAGGAATGCCGAGCACGGTGAGCTTTCCGCGCGTCGGCCGCAGCAACCCGGTCATCAAGTTCATCAGGGTCGTCTTCCCTGCTCCGTTCGGCCCGACGAGACTCGTGATGCCTGAAGGAATTTCCAGACTGACTCGATTCACGCCGAGAATCTCGCCGTAAAATTTCGAGACGTTATCGAAGATTATTGTTTCGCTTGGATTCCTCATCTTTTAGAGGTGGGCGTTGCCCGCCAATCTCTTTGGTTGTACATCCGGCGGGCAACGCCCGCTTCTAAACATCCTATTTCGAACTTCGCAATAGGAAATCGAAACTTTATTTCACGACTTCATATGCCTTCACTTTGCGCGACAGCAGCCATAAACAAAACGCGCAAATCAAAAACAGCATAAACCACGACGCCCACAGCGGTGGTTCGGTCAAGAGCGCCTCGCGAACGACTACGCCGCGACGCATCTCCGTTACCTGCCCCACTTGTCGTACAAACGTGCCAAAGAGTCCGGCCCAGACGTTTTGGATCAGGGCATTCAGACTGATAAGGTTTCCCCAATGCGTTTCGATCATCTGATTCACGATCGTGGCGAACGCGAGCAAAAGAATCCAGACTAGACTGCCGAGAAATATCGCGCTGGCAATCGGAAGGTTGTCCGAGAACCAGGCCCAGCCTTCGAGATAACTTTGCAGCAGGAACAGAATCAATCCCGGAACCCACGTGATCGTCGAAAGCAAAATGATCACGATGGACATCTTGCCAACGACGTATTCGCTACGACTGAATGGCCGGCAAAGGTAGAGCGGCAACCCGTTGTTCGTTAAATCACGCGAGACTTGTTGCGGACCGACCAACATTGCGAGAAAGAATCCAACTGTGGCTTGCACGGCGACAAATGCCTGGAAGAAAGACGCATCGATCGGTAGCACATCAAGCACGTTCAGCTTCATGATTGAGAGCGCCTCAGCGTTGTGATGCAGATAAATCAGAATCGCGCACACTAGCGGCCAAACGAATGACAACGCGTAGAAGCCGGTGAAGAGTTTTGAGCGAAAGATGTTTCGCACTGCGTGTCGCGGAATGATCAGGAAACGGCTCCATTCGGGCGACAAAGCGCCTTCATATCTCTTGTAGCTGCGTTCAAGAACTGCCATGTTCGTTCTCTGTTCCCTCTCCCTTTGGGAGAGGGTTAGGGTGAGGGCCTAAGTTGCCGCCACAAACCCTCACCCCAGCCCTCTCCCAAAGGGAGAGGGAGAAACATCAATTCAATTACTTCATCAAAACTGGCGCGGCTTCCGAAACATTTTGGTTCTCCATCGCCTTCAGGAAAATGTCTTCGAGCGAATCTCGTTTGTAAGCCAGCCGGCGAATCTGCACCTGCGAGTCCGCCGCCAGCCGATAAAGATCGCGAATCTCGTTTCCGTCTTGCAGAATAATTCGCAGCCGATGATCGCTGGTCACGGCGCACTCGGCCCCCATTCTGCTGACGCCTTGGACGAACGTTTGCAATTCGCCACGCGTCTCCAGCATTAAGAATTTCTTGTTTGCTTTGCGCTCTTCTTCCAGGTTGCAATAAACAACCAGCCGGCCTTCTTTCAAAATCACAATCTCTTCGCAGCACTCTTCGACGTCGCGCAGTAGGTGCGAAGACAGAACGATGTTCGCCTGGCCGCTGTCGCGAATCTCACGAATCATTTTGATCATTCGCTGGCGCGCCGGCGGATCGAGACCATTTGTCGGCTCATCCAGAAAAATTAGTTTTGGTCCGTGCACGATCGCCTGGGCGAGTTTCGCCAACTGCTTCATGCCGAGCGAAAACGTGTCGACGTTTCGATAACGCGCTTCGCCGAGGCCGACGAAGAAGAGCGATTCGTGCGCGCGCTCGAGCGCCCTCGCCGGAGGCAAGCCCGAGAGCTCAGCCATGAAACGCACAAAATGAATACCCGACATCTTTGTAATGAACGAGTCGCGCTCGGGCATGTAGCCAATCAATCTTTTGATCTGATTTGCGTCGGCGCGGATGTCGCTGCCAAAGATTCGCGCGGTACCGGAAGAGGGTGGATGAAAACCGAGGAGCGTATGAATCAGCGTGGTCTTGCCTGCACCGTTCGGACCAAGCAAGCCGATCGCTCGACCGCGTAGTTCGCTGTTCAGGCTTTTTAGAATCGGACGGCCGCCAAAGCTTACAGATAAATTGTCGAGGCTGATGACACCGGCGCTATCGTTCAGGCGAGAATCGGTAACTGCGGCGGGCTGTGTCATTCTTTTTTGCGAGGGCCCGCAACGCTTTCACGACGCTTGGGCCATTTATGATTAGAAGGAACGTTCCCCAGAATAATCCGACCGTTGTTCTTACGATGAGATTATCCCACGAGTTCAGAAATAATATCGACAATCCCAGAGCTAACAAGGTGAGTCCATTGACCAACAGGTTTCGATCTGCCGCTGACTTTGATTCCTTAATAGATTGTCGATTGTACATGGGAACCTCCTGGGTTCTGTTTCACGAAACTTCAACTAGCTGCAGAGTGCGCGGCAGAGGTGTGCAGATAATTCAGCCCACTCTACGATTTCCTCAGCGTCCTCTGCGGTTCACTTTCAACGCGAACTCAGCCCTTACTTACTCGGTTTCATTCCCTGTTCGAGAATGTGATGCAGTTCAAACGCGTTCGGCATTCCCAACAGCGTCGCGGGACTCAGACCGAATGGACCACCTTCAGTGTTGGCCGCAACCTCGATTCGATCACCAAACGCGTATGCATAAGCCAGCGTCGGCTCCATGTTCGCGGCCATCGCCGCGATCGCTTTTCCTTGTTCGCTACTGTTTGCATTGCCGATGCGGTTAGCTAACGGCTGTACGATGGGCGCGAGGTTGTGATAGACGAGCGCGGAAAAGTTCACGTTGCCGTCTGCCGGCAATCCTGCCATGAACTTCGCCGAATGAATCAAAGTGCTGCCGGAATCGTGATAGCGCAGCGCTTGGTCGACCAGGGCGCGGGTCGGACCAGCAATGAAATAGCCATTGGCGAACACATAGCTCACTTCCAGGCCGCCGAAATCCTTCGATCGCAGCGTGTAGAACGTGTGGCCCCCGGAATCAGAGCGGTCCCATTCCAAGCCCTTCTGCCCCTGCATCGCGGTCTGCTTATTTATTTCCGTGACGACCTGCTCAAAAGTCTGCTGCAAGTGCGCGGGATCGTTTACCTGGAAAATCAATTTCCACGAAGGAGTCGGCAGAATCGGTCCATCGATCGCGAAGGCATACTCACCACCGAGCGGCGCCGCGAAATCGTTGCGCACATTCAAACCGTGGTTCTTCTGCAGGTCATCGAGATGCTTGTTCAGATCGGGACAAACATTATTCAGTACCGCCAGCAGGTCATCGACAACCGCAGTCGGATTCTTGATGACGAAGCCGGCGACGAGATTCGCATCCGGCGAAATGTATTCGAGCGAGCCCATCGGCGCGGGCTGGGCCAGCCACGACGTGATTCCATGATCGGCCTGATTGTAAGCGAGCACCGCGCGCGTGTGAGTCTTACCGTCCGTGTCTTTCTGATCGAGCACGAATGATTTCATGTTGAAGACGCCAAGTTGATTCAGCGCCTGTTCGTGCTGGTCGCCGACGGCGAGTCGTCGCACGCCGCGCGTGTGCGCGATGATCTTTTCGAGATCGGCAGCGAGAACGATCCCAGCGCCGCCGTTATAGACTCCGGCGATGCGCGCATAGAACGGCGTCGATGAAAATCCGCTCGCGCCTTTCGCGATAGTCTGCAAGCCTTCGAGCTTTGGCGAAGCCACCAGCACATCGCCCGCAAGCCAGACGTAGAGCTGTTTGTCGGTTGGGCTAGTTGATGATTGCGCAGCTTTCGGATCGTCGATCCACTGAATCTGCGGTGCTTTTCCGCCGGCGCTGAGTTTCTGAATTTCGTTGTCGACAAACGGACGGAAGCCGGCCGGATTCTTTAGTTGAGCCAAAAGGATGGGCTCGCTCGGCTGGCCTTGATCGTTCATGCCGGCGCCGACTGCGATCTCATCACCCAACTGATCGCCGAAGTCTTTGATTGCCGAAATCGCCTGGTTCATTCCCGGCCCGCGAGAGCCCTGACGATTCGCAAACCAGTCGCGCAGCGCCGGATTCTGCTGAATCCGCTCTTCGATAATCCGATTCGACTCGACGATCGTACTTGCGAGATTCGGCAGCGACGCATACAGCACAGTGTCCGCCGGCATCATCTCGAGCAAGCGCGTCGAATAGCGCACTCCCGGCTGCTGCACCGCGTTGAGATCTTTTTTCAGCGCAGCGAGGCCTTCCAGCATTTGCGAGTAACGCGCGGCATTGCGACTCCACGCGACTTCGTCTTTGACCGGAACAATGTCGATGACGGCGTTCGTTGTCGCTTGTTCGCCGGCGCGGAGAACTTTGTCGTTGCCGTTCGTGTCGAGATTGACTTCACCCTCGATCACGCTGACGCGCGAGCCTTTCGTGCCCGCATTCACTGCGAAGGTTGTTCCCGTAACCGAGACCAGCGAATCGCCGGTGGCCACGAACATGTGGTTCTTCTGTTTCGCGGCTTCGACAATCACGCTGCCGCGATCGAGATTTATCGTCGTACCGCGCATCGTCTGATTGAGCGAGAACTCCGAGCGATCCTTCATCTCGATGATCGAGCCATCGCCGAGACGCACCACGGCATGAGCATCCTTCGCAGTGCGAATCACCTCGCCGCGACTGATCTTCTCTCCGACTTTCAGCTCGCGCGTTTTTGCATCAGCTACGAGATAAAGCGGACCGTCGGCGGCCTGCACCGTCGCCTCAAGCGAACCGAAAGGAACGTAACGCTGAACGATTGGCCAGGCGATCAGTCCCAAACCGATCACCAGCGCGGCGGCGATCCCCCAACGCAGTACGACAGGACGCAGACTATATTGCATTTTCTGATTTCGTTTGCGCACGGCGGGAATCACAGTCGCAACACGAGCTTCGCGCGCTTGCTTCAAAGCCCGGCGACATGGAATGCATTCATGCGTGTGATCGACCAGCAGAAGCGAACGTGCCGCGGAAAGTTTCCCGCCCAGATACGCTGTGATAAGCGATTGAAAATCCGCGCAGCCTTCGATTGCCGCGCCCATTGGAGCGCCCGCATCTTGCGGGCGGGTCGCGCTCATCCTGAGCGCATCTTCAGACAGCTTCATCGATACGCGCTCTTTCGCCGCACTTACTGTTGTTTCGTCGATGCGCTCCGATCGAATTCCGTTCGTTACCTGATCCAAAGTGTTGTCGAGTTCCTTGTTTTTCATGATTCACTCCAAAAATGATTGCGACTAATTCTGTCTCCTAACCCCTGGCTCCCTGCTTCATGTATCTTCCAATCTCTTTTCTCAGCCGCGCCCGCGCGCGGTGCAACGTCACACCCACCACCAGCGGTGACGTGTTCATGACGCTTGCGATCTCGGCGTTGCCGTAGCCTTCAAAGTAACGCAGTGCAAACATCTGTCCCGCGGTCGCACCCAACTTTGCCACAGCCTCGCGAATCAAGTTTCGCAGCTCGCGATCTTCGTGATGCGTTTCCGGATTCTGCTGTGAAACAAATTCGGCGACACTGGCGCGATCCTCGACATCGTCCATCGCGACAGTCTTCGATCGCTTCCGAGATCGAAGCAAATCAAGCGATGCGTTGATTGCCGCGCGCGACAGATATGCTTCAGTATTGTCGGCCACATCGGCGCCTTCCTGCCCACGCGCGATGCGCAAGAAAACCGTTTGCAGCACGTCTTCCGCGTCGGCGGCGCTGCCTGTGACGCGATAAGCCGTGCGAAAAACTCGATCGTGATGTTCTTCGAAGAGACATCCGACGCGCTCAGCATTAGCCGGCTGCGCGTCGTGCGCGCGGGGCGTTGACACGATGTAATCGTTGGAATTTGCGGCGGATTTCCTGGAATCACTCGAAAATTCGACGGCTATTAGCGGTTTTGCGGCGGCCAGCACAGCTTCCTCCTGATTATCCTTCCCGCTCATAAAACGCCTCAGCGCGGAGATTATTAACACAAAAAAGTCAGAACCGCCTGCGGTAGCGGGTGGGCTGATCTCTGCCAGTCACTATTTGAGCCAACATTAACCGCCCGCGTACGCTCTGACACCTTATGGCCGAACCGTGGTCGATATTCAATGGCAGTTTTTTGTAGCGCAAGTTGGTAACTTGCGGCGGCATGGCTGGTTGGTTTCCGCTTTTGCTATGGCGCGCCAAAGCGTTGTCGATACTCGGTCGAAGAAAGGAAAGCTTTGACCATCTCGGCATTGATGTAATTGCCGTTGAACTGATTCAGCTTGGTCAGCCAGAACTCGTATCCGGTGTAGTCGAGAGTCGATTCAGGAGCGTCATTCGGGTTGCGACGCAAGTAACCAAAGTATTCGGCGAGCACAAAAGCGCGATTGAACTCAGCGTTATTGAGTGCACCGCTTTCTGCGATTTGCCGCACCGCCTGGCCTCGAGCCGCCGTATTTGTCGTATTGCCGGCGCCGGCAAATAAGTTAATGGCCGTTGCGATCTCCGTCGGCGACAATACGTTGCCGACATTAACGTTCAATTGATTTACAAATTGCGGGGGCGTCATAGTCGTGGGAAACGCCGTAGTGAAACGAGCGGTCTGCACGAATTCGCTTGCATATACTTGCTTGTTGCTTTCCAATAAAGTTTCCCACCCGGGCGCCAGCACTACCACGCCTCGGCCAATTCTCTGGCTATCTCGCAGAAATTCATCAAAGCGAATTATCGGGACGGCGAGTTGATGATTCCCGCCGAAAGTCGAATTCGCCGTACCGTTACCGTAAGCCGCTTTGTAAAAGCGCTCGACGAGATAGCCGGTCTGCTGAAACTCAATGGAAAGAAAGAACGAAGCGGATACATTGATGCGCTGCACCTCGATGCACTGCGCGTTCGAACCGCAGTTGGTGATTTGGTTGGTCCAGAAATCCCAGCCGCTCTGATCGGGATATCTGCCCAGGAAGTCATAGTAATCAAGCTGCACGAATGAGCGCGGCATGTCGAGTGGATTAGCTCCCGCTGAAGAATCATTCTCGTTGATCGTTAGCACCGCCGTACTTTGCGTCCCCAGCGTTGCGCCACTGGGAGTGCTCAACGTGAGATTAACGGTGCGCGCTCCGTCGATAAATGCATTGTCAATGATGAGCACCGGAAAAGTCTTGCTCGTCTCACCTGCGGCGAAACTCACTACGCCAACGGCGGCAACATAATTTCTTCCTTCTTTCGCCGTGCCGGTGCTCGTCGCATAGCCGACGCTCGAGGTTCCGCTTGAATTGCCGGAACGGGTGACCGTGATATTCACAAATCCGGCACCTTCGCCAACCGAAAAACCAGCCGCGCTGAATTGGACCGTCGACGATGCTGCCGTAAAGTTGGCGGTTTCGGTAATCGGCGCATTCATCGTAACGGCTGCCGGATTAGTCGAGCCGCTAAATGAACCCGTGCCACTGCCGGTCCAATTGCTGAAGCTAAAGTTTGCA
>QHXI01000079.1 GCA_003222895.1 Acidobacteriota bacterium | reverse complement strand
ACCGAGCTGGTGCTAGAATCGTCACAAGGGAGTCAAAGCAATGGCAACCACCGAAGAGATTCTTAATCAACTACTTTCCCTGCCTATGGATACTCGGGCGCGGGTTGCGCAAAGGCTGCTTGAGAGTTTGGAATCTGCCGACGACACCAATCGGAGATTGTGGGACGCCGAGATCGAAAGTCGTTTGGATGCTTATGAGCGTGGAGAGCTTCAGGCGGTTCCGGGTGATGAAGTGCTGGCGCGATTACGTGAGAAGTTTCCGAGAAGAATTGAGATACCGGTATCTTATTGCCGCAGAATTTGACGCAGACGACGCTGCCGCATTCTACGAATCGCGAGAACTTGGTCTCGGCGCTGAGTTTGTTGAAGAGCTGGACAAGACTGTCTTGCGCATCCAGGAACAGCCTTACGCCGGATCTCCGGGTCCGCGAAATAACGAGAAGATTTTTCACGCACCGCTTTCCGTACAGCGTCGTCTATAGGATCAGCCGTGACGAAGTTCTGATCGTGGCGGTTCAGCATCACAGCCAAAATCCGCGGCGTTGGCAGGACAGAATTTCGGAGTGAGATTCATATTATGAAAGACGCACTAATCGTATCCGCAGTTCGCACCGCCGTCGGTAAAGCTCCGAAGGGAACTTTGCGCGACACAAGACCTGATGACATGGGCGCGGCCGCCATCAAAGAAGCGATCGCGCGCGTGCCGGGTTTGGAAGCGTCTGCAATCGACGACGTAATCATGGGCTGCGCGATGCCCGAAGCCGAGCAAGGCATGAACGTTGCGCGCGCGGCGGCAATTCGCGCCGGACTCCCGGTTGAGACGAGCGCGATGACGATCAATCGGTTCTGTTCTTCGGGGCTACAAACGATCGCCATGGCCAGCGATCGCATCCGCACGAATGGCGCTGAAGTAATCGTCGCCGGCGGCTTGGAATCGATGTCGATGATTCCGATGGGCGGCCACATTATTCGCCCGAATCCGACTTTGATAGAAACTTATCCCGACTTTTACCTGAGCATGGGGCTTGCGACTGAGAACGTTGCGCGCAAATACGAGGTCACGCGGGAACAACAGGACGAGTTTGCGCTGCGTTCGCACGAGCGTGCGGTTGCGGCTCTGGATGCGGATAAATTCAAAGATGAGACTGTGCCGCTAACTGTGACACTCGAAGTGTTGGATGCAAAAGGTAAAAAGCAGCACACAGAAATCCAATTCGAGAAAGATGAAGGTCCGCGCCGCGACAGTTCGGCTGAAGCTTTGGCAAAACTGAAGCCCGCGTTTCAGATGAACGGCACAATTACTGCCGGTAATTCCTCGCAAATGTCTGATGGCGCCGCCGCGACCATCGTGATGTCCGAAGACAAAGCGAAAGAACTTGGCGCAAAGCCGATGGCGCGGCTGGTCGCGTACGCAACTGCCGGTTGTCCGCCGGAAGAGATGGGCATTGGCCCGGTCTACGCGATTCCGAAGGCTTTGAAACTCGCCGGATTAACAATCGATCAAATCGATGTGATCGAATTGAATGAGGCCTTCGCCGCGCAATCGCTGGCGGTGCTCAAAATGCTCGAATTAAATCCTGATAAAGTTAACGTGAACGGCGGCGCCATCGCGCTGGGCCATCCGTTGGGATGCACCGGAGCGAAACTGACCGCATCGATCCTGCGCGAGTTGGAGCGACGCAATGGCCGGTATGGGATGGTGACGATGTGCGTGGGCGGAGGCATGGGCGCCGCGGGAATATTTGAGAGACTGTAATGACTGCGGCCGAAATTTTTGAATCAGTAACAAATGGCGGCAGCAGCGACTTTGCTGCTGTGGTCGAGATTCTAAATAAGCACGGTCGCTGGTGTTTGGTTGGCGGTTTGGCTGTCAACTGCTACGTCGAACCAGTGTTCACGATGGATGCAGACCTTGTGGTCGCATCGTCAGAGCTTGCTGCCGTTCAAGCAGAATTGATCGTACGTGGCTTTGAGGTGAAGGAACACGAGCATTCAGTCAACGCCCAAATGAAAGACAGCCAACTGCGAATCCAATTCACAACCGATCCCCGCTACCAGGAATTTCTCGTTGAAACGGAAACCGAGTCGGTGCTGGGCATTGATGTTCCGGTCGCGTCGTTGGCAAATATTGTCCGCGGTAAGCTTTGGGCTTGGAGCGATCCGAGAAGACGTTTGTCAAAACGAAAGAAGGATGAACTCGATCTAATTCGGATCGCCGAGAAATATCCAGAGGTTCGCGAAATGATGCCATCGGCGATTACAAGTCAACTCGAGCAGAACTAACAAAGATTGAATTGAAAGGAACACGCAATGGCAGCCGTAATGGATAAAAAAGAAATCATCAAAGGTGGAAGTTTCCTGATCGAAGATCGCACTCCGTCCGAGATTTTCACGCCTGAAGATTTCAACGAAGAGCATCGCATGATTGCCGACACCACGCGCCAGTTTATGGACGCGGAAGTCCTGCCGCGGATCGACGAACTCGAAAATAAGGACTGGAAGCTGGCGCGTGAATTGGTGAAGCAGGCTGCAGAGCTTGGTCTGGTCGGCGCGGGAATTCCGGAGGAGTACGGCGGTCTGGCCCTGGATCAAACCAGCAGCGCACTGATCGCCGAGAACCTTGGTCGTTCGGCTTCGTTTGCCACGACGCTCGGCGCGCAGAGCGGCATTGGTTTGCTGCCGATTGTTTATTTCGGCACTGAAGCTGCGAAACAAAAGTATCTGCCAAAGATTGCGGCGGGCGAATTGATCACAGCTTACGCATTGACTGAAGCGGGTTCAGGTTCTGATGCGATGGCCGCGAAAGCGACAGCGAAGTTGAGCGCGGACGGCAAGGAATATGTTCTCAACGGCGAAAAGATGTTCATTACCAACGGTGGTTTCGCGGACATCTACGTCGTGTTTGCGAAAGTCGACGGCGATAAATTCACCGCCTTCATCGTCGACCGGCAGGAAGGCTGCTACCCGGGCGCCGAAGAACACAAGATGGGAATTAAAGGATCGAGCACAACGCCGCTGATTCTCGCGGATGCGAAATGTCCGGTTGGAAATCTGCTCGGCGAAGTCGGCAAAGGTCACAAGATCGCTTTCAATATTCTCAACATCGGGCGTTTCAAACTCGGCGCAATGTGTCTGGGCGGAATGAAACTCGCAGTCACTGAATCGGTGAAATACGCGAACGAACGGAAACAATTTGGGAAATCGATTTCTTCGTTCGGCGCGATCAAATCAAAGCTCGGCGAGATGGCGATTCGCACCTGGGTAGGCGAAGCAATGACCTATCGCACGCTCGGGATGATCGAAGAAGGCCTGGGCGCGATCGAAGACTCAAAGGACATGGACGCGCGTCTGAAGGCAATCGAGGAATACGCAGCAGAATGTTCGATCATCAAAGTCGCGCTGTCCGAATACTGCAACTACATCACGGACGAGATGGTCCAGATCTTCGGCGGCTATGGTTACTCAGCGGACTATCCGGCGGAACGCGCGTACCGCGACACGCGCATCAATCGGATCTTTGAAGGCACGAATGAAATCAATCGCATGCTGATTCCCGGGCGTCTGATGAAGGCCGCGATGAATGGGCGGCTTGCCTTACTTCCGGCAGCGCAAGGATTGATGGACGAGATTCTGAATCCTTCAATGCCTTCGTTCGACACGGATGAAAGCTTGTTGGCGGTTGAAATGAAGTTGGCGCAGAACGCGAAGAAGGTTGCGCTGATGACGCTCGGCACGGCCGCGCAGAAATACATGATGGGACTCGGCGATCAGCAGGAAATTTTGATGGGTGTGGCCGACATCATTATGGATGCTTACGCGATGGAAACGGCAATCTTGCGCACGCAAAAGTTGGCCGCATCGCAAGGCGAACCTGCTGCGGAACGTTTCATCGACATGACGCGCGTGTTTTGCAACGATGCGGTCGAGCGTATCGAGGCGGATGCGAAGAACACGCTCGCGGCGATGTCTGAAGGCGATGAACTGCGGACGCTGCTCGCGGCGCTGCGCCGCTTCACGAAAATGACGCCGATGAATACCGTGGCCGCGCGGCAGCGAATCGCCAATATGATGATCGAGGCGAACAAGTACGTCTATTAGTTCATTGTCGATTGCCAATTGTCGATTGCCGATTTGCGGGCGGCCGCGATTGTGATTCAATCGGCAATTGGAAATCATAAATCGGCAATGAAGATCATCCCTATCTCGCTTCCAACTCCGTTCTACATCGGCGCGGTCAACGTCTATCTCATCAAAGAAGATCCGCTCACGATCATCGACACCGGTCCTAAGACCAAAGAGGCAGTTGATGCTTTGCGGGCCGGCCTGCGACAAGCCGGCGTCAGCGTCGCCGACATTCGCCGCATCGTGCTCACGCACGCGCACGAAGATCATTGCGGCCTGGCGCGAGCACTGCGCGATGAAGCCAAAGATGCCGAAGTGTTTGTGCATGATTGGGAGACTGGTCATCGCGCGGCGCGTTTGGAACATGATGAGAACTTGAAACTCCTGCAACGCGCCGGTGTTCCTGATGACGAGATTCACTTGATGCGCCGCTTGTATGAAGACGTGCGGCAATATGCAGATTCGCTGGAAGACGATCACTGCCGCGCGCTTGTCGATGGCGATGAAATCGAGTTCGATACCGGCGCTCTGCGCGTGATTCACACGCCGGGACATACCCCGGGTTCATGCTCGTTTCTGCGCGAAGCGGATCGCACAGTGATCGCCGGCGATTGCGTGTTGAAGCGCATCACTCCGAATCCCGTAATCTCGCCCGATCCAATAGATCCCTCGCGTCGATTCAAATCCCTAGCTGAATATCTTGTAAGCCTCGCGCGCGTGCGCAGTTTTGCGCCGACGCTGGTTTACGGTGGTCATGGCGAACCGATTCACGACTACGAAGAGCTGTTTAATCGTTATCTCCGCGCGATACGCGAGCGTCAGGAAACAGTGCTTGAGCTGGTGTCGAAAAACGGAGCGACTGCCTGGGAACTGTCGCGCCAGATGTTTCCGGACGCTGATGACGTGCATCGTTTCCTCGCCGTCTCTGAAGCTGTTGCACATCTCGATTATGCGCAGTCGGAAGGAAAGATCGCGGTCGAGCGTAGCGAGGGGCGCGAGGTTTATCGAAAACTCTCCGCGGAATAGTTCCCAATTTCGCAGATCACAATCCAACTGATTGAAAGCGAGCCTGCGATCGCACGCTTTTGCGGCTAATGATGCCCGCGAACCGCCGTCAAGGATGCCCGCGTTCTTAAAAACTTTGGAACCCGGCGGAATTCCAAGCGTGGAATTTCAACAAAATCTTCCGGAGGATTTCAAAATGACCCGTAACAAACTGGCCTTAGTCATAGCTCTATTAATCGGAGTCGCTGCGATTGCCGGCGGCATCGTGTACGCGCAAGAATCGGCGCCGATGACGCTGCTCGATAGACAAGAGCCGGGAAAAACCGACCGAAACTTTACTTTCTTTCTTGATGGCGGAGCGTTTCTCGGAGTCGGCACCGAAGATATCAGCAAGGAAAACATGACGCGCTATGGCGTGCGCGAAGTGCGCGGCGTTGGTGTGACCGAAGTTGTCAAAGACAGCCCGGCCGAAAAAGCCGGTCTGCGCAAGAACGATGTCATGCTTCGCTTCGACAGTGAATCAATCACGAGCGCGCGCAAGTTGACGCGTCTGGTGAACGAGTCTGCGCCGGATCAAGCGGTACGTTTGACGATCAGTCGCGGCGGATCAGAGCAGGAATTAACCGCGACATTATCAAAACGAAAAATGGATACGATCCTGGGCGGATCGATGCCGGGAGTTCTGCGCGGCGGCGATGAAGATGCCGTGCGCGTTTTCCCCGGCGGAAATTGGCCGCCGTCGATCGGTGGCGATGGCCCATTTATTTGGACAATGGGAGCAAATCGTCGCATCGGCGTAAGCACGCAGACGCTGACGAAACAACTGGCAGATTATTTTGGCGTAAGCGTCGGCGTGTTGGTTACTTCGGTGACTGAAAACAGCCCAGCAGCCAAAGCTGGATTGAAGGCCGGTGATGTGATCACCGCAATCGACGGCGAGAAAGTTTCGTCACCGGGCGATCTCGTTCGCGGCATCGTCAAAAAGGAAAACGGTGATGTCTCGCTAACTGTCGTGCGCGATCGCAACACGCGGACAGTTACGGTCTCGCCAGAGAACAATCCGCAGCCGGGCATCCTTCGTCCTGGCACGATGGGCACACGTCGCATCGTGATACCGTCAGTTGAAATTCCGGACGTGCCGGAAATGAACATTAGGATTCCGCGCATCGTCGTGCCGGCAACTCCGCAGATCGACGTCACGGTGCCGGCTCGCGCGCCGCGGATTCAGCGTTCGCGCGTGGTAATCATCTGAGCCTGATTAGTCAGCCTTTTCGCAGTAACGCGAATGAGAGGGCAGTCGGTTCGCCGGCTGCCCTTTTTGTTCTCGATTCTCGCAACGCGTATAATCCCTCGCCACAGGAAACCAGCGAACAATTTCAGCAGACAGTGTTGGAGCAGACTTGGCGACTCAACCTAACTCCCCGGACCCTCGCTCGCGCTTGATCATTCATGATTTGGCGCAGCGCAACGGTCATGCGGATTTTGCGCGGGACATTCGACGCGGTCTCACTTCCGATCCGAAACACCTGTTTCCAAAATATCTTTACGACGAGCTCGGCTCGCGTTTGTTCGAAGCGATCTGCCAGGTGGATGAGTATTACCTGACGCGCGCCGAGGACGAGATTCTCACGAATCATGCTGATGAGATCGTCGCGTCGACTCCCAATTGCAAAACTCTGATCGAACTCGGCAGCGGCAGCGCTGAGAAGACCCGGAAGATCATCGAAGCTTTGATTCGCCTCCGAGGTGAATTGCTATTCGTGCCGGTCGACATTTCAGCATCCGCGCTGGAAGAGAGTTCGCATGCCCTGCTGGATTCGTACTCTAGTTTGCGAATCGATGCCTATGCCGCCGATTATTTTCAAGCTTTGGAGGCCTTACCCGCGCGCGACGAGTCACCCGCTTTGGTTCTGTTCCTGGGATCGAACATTGGAAACTTTGAACAGAATGAAGCCATAGATTTTCTGCGCGCGATCCGTCGCCTGCTGCGCAAAGGAGACGCGCTGCTGTTGGGCGCCGATCTAAAAAAGGACCGCGCAACGTTGGAAGCGGCGTATAACGACTCGCTGGGCGTGACGCGATCTTTCATTGTCAACGAATTGGAGCACATCAACCGCGAGTTGGATGCTAATTTCGATCTCTGGGCGTTCGGCCTGCGATCCGTTTACAACGAATCACTTGGGCGTGTCGAAGTTTACCTGGAAAGTCTGCGCCCGCAATCAGTCGTGATTGGCAGATTGGATCTCACTACCGATTTCAAGGCTGGCGAGAGGATTCACATAGAGAACGCGTACAAGTTCGATCCGGAAGACTTGCGCAAAATCGGCGAGCAGACTGGTTTTCAGTTGGAGCGAACGTGGTTGGATCGGCGCGGACGCTTCAGCAGCAATCTATTTCGCGTCTCTGAATGACCATCAGCGGGCCGCGCTCGCTGTCTCTGCGGTTTCAGTCTCGGGGTTCTTCTCAGGCAATTCCAAACGCACATGCAACAAGCGACGGCGCTCGACCTTTTCGATCACAAACTTAAGACCGTCATGTTCGATCTCTTCTCCCGGCTGCAGCACGTGGCCGGCGACGCTCATCAGGAAACCGCCGATGGTCGTGTAGCCGTCGGATTCGGGCAGGGAAGTTTTCAGTCTTCGATTTAGATCGCGCACTGCCAGCGCGCCATCCAAAACATATACGCGGTCACTTACCGGCGTGATTTGCTCGTTTACTTCTTCATCGTGCTCGTCCGAAATATCGCCGACGATTTCTTCGAGCAAATCTTCCAGCGTGATGATGCCCTCGATGCCGCCGTGTTCGTCAACGACAAAACCGAAGTGACTCTTCGCCTTTTGCATCTGACGCAGCACATCTTCCAGCCGGGCCGTGTCGACGACGTACATCGGAGGTTGCAGCACGTATTCGAGCTTGAATTCCTCCGGCCGCAGCAAATACGGAATCAAGTCCTTGCTATGAATGAAACCGATGACGTTGTCGAGCGATTCGTGATAGACGGGCAGACGCGAATATCGGTGTTGCTGAAAGGCTTTATTGATGTCCTCGAGCGTGCATTCATCCGACAACGCAGCAATCGCCGGACGCGGCACCATCGCTTCGCGCACGAGCGTGTCTGAGAATTCGAACACGCGATGAATCAAGCGTCGCTCTTCGGCGCGCAGGTGGCCGCTCTCGCGCGAGATGTCGATAAGTTGTCGCAACTCGGTTTCGCTGTAAACCGCCGTGTGTTGCAGCGAAGCCGTCAAACCGAACAAGCGGCCCACCGCCGCGCCTGTGCGATTGAAAACCCAAATCGGTGCGCGAAAAACTTTGGCAAAAAGCTCCAGCGGCCGCGCAACAAAAAGTGCCAAACCCTCCGCGCGTTCCAGCGCGAACATTTTTGGCATTAATTCGCCGAGCACGATGTGTAGAAAAGTGATCGCGCTAAAAGCGATCACGATCGCAAGAATGTGAGCGACATATGCGGCTCTGCCTGGCGGAGCAATCGCGGTCGCAATCGGTTCGAGCAAAGCAGCGACGGTAGGTTCTCCAATCCACCCTAACGCAAGTGATGAAAGCGTGATTCCCAACTGCGTTGCCGAAATAAAAAATGTCGGATCGTTGATTAAACGCAGCGCGGCGCGGGCGCGTTCACTGCCGGCAGCGGCGCGAGTTTCCAGACGCGTTCGGCGGACTGAGACCAAAGCGAACTCGGCGCCGACAAAGAATCCGTTGGCGACCACAAACAACAGTACGGCAAACAGCTTCAACAGTACGCTTGTTGCGGTTATGGAATGTTGGCCAGCGTCAGCCAAAATGGTAAGCACGTAACTAGCAGGATCATCCATCGCGCAGCTAAATGAAAAGCGGGAGCAGCTTGGGCCTTATCTTAGCATGGCTCGGGCGCAGACCTCACCGGGCAGCCGATGAACTAGAGTCTCGAGCCGCGTTAATTAGGTTTGGGCTTTTGGTTTAGTGCGCGCCGGCGGTAGCCACGCGAACGCGAACAGCGCCGCCGGATCCCCGGTCGTGCCGCGAACAAGCTTGCGTCAGTGCTGCAACGACGCGGGGTTCGATGTTGCATTCGGGCTGGCGACAAACTGCGGCAAGTTCGGAAACAACCAGATAGCGAGACCGCTCAAGCATTCGCTGTTCGCGGAATGAAAGCGGCTTAATCTGGCTTAGATAACTAAGATGCTTGAGCACCTCAGCGACTTCAAAAATATTCCCGGTGCGCATCTTGTCGGAAAAATCTTTGAAGCGGTCCTTCCAATCGCTTGGGGGCGTGGCAAAATCATGTGCCAGAGCCTTGAAGAGGGTTTCGCATTCGACCGAGCTTATCGGGCGACGCAGACCGACTTCAACAGCATTGGAGACGGGAACCAGAACGAGGGAATTGGTCGCGGCAAGTCGAAGCGTATAAAACGGAAGCGCTACGGCTCCGATTTGCTTCTGCTCGATTTGTTCGATTGTACCGATACCGTGATTGGGGTAAACAACTTTCTGGCCGACCTTGAAGCCCACCTTAACACCTCCGACTATTTTTACGAGCACCAGGCAAGTCGCACCTTGCGGTCTGTTGACAAAAAGCTTTCTCGCGAAGATTGGTGTTCGGGTTTGTCCTTGAACTGATCCGAGTCTAGCAAGCAGGGTTGCGAAGCGTCAAGCGCTTGCGAACAGATGGACCAAGTGAAAAATTGAACGAGCGAAAGGTGGGCCAGAGAAAAGACTATTTATCATCTGTCATTGGACATCTGACATTTTTCATTTCAAAGTTGCGATTCGTCTCGTTGCCCGGCCACTGAATCAAATGAACAGATGACAAATCTTCAATGATAAATGTCAAATAGTTGTTTGTTCCCCGCCAAATGAGAGCTATTGTCCCTTGTAGCTTTCGTCCTGTTCAATTTTCGAAAGCACCCAATCGAACTCGCCAGACGTGATTTTTCCACCACAAAATTCGCAAATGCCGCTCGCATTTACCTTCAAAGACGCGCCGCAATTCGGGCAGTTAAGATCGGCGCGGGCCGCAGCAGGCTTCGCTTTGCAGTAACGAACGAAGGTCCAATACTCGCTCCATTTTCGCAAGTTCTTATTCGAACCGGCCACGACGCGGCCATTTTGATCGACCGTGTAGTCGTAGCCTTGCGCATAGATCCGCAGCGTAATCGCGTTGTAGAAAGCATCGACTTTGATTCGCGCCGGCTGCATCGCGGTGATTTGGCTCTGATCCAAAGCGTTCCGTAGATGTTGTCGTTGGTAAGCTTCGATCCAATAGCGATGCATCTGAAAGATGTTATCCGTTTCAAACGGCCGCGCGCGTTCCCACTGCAGCGTCGACCAGGCTGATTGAAGTTCGTCGAAGATCATGCGTGCACGCGCCTGGAAATCAGCCCACGAAAAATCTGGATTGTTTTGCTCGAACGCTGCGCGCACGGCGGGGAAATTCGGCTGGATGACCGTCGCATTCTGAGTGCCAACTTCCGGAACATCGGAAGTCAACAGCGGCCCGCGCGCTTCGCGACTGAGCGTTTGAATACTGCGAACGTACCATTGAAACTCGCCGCTTTCGATCTTCGTCCCGCAAAACGAGCAGGCGCCGTCGGTGTCTTTTTGCAGAGGCGCGCCGCAGCGCGGACAATGCAAAGCAGTGGCTTGTTCCGGCGTCGGCGAGAGAACATCGCGCTTTCGTTCCAACACCCAACGCTCGCGCACGTAGTAGCTCATCTCTCCGCGCGGGTCGCCTTCACGCGGTGTGAACTCAGTGTAGTTGGATTCGAAATCTATTGTGATCGTGATAGTCGGCGAGTCCAGGCCATGCAGCTCCACAACGCTCATTGCTCCCACAATGATGCCTTGTACGGCTTTCAGGCTTGGCGGATTAAGTTGCAATAGCGAATTACGTGCGGCATTGTTCAAATACGGCGATAGTTCATCGAGCGCTTTCGCGCCACGACCGCGCGCATCATGTGCTCGTCCATACAGCGCATAACAAAAGTCGACAAAGATGATTTCCGAGAAATTCGGATCGAAGCGTCGCAGTTGATTGAACGCGCGCTGAACGCTTTGCTGCTGCTGCATCACGGTCGCGACGGCATCGGGCGCAGAGGCGATTGATGTGGATGTAATCGAAAGACTCTTTTTTGATGGCTTCGCGAACCAATAGATCACCAGCGCGATAACGATGATGTCGATCGGAATTCCAATGACCGGATGTTCGATCGTCAGCCACAGAAGAAAGCGAACGACTAAATAAACCAGTGCGCCGCCACCCCCGCCCCCGCCGCCTCCGCCGCCGCTGCCGCCACCACCGCCATAAGAGCCGCCGCCACCGACGCGAGCAAGAGCCTCAGTTGCGCACAACGCAATTCCAAACCATGCGACGAACACAAACAGTGCAAGCGTCATCAAGCGACTTAATTTCAAATGGCAGTTTTGAGATTTCAAGCGCTTCATTTAAGTTCGATGCGTGGTCCGTCGGCGAGTTCGTTCGGATTTTCGCCGGTTGCCGGCAAATGTTCGGCGAGTAGTTTCCCCAGACTACGAAGTCCTTCGACGAGCTTTCCCGGCTCAGCGTCTTTGGCCAATTCCTTTAGTTCGAACACCGCGTGATTCCACTTCAACGGCGGCACAGATTTGAGAACGCCGCGATCGGCAATCACTTCCATTTGCCGCTCCAACAGCGATAAGTAAATCAGCATCCCGTTTTCGGCAGATGTGTTTGCGATTCCCGCCTCATAAAACATAGCCGCGGCGCCGGTCCGGGCGGCTTTCTGCTGAAATGTTTTGCTGGTGAAGAATCGCCTGAGCCAATCGCCGCGCGACGACACGAGCGCGCCCGCGACAAACAGTCCGGTTACGTCGAACGGAATCCAGTAAGTGTGAAATTCCCAGGGCGAGAAGAGAACAAAGATTAATCCAACCAGGGCGATTATCGCGCCGAAAAGATAATCGGCATGACGGTAAGAGCCCGAGCGGCCGCGCACGACGACGACGATTTCGGCGTTCGTATTCTTTTCGATTTCGCTAATGGCTTGGGCCAGCGCGTCCGCGGCGGCCTGATCGAATTTTTGGCGGCTCATCGCGGCGTCAGTCTAGCATAGCCTCTGTAAACTCTCTGCTTAGCGATAAAGCAAACGGCCCAGCCAAATCTGACTGGGCCGCTAAGCGATTTCGGTTAAGCAAAATTCTATTTGAAACTGCTCAGTGCCTCTGCCTCGTTGTCGTAAACATCGAACACGGTGAGCAGTTTGGTGATCACGAGCAAGTCCTGAACTTTCTCTGTCAGGTTCAAAAGCTTCAGCTGCCCGCCCGCGCGACCGACGGTGGTGTAGTTAGCGATCAATTCGCCGATGCCGCTTGAATCGATGTACTTGACTCCGGCGAGATTCAACAAAATCCTATTGCTGCCACCCGCAACCAGATCGCGGATCGCGCTGCGCAGAGCAGTGGCGCTGTCGCCGATTCGAACTTCGCCGTCCAAATCGAGAACCACGACGTCGCCTGCCTGCCGTTGTTTGATATTCAATGCCATTCGTGAGACCTCCTGGGAACGTTTACGAAAGTAAGTCTGAAAAGTTCGGCGTCGCGTTATTTGAAATTGCTCAGCGCCTCCGCCTCGGTGTCGTAAGCATCAAAGACCGTCAAGAGTTTGGTGATCGTGAGCAAGTCCTGAAGCTTCTGCGTCAGGCTGAGCAGCTTGAGCTGTCCGCCTTCTTTGTTAATTGCCGTATAGCTTGAAACCAGTTCGCCAATGCCGCTCGAATCGATGTAGCCGACGCCTGCCAGATTCAAAAGAATTTTTTTCTTTCCTTCTTCCAGCAAACGACGTACGGCACTGCGCAAGGCGACGCTGCCTTCGCCGATCGTGATGCGGCCATCCATGTCCAAAACAGTTATGTCGCCGGCTTGTCGCTCGCGAATGTTTAGCTCTGCCATGATTACGGTTTCTCCTCGAGAGAATTTTGATTCTTAATTACCGATTTTCGGTTTGTTTATATCAAAAATCGCAAATTAAGAATCTAAAATTTTCGTCATGCGCACCGCCGTGCCGCCTTCGGGCCGGGCGATCCACTGAATATCGTCCATGAACGTTCGCATCAGAAAGATACCGCGACCGGAAGTCTTCAGCAGGTTCGAGGGATCGGTCGGATCGGGAACGCTTGCAGCATCGAATCCTGCGCCCTGGTCTTTGACTTCAACTTCCAGCTTGTTTCCGTGGCAGTTGAAAATCACCTCAACCGATTTTGCTTCGTCTTCCAGGTTGCCGTGGACCATTGCGTTGGTGATTGCTTCGCGCACGGCCATTTCGATCCCAAAGGCGGCCTCTTCCGTCAAGCCACAATTCTTAACGAAGTCCGTCACAGCGGCAGCCGCATCAGCAACCGCCTCAATGTGGCTGGGCAAAACGAGTCGAGTCGTTTGATCGGTCACAAAAGGCGCGGCCTTTCTCGCCGGGATTCGCGGTTCGGCTGCTGTTAAATTAGCGAACGAGGACGTTCGTGTAACATGCGCGCTGGGCGCATGTCAAGAATGTGAGAGCACCGCGCGATGGGCTAATTGTTAAATCGACTCATCCTCCGCGGTCTCTGCCCATACCTCCGTTTTTTCTCTGCGGTAAATCCTTATTAGAGAACTCTTCACCGCAGAGCTCGCGCGGAGGTTTTTTCACAGAGGCAAACAGGAAAACCGAAATGGGACACAGCCGGGCTGGCACGCATCCGGCCGGCTTTGCTAACACTGAGGTTTCATCCGAGGTTAAGATTCATTCGTGATCATCAGACCGGCAAACAGAATTCATGGGCGCATTACTCTGTCCGGCGATAAATCGATCTCGCATCGCGCGGCGATGATTGCCGCCCTGGCCGATGGTGTTTCGCATATCACGAATTATTCGACCAGCGACGATTGCGTGGCGACGCTTTCTTGTCTGCGACAGCTCGGTGTGCAAGTTGAGCAGACCGGCAGCGACGTGACGATTTATGGTGTTGGCGTTCGCGGCCTTCGAGCGCTCGACGCACCGCTGGATTGCCGCAACAGCGGCACGACCATGCGTCTGCTTGCCGGAATCTTGGGGGGCCAGGATTTCGTTTCGACATTGACCGGAGATGAGTCACTGCGGTCGCGTCCAATGCAACGCATCATCGAGCCGCTCGAGATGATGGGCGCACAGATTTCATCAAGCGACGGCCGCGCACCTTTGCGGATTCAAGGTGGCAAAGGTTTGAAAGCAATCGATTACGAATTGCTCGTCGCCAGCGCGCAAGTGAAATCATGCATTCTCCTGGCGGGTCTCAACGCCGGGGGCAGAACGACGGTAGTCGAAAACGAAGTCACGCGCGATCACACTGAGCGGATGCTGAAAGTGTTTGGGGCGAAAATTGAAACAGGCAAAGCTGATCGCGAACCAGCGAATGCGCGTTTCGCTTCGGTCGATGGACCAGCGAGTTTGCGTGCTCAGGACACTTCCATTCCCGGTGATATTTCGTCGGCTGCTTATTTTATTGCCGCCGCAGCTTTGCTGCCGGGATCATCTTTGCAAGTCGTGGATGTCGGATTGAATCCAACACGCGTCGCGTTCGTAGAGACACTGCAAGAGCTTGGTTGCGATATTTCGATCGAAGAGGTGCGCGAAAAAAATAACGAGCCTGTGGGCGCCATGCGCGCCGGAGGCAAAGACGCGCCAACGTCCCAGCATTCCGATTCGGCTTTCATGGTAAATGGCCTCGCGATTCCGAAATCGATCGACGAGTTGCCGCTGCTCGCTGTCGCCGGATCGCAGCTTGCGGGCGGAATTGAAATTCGCGATGCGAAAGAACTGCGCGTCAAAGAATCAGATCGAATTTCAGCCACTGTCGAGAACCTGCGCGCGATGGGCGCTGAGGTTGAAGAGTTTGACGACGGCTTGCGAGTGGCGGGACCGGTGAAACTTCATGGCGCGAAGATCGATCCGCGCGGCGATCATCGCATCGCAATGGCGTTTACTATCGCTGCTTTGTTGGCTGAAGGCGAAACTGAGATCAAAGACGCGGATTGCGTCGCTGTTTCGTTCCCGGAGTTTTTTGAGTTGTTGGAATCGGTAGTTGAGAGGTGAAATAAGTGTCAGAAGCCCGAGGGCCTCTCAGGAAACGTGCCCTCCCTGACGGTCGGGCTTCTGACACGCGCTTATGAATCGACGCATTGTCATTCTCGGTTTCATGGGCTGCGGCAAGACGACCGTCGCAAGGGAACTCGCGCGCCAACTCGGATGTTCCTTCGTCGATCTGGATTTCTTCATCAACGAACGTAGCGGGCGTTCGTCCGCAGAGATCATCCAACAGGACGGCGAAGATTCATTTCGTGACCTCGAAACGCTGGCGCTGCGCGATGTTCTGCAAGACAAGCAAACGCGCGTCATCGCTCTTGGTGGCGGCACCTGGACGATTCCGGCTAATCGCACCCTGATTGCCCTTCACGACTGCTTAAGTGTCTGGCTCGATGCGCCGTTCGAACTTTGCTGGGAACGAATTAATGCCGGGCGGACCGTTCGTCCGTTAGCACGCGATCGCGAAACGGCTTTGGCTCGTTATGAGTCGCGACGCGTCGATTACGCTTTGGCGGAAAGACCAATTGCAGTAGACGAACTCGATCCGGCCGAAGCGCTCGCAGCAGAAATCCTCAGAGGAATTTGACAGGTGTTCGCGGAAATGAGGTGCCGGCTACGGCTCCTTGACCTGCGCTAGTGAGCCGCTAACAAGACTCGCGGTTCTGCAAATTTTCCTTTAATCTTCTCGAGTGGAAAAATTTCGCATTCGCGGTGGCAATCCGCTGAAAGGTCGGGTCACAATTAGCGGCGCGAAGAACTCTGCGCTGCCGTGCATGACCGCAGCGATTCTCACGCCGGAAACGATTACGCTTCACAACATCCCGTACGTGCGCGACATCATCACGATGCGCCGTCTGTTGGAAGACATCGGCGCGCACGTGCTGACGCCGGAGCTGCGCACGCACAAGATTTCCGCCGCGAACATCGAATTGATGGCTGCGCCATACGAATTGGTGAAGACGATGCGGGCTTCGGTTTTGGCGCTGGGCCCATTGCTGGCGCGATTCGGCAAAGCGCGAGTTTCTTTGCCGGGCGGGTGCGCGATTGGCGCGCGCCCGATCGATCTGCACTTGGCAGGATTGACGAAGATGGGCGCGGAAGTTTTCCTGGAAACCGGCGACGTGGTCGCGCGTGCGCCAGCGGATGGATTGCGCGGCGCAGAAATCAATTTCGAAAAAGTCTCAGTGACGGGAACTGAGAACTTAATGATGGCGGCGACGCTGGCGCGCGGTCAGACAATCATTCACAACGCCGCGCGTGAACCTGAGGTGCGCGATCTCGCCGAACTGCTGAACAAGATGGGCGCGCGTGTGCGCGGCGCGGGCACTCCGACGATCCAGATTGATGGCGTTGAAGCTCTCGGTGGTGCGCAACACACGATCATTCCGGATCGAATCGAGACGGGAACGTTCATTGTGGCGGCGGCGATCACTAAAGGTGAGCTGGAAATCAAAGACTGCAATCCGGAACACTGCAATCGCGTCATCGGTAAGCTGCGCGACGTTGGCGTTGAGATCGAAGAGATCAATCAGAGCACTTTGTATGTTCGCTCCGGGCCGAGAGGATTGCACGCGGGCGAATTGTCAACCGAAGCATATCCCCAGTTCCCGACGGACATGCAGGCTCAGTACATGACTCTGATGACTCAGGCGAACGGGCGTTCAATTATCACCGAGACGATTTTCGAAAATCGATTCATGCACGCGTCGGAATTGCAGCGGATGGGCGCGCGCATTCAAGTCAGTCACGACCAGGCGATTGTCGACGGTCCCGGCAAACTTATTGGCGCCCGGGTGCAGGCTTCCGACTTGCGCGCGTCAGCTTCCTTGGTGCTCGCAGGATTGGTTGCTGAAGGCGAAACGATCATCGATCGCGTCTATCACATCGATCGCGGCTATGAAAAAATCGAGACAAAGTTGAAAGCTGTGGGCGCCGACATCGAGCGAGTTCGCGAGTCTGTGACGGCGCCGTTGTCATCAACTCACGATGATGCTGCCGCGGCGTGACGAACGCGCGGTCTGTGTTATCATTCCCGACATGAGCGACACAGATTGCTTATTTTGCAGAATTTTGGCGGGGACCGCTGCTGCCGATGTCACTTATCAAGACAGCCGCTGCATCGCGATTCGCGATACCAACCCGCAGGCGCCCACGCATATACTAATTATTCCCCGCGAGCACATGGACTCACTCGATGATGCTTCGCAAAAAGATGAATCGTTGCTGGGCCATTTGCTAAGAATCTCGGCGCGGGTCGCCAATGATCACGGCCTTTCAGACAGTGGTGGCTATCGCACCGTCGTCAACACCGGTAGCGGCGCCGGCCAATCAGTCTTTCATCTTCACGTGCACGTGCTGGGTGGTAGAGAGATGACCTGGCCACCGGGATAAACTCGAGGCATTTAGAAAAGAAAACGCGCGCCGCTAATTACGACGCGCGTTTTGTTTTGTCTTTCCCGAGGGCTTCTTATTCGCTGTAACCTCTTCGTCTGGCTGCGGGCGGTGCGGTTAGTCGGACCGGAACCGTCATTCTGCGACCACGACGAATGATCTCGACATTGATCGTGTCGCCGATCTGATGCTTGTCGAGAATCTTATAGAGGTCGTCGTTGTCCGCGACTTTCTGGCCATCGATCGCGACAATAATGTCGCCGAGCTCAACGCCGTCGTCAGTCTGGACCAGGCCGTGCAGGCCGGCGTTCGCGGCCGGGCCGCCCAGTTGCACCGACCAAATCAAAACGCCATCGTTCACCGGCAGGTCGACTTGCCGGCCAAGTGATTCCACATCCTTAGGACTGATACCCAGGTTGGGCCGCTGCACTGAACCGTTGCGTACGAGCTCTGGCACAATCCGTTTCGCGATGTTCACCGGGATCGCAAAGCCAACGCCAGCCGATGCGCCCGAGGGCGATTCGATTTGCGAATTGATTCCAATCATGCGGCCGTGCGAATCGAGCAATGGCCCGCCTGAGTTACCCGGGTTGATCGATGCATCGGTTTGAATCGCGCCTTCGATCTGTCTTCCGTTTTCGGCGCGAATCGGCCGCTGCAATCCACTGATGACTCCGGTCGTCAACGTGCGATCGAGTCCGAACGGATTTCCGATCGCCAAAACTTTCTGTCCTACGATCAGCTTGTCTGAATCGCCAAGCGGTACGATTGTTACCGCTTCCTTCGGCGTCTGAAGCAGGCGCACGACTGCAAGGTCGGTATCAGGGTCAGCGCCAACCACGCGAGCCGGATAATTTTTCCCGTTGCCAAAACTGACCGTCAGCTTTTCTGAGTTCGCAATCACGTGATAGTTCGTGAGGATGTCGCCCTGTTCGTCAATCACCGAGCCTGAGCCTGCGCCCTCGCGCTCCTGAGAAAACATGCCCAGGAAATCGCGCACCGTGGTCGTCGATTGAATGTAAACCACGCCCGGCGCAGCGGCTTTGTAGACTTCAATGTTGTTCTGTTCGTCGGTGGCGAGAGATGGATCGGTGATGTTCGCAGGCGTCGCAACCGAAGAGGCCGAGCCAAACGGCTGCCAATGACCGGACAACTGCTGGACTCCCAACACCGTGACCGCGGCCATCACTGCCGCGGCGAACGCAATCAACAAAATCTGGCGAGCGGTAACTCTATACATAATTCAAACCCTCCTGATTTAAGGGCCAACCCTGAGATGCGGCCACATTAGTTTACGGTTGCGCGACGCGCATTTGCAAAACGCGCAGACGGACTTTTAGTTCCAAAAATTGAATTGAAAAACGAGCGGTTGAATCGAGGGGATGAAATTACGAAAACAGCGTCATCAAGGCGTAAGGAACATTGCTGACATAACTGACGACTGCCAGCGGGGTGGACCAACCGATAGCGGACATTCCGGTGGCCACGTGCACCAGCATCAGCAAGCCATAAATCGTGAGCACGAACTTCATTCCGTGACGAGCGAGCGCCAGATGCGAACACCGGTAAAGCGTGTAAGCAGCAAAGGCGCCGACCGCGACCTTCGCGAACATGAAAGATCCGTCGCCCATTCGCAAAAGTGCACACATTAAGCCGTTGCCTTCAGTCGCGACTTTGGTGTGAATCCAAAACAGGGTAAGTTGCGCGTCGAGCCAATTCAGCGCGAAGAGGAGAAGGCTTTTTGCCAGAGAGGTTTCGCCGTCCGTACGGGAAGAAACGAGACTCGCTTCGTACTACCGAAAGTAAAGTTACAATCCCGTCTGAGTTCCGGCGAAGCCGTGACGCAAATGGCAATTTGCGTTACTAAGCCGCTGCGCTACTTGAACAATTCGACCCCAGCCTAATATAAAATCCCTGAGTCGGGCAAGACCTTCGTTAAAAGCAGAAGCGAAATATTAGATGAACTCAATCAACAGCGCGATTGTGGAGGCCGCAAAGATGCTGAGTGCCGCCGGTGTCGACCAGCCGCAGACGGAAGCGAATTTGTTGCTCGCCGATCTGTTGGGCGGCGATCGTGCGTTTCTGATTGCGCACTCTGCAGACGATTTGTCACCTGGTCAAAAAGAAGAGTTTCAATCTCGGGTCGAGCGTCGCGCCGCGGGCGAGCCGCAGCAATACATCACCGGTCATCAAGAGTTTTTCAGACTCGATTTTGAAGTTACCCCTGATGTCTTAATTCCTCGGCCGGAAACTGAATTGATTGTCGAAGCTGCGTTGGAATTCGCGAAACATGGCGCGCCTTATTTCGCCGACATCGGAACCGGATCCGGTTGCCTTGCGATCTCGCTGCTCAACGAATTGCCGGAAGCAAAGGCCGTCGCAGTTGATACATCGTCCGCTGCGCTGAAAGTCGCGCAGCGTAACGCGGAACATCTTGGAGCAATCGATCGACTGCGGCTGGTTAAATCAGACGGCTTAGCAGCGATCTCCTCAAAAGAGAAATTCGACCTGATCGTCTCCAATCCGCCGTATGTTTCTGATGAAGAAATGAAAAGCTTGCAGCGTGAGGTTCGGCGCGAGCCGGCAAGTGCGCTCGCTGGTGGTGTCGACGGATTCGACGTGATCCGTCGCTGGCTGAATGACGCGCCGCGCTTTCTTCGCACCGGCGGCCATTTCATTTTTGAAATTGGATTCGGTCAGGGCCAGACGGTGCGGGAATTGATCGATCAAAACAAATGGGAGTTGATCGATGTACGACATGACCTCGTGAACATTCCGCGAACGGTCATCCTGCGGAGGAGATAAGGATCGCTCTAAACAGAATTGGTCGCCGTCTCGATCGGCGCGGTCCGCTTGTATTCGCGATATTTTCCGTAGCCGCCCTTGATTAATTGAAATAGCGGCTTGCGATTTTGGGCGACGAGCTTGGTCCAGACACGCGCGTTTCGCTGCGGAAAATAGATACCGCGGAAGAACATGCGCATCACAAAGTGCATGATTTGATCGTTGATGTCCCGGCCACCGAACCAATCAAGCGCGCGCTGATTATTTTCCGGACTGTAAGAAGTACTCCACGCCTTGTCGAGCTCGCGCTGAACCTGTTCGCTCGAAATTTTAAGAGGGGTATGGGCCATCTTGTTATGAGCGAAGTTCAGCCAGTGCTTTGGCCGCGTCAGTCTTCCTTCCGCTCCCAACTTTTTGTAAGTCGGCGTCCCTGGTAAAGGAACCAGCGGACTGAAAAGCGGCATGCCCGGAGGCCACGACTCGATGTGCTTTAAGGTGCGCTCCGCCACCCCGGGCGTGTCGTTATCGAGGCCGAAGATAAACGATGTCATCGCATAGATGCCTCGCTGCGCCAAATTATTCAGGATCGTGGCGTATTCGTCCGGCTTATTAAAACTCTTGTTAACGCCGGCCAGACTCCCCGCGTCGATCGACTCCATGCCGATGAAGACCCATTTGCACCCGGCCTCCTGCATCAGGTCGAGCAGCTCTTCATCGCGCAGCAGGTTCGCGCTGATCTGTGCAATCCACGGCAGTTGCGCGTTCGCGGCGATGATGTCGCGCAGCAGAGACTTCGTGCGATTCTTATTGATGGCAAAGTTATCATCGATGAAAAAGATTGTGATCTTTCCGCGGTCTCTTTCGGCGCGTTCTTTCAGCAGCAGCAACTCGTTGACGACACTCTCGTTCGTGCGAAAACGAATTACATCGCCAAAGAACCCAGTGACGGTGCAGAACTCGCAGCCGTAAGGACAGCCGCGCCCGGACTCCATCGGGATGGTGTTGAAATAGCTGACGCCCGATCCGTATCTTTCAGTCAGGCGCCGAACGAACTTCGGAACGAAATTAAACTGATCCAGATTGATGGTGTCCCAGGGGATTACCGGATAAGGTTGCAGGCTGGGTTTCTTGTCTTTGCCTGCGTCGTCGAGCGGCGCGTAAGTGTCTTTCAATTCTCCGCGCACGGCGTCCTCGATAATCTGCGGCCAGGTCTCATCGGCCTCTCCCAGGGCAACAGCATCGACGTGGCGCGGTCCGCCGTCGCGGCCCAAAGCTTCATCCGGTTCTTCGGTCACATGTGGGCCGCCCATAACCACGGGAATGCCGGCGGCGCGAACAGCGTCCGCCACCCGGTAGGCTTTCTGGACCATGCGCGTCATCGCGCCGATGCCCACCAAACCGACGTTCTCTTGCTTGATGAATTCGACGAGCTCCTGGTCGTTCATCCGCTTCGCGTTCCCGTCGATCAGGATGACCTCATGTCCAGGCGGCGTCAGTGCCTTAAGCAGAAACATCCACAAGTGAGGCATGAAATTGCGCGTCACGCCGTTATCCGGATTGTACAGAAGAATTTTCATTTGCTGTTTCCTGAAACCTGATTAAGAACTGAACGCATCTCTCCGCAGGAGAATTATACCGCTGCGAACTGACGGGAATTAATCGATGCAGCCAATAACGTGATTCAAAAATCAAATCGGCGCTTATCAGGTGTGCGGACTATATCACATAAAGTTTGACAGCGTACATAGGCGAGATCCCGCCCGCCGAATAAGGCAGGTAGCTTTTGATGATTCTTAATCTGCGCAGATATTATGCTTGGCATGGCACGTCACAGATGCTAGAATCCGCCCCGTTAACAAGCTAATTGCTTTGATTCAAGAGCTTGTGGAGGCCTCCTTGGGTTCACCAAAGATCGTTCTTACCGCATCGGCGAGCGAAGCGAGTGAATGGCGCCACAGCATTTGGCAACAGATGCTTTCGGCGACAATTCCGGCAAAGCACGCCCACAAGTGGCGCAATCCTGAATTGTTGATTAACGAATCCTGGCCCGACGGGCGCGCGAAGTATGTGCCGAACGGACTGCGCATGGTCGAGACGTTACTGCTGCGCGAGTATTCGGAAGATGATGTCGTTGTTTGTTACCTCGAAAATCTGGAAAAGTTTATCGGGCCCGAAACCAAAGTCGTCGCGATCCATGCCCACAATCCGCTCGGCATTTCTTACGCGACGGATGTCTATTCAAAGATTGCCGGCAAGAACCTGATTCCAGTCAACGCGGCTGAGTTTCTCAAGATCGTCAAACACCCCGTTATCGAGAAGTACCGGCCAAAGATCGTTATCGGCGGGCCGGGCGCCTGGCAGTTGGAACGGGCGGAACGTCTGGACGAGTTCAATGTTGATTACCTGATCGACGGCGAGATCGAGAAAGTCTTCAGCGATCTTTTCAAGCGGATGATGGAAGGCGATCCAACGCTGGAGCGAATAATCAAACTTCCTAAGAGCACGCAGCCGACTGTGGAAGAGATTCCGGTAGTGAAGCATCGCTCGACTTTCGGAGTGGTAGAAATTACGCGAGGCTGTGGTCGTGGTTGCCAGTTCTGTGGTCCGGCAACAAAAGTCGGCCGGTCGTTCCCGCTCGAACACATCATGGAAAGCGCCCGCGTCAACGCGCGCGAAGGCGCGACTGAGATCATGCTCGCCACTGAGGACATGTTCCTCTACGAGCAGGAAGCGAATTTCGAAACGAATATTCCGGCTCTGGAAACGATGTTACGCAACGTCAAGAAGGTCCCCGGAATCGAGACTTTGCAAATGTCGCACATCACAATGGCGCCGGTGGTCAAAGATCCAAGTATCATTGAGCGGCTTACTCCGTTGATTGTTCCCTTCTCGCATGTGCAACACAAGGAATCGACTGATGCGGATCATCGCATGACCGATCCGATCATTGGACTTGAAACTGGCAGTTCGCGCCTCTTTGATATTTTCATGAAGGGCAAAGCGTATCCTTACAAAGCTCATCAGTGGCGCGACGTCGTGCTCAAGGGAATGGAAACTCTGAACAAGCACAACTGGTTTCCATTCTGTACCTTCATAATTGGTTTGCCGGGCGAGACTGACGCCGACACGAAAGAATCACTCAATCTGCTTTACGATTTGCGCGACGCGAAGGGAACTTTCGTGCCGACGTTCTTCGTGCCGCTTGAAGATACGCGCATGCAAAAAAAGGAAAGCGCCAAGCTGATTGAGATGACTGACTTGCAATGGGAGTTCTTCTATACGTGCTGGAAATACAACCTGCACTTCTGGAAGGGTTCCGCGTCGACGATGAAGTTTTCGCTGGGCGTTCCGCTTTATTACTACATGCTGGGCCGCAAGTTGTTCGGCAATGGCATCAAGTATCCGCTCTATCGCTTCGCCGGCGTTCCGGATCGATTCATGCGCAAGCATCTCTATCTGGATTTCACCGGATTCAAACGCAGTAAGGACACTATGCACGCGCCGGTTGATGAAATCCTGCCCGGCTTCAAGAGTGTCCGAGAGAAGGGCCTGAACATGATCGATGCGACGCAACTTCATCACATCGGGTCGAGTGTGTCGGCTGCAGCCGGCGAAGCTATTCAGGCCGCCAGTTAGTTGCCAATCTACGAAAATGAAAGGCGCGACGAAGTATCAATCAATTGCTTCGCTCGCGCTTTTCTCGTTTCTACTCTGCTTCAACACGTCGTGCCGCAATTCGCTTTTTAAGGTAAAGCCGGTTAGCAAACTGCCCGCGTTGCCCAGCTCAGCGGCGAACGCAAACGTTGGCACGCTCACGTTCCGCGCGGCGCCGCTGCTCAATGACGAAGAGACGCAGGAATTATTCGAATCGAATCTGCAATTGGCGGGACTGCTGCCGGTGCGCGTCGAGATTATTCACAACAGCGGCGAAGCGATGGACTTGAAAAAGCTGCGCTTTCATTTGCACGATGGGTCGAACGCCGAATGGAAAATGATTTCTGCCAAGCAGGCAATCTCACGCATCCTGAAAGCGAATGGGGTCTTTACCTATAATCCGGAGTCGCGGAAAACGTTTGAAAAAGAATTTCGCGCGTATGAATTGGATTTGAAAACGCCACTCGCACATTCCGAAGGCAAGCGGCAAGGCTTCGTCGTTTTTCAAACTGCCAGGAAAGAGCCGGTAACTTCACCAAAGAATCTCATCCTCACAATCGAAGGCGTGGCCCAGCCGGTGTTTCTGAAACTGAACTGAGCAAATGAGAGAGAAAGGCTCCGTAGGAGCCGAATGTTTATAGATGCGGCGCGCACAAGACAATTAAGCTCCAAAGGAGCGAAATGTTAATACTAAGCCTGCCTATACATCGCGCTCCTACGGAGCTCCGAAAAAGTTTCAGCTCCTATCTATAAACATTTCATCCCTACGGGATGAGAGCGTACCTGCGCCGGATTCCCGCGTTAGACTTTCCGTCCACTCTTCTAGTAGGCTTTCGCTTCCCCTAATACAACTTGAAAGGAAAGAAATCATGGCTCCAGAGGCACAAGCAGGCCGCCAGCCGACACCGGCCCTAATATTCGACACATTCAATGCTTATCAGCGGACAGCGGCGCTACGAGCGGGAATCGATCTCGAAGTTTTCGCCGCGATCGCTGAAGGCAAGACGACGGCGAAAGACATCGCCGAACGATGTGGCGCGTCCGAGCGCGGCACGCGCATCCTCTGTGACTTTCTTACAATCATCGGTTTCTTGACGAAGCAAGGCAGCAACTACGGATTGACGCCGGATTCGTCGATGTTTCTCGATAAGCATTCTCCGGCATACATGGGCACGATGACCGAATTCATTCTGTCGTCGCACGTGATGGACAACTTTGATTATTTGACCGAGGCAGTTAAGCGCGGAGGCACGGCAGGTCAGACCAAGTCTCTCGAACCCGACCATCCTATGTGGGTGAAGTTTGCGCGCGCGATGCAGCCGATGATGGCCATGCCTTCGCAACTGTTGGCGAAGCTCGCCGATCCGAACGCTGATAAGAGACTGAAGATCCTGGACATTGCAGCCGGTCATGGCTTGTACGGTATCGCTTTCGCGGAGCACAACCCGCAGGCCGAAGTCACCGCGCTCGATTGGCCCAACGTTTTGGAAGTTGCCAAAGAGAATGCTCAGGCCGCGGGTGTTGCCGATCGATATCAAACGAAACCAGGCAGCGCATTTGACGTCGATTACGGCACTGGCTACGACATTATTCTGCTAACGAACTTCCTGCATCACTTCGATAAGGAAACTTGCGAGACGCTGCTGCGCAAAGTGCACGCTGCCCTGGCCGATGGCGGGCGCGCGGTGACTCTTGAGTTCGTGCCGAACGATGATCGCGTGACGCCGCCACAGGCCGCCGCCTTCAGCATGATGATGTTGGGAGTCACCCCGAGCGGCGACGCCTATACGTTTGTCGAACTCGAACAGATGTTCCGCCATGCAGGTTTCTCGCGCAGCGAACTGCACGAGCTGCCGCCGACGATCCAACGAGTGATCATTAGCCAGAAGTAGACTGCCGTGTCAGAAGCCTGACCTGTCAGAACCGCGAGCGGTAGCGAGCGGATCAAGATGCAGCTTTCCGCTTGATCCCGTCGCTACCGCTCCGGGTACTGACACCTTTTGGAGATGCCCCGATGAATATCAGAAAGTCATTTCCCGTTGCAATCATCATTTGTGCTGTCGTTCTGATCGCGGCGGCGCAAACCAAGAACGCGCCGCGCCGCATCGTCTTTGCACGCGGCGCAACCGTCGCGCGTTCGACTGGTTACATGCGCGGCATTCGCAGCGAAGTGTGGTTCGTCTTGCGCTTATCAGCGGGCCAACACATCCGCGTCGAGGTCGGCGGAAGCGGTTCTACGCGCGGCGTCGTGATATGGCCGTCAGGCAAGCAGGACGGCGGTCCCGGCGGAGTGATCTACGATGGTGAAGTTGACGAAACCGGCGACTACAAGATTGCCGTGGGCGAGAGCCTAATGGGTGAAGCCTGGCGCGGTCCCCTGACGGTGACGGTTGAAGCCTTGCCGCGCGGTCAGGCTAGTCCCGACCCATCCGATCTCGGAAAGTATGCCGGCAAGTATCCGAGTGAAATGTTTCGCGACGTACCCGCGATTAGGACTCGACTGCGTCGATTGCTCGGCGTGAATTACAAAGCATTCACCGATCGTATGCAGGTCGAAGTGCCGTTCGAGAAAGATGGTGACGTGCTCGTCACGCGCGGTTGCATGGCGCATTCATGCACGATCGAGGAAGCGATTCTGGCGATTGATTTGAACGATGCGAGCGTTTACGTTGCTCTGAAGATGAACAGCAAGATCAGCAGAACTTTTCCCGCCAATCGATCGCAATTGCCGGAGGCGTTGAAGCGGGCGATGGCACAATAGCTTGTTGACCGATCTACAGCCGCGAGTAAGTAAGGCCAGTTTGTCCCTGATATTTTCCACCGCGATCTTCGTACGAGGTATCGCAGTCTTCGTCGGAATCAAAAAAGAGTACTTGCCCAATTCCCTCGTTAACATAAACGCGCAGAGGAAGGTCGGCGAGATTGCCCAGCTCGATCACCAAGCGGCCGATCCATCCCGCTTCGAGCGGCGTCGTATTAACCGCGAGTCCCGCGCGCGCATAAGTGCTCTTTCCCATGCATATGCCGGTGATGTTGCGCGGCATATGGAACGTCTCGACCGTGACGCCGAGCGCATACGAATGGGGCGGCATCAAGTAATACTTCGAACTATCGTCAGCCGTTCGCAGCGGCGGCTCGATTAGCGAGTCTTCATCGAAGTGTTTCGGATCGATTTCGCGTCCATGAATCGGCGAGAAGACGCGAAAGCCATCGTCCGCCAGACGCATGTCATAACCATAGCTCGACGCGCCGGCGGAAATAATGCGACGCCCTTCGACCTCGCGCACTAGTTTGGATTCGAACGGTTGAATGAGTTGGGCCTCTTCGGCCATGCGACGAATCCAGCGATCTGATTTGACTGCCATGTTATTGGTTTGAGTTGGTTATCTGATATGAAGAGCGGGCCAGCATATGAGATTTGGAGAGCCGCGGCAAGCGCGAATGGAATGCGACTGCGGAAGCCACGTTAGATTCCAAGCGCCGTTAGGCGCGAAATATTTATAGTCGCGTTGTCGCATTTGTCAAAGCTCCTTTAGGAGCGCAACCAACCATGTCGCTACTAAAGGAGCTTCGGGACATGTTCGGTTCGGGCGGCTATAAACATCTCGCTCCTACGGAGCGAAACGATGGTAGGTCACAATTACTTTTCAATTCTCAGTTTTCAATCTAGCCTCTGGTCATGCAGCTCGTCGTCCTCGGTTCAGGCACTTCGGTCTTTCATCCACATCGCGCGGCCGCTGGGTTTTGGTTGCAGACTGAGAATGGATCGATGCTGCTGGATTGTGGCGCGGACACTCCGCATCGGATGGCCAAAGAGAATCTGGATTGGTTGAACCTTGATGCGATCTGGATCAGTCATTTGCATCTGGATCACTGCGGTGGCCTCGCGCCGTTTCTTTTCGGAATGAAGCATGTGCCGGGAATTGAATCGCGATCGAAGGCGCTCAAGATTTCCGGCTGTGAAGGTGTCGAGAAACTCTTGCGGTCGATTGACGAATCGCACAACTACAAATTAATGCGACAGCGATTTCCTATCGAGATTCAGGAATTCTCGGCAGGCGAGAGGAAATCCTTCGAGCTACTCCCTGATTTGAAGGCTGAAACATTTCCCACTCCGCACCGCCGCGAGAGTCTCGCGATTCGACTGACTAACTCAAGCCGTAAGACGGTCGTTTACACATCCGATACTGGCTTTTCGGAAGAGCTGGCCCAGTTCTGTCGCGGCGCGGATTTGCTGATTCTTGAATGCTCGTTCTATCGCGACAAAGCCGTGGCGACTCATCTTGAACTGGCCGAGGCAACGCGGATCGCGCAAATTGCCGAGCCACGCACGTTGCTTCTCACGCATCTTTATCCCGAATGGGACGCAGTCGATCTCGAAGCCGAGGCGAGTAAGTTATGGTCGGGTCAAACAATCGCCGCGCGTGACGGGCTGCGTTTGGAAATTTGATGGAACCTGTGTTTGAAAGACGGAATCTAAGAGGACAGTTAACCGATGAAACGAAGTTTCTTAACCGCCCTGTTCGCGACGACGCTCTTGCTTACGTTTTCGTGTGAGCGCCAGGTTGCGCGCGCACGACAACCGTTGAGGCCGCCCGAGCAGCAGACTGAGGTTCGCGCGCTCGCGCCCCACAGCTCGCCAACCCTCAAAGCGATCATCGACGGAGCTAACAATCAGGTTGGAGAGACGACCGGTTACGATCCTTCCTATCAGAAGATCGATTATCCGAATGGTGATGTGCCGCTCGAGACGGGCGTTTGCTCAGACGTAGTTGTGCGAGCTTTTCGCAAAGGTGGAATCGATCTGCAAAAAGAAATCCACGAAGACATGAAATCGAACTTCTCGGGTTATCCGACAAAGTGGGGATTGAAGTCGCCGGACTCGAACATCGATCATCGACGCGTGCCGAACCTGCAAACATTCTTTGCGCGCAAAGGTAAGTCGCTCTCAACGAATAACGACAGTGAGAGCTACTTGCCCGGTGATGTAGTGACATGGGACCTGGGGCTCGGAACGGATCACGTCGGCATGGTGACTAACGTTTGGTACAAGCCTTCACAGCGTTATCTCGTTGTGCACAACATCGGCGCGGGCACGCGGATGGAAGACGTGCTCTTCTCGTGGAAGATTACCGGGCACTACCGATATTTCTAGTTCTGAGTCCCGGCGGGTCGAAATATCTATAGCCTGCTCTTACCATTAAAATCCTAGTGCGAATCGGCGCGGCATGATACATTGCCGCGCCGATTCGCAAGTCTTTTGGAATGCCAGACATTGCCATAAATATTCAGCTGTTACGGAGCCTTCTCGTTATGAAGATTCTGATTAATTGCCTCGTTACTTTCCTGCTGATCGGAATGTTTACATCGGCGGCGCTCTCCCAGACGAAAGCGGCGACCAATCTGTCGCGAGAAAAATCCGCCATTCGCATCGTGCTCGACGCGCAAGCCGCCGCTTGGAATCGCGGCGATATCGAAGGCTACATGGATGGTTACGATCGTTCACCCAACACAGAGTTCGTCGGCGGCGACAGCATCACACGCGGATGGCAAGAGGTGCTCGATCGTTACAAGAAGAAATACGACACGCGCGAAAAGATGGGCACGCTCACGTTCTCAGAAATTGAGATCACGATGCTGAACAAAAACGCAGCGCTGGTGCTCGGGCGCTGGCGTTTGCAGCGAGTGATATCCGCTTCACAGCGCGAGAATAACGAGCCGCACGGGACGTTCACCTTATTGTTTCGAAAGCGGAAGGCAGGCTGGCGGATCGTTCACGATCATTCATCGAGCGCGTAACTAGGCGCCGAAGGGGCGGAAGGCAATAGCCCCGGGCGTTAGCCCGGGGAATCAGAATCCACAAGCATTAATAAGCCCGCGAAGCGGGCGACAGAAAGATGGCAAATTTCTGTCGCCCCTTCGGGGCTCAGAGTTGTTTCTTTGATTGTTAACCCCGGGCTTACGCCCGGGGCTATCAATATGCCGCCCGCTTTGCGGGCTCGTTGATTGGCTACGCCAGACGATGTCAAGAACTGAAGATCAAATCGGCGCCTCCAATCTCGCCACCATCGAGCGCGACGTCGAGTCGCGCAGCGCATCGCTTAAAAAAGAACTCGGCTTACGCGATCTGGTGCTGACGCAGGTCGTCTTCGTCTTCGGCACCGTGTGGGTTGGTTTCGCGGCGACTCTGGGCCGTTCGCAGATGGCCTTTTGGCTGATTGCGATTGTCACTTTCTATCTGCCGCTCGCCGCCGTCGTAATTTATCTCAATCGGCTGGCGCCGCTCGAAGGCGGACTTTATCAATGGGCCAAGGTTGGGTTCGGCGACTCGCTGGCATTTCTAGTTGCATGGAATTTTTGGATCTTTGGCATTCTGGTAATGTCCGGAATCAGTTTGATCATTAAGAAGAACATTGCCTACGCGATTGGGTCGCGCGCCAATTGGATGCACGAGAACAAGTGGATGACGACGCTGGTGTGCGTGGTGTTGATGACTTCGCTGGTGGCCGCTTCCAGACGAGGTCTCGCGCTCGGTAAGTGGGTGCAGAATTTTGGCGGAGCAATGCTAATCATCACGGTCGCGACATTGATCCTGATGCCGTTCATTACCGCCAACCGCGGGACGCTCGCAAATTATCATCCGTTCTCGCTCAGCTTTCCGGAGATCACAAAACACAACCTCAACGTGTGCAGCAAACTCGCCGTCGGCGCGCTTTCGGGTTTCGAATACGTCGCGATTCTTGCCGGCGAATGTCGTGCGCCGGCTCGTAACATCGCCCGCTCAGTTTGGATATCGGCGCCGATTATCGCGCTGATGTTTATTCTCGGGACTGCGTCGGTGCTCGCCTTTGTCTCGCCCGACAAAGTCGATCTCATCGCTCCGATTCCGCAAGTGTTCAGCCTCGCCTTCAGTGGGTTTGGTTGGGTGTCCATCTTGATTTCGATCACGATCTTCGGAGTCGCGGCCCGGCAAATCGCCTTGATGAGCATTTACTTTGCGGGCAACACGCGTCTGCCGATGGTTGCTGGTTGGGACAATTTGCTGCCCGGGTGGTTTGCAAAGCTGCACAAAAAATATCGCACGCCGGTGAATTCGATACTCTTCGTCGGCGCAACCACTTTGCTGTTCAGCATCGCGCCCTTACTCGGCGTGAAAGAAGCAGAGGCTTTTCAGTTTCAGGACAATGCGGCGAATGTTTTCTACGCGTTGATCTACATGGTGCTGTTCGCGATTCCCATCTTCGCGATGAAACGCTTTGGGGCGAAGGCGCCGTGGTGGCTGAAGGCGGCCGCGGCGATCGGATTCCTGATGTCGGTAGTGGGGGCGTTCTTCACCGTCTTTCCTATCATCGATGTGCAAAGCCGCCTGCTCTTTGCGGCAAAGATCATTGCCGTCGTAATCATCGCAAACGCTATCGGCGTGACGATCTATGTGCTGGATAAGAAGCGCGCGCGATAGTGCTGGCATTCGCCCGACTCCTGTGATAATCATTCGTCGCTTTCTCCAGAAACCATTTCCTGAAGGAGACAGACAATGGGCAAGATTAACTTCGGACGAGTCTTGTTGGGGGGCATCGTAGCCGGCGTGATTCTGAACGTCGGCGAATGGTTGCTGAACGGCATGGTTCTGCACGCGCAACACCTGGCGCTCCTGAAGAAATGCGGATTTTCGGAGCCGGATGCCAAGTTTCTGATCGTCGTCGTGCCGCTTACTTTCGTCCTTGGCATCGTCACTGTCCTTGGTTATGCAGCGATCAGACCGCGGTTCGGCGCTGGTCCGAAGACGGCCATTATCGCGGCCCTCTTCGCGTGGTTTGGCGTAGCGCTTTTTAACAACGTCATCGCTGCCGGACTCGGAATCATGCCTCCGAATGTGCTCGCGCTGTTGCTTGGTTGGGAACTAGTTGAATTCCTGCTGGCGACTCTGGTCGGGGCCGCGTTATATAAAGAAGCTTAAGAGAGTACCGTCTCAAAATAGGTGAAGAATTCCCGTGAGCTGGAAGCGATTGCTCGTGTCAATTCCGCTCGGCTTTCTGATTATGATCGCCGATGGGTTGTGCTTGATTCTGGTTAACCGTCTTTATCTGCCGGAACACCCGCCTGGGTGGATGATTCATGCATTCTATCTCTTTGACGCTTGGCCCCTTTTCATTACGCAACGCGTCTTCCCTAAGGTAGAACATGGCCCGACGTTTCTCGCTGTAGCGGCGGCTGGACTGATCGATCTGATCGTTTTCTCTGCGATCGTTTACGCGTTACTCTCGTGGCGCGCACTTCGAAAAGCTCGTGGCTGAAACTCTCGCAGTCGTCAATTGCTCGCAGGTGGTGACCCTCGCCGGCGCTCGCCACCCGCGCACGGGCGGCGATCTGCGTCAGCTCGCGATCCTGGAAGACGGCGCGTTACTAGTTCGTGGTGAGTACATCGAAGCCGTGGGCCGGCGGCGCGAAATCGAATCCCTGATCACAAATGACTGTGAAGTAATTGACGCCGGAAAACGCGTCGCGATGCCGGGGTTTGTGGACGCGCACACGCATCCGGTATTCGCCGGCATTCGGGCAAACGAATTCGAGCAGCGAGTAAGCGGTGCGACCTATCGCGAGATCGCTGCGCGCGGCGGCGGCATCAGAACTACAGTTCGAGCTACGCGCAACGCGTCTCAGAACGATCTGGTGAAGATCGGGAAACGTTACGCGGATTGGTTTCTGAGAACAGGCACGACAACGATCGAAGCGAAATCCGGATACGGCTTGACGCTGGAAGACGAGCTGAAGATTCTGCGCGCGATCAAGCAACTGAATGATGAGACACCGCTTCGTTATGTGCCGACGTTTCTCGGCGCGCATGACATTCCCGGTGAATATCAGTCGCGGCGACAGACCTACGTGAATTTGATCGTCAACGAAATGTTGCCGCGGGTCGCGGAAGAAAAGCTCGCCGAGTACTGCGATGTGTTCTGTGAAGAAGGTGTCTTCACCAGCGACGAGTCATGGAAAATTCTCTCGGCGGCGCGCTGCCGCGGACTCGGCCTGCGAGTGCACGCAGATCAACTTTCATTATCTGGAGGCGCGAAGTTAGCGGCGGAATTGAACTGTGCCACGGCCGATCATCTTGAACACATCGACGCGACTGGAATTGCCGCGCTGAAAGCTGCGAAGGTTCAGGCGGTGCTGTTGCCTGGCTCGGTTTACGCGCTGGGATCGAATCAGTATCCGCCGGCGCGCGAAATGATCGATGCTGGTTTGGCCGTCGTACTGGCGACTGATTTCAATCCCGGCTCGTCACCGGTGCCGTCGATGACGATGATTCTTTCGCTCGCTTGTACGCAGATGAAGATGACGCCGGCCGAAGCAATCAGCGCCTCAACAATCAACGCAGCCTATTCGCTCGGGCGTGGTGGCGAAATTGGATCGCTTGAGAAAGGTAAACGCGCGGACTTTGTGATTCATGATGTGTCCGACTATCGCGAGCTGGCTTACTTTTTTGGTATCGAACATCCGTGGCGAGTCTATGCGAGCGGAAGGTTGGCGCGTCAGAAGCCCGACCGTTAGGAAGGGCCACACTCATTTCCACACAACAATGCTGAAACCTGACCATCGATTTCCAAGCTCGTTGTCTCTGAACTGAAGAAGAATGAAACGGCCAGGGAGATGAACCGTTTCGCTAATCTTCGACGCTGCGTGAAATCAGAGTTGCCCTCCCTTACGGTCGGGCTTCTGACACTAAAAATTCCGATTGACGCCGTCGCAGTTCTTTTTTATTATTACCTCAACGCTGGAAAGGAGGTGATCCAAAAGTATATGAGTTTAAATCACAGTGAGGTGGCTGAGACCTAGCCTCAGGGAATCGATAATCTGATTTGTTAGGATTGTCTTCCTGAGTTTAAGTCACTGTGACACCTTCTTTCCGAAGGTCACAGTCCACAGGTCAATCCCAACAGTTCACCGGAAAGCCGCTCGCCGATATGATCGCGGGCGGCTTTTCTTCTGCGCCGTCTTGACTATCAACCCGCGCGCGTTTATTAACATCAAAGGAGTAATCCCGCAACAAAACATCTTCGCGGTTGCCGGAAAATAAGTTGCCGGAAAAACAAATAGTGCCTCTGAAGGATTCACCAGGTTCTCCTGTCTTTTACGACCCGCGCGGCCGCCGCTGGCGGCATGTCCGCCGAACTTATTTGGCGCTGGGCATTGCGGCCACGGCAGTGACGGCGATTTTCATCGCCAGCGTGCTATCAGCTCCTTTTCTACCGCAATTGAATCTGCGTCCGCTGCAAAATTTGCCACGCCCGTCTGATCTAAAACCGCAGCCGCGTACGGCGATGCCGACCGCGGGCGAAGCAAAAGCAAAAAAGGCTCAAGCTGAATTGCAGAAGGCCCTGTCGCAGACGCGCGTGGTGCCGGGACGTCATGTTGAATTCCTTCCCGTGGCGCCTCCGCCGACAAGTACGCCGCTGCCGGCACCCGCCAGCTTCGGGGCGAAACAAATATCGATCGGTTTCTACATTGATTGGGACGAATCCAGTTTCTCGTCGCTCGAACGAAATTTGAATCGTCTTGATTGGGTGGTGCCGCAGTGGGCGCATCTGGTCACGCCGGCGAAAGCAGGCGACCGTCCGATTGCGGACGATTTGAGTAATGCAGATTCGGAAGCGGAACACGATCAGGCATTAAAGGGTTTGAATCTCATTCGTCAGAACCGGCCACAGCTTCCGATCGTTCCGATTATCCAGAACTTGTCGGACGAAAAATGGGAGAAGGACGTGCTGGCCCGCGCCGTCGCCGATGAGAATTCGCGGCAAGCGCTGATTAGCACGCTGGCTGACTTTGTCGAGCAGAATAAGTTCGCCGGAATTTGTGTCGACTTCGAAGAACCGTTGGCCGAGACTCAACCCAATCTCCTTCGTTTCATGCAGGAGCTCTACGCGGCCTTCAAACCGCACGGCTGGATCGTGGTGCAGTCAGTTCCATTCGATGACACGCAATGGAAGTATCGCGATTATGCGGCGGCGACGGACTACCTGATGCTGATGGCCTATGACGAGCACTACGCCGGCAAGGATTTTGGTTCTATTGCTTCGCAGGGTTGGTACGAGGGTCTGCTGGCGAAACGCATGAGCGAGCTCGATCCTTCAAAAACAATTATTGCGCTCGGGAGCTATGGCTACAACTGGCAAGAAGGAAAAACTGCCAACGAAGTCAGTTTCCAGCAGGCCGTGATCGACGCGCACGACAATGCCGCCAAAATCGAATTCGATCCGGTCATGCGCAATCCGCATTACGAGTATGACGAAGAAGACGAATCGCATCACATAGTTTGGTTTTTGGATGGCGTAACCGCATTCAATCAAATGCGCGCGGCCAGCGGCTATCATCCCGCCGGGTTCGCCCTGTGGCGATTGGGCTCGGAAGATCCTTCGATCTGGACAGTCTTTGGAGCGAATACGCCGAATCCTTCGCCTGACGCGCTTAAGCGGATGGCCTATGGTTACGAAGTTGATTTTGAAGGCACGGGCGAATTGCTGAAAGTGCAAGCCAGCCCACACGAGGGTGAACGTGGAGTCAATGTCGATCCGAACACAGGATTCATAACTTCCGAAAGCTACGACATCGCAAAGATCCCTACTTCGTATGTAATCGAACGCACAGGCGATCATCCAGGTTGGATTGCGCTTACCTTTGACGATGGTCCTGATCCTAAGTGGACTCCGCGCATCCTGGACATCCTCAAACAGGAAAATGTGCCGGGGACTTTCTTTGTGATGGGCAAGAACGGTCAGGCTTATCCTGACCTGCTGCGTCGTGAAGTTAACGAAGGCCATGAGATCGGCAATCATACTTTCACGCATCCGAATCTTGGTGAGATTCCCGGACGCATCGTTGATCTGGAATTGAACGCAACGCAGCGTCTGATTGAATCGGTTACCGGTCGCTCGACTGTGCTGTTTCGACCACCGTATTTCGGAGACGCGGAAGCAGACACGCCCGAGGAAGTAGAGCCGGCAATCCGCGCGAAGAACCTCGGTTACATCATGGTTGGGCTGCGCATCGATCCGGGTGATTGGAAGCCGGGCGTGATGCCAGACGCGATCGTTCAGAAGACTTTGGAAAAGGCCGCAGATACGAACCCGGAAACGCGCGGCCAGGTCGTCCTGCTCCATGATTCGGGAGGTGATCGCGAAGCGACCATCGAAGCTCTGCCGCGATTGATTCACGATCTGCGCGCCAAGGGATACACGTTCGTTCCCGTGTCGGCGCTCGGCGGATGGACACGCGATCAGATAATGCCGCCACTGTCTGGCAGCGAGTCGCTCTACACGCGCACTGACACGGTCGCATTCCTGGTTCTCTCAACCGCGGGGTGGCTTTTGCAGTGGGCGTTTCTAATTGGAATCGTGCTCGGTCTTGGGCGACTGGTGATAATCGGCGCGCTGGCGTTTGCGCAATGGATGCGATCGCGACGTCGCGAACGCGAACACACCGGAGAAAAATACGAGCCGTTTGTCTCAGTCATCGTCCCTGCTTACAACGAAGAGTTTGTAATCGAAGCGACGATTCGCAGCCTGCTGAATTCCGATTATGAAAACTTTGAAATTATCGTCGTGGATGACGGCTCGCAGGATCGCACCAGCGAAGTCGTGCGCGAACACTTCGGGGACGAACCGCTCGTGCGCCTGTTTACTGAGAAAAATGCCGGCAAGTCCGCGGCGCTTAACTTTGGTTTCCATTATGCTAAAGGCGATGTGATCGTCGCGCTCGACGCGGACACGCAATTTCCGGCTCAGACAATTCGGGCGCTAGCTCGCCGCTTCGTCGATCCCAAGGTGGGCGCCGTCGCCGGCAATGCCAAAGTCGGCAACCGAATTAATATCGTAACGCGCTGGCAAGCGCTTGAGTACATCACGTCGCAAAACATGGATCGGCGCGCGTTCGCGAGCTTGAACTGCATCACGGTGGTGCCGGGCGCAGTCGGCGCGTGGAGAAGAGAACTGATCGAAGAGTGCGGCGGTTTCAGCGATGACACGCTCGCCGAAGATCAGGATCTCACGCTGCAGATTCGCAAGCGTGGTTACAGGATCGGGTACGAAGAAACCGCGATCGGGTGGACCGAAGCGCCGCAGACTTTGCGCATGTTGGCGAAGCAAAGATTCCGCTGGGCCTACGGAACGCTGCAGTGTTTGTGGAAGCATCGCGATGCAATGTTCCGTCCGAAGTATGGGGCGCTAGGTTTTGTGGCGATTCCAAACGTTTGGATTTTCCAAATCATCTTTCCGCTGATCTCGCCGGCGATGGACTTGCTTTTGATTTACACGTGCCTTTCGGCTTTGGTCGATCGAATTCAGCAACCATCCGCGTACTCGTTTACCAACTTGCGTCAGATTATTTTTTACTACGCGTTGTTCCTGGCCGTGGATTGGAGCGCGGCGGGCTTTGCGTTCGCGTTGGAGAGAAAAGAGCGCTGGCGTCTGCTTTGGTGGTTGTTCCTCCAACGCTTCTGCTATCGCCAGGTTATGTACTACGTGATGATTAAATCGGTCTCGACCGCAATTCGCGGCGCCGTCGTGGGCTGGGGCAAGCTGGAAAGAAAAGCGACGGTGGAAGCGCAGCCGTAAGAGAGTAGAGGTCAGAGGTTAGAGATCAGAGGTCAGTGAATTAAAGCCTTAACTTCCTCACAGCGCGGTCTTAGAGATCCGATTAGAAGACTTCGCGAAGTTAGCTTCCAGCTTTCCGGCCTCCCCTAACCTCTAACCTCTAACCTCTAACCTCTAACCTCTAACCTCTAACCTCTAACCTCTAACCTCTAACCTCTAACCTCTAACCTCTAACCTCTAACCTCTAACCTCTAACCTCTAACCTCTGATATCTTCGATACGTGTTGATTACCCGGAAACAGTGGCTTCTAATTGGCGCATTGCTTGTAGTCGCTGCCGCAACTTTTCGCATCGCGGTCGCGCACTGGCTGCCGAACGATGGGCCGGACGATGGCCGCGTGTATGCGCAGATGGCGCGCAATCTCCTCGAGCAGCACGTCTTTTCGCATGACGCGCAACCTCCGTATCAGCCTTCGTTAATTCGCCTTCCTGGCTATCCGGTTTTTCTTGCCGGCGTTTATTCAATTTTTGGTCACACTAACAACGGCGCGGTGCGAGTCGTGCAAGCGCTGATTGATACGGCGACGTGCGGACTGATCGCGCTGCTCGCGTTTTATTGGCAGCCGAATGAAAAGAGAAAAGTGGCGAGCGCTATCGGCGCGCTCGCATTAGCGGCGGTGTGTCCGTTCACAACTATTTATGCCGCGACGATTCTCACCGAAGTACTGACAAACTTTCTAATGGTCGCGACGTTTGTCGCGGTCACACTCGCATTTCGAAGATCAACCACAGAGGACATAGAGGAAGAGAAAAAGAGAAATTTCAAGAGAGCTTTACTGTGGTGGATGGTGGCGGGATTGCTTGGCGGGCTCAATGTTTTGTTCCGGCCCGACAGCGGTTTGTTTGTAGCAGCGGTGGGGCTGACGTTGGCAGGCACGATGATTTGGAGTGTGATTCGGCGCAAGAGGTCTGCGGAAAACGACCCAAAACGCCGTCGCCGCTTTGCTCTACCGGCGCACTCCAAAAAATTATTTGCGAGCGGATTGATTTCCGGAGTGCTTTTTTCGGTTGCATTTGCCGCGGTGCTCACGCCCTGGACGATTCGCAACTGGCGCGTCTTTCATCAGTTCCAACCGCTGGCGCCGGCGCACGGCGAGATGCCGGGCGAGTTTGTGCCGCGCGGATATAATCTGTGGTTGCGCACATGGCTCGACGATGAGAGTTACATCGCGCCGTTTCTGTGGTCGCTCGACACCGATCCTATCGACATCGATGATGTACCGCCTTACGCGTTCGATTCGCCCGAAGAGAAGAAGCGCGTGACGACTTTGCTCGAGGCTTATAACAACGAGCAAGACACGGATACTGATGCGGACGCCGATTCAAAAACTGATAACAGCGCCAACCCGGACGAAGACAAAGATGAGAGCGACAACAAGAACCCAAACGAATCAGACCAACCCGAGTCAGATCAAAAGCCGCAGGTCGAGATGACTCCGCAAATCGATGCGCTCAAGCGCGCGCATACGATGTGGTTCGACACGCACTCGCAGTATTGGCCGTTCGTCGGCACGCTCTTGCCGTTTTCAGATCTGGATCATACCACCCATCAGCAGATCTGGTTGCCGCTGTTTGCAGGATTAACCGCCGCTTACACGCTGATCGGGTTAGCAGGAATGTGGTTTCTGTGGAACTCGGGCAGCTTCGACGCGCGCCGTTGGTTGTTACTAGTTGTGCTGGCGATCGTCTTGCGGCTAATTCTTTTTTCGTTGATTGAAAATCCCGAACCGCGTTATCTGGTCGAGTTCTTTCCGCTGCTATCGGTGTTGGGAGGGATTGCTATCGCGCAGATTTCTAAACTGACAAGAAAACCACAGATGGACACAGATAAGCACAGATAAGAATGAGTCAGTTCGCTCATCCGTTCTTATCTGTGTCAATCCGCGTTTATCGGTGGTTTCTGTCTTATGGTGTCGGCTGTTCCGATGGCGGAATCCGCGACGCGTCCGGCTTATCCGGCGAGGTATGCAGATGCACGGCCTTCCATTCAGTGCCGACGCGTTTGAAGACCAGGGTCATTCGGCCTGACGCAGAGTCGGGTTGGCCGTTGAAGGTTTGAGCTTGCGTCCAGAGGCATGTGACTACCGCGCCGTCGCGTCCCAGCATGGTGACGTGCCGATCGCGAATCTCGAGTTTCACATCCTTGCTTTGCGGGAATGAACTCTCGCGATTCTTTTTCAACTGGTCCCAGCCTTTGGTGACGGTACCGTTATAGTTGAAGAGCACCAACGTCGATGAATTCCAATAACCGGCCATGTACAGATCGACGTCCGAGCGCTTTATGCCTTCGATGATCTTATCGAACGCCGCCAAAACCCCGGTTGAGGGGGCAGTCGTGGTGGTGCGTCGCGAAACTTTCGCACCGGGCGAAGGTGAAGCAGTCGCGGCCGGTGACTTCGTAACCGGCCTTGGCGTCGGCGTTGGTTTTGCCGTTACGGTGCGGGTGCGGCTTGACGGAGAGGTCGTGTCCTGAGCGACGATCGGGCAAGCAGCGACGATCATTACTGAAGCGGCGACGAGGAATCTTTTCATGATGCTCCTCCAAAAAAATTTGTGTCAGTACCCGGAGCGGTAGCAACGGGATCGACCACCTTCAACGACTCACCGTGATCCGCTTGCTGCCGCTCGCGGTACTGACATTAGAATTCATTCCACGGGCGCTGGCTACGCAAGCGCATCACTGAACGTTCGCGCCCCATTATCTCGAACACGTCAAACATGGACGGACCGACTGCCTGGCCCGTGAGCATTGTGCGCGAAGCATTGATAAAAAGGCCAGCCTTTTGCTGCGATTCTTCAGCAAAAACCCGCAACGCGGCTTCGACGTTCGCGGCCGTAAATGGCTCAACTTGATCAAGCCGATCGGCGAGTTGCGGCAGTAATTCTTTGAGCTTCGGCTCTTTCAAAATGTTTTTCCGCACCGCGGCCTCTTCGAGATCGAAGTCTTCTGAGAAGTACGCGCGGCCCTGGGACGAAAAATCTTTCAGGGTGAAGAAGCGTTGACGAATTAGATCGACGACTTTCACAAACCACTCGCTCTCGTCGTCGTCGTATTCTTCGCGCCAAAGTTTTTCGGCTCGCAACTCGTCCTTAACCATCGGCGACAATTCGTCGAGCGGCATCGTGCGGATATATTCCGCATTCATCCACAGCGCCTTATCATCGGTCCAATGACGCGGATCATTCTCGTGAAAATTGAAGACGGCAGGCGACTTGTGAATACGATCAAGTGAAAATTCTTCGATCAATCTTTGACGTGAAAAAATCTCAGTGCCCGGTTCCAGGTTCGGTCTAACTTCTTGATTATCGCGAACGATTTGAGCGGGATACCGAGTTGTGTCCGGCGACCAACCCAAGAGTGCTAGATAATTGACGAAAGCATCAGGAACAAAACCACGATCGCGATACGTTGTCAGCGAAACAACTTCACCGTGCTTTCTCTTCGATAGCTTCGCTTTGTTCGGCGCCAGGATCAGCGGCAAGTGCGCGAACTGCGGAACGTCTGCGCCGAAAGCATGGTAGAGCAAAATCTGCTTGTGCGTATTCGTCAGGTGATCCTGGCCACGGATCACATGCGTAATTCCCATCTCGATGTCGTCGAGCACGACCGACAAGTTATAGAGCGGATGACCGTCGGAGCGCAGCAGGACCAGATCTTCGATCTCAGAATACGCGCGTTCCTGCTCGCCATAAACGATGTCGGTGAATCGCGACGATCCGTCGCGCGCGACCTTCAAGCGAATCGCAAACGGTTCGCCTGCGGCGGCGCGGCGGTCAGATTCGCCTTTCGCGAGATCGCGAAAAGGATTGCTGCGATGATCGATCCCTTCGGCAGCGTGAGCGCGCGCGCGATCGGCAATATTTTGTTTGACGTTCGCGTCTGCTCGTTGCTCTTTGGGAGTGAAATCGCGATAGGCCTTGCCTTCTTCAACCAACTTCCGCGCCGCGGCTCGATGCTTCTCAGCGTTGTCGGACTGAAAAACTTTTTCTTCGTCGTAATGGAGACCGAGCCACTCGAGGCCTTCAATGATCGACGCGACAGATTCATCGGTCGAGCGTTGCAGATCGGTGTCTTCGATGCGAAGTAAAAACTTGCCGCCGACCTTGCGCGCAAACAACCAATTGAATAACGCCGAGCGCGCCGCGCCGATATGCAGATAACCGGTTGGGGATGGAGCAAAGCGAACGCGAATGTTCATAAGCTCAAACGATGAACGCGGAATGATGAACGATGAACTTAAGACAGTAGCTTTAGTTCCGCGTTCAGCGTTCCGCGTTCAGCGTTGCATTTTCTGGCGGAGATGACAGGATTCGAACCTGTGAAGGGCTTTTGACCCTTAACGGTTTAGCAAACCGCCGCCTTCAGCCACTCGGCCACATCTCCGCGATGATACGTAGAAGGTTATTCTAAAGCGCGAAAGCTGGTTGTCAAGATAGTGCCGCTCCTATTAACTCGCGTCTTGCGAACATCTGCTGCTGCGGCCTCGCAACGCGATGCTCAACAAGATAGTCGCGATCGCAATTCCGATGAACAATCCATAAACCAGATCGACAACGCCGTCAGAAAGATATGCGTTTGGCCGAACAAACCAATGCCAGCCATTCGCAAATAAAAAGGCCAACAAACCGATGCGAAGAAGGGTATTCGAATTTCTAAATCTGAGAATCATGTAAATCTCCCGATTCACATTTAGCCGTTTGAAAAACTCGAAGTCAAGTTAACGCCCGAATTTAATAGTTTCAGTCAGATCCGCCGGACTTGCTGCGCCGCTCGAGAAGAATCGTATCGCGCCATGAGCCGTTAAGTTTACTGATTCGTTCGCGCCGGCCAACTTCGCGAAAGCCGCACGCTCGATGCAGCGCGATCGTTGCCACGTTTTCGGGAAAGACTGAAGCCTGTAACGTCCAAATTCCGTTCTGCTCAGATTCCGCGATCAATTGCTCGAGCAATGCACGACCGACTCCTTTTCCGCGGCTATCGTGCGCGACATAAACGCTCACTTCGGCAACGCCTGAATAGACTTGGCGACGCGAGACCTCGCTGAGTGCCGCCCACCCAATCAGTCTGTCTTCGTCGCGTGCGACGAGTCTTACCGAGACAAGATGTGACGCATTCCATTCTTCCCGCGAGGGCGCTTCGGTTTCGAACGTGGCGTTGCCGGTAGCGATGCCTTCGAGATAAATCGAGCGCACGAAGGGCCAGTCGTCCGGTTGCATTTGTTCAATTAAATAAGCGTTCATGTGTCGATTTGCTGACATCGGTCGCGCGTGGTGGCGGGATTAGAGTACGAGCTTCACCCAAAACACAAGAAGGGAGGCGCCGAGAAATAATTCTGTTGACCGTCTGCGATTGGCAATATAAACTACTTTGTGAGATAAAGAAGTGAAGCCGTTGGTCACGATTTCGGCTTCCTTCGAAATTTACCGGGGTGCATAACCAGACCATCTCGCGTTACAATTCGCCACGATGAGCTTGCTGGAACAAATCAATTCACCTGCCGACCTGCGGCAGCTGCGGCCTGATCAACTGCAAGACGTAGCTGAGGAAATCCGCCAATACATTCTGGAAACAATGTCTCGTGTCGGCGGACACACGGGAGCTTCGCTGGGCGCGATTGAACTCGCGGTGGCGTTGCACTATGCATTCGACACCCCGCACGATCGGCTGGTCTGGGACGTTGGCCATCAAGCGTACGCGCATAAGATTTTGACCGGACGCCGGGAAGCGCTGCCGACAGTGAAACAGTACGGCGGCATCAGCGGATTCCTTCGTCGAGACGAATCAGAATACGACACGTTCGGCGCCGGACACGCTTCGACATCTTTGTCAGCAGCTTTGGGAATGGCGATCGCGCGCGATCGCAAAGGCGAGGACCACAACGTCGTCGCGCTGATCGGCGATGCTTCGCTCGCCGGCGGCATGGCGATGGAAGCAGTCAATCAAGCAGGACATTTGAAGACGCGTCTGATCGTTGTACTCAACGATAACGAAATGTCGATCGCGCCCGCGGTTGGCGCACTCACTGGCTATCTGAATCGAATTCGCGAAGCGCACGGCTATCATCGATTCAAAGACGAAGTCGAAGAAAAGCTGCTCTCGATTCCATCAGTCGGTTCGCGTCTTCATCACGCCGCGAAAGCGATGAAGGATGCGATCGCCGCGGCGGTTCTGCCTGGCGCGCTGGTCAACGAACTTGGTTTCAAATACATCGGCTACGTCGACGGTCACAACGTGCCCGCGCTGGTTGCGGCGTTAAAAGAGGCGCAGCAGATCAAAGACGGTCCGGTGATTGTTCACGCGCTGACGACGAAGGGCAAAGGTCATCCGGCAGCGGAGAACGATTACTACAAATGGCACGCGACTGGCCCGTTCGATCTCAAGACGGGCGCGCCGATCAAGTCGCCGTCTAAGGCGCCGACTTACACGAAGGTTTTTGGCGACACGATGTGCGAGTTGATGGCCAAGGACGAAAAGATCATCGCGTTGACTGCGGCCATGCCCGACGGCACCGGCATCTGTGAAGCGCTCGAGAAATTTCCGGAACGTTCGTTCGATGTCGGTATCGCTGAGCAGCACTGCGTCACCTTCGCGGCTGGATTATCGACGGAAGGTCTGAAACCGGTCTGCGCGATCTACTCGACATTCCTACAACGCGCTTTCGATCAAATCGTTCACGATGTTTGTCTGCAGAATCTCAACGTGAAGTTCTGTATGGATCGCGGTGGTATCGCAGGTGGCGATGGGCCGACGCATCACGGCTTGCTGGACATCGCCTATCTGCGCGGCGTTCCGAACATCATCCTGTTGGCGCCGAAGGACGAGGGCGAAATGCGCGACATGCTTTTCACGATGACCGAACACGACGGTCCGGCGGCGATGCGTTATCCACGCGGCAACGGCGTCGGAGCGCCGATCGATCGCGAGCCTGAGATTCTGGAAATTGGCAAAGCGGAACTGCTGCGCGACGGTGGCGAGGTTGCGATCGTCGCATACGGATCGATGGTCCACCCCTCGTTACAGGCTGCGGAACATCTGGCCAAGGACGGCATCGAGACGACCGTGGTCAACGCGCGATTCGTGAAGCCGCTCGACAGTGCTTTGCTGCTGGCCTTGGCGCGCACGAAGCGTCTGATTGTTACCGTCGAAGAAGCCTATCTCGCCGGCGGCTTTGGTTCGGCCGTAGTCGAACTGCTGGAAGAAAACGGTTTGCAGGATCGAGTTCGCGTGGTGCGAATGGGCGTGCCCGATCGCATCGTCACTCATGGAGATCCGCAGCTGTTGCTGGCGAAATACGGACTTGACGCCGACGGAATTTACACGCGCGTCAAAGAGTCTTTCGAAGTAATCGAGGATCGTCGTGCGCAGCATCAAAAGGTGACTGCCTGACAATTTTCGTCACTCCATTTTTTCGCAAAAAGATTATTGACCTCGTCGGGAACGTCGTGGCATGATGCGCTTCAGGCGTCCGAGAACTAACTACCTTTCTTGATCGCCCTGCCCTGTTTTTCCTCAGTAACAATTAGCACCCGACAAAGATCCCTCGATCTTTTATCGACGCTCGCGCGCGGTGCGGCGCGAGGGGAAGGGCCAAACCTCCATGAGTAGGCAATTCTTTTTTGAGCGGGAATGCGTTCATCGAAATAACGGAACCGAAGGCGAAGCTTATAACGGCATGTTCTTCGTCCAGGCGTTACAGCGTTTGCAGAGTGATGCTGCGCTGCAGATGGCAGGTAAAGTTTCCCCATTTTACTGGGTCGATGCGCCCAGGGTGCTGGTGTGGCTTTGTCGCGAATGCGCGTCTGAGCTGCGCCTCAGCGATTGGCCGCGTGCCCTCCCTAACGGTCGGGCTTCTGATACAGTGTTGCGCATGCAGCGCGAGCGCATTGACAAGATTCTCGTTGACCGTGGATTGGCGGATTCGCGCACCAAGGCGCAGGCGCTGGTGATGGCCGGCGCGGTCCTCGTCGATGAGCAGCTGGTCCGAAAGTCATCTGAACTCTTTCATTCCGAAGCAAATATAAGGATCAAGACGGACGCGACATCGCGTTACGTCAGTCGCGGCGGAATAAAGCTTGAAGCCGCGCTGCGCGAATTCCAAATCGATGTCAGCGGGTTAGTCTGTCTCGACATTGGTTCATCGACCGGGGGGTTCACCGATTGTTTGCTTCAGCACAGAGCGCGCAGGGTCATCGCGATCGACGTCGGTCACAATCAAATCGATTGGAAATTGCGCAATGATCCGCGCGTAGATCCGCGCGAAGGAGTGAATGCAAGATATCTAACGCCGTCGGATTTCGATGAGAAATTCGATCTCGCGACGATCGATGTTTCTTTCATCTCGGCAACGAAAATTCTTCCAGTGATCGCGCCGCTCCTTAAGCCTGATGGTCGCATCGTCACTCTCGTCAAACCTCAATTTGAAGTTGGCAAAGGCGAAGTCGGCAAAGGCGGCATTGTCAAAGATCCGGCGCAGCATCAGCGCGTGATCGCGGAAGTGAATCAAGCGGCTGAGTCGATTGGATTAATTGTTGCCGGCCTGATCGAATCGCGAATCAAAGGCGCGGATGGAAACCTCGAATTCCTGGCGCTGTATTCGTGTCAGAAGCCCGACAGTTAGGGAGGGCGAGTCACCTAAGTGGCCGTCCCTAACGGTCGCGCGTCTGACACTTCGTTGACACTCTGATCAGCCGACAGATATCATCCGCGCGTTCCTTCATTCACTCGCGAACATGGCCCAATCTTCAATCAAACGCATCGGTGTCGTAGTCAAGCCGCATCAGCCTGACGCGCTGGAAACCCTCTGCCAACTGACGACTTGGTTGAGCGGGCGAGGCATTACCATTGTTGGCGTCCCGGAAATCGAGCGCGAAAGAATCGAGCACCAGACCGGATGCAGGGTCGAGGTTCTCGACGATGCCGAATTAGCCAAGCACGTCGATCTGATATTGGTGCTCGGCGGCGACGGAACGATGATCGCGACTTCGCGCATGGTCGGCGATACCGAAGTGCCGGTCATCGGCGTGAATTACGGCGGGTTGGGTTACCTGGCGGAGTTTCCGCTCGAAGAATTATTTCCAGCTCTGGAAGGAGTTCTCAACGGAGACTACACCATCCAGCAGCGCTTGATGCTGAGCGTGGAATTGTGGCGCGGCGAAGAACTGGTGACGCGCAATCGCGTGCTAAACGATGTCGTCGTTAATAAGTCTGCGCTGGCGCGCATCATCGAGATCGAAGCTTATCTCAACCAGCAATTCGTGAATCTCTTCCGCGCTGACGGCTTGATTGTCGCTACGCCGACCGGATCGACCGCTTACAATCTTTCCGCCGGCGGCCCGATCATTTTTCCTTCGATGAACGGAGTTGTGATCACGCCGATTTGCCCGTTCACACTCTCGAACCGGCCGATTGTCGTTCCCGATGATTCCATGATCGAAGTGCGCTTGATGACTGAGAACGAAGAAGTCGCGTTGACGCTCGACGGCCAGGTTGGCTTTCCTTTGCAAGCCGGCGACCGCGCCGTGATTCGCAAGAGCAAAACGAGTTTCAATCTGGTCCAGCCGCCGAATCGAAATTATTTCGACGTGCTGCGGAATAAATTGAAATGGGGAAGATAGGGACACACCATGATCTGGACCTCGGTGCAACTTACAACGCCGAAGCGATGGCTGATGCGCGGCGCGTTATTAAAGAGACCCTCAAGACAAGCGGGCAGCGCGTTTCACAAGTTGACTTGATGATCGAGAACGTAACTACATCCAGCGCTAAATTAATGTTCCTGATAAGAAGCCAATAAAGAGCATGACAAAATCCCCGGTGAATCAATCGTCACTTCGTCGTCCCTGGTATCGCCCGTCGCTTACCACGCAAATTCTGATCGGGCTGGTGCTGGGCGGCGTACTCGGATACATCAGCCCGAAGTGGGGCAACAATGTCTATTTTCTCCGCGATATTTTTCTCAATCTCATCAAGTCAATCATTGCGCCGCTGATTTTCTCGACGTTGGTCGTCGGCATCGCCGGCGGCGGCGATCTGAAAAAAGTCGGCCGCATGGGCGCCAAGGCGTTGCTTTACTTTGAGTTCGTCACCACGATTGCGCTGTTCATTGGTTTGGCGATCGTGAATCTGACGAAGCCGGGTGCAGGAGTCGCGCTCGTCGGCGGTGGTGACATCAGCTCACTTGTGAAGACACAGCCGCAGGGCTTTCGCGATCTGATCGTGCACATCTTTCCAGCCAGCGTCATCGATTCGATGGTGCGCGGCGATGTTTTGCAGATCGTCGCTTTCAGCGTGTTGTTTGCGATGGCAGTTTCAGCGATGGGCGTGAAAGCCGCGCCGATCTTGCGGGGCTGTGAAGCTCTGTCGCAGGTGATGTTCAAGTTCACGAATTACGTGATGATGTTTGCGCCCATCGGAGTCGGCGCAGCCATGGCCCACACGATTGCCACCAACGGACTCTCGGTCCTGGTTAACCTTGGAAAGCTGATCGGCTCGCTTTATCTCGCGCTGTTTGTCTTAGTGGTATTTGTGTTTGGCACGGTGATGATGATCGCGCGCGTGCCGATCTTTCAATTTCTGAAAGCCGTGCGCGAGCCATTCACGATTGCCTTTGCCACGACCAGCAGCGAATCGGCTCTGCCAAAGGCGATGGAAAACATGGAGCGCCTCGGCGTGCCGCGGCGCATCGTCGGCTTCGTGATGCCCACGGGTTACAGCTTCAATCTCGACGGCACCACGCTGTATCTCGCGATGGCTTCTGTGTTCGGGGTGTGCCGCGCGCGGCGCTGGTGATCTTGTTGGCAACACTGAACAGTTTTATGCCGGGCGGGCTTGGCCCGATCGGCGTCGCAGTAATTTTCGGCGTTGATGAATTGATGGACATGGGGCGCACTTCCGTGAATGTTTTGGGAAATTGTCTGGCTACGATTGTAGTCGCGCGCTTGGAAGGCGAGTTCGACGACGAGAAGGCGCGCGTATTCGGAACGCCAGAAGAAGTGAAGCGCGAATTGGCCGCGGGTGAACTAGCGCTGGCGGAAGCGGCGACTGAATAAATGCTTTGTTCCCTCTCCCAGAGGGAGAGGGAGTCAAACATTTATATCTATGCTCTTTCCAATAGCCGACGACAACACCGGGCGCACGACCACACCAGTCGTGAATTATGTGCTAATCGGGATCAATGTCCTGGTGTTTGTCTTTCTGCAAGGCTTCGGCAGCAACGACAAATTTACCTACGCGTTTTCGACCGTTCCGGCTGAAATAATTAGCGGCCGCGACATCGTCACCCGTCCAGTCGCGGTCGAGAATTTCACCGGTCAGCGAATAGAGATGCCGGGTCTACAGCCGACGCCAATTCCGGTTTATTTAACGCTGATTACGTCGATGTTTATGCACGGCGGCATCGCGCACATTTTCGGGAACATGCTCTTCCTTTGGATCTTTGGCGACAACATCGAGGATCGGCTCGGCCACTTTCGTTATCTAATCTTCTACTTTGTCTGCGGCATCATCGCTGGACTGTCACATGTCTTCGCCACGGCAATGCTCGCATCTGATCCGTCGAGTCTCTTGGTGCCAAGTCTTGGCGCGTCGGGCGCAATCTCGGGAGTGCTCGGTGCTTATATTTTGCTTTTCCCGACGAGACGGGTGATTGTGCTCCTGGGGTGGTTGGCAATGCCGATGCCCGCATTTGTAGCCATCGGCCTTTGGTTCGTCTTTCAATTGATCAGCGGACTCGGCGTGCTCGGCAGCGGCTCACAAGCAGGCGGCGTGGCCTACGCGGCGCACATTGGCGGCTTCATCGCAGGAGTTTTGTTGATTAAAGTATTCGAGATTGGGCGACGACCGCCGGATCGATATTACGAACGCGAGTTTTAAGAGATGAGCACAACGTTACGCCCAACCAACACTCAAGGCCTCGATATTCGTTCGACGCCGCGCGCAGAGATGAATCTCTCTCTGCTCGACACTTTTCCTTACGAGTTCGTTGGCAAAGAAATCAAAATCAATTTTGAGATTCCCGAATTCACTTGTATCTGTCCGTTCTCTGATTTTCCGGACTTCGCCACGATTCGGCTTGAGTACGTTCCGAACGAACGCTGCGTTGAGCTGAAGAGTTTGAAGCTTTACGTCAATTCATTTCGCGAAGTGAAAGTATTCCACGAGCACGTTATCAACATGATCCTCGAAGATTTTGTGAACGCCTGTGATCCTCTGAGCGTAGAAATCGAGGGCGACTTTAACGTGCGCGGAAATATTAAGACGACAGTGCGGGCGAGCCATAAAAAGCAGTGAGCAGTGAGCAGTGAGCAGTGAGCAGTGAGCAGTGAGCAGTGAGCAGTGAGCAGTGAGCAGTGAGCAGTGAGCAGTGAGCAGTGAGCAGTAGGGATGTCCTATCACTTTTCAATTCGCAAATGATTACAGCAGCGACAGGTTTGTTTCTGATCGTCGTGATCTTCGCAGCCGTCCTTTTCGTTGCGCGACGAATCTTGCGGCTGGCGATCAAGCTCGCGTTTATTGGCGCTGTTGTACTGGCTTTGATGTTTGGCGGTTTGTTCGGCTGGTGGCGTGGGTGGTTTAGTTCGTCATCTAATAGTCCACGTTCCGCGCCTCAGTCCGGTCAACAGAAGAATCCTGCTCGGCGCCCTACGCCGCGATGACGGGACTGTCATTTTCACCACTAAGATACAAAGTAGAATGAGAAAAAAACTTAGCGCCTCAGTGACTTGGTGGTGACACTCGTCAAGAACGCTGGCTCAGGAGCTAAGCGGCGAACTTGAGCTGCGCGTAGGCGACGAGAACTATGTTTTGCGCGCTGTGATCGAGATTTTCTTCCTGCTAACACGATTCACTCAGCATTTGTGCCCGGTCGCGAGCCTGTCGTTTATCTAATTGGCGCGAAGCACCGGCTGGCCCGACGCAAAGATTCTTCCTACTAAACAGAAGTTCTTGCCTCGATTCAAATCTGAGGATATTCTTACGCCGCAAATCATAGCTCGGCGTACGTCCGCAGTAGCCCCAGCTCGCATCCTCATCCGAGGTTGAATCGAATATGCCTTTTACCGATGACATTTTCATCAGCTATGCGCACATCGACGATCGTCCGTTGGATGACGTGAAAGGTTGGGTCTCCACCTTGCATGAGCGCTTGAATGACCGCCTGGCGATGCTGCTGGGTTCTGAGCTGAACATTTGGTGGGACCAGCGCGAACAAGCCAATCAATATTTGATCGGGATGATCGGCGAACGCGTCTCGAACACATTGCTGATGGTGTCGATCGTCACGCCGCGTTATGTCAATTCGGATTGGTGTCGCGCGGAGGTGCGCGAATTCTGCGAGCGCGCGGATCAAACCGGCGGCATCGTCATCGGTAATCAGCCACGGGTTTTCAAAGTTATTAAGACGCCGGTGCATGCCGAGCATGAACCGGGAGAACTGAACGGTCTGCTCAGTTACGATTTTTTTGAACTCGATGAAAACGGCAATCCGCGCGAGTTTCGCCAGGAGGTGGGGGCGAACAAGGATTTGAAATATTGGGCGCGGTTTGAAGATTTGGCCCAGGGGATCAAACGCGCAATCGAGTCGGCCCGTCCGAAAGAGGAGGAGCAAACACCGGCGGACAATCTTCCACTTTCCAAAAAAGTTTACCTGGCCCAAGCGACGGTTGACCTGCGTGACGAACGCGATCGCATCAAGCGCGAGCTGTTGCAGCGGGGTTTTTACGTTCTGCCCGATCGAGACTTGCCCATCGATTCCGCTGTGGATTTCGAAGCGGTCGTGCGCGAAGAAATCAAACGATGCGTGTTGTCTGTGCATTTGATCGGCGCGAGCTATGGCTCGATCCCCGACGGTGAAGAAGAGCGTTCGATCGTCCGCTGGCAAAGCGAAATCGCGGCGGAACAAACGCAGACCGATCCGAAATTTGTGCGGCTGATTTGGATGCCCGCGGGGCTCGAGGCGAAAGGCGCGCGGCACGCAAAGCTGCTCGAAGATCTACGCACCAATCTCACGACGGGATCTGAACTGCTCGAAACTCCGATCGAAGATCTGAAGAGCCGGATCCTCGAAAAACTCAACCCGCCGGCGACTTCGCCTCAGCCGAATTCCTCGAACGGCGACAACAAACTGACGCGCGTTTATCTGATTTACGACAACCGCGATGGCGATGAAGTGAAGCCGATCGATGACTATCTGTTCGATCAGGGTTTCGAAGTCATTCGTTCGATCAACGAAGGTGAGCAGACGCTGATCTCTCAATATCATCGAGAGAACCTGCTCGAATGCGACGCGACGCTGATCTTTTACGGCAACGGCAACGAGCTTTGGCTCCGATCGAAGCTTTGGGATTTGCAAAAAGCGCCGGGCTGGGGCCGCGCGCGTCCGATGAAAGCGAAAGCCGTCTATGTCAGCGCGCCACTAACGACTTCGAAACAATCTTTCCGTACCCGCGAGGTGCCGCTGGTGATGCAAAACTTCGGCGGCTTCTCGCCCAACGCACTGCAACCGTTTGTTCAGGCATTGAAAAACGGGGGTTAGACCAAATGTTAGAAATTAACGATGTCAGAAATCCTTTTCCGGGTCTTCGTCCGTTCGAAACCGACGAGAACAATTTGTTCTTCGGCCGCGACGGTCAAAGCGACGAGTTGCTCGAGCGTTTGCGCCGCGCGCGATTTCTCGCGGTCGTGGGCACCTCGGGTAGTGGCAAGTCTTCGCTGATTCGCGCTGGTCTATTGCCGGCCTTGTACGGCGGCTTGATGGGCGATGCCGGATCGAGTTGGCGCATCGCGATCCATCGCCCCGGTGGCGATCCGATCGGAAATCTCGCAGAAGCGCTGGCGCGCAAAGACATTTTTGGCGCTGAAAATAATTCTGAAATTCAGAAAACTCTGATCGAGACGACACTGAGACGAAGTTCGATCGGACTGATCGATGTGGCGCGGCAAGGCCGGATGCAACCGCATGAAAACCTTCTGGTGGTGGTCGATCAATTCGAAGAGTTATTCCGATTCAAGCAGGCCCATTCCGGTGATGACGCTACCGCGTTCGTGAAGCTTCTGCTCGAAGCCGGCGCGCAAAGCGAACTGCCCATCTACATTGTCCTGACAATGCGTTCGGATTTTCTTGGCGACTGTTCGCAGTTCGCCGGTTTGCCCGAAGCCATCAATAAAGGTCAGTACCTGATTCCGCGAATGTCGCGAGACGAACGACGATCGGCGATCGTCGGACCAGTTGCAGTCGGCGCTGCTGAAATCACGACACCATTGGTCAATCGCCTGCTTAACGATGTCGGCGACAATCCCGATCAGCTTCCAATCCTGCAGCATGCCTTGATGCGCACTTGGGATTACTGGGCCGCGCATCGGCGCAACGGCCAACCTATTGCCCTCGAAGACTATGAAAGCATCGGCGGGATGGCCGAAGCACTCTCCCTTCACGCGGACGAAGCCTGGGCCGAACTTCCGACAGAGCGCAGCCGGCAGGTCGCGGAAAGACTTTTCAAGGAGCTAACTGAGAAGGGCGCGGACAACCGGGAGACTCGGCGTCCGTCGCAAGTCTCAGAGATTTGCGGCGCTGCCGAAGCCACCAGCGAGGAAGTGTCCGAAGTAATTGAAGTGTTTCGACGGGAAGGCCGATCGTTCTTGATGCCGCCTGCGGGAGTTCATCTGGCAGACGACACGATAATCGACATCTCGCACGAAAGCCTGATTCGCAATTGGGATCGATTGCAAACCTGGGTTGACGAAGAAGCGCAGTCGGCGCGCATCTATCACCGCCTCGCTGAATCAGCCGTTCTGCACCGCGATGGGAAAGAGGGACTGCTCATCGATCCGGCGTTGCAAATCGCGCTCGATTGGCGGGACACCAGCAAGCCGAATCCGGAATGGGGCAAGCGATATCACCTCGAATACGATCAAGCCCTCAAGTATCTCGAGAACAGTCGATTAGCCCGCGAAACCGCGCAGCTTGAGCGCGAACGACAGCGCAATGCTGAGTTGGAACGGGCGCGACATGAACGGGAACAGGCGGAACAATTCGCCGCGGCGCAAGCGAGTTCGGCCAAACGTCTTCGTTGGTTAGCTGCAGGAATGGCGGTGATGTGTGTCGTAGCCGGCGCTGCAGCGATCCTGGCTTTTCTTTTATGGATTCAAGCCAAGAGCAATGCGGCGCGCGCTCTCGAGGCACAAAATCGTGCTGTATTAGAGCGTGAAAAAGCAGACGAGGCGAGCCAGAATGCCCAGGCGTCGGCGATTGTTGCGCAGATCAAAACTTTCCAACTCGATGCCGAACGCCTGTACGCTGAAAGCCAGAGGCAGGCGGCCGAAAAAGCCAAGCAGGCCGCACTCGCGGCTGAGGCTAATGCCGAGAAACAACGCGTCGCTGCTGTGAAGGCACAAAAGCAGGCCGAAGACAATGCCGCGCAATTCGCGCAGGCGGTGGACCGAGGAAGAATGATGCGCGAAGGCCTCGAAGCTTATCAGCACCAGGATTCCAAGATTGCCTCTCAAGCCTTCGATGATCTCGCGACCTCGCTTACCACAACGCTTCAAGGTAAGGGACTGCTTGAAGACAAACGCAAGGATTTGAAAATTGATCTGGGTTGGGCGCAATCCAACCTCGGTAAGGCGCAACTGAGCACCGGGGATGTCGAAGCCGCGAAAGACTCATATGAAAAGTCACGCACTGTCCTGGAAGAAGTTTGGCCCAAGTCAGATCGTGAGAGACGCTCACCTGAGGACATTTTGTTCGACACGTATAACGGGCTGGGCCATGCCTACCGGGATATCGCTCTCATCGGCTCTGAAGGAAAAGAAAGAATTGACTCGGCTAGCTATTTCCAAAAAGCCAAAAATCTATATCTCGACTCGTTGAATTATCAGCAGACTCGTTTATCAGACACCGCCAGGACCACTCCAGAATTTCGCGCCGCGCGACGCCAGGTCGCGGAAGGATTCAAGAACCTGGCACTTCTTCATGGCGACATGGGACTGCCGAACGAGAAAGAGAAGAATCTGGAGGACCTGGTCGCGTTTCAAACAAAGTATGGGGATCACGAAGCAAACATTGCGGCCCAAAAGGGCGTGGCGGAGTTTTACCGCAACCGCACGCTGGAGCGGGTGGCGGCTGACACCGCTGACCTCAAAAAGAATCTTGAGAAAGCGAGGTTGGCCTACAACAAGCTTCTCGACTTTCAGGAAAACATCACAAATGTCGGAGACTACGCCAAGGTACCTCCGGAAATAACCAGTAGCTACACAGAATTGTCTTTCATCTACCGCGGACTTGCCGACCTTTACGATGGCGACGCAAAAGTTGCCACGGACGAAGCGACGAGTCTGCGGCAGGCTGGCGACGAAAATGGCGAGAAGCAAAAGCTCAAGGAAGTGAGCATAAAAGAAGAGGCCGCTCGCGATGCGAATGACAAAGCGAGTGCCGCGATACAGGCGGTTACCGCGATTCAATCGCTATCACGCAGGCTTCGCTCGTTAACCGCAACCGATGCGAACACGTCCCGCAAAGGTGACGATCGCGATGAATTGGCCGATGTGGTTGGGAACATTTATCTGCGCTTAAATCAGTTCGACAAGGCTTTGAAGCTTTTTGAATTTGCGCTTGATGTCAGGAGGAGGAGCCCCGTTTCCGTCGATCACGACCTGGTGTGGAAAAGCCTGTTCAATCTTGCCTCTCTTTACCGAAAACATCCAAAAAATGATCCGCGCGCCGGTGAGTACGACCAAAAGGCCGAGCAGTACAGCCGCGAGCTGGTTGAGTTCCTGCGGCAGCAGAAACCCAACAGCGGAACTTATGCCGACGCGCTGATCCAACTCGCGTCCTTATACGTCGATGTGTATTCGACGGACCCGGCAAAGTCTTCTCAAGCCGAATCATTTTACCGCGAAGCTCGCGGCATCTACGCGAAACGGAACGATTGGTGGAATCAGAATCTGATCACCTTCCGCCTCTCGAAGTTATACGAAAAACAGAAGCGCGCGCCAGAGCGAGAGCAGGCGCTTAACGAGCGAGTGGAGCTCTTGACCGGGTATTTCAGTAATCTCGTTGCCCAGAAACAAATTCAGCCTAACGATCCGATCACGCTGGTGTCTGAGTATCTCCATGCGATTAATGCGCTGGCGTACTTTTACGGTGGCCGGAATCCAGCCGGGGCCGAGACTGCCTACGCGCGCGCGCTGTCGGCACACAACTACATCACACAAAACATCTACAACGAAAAGATCATCGGTTTCTATGCCGACACCCTCAAGGATTACGCGCAACTGCTGAACAATGACAAACAGCAGACCGCGGCCAAGCAAGTCATAGAGAAAGAAATGATGGCTCGAGACAAACTGCACCAGTTCGATCAGATTCGCGAGCAGCAGAACGTGCAACAGGTAAGACAGGGCTCGGCCACGGCGCCATAATGAGAAACGCTCGCTGTTCAGTTGGTCACAACGTTTCGCCGTTACAGGCAGATTCGGCGCTGAGGAATTCATAGTTTCTTTGGCGATGACATTTTGATTTTCCGCTTGTGCTTTTTACGCGCTTTTATGGCTAAATCAATCGTGAATGAACACGCAGTATCAACTCGTCACGTCTGCGGAAGAACTTCGTCACGCCGTAGATGAACTCTCAAACGCACAAGTAATCGGTCTCGATACTGAGACGACTGATCTCGATCCGTACCTCGCGCGTTTACGTCTGATCCAACTTGCTTCACCAGATGGCGTTTACATCATCGACCTGAATAAATTTGCTGATCGCGACCGGAAGCGCAGCGAAAGCCTTGCGCCTCTGCGGCGACTGCTGTCCGCTCCCCGTCCGATCAAGATCGCCCACAACGCAAAGTTCGACGCGAAATTCATCAAGCACAACCTCGGTGTGGACATCGTCGGATTATTCGACACGCTGTTGGCAAGTCAATTGGTTTCGGCCGGGGATATCGAAGAGCGTCATGGCCTGGAGGCAATCGCGGGACGCTATTTGAATGAAGCAGTTGATAAGACCGAACGGTTGAGCAATTGGGAATTCGACCTTTCGCAAGCGCAACTGGAATATGCGGCGCGCGATGCCGCGGTGCTGCTTCCGCTGCGCGAGAGATTGATCGAGAGGATCAAGTCGCTCGGCTTGATTCGGTGCGCGCAGCTTGAATTCGAATGCGTGATGCCAGTCGTCGATCTGGAACTCGCGGGCTTTTACATGGACAAGCAGCGCTGGCTTGAACAGCTGGCGATCGTGGAAGAGAAACGAGGCGAGGTCGCGAACGAATTGCAGGAGATGCTCGGCGAGGGCGTTGCGCAAGCATCTTTGTTCGGACCGCCGCGCGCAAACATCAATCTCGATTCGCAACCGCAGGTCACCGAAGCGTTGACGCGGCTCGGCATTCCGCTTCCCGATTCGACTCGCAATTGGAAGTTGCAGCCGTTGGCCGCACAATATCCGGTCGTCGCGAAGCTGCTCGAGTACCGCACGATGCAGAAGGCCTTGACCAGTTACGGACAGAACGTGATCGAGTTCATCAATCCGAAGACAGGCCGGCTGCATGCCGACTTTCGGCAAATCGGCGCGCCGACCGGGCGCTTTGCCTGCACCAATCCGAACATTCAACAAGTGCCGCATGCAGCTGAATATCGTCGCTGCTTCATGGGCCATCCCAGAGAACGTCGGCTGGTCATTGCCGATTATTCGCAAATCGAGTTGCGCATCCTCGCCGAATTCTCCGGCGACGACGCTTTCATCAAGGCATTCAAATCAGGTGCGGATCTTCATAAGGTAACCGCCGCGCAAGTCTTCGGCGTCAGCGAAGATCAAGTGACGAAAGAGCAGCGCGACTTTGCGAAGCGTCTGAACTTCGGCGTTGTTTACGGAATCGGCGCGCAGAGATTTTCGCTGATGACCGGGCTCGGCGTGAGCGATGCTGAAAATGTCTTGCGGCGCTATTTTGCGACTTACAAAAAGCTCGATGCCTATCTTCGTGACTCAGCCAAGCGCGCCGTCGACGAGAAGCAAGCCCGCACGGGTTCAGGCCGGCTGGTGAAGTTCAACTATGATCCGTCGGATCGTCAGCAGGTTTCGATGACGCAGCGAAATGGCAAGAACGCGCCGATTCAGGGCACCAGCGCGGACATCCTCAAACGCGCGTTGCGGCTTCTGAACGATGAATTGCGCGACACGTCCGGACAAATCGTGAACATCATCCACGACGAGATCGTTGTCGAAGTTGACGAGGGCGAATCTGAAGAAATCGCAGAGAAAGTCGAGCGGGCGATGTGCGCCGCCGGCGAGGAATATGTCCAAAGAGTGCCGGTGAAAGTCGAATCGCAGATCGCGTCGGAATGGACGAAGTAAATGACATTGTCGATTGCCGATTTGCGATTGCCGATTGAAGGCGGTCGATTCGCGGTGGTCGTGTACTTTCGCAAGTATTAGCTGGCCGGATGGCTTCTTCCAATCGGCATTCGGAAATTGACAATCGGCAATCGACTACACTGTCATATAATCCGCCCGCCGAGGGCGACTAATCACTGAACACGGAGCGCATCCGTTAGAATGGACCCGATGAACATCGCGGAGCTGAAGAGGGAACTGGAAAGGCTCCACAGCGCCAGTTTCGGCTGGGCGTTAAGTTGTTGCCGCCGCGATCACAGCGACGCCGAAGAAGTTTTGCAGACGGTCTATTTGAAGATCTTTGAAGGCAAGGCAGTTTTTCGCGGCGAATCGAGTTTGAAAACCTGGCTGTTTGCCGTGATTCGAAAGACCGCCGTGACTGAATATCGCCGGAACCTTCTGCGCACGTTGCGGCTGACGACGGATACGACGGAAGTAGAAAATCGCGGGGCGTTTGAAACGCCGACGACGAGCTTCGAACGCTCCGAAGTGCAGGCACATTTTCAGAGCGCGCTGAAGGCGTTGCCAAAGCGACAACGCGAAGCGCTTCACCTCGTGTTCTATGAAGATTTGAGTTTGCGCGAGGCCGCCGATGTGATGGGCGTCTCGATCGGCAGCGCGCGTCAACATTACGAGCGCGGCAAGAAGAAAATGCGCGAGTCGCTGGCGAAGATGGAAGTTGGTTATGGAAATAATTGGGGACGACAAGAGAATCCGAGCGCTGTTTAGCGAAGCGAAGGTCGCTGATGAGCAAGCCGCGCCGGCTTTCACGGCGACGTGGGGCCGTGCACAGGCTCGCGCGCTGAAGCCGCGACGCGCTTTCAATTTTTCATTTGCAGTCGCCACGGCGCTATTGGTTTGCGCGTTAGCTTCGTTGGCCCTGTGGTCGAAATATCAGACGGGTACGACGGTGCACACAGCGTCTGTCGATCTAGGCGCAGTCTTGAATCCGAATCCGCCGGTGAATGCCGGATCGCGAACCGCTCCGTCCGTCGATCAGTCGCAGAAACAACCTCAGATCAAAACGCGACGCACTTTAACAGCACAACGAAACACTCTGACCCTCGCCGCAAATCGCAGAGCTGAGCAGAAAGCCGAACAGGAAGCGAAACAGCTTGCAAGCTGGCAGTCACCGACGGCGTCGCTGCTCAGTTCATCAAGCGACAGTCTCTTCAAATCGCTGCCGCAGCTAAATGAAAACTCAACTCAACTGAAATCATTCTTGCCCAATCGTGAAAACGAGAAGGAGAAATAATTCATGAAGCGATTCTCTCTAATCGCGGGCATCATCATCGCAGTGGCAAGCGTCACGCTGGTGTCGGCCCAGGAACCACAGCCCGCGCCAGGGCCAAATCCGCAAGGGCAAATGCGGCAGCCGCAGCCGCCCGACGATCCGCTTGCCGACGCAATGTTTCCGCCGGACATGATCATGCAGCATCAGCGCGAGCTCGGTTTGACTGATGAGCAAAAGACTTTCATGCGCGGCGAGATTCAACGCACAACCACGCGCTTCAACGAGTTGCAATGGCAAGAACAGGATCTGATGGAAGCGCTGCACGCAACGATGAAGGCGCCGCAGATCAACGAACAGCAGGCGATGGCACAACTGGACAAGGTGCTCGACACCGAACGCGAGATCAAGCGTTTGCATTTTGGATTGAACATCGCCATCAAGAACAAGCTCACGTCCGAACAGCAGATGAAGCTGCAAACGATGCGGCGCTCGATGGGACCCGGACCGGATGGACCGGAACGAGGTAGGCCGAGTGGGCCAGATGGACCGGAACGAGGACCTGGACCCGGACGCGGTCCAGGCGGGCCGCGAGGCCCTGGTGGACCAGGACCGCGACCGGGTGGGCGAGACCCAGCAAAACCTGGTGGACCGCCAAACTTCTAAACAATTCAACTCTCGATATGTCTGAGAGGTTCGCTTGTCGTTGAGGCACGGCCAGCGAAAACTTTCAGACAGTCCGAAGAGGTAGGTTGAAGCTCACGCAGCTTTGGCCTGCTTTTTCCATATCAAATATGCCGGAATTCCCGTGAGCACCAGCAAGTAACCAATGCCCGAAGTGCGCGGCGCGAGATAACCGAGATCGAGAACGAAGAGCAAAGCGATCGTAATATAAATCAGAGGAACGATTGGATAGCCGAAGGTGCGATACGGCCGCTCGGCGTTCGCCGCTTTCTTTCGCAGCACGATCACCGCGGCGACCATCAATCCGTAAAAGATCAAATCGGCTGAGGTCAGATACTCGATCAACTGAGTATAGACATTGCCGTACACGGCCTTCCCCGTTTTCGCGTCAGTAGTCACGGTGCGCGGCAAAGTGAGAAACGCAGCCCAGATGCCTTGCGAGATTAGCGCGACCGCCGGAACATGTTTCGAATTAACCGTGCCGACGCGTTTGAAAAACAAGTTGTCGCGCGCCATCGCGTAGTAAACGCGCGCACCCGCCAGAATCAAACCGTTATTGCAGCCGAAAGTGGAAATCATGATCGCGATTGCCATGATGATCGTTCCGGTGTTGCCAAAAATCGCTTCCATCGCGGCCGTGCCGACACGATTCTGCGGTGCGCTTTGAATTGCGCTGAGCGGCAGCGTTACGACATAGGCGAGGTTGGCGAGCAAGTAAAGTCCGACCACAACTCCACAACCGATTAGGAGCGAGCGGGGCAAATTGCGTCCCGGATTTTCAACTTCGCCGCCGGTGAAGGTGACGTTGTTCCAGGCTGATTGCGCGAACAGCGGGCCGGACATCGCTCGCCCGAGCAACATCAATAACGCCAACGCGAGTGTGCCTTTCCCAAGCGCTTGAAATCCCAATTGCGAGGCATCCGGATGCCAGCCATTTCGCAACGGATCCCACCACGATGAAGCAAAAGCGGCAGAGCCGTTGCGCATCCCGACTTTCCAACCAAGTATTAAGCCGACGACGATCAACCCGACCAGCGCCGCCGTCTTGGTGAAGGTAAAAGCGTTTTGAATAATCTTCCCCGTTTTCAATCCGCTGAGGTTCGTCGCGGTCAACAAAAAGATCATCAAAATGGCGATGACTTGATTGGTTGAAAGGCCGATCGCATATCCAGCACCCAATGCACGGGGCGCGATTAGATAATTGTCACTCGATATCGACGGGATTAGGACGCCAGTAAAGTTCGCGAATGCGACCGCCACCGCGGCGATCGTTCCGGTTTGGACCACGAGGAACAAAGCCCAGCCAAAAAGAAAACCGATCGAAGGGCCGTAAGCTTCGCGGAGAAAAACGTACTGCCCGCCGGCGCGTGGCATCATTGCCGCGAGTTCCGCGCATGAAAGCGCGCCAGTGATCGTCAGCACTCCGCCCAACGCCCACGCGATTAACAACCAGCCCGGCGCGCCTACGAGACGCGATGATTCTGCCGATACGAGAAAAATTCCCGACCCGATCATCGATCCGATCACGATCATCGTCGCGTCCAGCAAGCTTAGGCCGCGAACAAGTTTCGGTTTAGCGACCGGTGCGATTACGGCTGGAGCAGCAGGGGACGTTGATGACATGACGGCTCGCCTTTCTGTGTCGGACGGACAATTTCAACGGGCCAAAAACGCGCGGACGATATGCCAAATGACCTGCGACGTCAATTATTTTCTGCAACTCGCAAGGGGATTTCGGCGTGAAGGTAGGTGGGCGTAGCCTCTGATTGGTGAGCGCCGCGAAGCAACACAGACTGAAGTTTATGCTACTAACTGCGTGATATACTCCGACACGAAAGATGGCTGAGTTTACTGTTCGTTTAGGAACGCCCGCGGGCGAAATCGTGACGCGCACGGTCGAGGCGTTGGCCGCGAACGAAGCACGTGCGCGGCTTGAGCGCGAAGGTTTTAAGGTCTTCGCGGTCACTCCGCCAAAAGCCGAGGGCGTCACCTCATTGACGCGAGGCGGCGGGGTGGGCGGTCGCTCGCGCGTCAAGGCGAACGATTTTCTGCTTTTCAATCAGCAGTTGGCAGCTTTGTTGCGCGCGGGCATTCCGATTCTACAAGCGATTACGATGTTGCGGCGGCGAGCGACAGCGCCGCGTCTGCGCGCAGTTTTGGAAGACGTCGAAGGACAGATTCGCGGGGGCGCGGCACTTTCGCAGGCGTTTGCCGCGCAAGGCGCAACTTTTCCGCGCATCTACACTGCTTCGATCCTTGCGGGCGAAAGATCCGGCGCGCTCGACGAAGTATTGTCGCGCTATGTGAACTACATGCGGCGATCAGTCGGGTTGCGAAGAAAGATTCGCGCCGCACTCGCGTATCCCACGTTCCTGCTGTTTGCCTGTCTCGGCATGGTGATTTTCTTGACCACGTTCGTGGTGCCGCGCATGTCGGATTTGTTTGCGGGTTTCGGAAATAATTTGCCGACTGTGACCGTGATCGTATTGGGTTTGTCGGGATGGATCACGCACAACGCGATTTGGTTCGTGCCGCTCTTGATCGTCGCGGCATTCGGAATTGTTCTGTGGTCGCGTACGCTTGCGGGCCGGCAGACAATCGCTCGTTCGATGTTGAAACTGCCGTTGGCCGGAAAACTTCTGGTGCAAATGACCACCGCGCAAGCCGCGCGATCTTTGGCGACGTTGCTCGCGGGCGGCATCACGATCGTTGAGTCCTGGGAGATAGCTGCCGAGTCGATCACCAATCTTGAATTACGAAGACGCAGCTCTTCGATTCTGCCGCTCATTCGTGAAGGCCGATCGTTCACAGAAAGTTTAGAGACAGCGAATTGGATGCCCGCACTTGCCATGGACATGATCGGAATCGGTGAACGATCGGGAAGCTTGCGCGAAATGCTCGACGAAGTCGCGACGTTTTATGACGCCGAGTCTGAAGTAAAATTGGAGCAGTTGACGACAACGCTCGAGCCTGCGATTCTGGTTGTTATGGGTGGCGTGGTGGTTGTGATTCTGCTCGCAATTTACCTCCCGATTATCCAATCGATTTCGAATGGCCCGACGATGCATTAAAGGTAACTGCTGGAAAATATGAACCAAGTTTCTGACGAACAATTTGACGCAACGGTCGCAGATGCGATCAAAAGTGGCGCGGCGCAAAACGGCGATGATCTCCCGTTGCCTTCGGCTGTTGAACCCCCCGAGATCCGCCAGGCCAAAGACCTCGCGCGCCGTTATCGTCTGCCGTTCGTCAATCTCCTGCCTCAGGACGGCGAGTCGCCAATCGATTATTCGCTCTTGTCTGAAGTGCCGGTCGATCTGATGGTGCGAAATCAGTTCGTACCGCTAAAACGTGAAAATGGAAAGCTGCACATCGCGATGGCTGATCCGACGGATCTCGATCGTCTGGACGAATTGGCCGGCGCGCTACGCACGCGAATTGTGCCTTCGGTTGCCACGGCCGGCGCAATCGACGTAGTGCTGCGAAAGGGCGATGCGACGCAGCGAGTCTTGCAGGAAGCTGCTTCAGGTTTTCGCATTTCGCTCGTGCGCGAGACTGAACAGGGCGAAGAGGTTCTCGATCTCGATCGTCTCGCGACTGACAGCGACATGTCGCCGATCATCAAGCTGGTCGATACGATCATCTACAATGCGATGGAGTCGCGCTCTTCAGACATTCACATCGAAACGCGTGACACCGAAGTCCAGGTTAAGTACCGCATCGACGGCGCGCTATACGCGAAAGTAGATCCCATCGATCTGGCGTTCCATCAAACCCTCATCTCGCGCATCAAGGTCATGTCGGAACTCGACATTGCCGAGCGGCGCGTGCCACAGGACGGCCGCTTTCGCGTCCGCTACAAAGGACGCAACGTCGATTTTCGTGTCTCGATCATGCCGACCGTGCACGGCGAAGACGCGGTGATTCGTATTCTCGACAAGGAACAGATCAACGAAGAATTCAAGAATCTGGATTTGAACGTCGTCGGCTTCGATCCTGAGGACCTGCGCAAGTTTCGCCGCTATATCGCTGAGCCTTACGGCATGGTGCTTGTCACCGGCCCGACTGGTTCAGGCAAGACGACGACGCTCTACGCGGCGCTGAATGAAATTCGAAACGAAGAAGACAAGATCATCACGATCGAAGACCCCGTCGAGTATCAGTTGCATGGCATCACACAGATTCCGGTGAACGAGAAGAAGGGATTGACGTTCGCGCGCGGCCTTCGTTCGATCCTGCGTCACGATCCCGACAAGATAATGGTCGGCGAAATTCGTGACGAAGAAACTGCGCAGATCGCGATTCAGTCAGCGCTCACCGGCCACCTCGTATTCACGACCGTGCACGCGAACAACGTCATCGACGTGATCGGTCGTTTTCTGAATATGGGAGTCGAGCCTTACAACTTTGTTTCGTCGCTCAATTGCGTTTTGGCGCAACGCCTAGTGCGCGTGCTCTGCACGATCTGCCGCCGGGCGTATCATCCTTCGGACACCGAATTGATCGAGTCCGGTTTGCGTCCCGAAGTCCATCACGGTCAGGTCTTCTATATGAATGTGGGCTGTGACGGCTGCAATCACACAGGCTATCGAGGCCGCACCGCGATCCATGAGCTACTCGACTTGACGGACAACATTCGCGAGATGATAGTCGAGCGCCGGCCCGGTTCCGAGGTCCGTCGCGCCGCCGAAGCTGAGGGCCTCACCAGCCTGCGCGAGTCAGCTCTGAAGAAAGTATTTGCGGGCGTCTCAACCCTGCACGAAATCAACCGCGTCACCTTTGTCGAGGAAGTTAATTTGAACGGTAGACAGTAGCGGCCGAAATTTGTCTCGAAAAAAGAAGAAGCGTGGTCCCAGTCTCAGGTCCTCTGCCCTTTAAATTAGAGCTGTTTTTCGTGCTAAACTGCATGAGTTTTTAGCTTAACGGAACCGAGCCGCGGCCGGCCGCGTGTAAAGCAACCAAGCCCCTGACATCAGGTCGCTTTACCAAAGAAGACCACCTGAACAAAATGAGGTTTACTATGAAATTACGAAACCGTTGGCATTCGATTTTGGCCCTGACAATTATCGGTTGCTTGTTGGCGTTGCCTGTCTCGGCGTTCGCGAAGAAGGGTAAAGACCATTTCGATCGCGGCATGAAGTACGAACAGGCGCAACAATGGGAGAAGGCTGCGCAAGAGTTCACGCTCGCGCTGGCGGCTGATCCGAGCAATGTCGATTTCCAATTGCATTATCGCCGCGCGGTTTTCAATGCGTCGCAGGCGTTCATGCAGCAGGGACGGGCGCTCGCCGAGCAGCGCGATTACGTCGGCGCCTACAACGCGTTTCGCCAGGCCTTCGGTTACGATCCGGTGAATCAACTCGCGGTGTCCGAAATGGAAAGGATGCTGCGCCTCGACCAGGTCAAGCAAGGCAACGCGCCACCGACGCAGGGCGACGGCGCTTCAGCCAATTTGGGTGGCCGCGGCACGCCGAATAATCCTTCGCCGACACGCGCACAAGAACCAGAGTTGTCGCCCAAACCTGAAGCAACGCGAGTGATCAATTTCAACGGCGTCGACCTCAAGCAGGTCATACGTCAACTGGCGGCGGACCTGAGCTTGAATGTGATGTTCGACAAGCAGTCCTTCGCCCAGCCGCGTCAGATCGATGTGAACCTGCGCGATGTGACGACGGCGAGGGCCCTGGATTACATCTTTCTTCAGGAGAACCTTTTCTTTCAGAAACTCGATAAGCGAACGATCCTGGTAGCCGATCAATCCCGCCGCCCGCAGTACCAGCAACTGGTCGTCCGCACTTTCTTCATCGCGAATTCCGATCCCGACAAAGTGAAAGCACTGATTGGTCAGGCGCTGCCGGCCTCCGTGGGTCGGCCGCAACCGATCGTTGTTTCTGACAAAGATACAAACAGCCTGACGGTTCGCGACACCGCAGAGAACGTCAAACTAATCGGCGAGTTGCTCGACACGATCGACAAGGACCGCGCGGAAGTAGTCATGGATGTGAACATCTATGAAGTGTCGCGCAGCAGTCTGCTTCAGGTGGGCAATCAACTGGGATCGGGATCATTTAATCTGGGCGGGTCGCCGGGCTTGTCGGTGCTTACTTCAAATGCTGCTACGAGCGCGGCCCAAACTGGCGTTAATGTCGCCAGCATACTTGGAGGCGTACCTACTGCGGCTGCGGCAGCGCTGGTAATTCCGCCGTCCGTGCTCACTGCCTTTCAGAGCAAGAACAATTCGCGCCTGCTCGCCTCGACCCAGATTCATGCTTTCAATAACGAAGAGTCGACGGCGCGCATCGGACAACGCGTGCCGGTGCAGACGGCGCAAGCTTATCCATTCGGAGTACAGACCGGAACTACGACCAACACTCAGACGGGATTTCCTTCCGGCGGTTTTCCGGTCATCAACTACGAACCGACGGGCTTGACACTGAGTTTTACGCCGATCGTTTTTCCCAATCTCGATGTGCAGGTGAAGATGAAGATCGAATCGAAAGATGTCAGCGGAGCGAGTACGCTGACGCCAACTTTCACAGAGCGCACGATCACCGGCACAGCTCGCGTGCAGAACAACCGCACGATGATGTTGGCGAGCGTTTCGCAGGACATTCAATCGAATGGACGACAAGGATTGCCGATAATTGGAGGTCTTCCGCTGGTTGGCCGGTTATTTACTTCACCGACAAAGGACAATCGAACAGTCGACATCGTGATCGCCGTGACGCCGCGCGTGCTGCGTGCGCCCGCGGTGACGCCGCGCGATGAAGAGATGCGGCAGAGCGGAACGCTGCAGGCGCCGACAACCGGATCGCTCGAAGCGATGTTGCGCGAAACAGAGCGCGAAGAACAGATCGCGGCCGCGCGGCGCATTCCCAAGAACGTGACGATCCAACTTCCCGATGCCGCGGTCACAACCTACGAGCCGGCGAAGACGGACGCTGTGAGTCAACAGGCAAAGATTGACGCATCTCAGCCCGCGAAGACTGACACGACGACCACGGAAGCTGCTGTGCTCACCAATCCTGTTACCGCGCCACCAACGCAAACAGTCTCGACTCAAGCGGGTGATTCAAATCGCGTAGTTGCTTCGCTGCAGACTGATGCCGCGATGCCGCAACCGAAATCCGCAATGCTCTCGACTGCGCCGAACGCCGCACCTGCGACGCAAACTACGGACGTGGCCAGCGCATTAAAGACGTTGGTATCGCCGTCGACGAATGTCGCGACGACAAGCCTCAGCGCAAAGCAGGACGCCGCGGTGACGCCGGTCGACTTGCCCGGTCCGAAGAGCGAGAGCGCCCCGATCAAATCGACGGACGCCATTCCAAGCATGGTTGAATTAAGCTTTGCGTCGGGTAATACCGATTTGAAGATTGGCGAGAAGCGGCAGCTTATGTTGCGGGTGAAATCTGACGCACCGTTGGGAACGGCATTGCTCACGCTGCGATTCGATCCGAAGGTGTTGAAGATCGATTCGATCTCGCTGGGCGATCTTTTTGCGAATGTGAAGACAGCGCCGACGCTGACGCAATCGATCGATGAGCACGGAATGATGCTGGTGTCGCTGACGCCTGCCGGCGGTTCCTCGTTGACTGCCGACGGCGCGTTGCTGAACATCGATATCGAAGCTGTTGCCGCCGGGGACTGCAATTTGGCTTTCGACTTGTCGAATGTCCATGTAGTAGCGAGCGACGGTCGGCCGCTGCTGCTTCAGATCGAACCAATTAAGTTGACGGTGAAGTAGTGAAAAGCAGAAGGCAGAAAGCAGACGGCAGAAGGCAGGGAAGGCAAAACCGAAAGCGCGACGTCGGAACCGTGTCTTCAGGTCTGCTGCCTTCTGCCCGCTGCCCACTGCTTTCTCATGTTCGCGGCTTTTCTCTGATCGAACTTGTCATAACCGTCGCCGTATTAGCTATCCTGACGATGGGCGTTGTTCCGCTGGTCCAGGTTTCGGTCAAGCGACAGAAGGAGCAGCAACTGCGCGACGCGTTGCGCGAAATGCGCGAAGCGATCGATCAATTTCATCGAGAGGCACTGGCAGGCGCGCAATATCAGGCGACCAATCAGCCGGGGCAGACAACCTCACAACAGGAGCAGTCTCCAAGAAGCAATCCACAGGCGCAGAATCCCCAAGCGGCACAAGCACCGAATATCTTCGCCGATCCGCGTGTGCGTGTGATGATTACCGATCAGACGATCTTCACGACCGACAATCCCGATCGTTTTCCGCCCGACCTGGATACTTTAGTCAAGGGCGTGGATGTCTTACCGATTAGCGCCGGCAGTTTGGGCCGTCGCGGAAACCAAAACTTTACCGCGACCGAAGCCGCTTCGGACAACTCGCAGGTTCCCAAGACGAAAGTCTATCTGCGGCGAATTCCGGTCGACCCGATGACGGGAAAAGCTGAGTGGGATTTTCGATCGTGTTACGACTCAGCGGACTCGACCTCGTGGGGCGGCGAAAATATCTTTGACGTGCATTCAAAATCGGAAGGCGTCGCATTGAATGGAGAGAAATATCGTGACTGGTAATAAAGAAGGAGTCAGGAGTCAGGAGTCAGGAGTCAGAAAATACCGGCCGGCTCCCGGCTCCCTACTCCTATCATCTGGTTTCACTCTGCTCGAGCTGATGATCGTGATCTCGGTCATCATCATCCTGGCGGCGGTTGCCTTGCCGCAATATCAGAAGACAATCATGCACGCGCGCGAGACGGTCTTAAAAGACGACTTGTTTAAGTTTCGCTCGATCATCGATCAGTATGCGGCGGACAAAGGTAAGCTGCCGCAGTCGCTGGATGATTTGGTGACTGCGGGCTATATGCGCCAGCTTCCGAAAGATCCGATAACAGATAATAAGGACTGGAACATCGTCACCGGCGACGATCCTTATTCGACCGAAGGCGGAACTGGAGTCACCGACGTCCATAGTTCATCCAGCGAAGTCTCAACCGAAGGCACGCCGTATAGCGAATGGTGATCGCATTTTCGATTTTTGATTTGTGATTTGCGATCTTAGAAAACCGTCAGACATCGCAATTCAAAAATCGCTAATCGCAAATGCCCAATCCCCTCGACAAATTACTAAAGCCTCGATTTCCATCGACTGCCCTGGGCATCAGGAGCGATGCTGCCTCAGTCGTGCAGCTCGATCGGTCGCGCGGCGGGTTTGTAGTCCGTCGAGCGGCGACACTTGATTTGCCGAAGGATCTGCTGCGCGCAAGCTTCGACCAACCAAACATCGGCGACCGGGAACAGTTGGCACGAGCGGTGACGGAACTTGTGACCGGCGCCGGGTTGTTGCGTCAGCGCAAGTGGTCCGTAGCCCTGCCGGAATCTGCGACGCGCTCGGCGATGGTTACGATCGAAGGCACCGGCGGATCGCGTCGTGAAATCGAAGAAGTCTTTGAATGGAAAATCGAGCGCAGCTTTGGCGCACCATCGTCCGAGCTGCGCGTGTCACGCGAAGAGATGGTTCCCGATGCACAGCGGCAAACTCGTTTCCTGGTCAACGCAGTTCGCTTGAATGTCTTGGCGGAATACGAAGCGGTCTTCGCTGCGCTTGGTTGGCATGTTGGTTTGATTCTGCCGCGGCACGCCGGCGAAGAGCAGTGGCTGCGGAACGGCAGTCATGGTGACGGATTGCTGCTGACGGCGCATGAAGAAGGTTTCACGGCGGTGCTGATGCGCGGCAATCGTCCGCTCACTTTGCGTTCGGTATTTTGCGATCCGGGAGAATGCGATGACGAGCTTCATCGCGTACTGCTTTTTTATCGCGATCGAGCCGGTTCTCGAGCGCAAGATGAAACGCCACCGGTTAATCGATTGCTGGTCGTCGGACAGCATCTCGACAAGAAGCGAGTCGCGGAAATCGCGCAGGAAGCGCTGGGTGTTAGATTGAATCCGATGAATGCCGCCGATGTTGGCCTGATGATTCCGGCGGGTGAATTGGATTTTGACACGATCGCTGCGCCTGCGGGATTAGCGAGACTCGCTTGGTAGAGTCAAAGGGCCAGGTCTCTGCCCCTTGAAACTTTCGTTAGCCTGCGGACGTAGAACCCGAGCAATCTGAATTACAATGAACTCCGCGATTTCCCTGACAAAATTAACGGGGCTGGCCGATGGCGAGCTGGTCGAAACGGCCATCGCCGGTCGCGAAGATTCGTTCGAAGAACTCGTGCGGCGCTATCAGCGGCCGATCGCTGCCTACGTCTATCGGATGGTTGGGGATTACGACGCGGCGCTCGATCTCACCCAGGAAGTTTTCATTAAAGTTTACAACTCGCTCTCGCGCTATCGATCGGAATTCAAATTCTCAACCTGGATTTACAAGATTGCGCACAACGCCGCGATCGATCATCTCCGTCGTTTCGCAGTACGCGGACAGGCGCTGGCCGGCGGAACCGATGGCGAGCGAGGTGAAGCGAATATCGAGAGTCGTCGACTCACACCCGAACAAGAAAGCGAACGAGAAGAGCGCCGCTCTGAGATTGAATCGATCGTGCAGTTGTTGCCAGCCACTTATCTTGAGTTGATCGTGCTGCGGCATTCGCACGATTTGAGCTACGACGAAATCGCCGAGGTTACCGGCTTGCCGCTCGGGACCGTGAAGAACCGGCTGTTTCGCGCGCGCGAAGCGATGCGCGATTTGCTGATTAAACGAGGCATCAGCAGTGTCTGACAAAGATCTTATGAACGAACTCGATCCGAGAAACGCGTGTCAGCTTGAAGACGTCGCTGCCTATCTTGATGGCGAGTTGAGCGGTGCTGCGCTACTACGTTTCGAAGATCATCTGAAGTCGTGCGCTCACTGCGATGGTGATTTGCGCAAGCAGCGTCAGCTTCTTTGCACGCTTGAGAGTGCTTTCAGCGATTCGCGTGCTTTCGATTTGCCGGATAACTTCACGCGAGTGGTTACCGCGCGAGCCGAGAACGATTTAAGCGGTGTGCGCAACCGGCGCGAAGGCCGGCGCGCGCTGCAGTTGTGCGCGGCAATGGCGCTGGTTTCGTTTGCGTTGCTGGGCGCGGCGACGCGCGTCGTCGTTTGGGATCCGCTGCGAACATTTTTTAGAGTAACGCGGGCACTTCTGGATCTCGTGTGGCAAGCAACTTCCGAAGCTATATCAACTGCGCTGGTTCTGCTTCGCGTGATTGGCCAGGCGGTTTTTCCTGCGAAGAACGGATTGGGCGTGTTTCTAACCATTGTTTTCCTGGGCTCGGTTTCTTTCCTGCTTCTCCTGATTGCCAAATATCATCGCGCGGAAATCGTTGAATAGGAGCACTTCCATTCAATGATCCTCAGCGACTTCTCGCCACATATTGTTTCGAAAATTTCCAAAGCCGGGCAGAAATTTGAGCGAGCGACCTGGTTAGCAATCGCGCTGCTGCTATTTGTAATCGCCGTGGGCGCGCAACCTGCGGCGCCAGAACATCCCGGCGATCCGGCCGCGCGGGTGATCGACGGCGTCGTCAACACGACTGTTTTCGGAATGGGCCAATCGATTCGGATCACCGGCACCGTAAAGGAAGGCGCAATCGCCTTCGGCGGGGACGTTATTGTCGAAGGCGAAGTCGACGGCGACGTCGCGGCGATTGGCGGCTCAGTGATTCAACGCGAAGGCGCACGCATCGGCGGCGATGTGATCGTTCTGGGTGGAATCTATCATCACGGGAAGGCCGCGCCCGATCGCGATCCGAAGAGCGTCACGATCATGTATGCGGGTTACGAAGACCAGTTGCGCCGGGTTATGCGCGAACCGTTTAGCGTGCTGCATCCTCAGCTTTCGGCGATCTTTTTTGGCACTCGACTGTTGGCGATCCTCATCTGGTTCGTAATTTCGCTCGCGTTGACGGCGGCGATGCCGAATACAATCAGCCGCGCCGTGACTCGCTTACAGCTAACGAGTCTGCGTGTAGCATTGATTGGCTTTCTAGGATCCGTCGCGATAACCATCGGCGTGCTTGGCAGCTTATGGTTGCTGCCGTCGGTGGTTGGGGCCGCGATTTCAATCATGGCCTTGCTGCTCGCAGTCGTCGCTACGGTGTTTGGTCGCGTAGTAATATTCGCGGCGACGGGTCAATGGCTACAGCGACATCTGTTGCCGCGCGTGCAATCTGAGGCATTCATATTATTACTTGGCGTAGCGTTTTGGATCTTTTGGTCTTCAGTGCCGTACGTCTGGCCGCTGGTCCAGGCAGGGTTGCTGGTCGCGAGCTTGGGATTGGCGTTAACGGCGCGATATCGGATCGGATGGCAGAAGACACGCTCTGCCAGCGATTGATCCAAGACCTGCTCGGCTTCCAAACTTCAGATCGGTAAAATGACTTGGTGGCTTCGTTTGTAGAACCAACAGATGATGCTTTGGTCAGCGCGACTATGGCCGGGGACGAAGGCTCGTTCGAACAATTGTTCGAACGCCATCGGCGGCAGGTGGGGCGAATCGGCGGTCGCTTCTTCCTGCAACGCGAACAGATCGAAGAGATCATCCAGGACACTTTCACCAAAGCCTATTTCGCGCTGAACACTTATCACGGAACGCACCCGGCTTCATTCAAGGCATGGCTGACGCAGATTGCGGTCAACTGCTGTTACGATCATTTGCGGCGCGCACGTCGCCGTCCCGAACAAGGTTTCGGTGACATTGAAGAAACAGAGGCGCAGGAATTTGCGGCGCAGCTGCGCTCACCGCCGATGGATGTCGAGACGCAGCTCATCTCGCGCGATCTGGCCGCGAAGCTTTTGTCGCGTTTGAGCGCGGACGATCGTTTGGTGCTCACGCTTCTGGACGTGGAAGGGTTTTCGGTTGCCGAGATCGCGGAGATGACGAACTGGTCGATCTCGAAGGTCAAAGTTCGGGCGCATCGAGCGCGTGCCAATCTGCGGCGCGTGCTGCAGCGTTACTTATAGGCTTTTGCGAGGGTTTATCGTCACTTTTCGCACGAATAAATCTTGTAACTTTCGAGCAGTTTTTATCGTCTTTTATTCATGAGCGCGATAGACTAGGGCATCGCTTGGAGAGCTGAAATGTTCAAAGCAAACAGCCAAAGAAACGAAGAGCTTGATCGGGTTGCCCGAGTGGTGCTCAAATCCGCTTCTGCTGCTGCGGTCACCGTCGAGGCCGCCGCAACTTCGCCGTTTCTATTCACACGTGTGCGGGCTGCGATAAGCGAAGACGCGGGCCGCGCTGAAGAGTCGGGGAGTTGGCTCTCGCTGATCCTGGTGGCTCGTCGAGCTGTGCCGGTGATGGCATTAGTCGCCATCATGGCTGCCGTCATCACGATCTGGTCTGCCGGATTCAGTTTTTCATCGACGCCCGCTCAGCTTGATGACGAAGCTCTCTTTGGACCGGCTGAGCCCGGAGTTGAGCAGACGGTTCTGGCGAAAGGCAGCGGATTATCTCGAGAGGAAGTTTTGAATATCGTCGTCGATCGTAATTATGAGGTGGACTCGAAATGACGCTGGCGGGCAACACAAGATTGAAAGTTTGGTTGGTGCTCGTGGTTGTGTTTGTACTCGGCTCGATCACCGGTGCAGCGCTGACGGGGTTGTATCGGTCGCGTGCTGGCGCCGATCGTCCAGAAAAGGCAATGCACGAGCGCTTTGACAAAATGCGCCGCGAATTGAATTTGACTGATGAGCAGACGAAATCTTTTAGCGCGATCCTCGACGACACGCGCAAGGAGTATCATTCGTTGCGTGCTGAGCTGCGCCCGCGTTTTGAAGAGCCGCGACAAAAAGCTCGCATCAAAATTCGTGCCTTGTTAACGCCTGAGCAGCAGCAGAAATTTGATGCCCTCGTAGCGCAGCAGGACGCGCAACGTGAAAACGAACAAAAGAACCGACGCTAATTTTTGATTATCCATAATTCTGAAGCCTGATCCTTCTCTCCGTCATTTTTCTTTGGCTTTAATCCAAAGTTTTTGCAACCAACTGCTTTAACGGGGCGTAAATAATGAAGACTCAAACTCAACGGGTTATTACTGTGCGAAAATCATCAATTCCATTCTTGTTTTTGCTTTTTGCTAGTCTCACCGGCGCGGCATTAGCTCAAACGCCGGATCCGGCGATCAAAGCGACGCAGGTTTTCGGTAAGGTAACCGAAATCAATGCCTCAGCGGGGCAGCTCACCATCAAAACCGCGGCAGGTTCTGTTGTCGTTGCGAGCCTCAACGAAAAAACGACGTACCAGCGAATGCCTCCAGGCGAAACCGATCGGAGTAAAGCCGAACAAACGTCATTGACGGAAATAACGGTCGGTGATGGCGTAGTCGCTCGCGGATTTGTTGCGGCCGATCGCAAATCGGTTCCGGCACAACAAGTCATCGTTGTTAGCCAATCTGAGATCGCCAAAAAGAACGCCGCGGAACGAATGGCGTGGGCGCGTGGAGCCAAGGGTATTGTCAGTTCGATTAATCCGTCCACTAAAGAGATCACGGTTACCAGTCGCTCGCTTGCAGGCACGTCTCAGGCTATTACCGTCGCGATGTCTGATAAAACGAAGGTGAAGCGATTTCCACCTGATTCGATTCCTAAATACGAAAATGCCAAGCCCGGCAAGTTTGAAGAGATCAAAGTAAACGATCAATTTAACGCCAAAGGCGAAAAGAGCGCTGACGGCGCGCACCTGACGGCTGAAGAAATTTTGTTCGGAACTTTTAAGATCGCCGGCGGAACCGTTACCGCGATCGACGCGGCCAACGGTCAACTGAAGATCAATGATCTCCAGACAAAGAAACCGCTCACGATTATTATCAAGCCCGATTCAATCATTCGTCGTTTGTCTGAAGGCGCTGTCATGATGTTCGGCGGCATGCGCGGACCGGGCGGACCGGGCGGACCGGGTGGGCCAAACGGTGCGCAAGGTCAAGCGCGCCCGCCGGGTCAAGCCGGACCGGTTGGCCCTCAAGGTCAACGACCGCAAGGCGCAGGTCCCAGCGGACCACAAGGCGGCGGCCAAGGCCCGGGCGGGAACATGGCTGACATGCTCGAGCGCCTGCCGGTAATTACCATCAACGAGCTGAAAGTCGGTGACACGATTCTGATGTCCAGTTTGCCGGGCGCCGATCCAACTCAACTGACAGCGATCTCTCTGGTCAGCGGCGTCGAACCGCTGCTGACCATGATGGCTGCACGACAACAACAAGGCGGACAGGGTCGTCCGCAGGCCGTGGATCTTAACGGCAGTTTTGGCGGCATGTTCGGAGGCGTCGGCGTGCCTTAATTCATTCCCTCTGATCTCGCAGTTTGAAGTTCAGAGCAACCGCGGTCAGCGAAAGGATTTTTCCTCCATCGCGCGCGGTTGTTGTCTAATTTGAAGAAGAGTAGAAACGATGAATATTCGAAAGTTTATCCCCGCTGTGGCAACGGTTCTATTGCTGGTCGCAGTTTCAATTTCAACTTACGGGCAAGGCCGAGCAACTCTGCGCGGTTCGATCAGCGACGAGTTTGGCGCGTCGATTGTCGGTGCGACGGTAACGGTCACGGACGCAAACGGTACGCAAAAAACCGCCACGACGGGGCCGGACGGCGGTTACTCGTTCACGGGACTGACGCCGGGAAAATACAAACTGCACGCGGCGGCGACGGGCTTTGCTACTTCGGAAGATGCGGAAATCGATGTCGCTGCGGGACGACGCGATCCGGTCAACATCACGTTGAAGATTGCCGCGATCGAAACGCAGGTGAAGGTCAACGCCGACACGCCGCTCAGCACCGACACGAATAACAATGCGAACCAACAGGTGCTGTCCGGAAAAGATCTCGACGCGTTGCCGGACGATCCGGATGAACTTGCTGCAGCTCTACAAGCACTGGCCGGCCCATCGATTGGGCCAAACGGCGGACAAATCTTCATCGATGGGTTCTCGGGCGCGAACCTACCCCCGAAGGAAGCCATCAGAGAAATTCGCATCAATCAGAATCCGTTTGCCGCTGAGAACGATCAGCCCTCGGGTCGCATCGACATCCTTACGCGGCCGGGAACTGACAAGTTTCGCGGAAGTGCTTCGATCAACTTTAGTGACGAGAGTTTGAACTCGCGGAATCCATTTGCGATCAATTCCAGCAAGCGCACTCCGTTTCAGATCCGACAGTTTAGCGGCAGTATCAGCGGACCGGTCGTTAAGAAAAAGGCGTCGTTTTTTCTGGAAGCGAATCGTAATGAAACTGACGACAACGAGCTCATCAATGCAACGATTCTCGACCCAAACCTCAATATCGTGCAGTTCGCTGAGGGCTTTTTGGTTCCCACACGCAACACGAATATTAGTCCCCGCTTTGACTATGCGATCAATTCAAACAATACGCTGATCGCGCGCTACAATTTCTTCCAATCAAAGGCTGATAACCGAGGTGTCGTCGGATTTTCGTTGCCGGAACGTGCCTATGCCTTTAAATCGACGAATCATAATATTCAGTTAACTGAAACCGCAGTCATCAATCCAAGGACGATTAACGAGACGCGTTTTCAGTTTTCCCGCAATCACAACGAGTCGTTGGGCAACAGCACGATCGCTTCGCTGAACGTAAGCGGCGCGTTCAATGGCTGTGCTAGCGGCACCGGTTGTTCGCAGGTTGGTCATGCCCTCAATACTAACACCCGCTGGGAATTGAATAATTTCACGCAGATTCAAAAAGGCAAGCACACACTCAAATTCGGCGGGCGACTGCGCGGCGTGAAAATCGATGACATCAGTCCGAACAACTTTGGCGGCAACTGGGTTTTTACGGGCGGCTTCGGACCGACGCTCGACGCCAGCAACAATCCGATCGCTGGGACTAACGGGCAACTGAGCAGCATTGAACGCTATCGACGAACTGTTCTGATCCAGAGTCGCGGCCTGACTGCGCAGCAGCAAGCATTCTGCGGCGCGGGAACTTCTGTCGCAGATTGCCTTCGACGCCTCGGCGGCGGCGCTTCACAGTTCAGCATCAACACCGGCAATCCCACGGCTTCAGTATCGCAAACCGACCTCTTTAACTTTGCGCCGCGCCTGGGTTTCGCGTGGTCGCCCGGTGCAGCCAACTCCACCAAACCGCCGAAGACAGTAATTCGCGGTGGCGGCGGCATTTTCTATAACCGGTTTGGCGAAGGACAGACGTTGACTGCAAATCGGTTCAACGGATCGAACGAGTTGAACTATGTGCTCGCTGAACCATTTCTCTTAAACACGGCGCCCACGCAGGCGCAATTGGACTTGGCCACGGCTCGTCCCGTGTATACCGCGCTGAATTTATTCCCGGCGGTTCCGAGCGCGAGTCAGCTGCAACTCATTCCAATCACTCAACAGACCACTTGGCGCGTTGCGTCAAACCTGCAAGCGCCGGCGGTGTATTTGACGGGCATTCAGGTTGAGCGTCAATTGCCAAAGAATCTTACGGCGTATGTTGGTCTGTACATGATTCGCATTCAGCATGTGATTCGTGCGCGGGACATCAACGCGCCTTTGCCGGGGACGATTACCACGGCGACGCCCAATGGCGTCAGGCCGAATCCGGCGATGGGCGACGTCTATCAATATGAGTCAAGCGGTAAATACCATCAGACGAATCTCACGATTGGCTTTAACAGTCGTCTGAATCCGAGGATTTCGCTCTCAGGCAATTACTCGTTGAGCAAGACGAGTAACGACACTGATGGGCAGGGCGCCGGTTCACTCTTCCCGGTGAATTCCTATGATTTGACTGGTGAGTTTGGACGCGCGGGCTTCGATGTTCGTCAACGCTTCACGCTGTTCGGAACAATTAACGCGCCGTGGTGGAAACTGGTATTCAGTCCGTTCATTACCGCGAGTTCCGGCCCGCCTTTCAACATCACGACCGGTCGTGACACAAATCTCGATCGGCAATACAACGAACGGCCCACGTTTGCCGCCTTGAATACTTATTGCACGTCAGCTCCGGCCCGTTGCACCGGGTTCGACTACTCAAGCACGAGCAATGACTTTATTCCGCGCAACTTTGGACAAGGTCCCGGCCAGGTAACGTTGACCGTGCGTGTAAGTCGCACCTTTGGTTTTGGCGGCGAAGCAAATCGGAGGGCTGCCGCGAAACAAAATAATCAGAAAACTACTGCCGATAATTCCAAAGGCGGCGACCGCGCCAAAGGCGGCCCAGCAATGATTGGTGGCGTGGGCGGCGCGAAAGTTGGCGGCGGCGGCCCGAGTGGCGGCGATGGTGGTGGTCGTGGCGGCCCGCAGATGATGATGATGGGCGGACCCGGTGGCGGTGCCGGCGCCGCTTCGAAATACACGCTGACACTGTCGGTCAATTTTCAGAACGTATTGAACCACGTAAATCTCGGAAACCCGGTTGGGAATCTTTCCTCGCCGAACTTTGGCGAGTCGCTTGCCTTGGCGGGCAGTTTCGGCGGCTTTGGTGGATTCGGTGGTGGCAGCACGGGCGCCGGCAACCGAAAGATTTATCTCAACGCCAGATTTAATTTCTGAACCTTAAAAGCGTCAGAGCGTATAAGTAAGAGACCTCCGGTCTCAATCCAAATCTCGTCAAGGAGTCCACCGATGAAGAGATACGCTCTGACGCTCATCGTCTTTTTATCCCTTACTTCTGTTAGCTTCGCGCAGGAAAAGGATGCGAAATCAAACGGTGCCAATGCGACTGCGAGCACGATTCCCGCCCCTCCTCCGATAACAGCTAACACCACGCCGGTTGAACTCGCGCGCGCGGCGCTGGGCGCCCAGGGCGGCGACAAATTCAAAAATCTGAAGAGCATGATGATGGTTGGTTCCGCTAACCTTTACGCTCCGAACAGCTCTCAATCTGTGCCGGGAAAATTTGTGATGGTGACGGCGGGCGACAAAGTGCGCATCGATATCGACGCAACTCCAATCTTCAAGTTCAAACAAGTCTTCGACGGCCAGCAGTCCTTCAGCTCGATGCCCGGCATCACAATGCCGCCCGCGAGTAAGTTCGGTCTGCCTGTGCTGGCGAAATACGATCAGCCGGGCTATACCGTTTCGGCCTTGCCTGATAAGAAAAAGCTGCGCGGCTTTCGCATCGTCGATGCGGAAGGAAACACGACCGACTTCTACATCGATCCCGCCACGGCGCGGGTTACGCAATACCTGATTCCTTACAACGGCTATATGTTCGGAACCGAGAATTCAAAGTTCTCGGAAGTTGAAGGAGTGCTGATCCCGTTCAACTTCACGCAGCGTCTGGAAACACCACAAGGGGCGTTCTTCGCCGAATACAAAGTGAAAGACGTAAAACTTAATCAGCCGATTGGCGACGATGTGTTCGTGATTCAGTAGATCGATTTGTCGATGAAGAAAAAAAGGCCGCGTCATTTTCAGGCGCGGCCTTCTTTTTTTGGACCCCTCGGCGTTATCTAATCCGCGTAATGAAACTGACCGTGCCGCTATTATTCGGAGAACCCTGACTTAAGTTTCCGGTGAACGTCCAACGAATGTTCGTCACGTTGCGATCGTAGCCCGCAGGCGCGCTGCCGCCGCCACTCACCGGGGTGTATGTCCACGTCGATCCGTTGTCATTCGAATAAGCCACGACGACAGTCAATCCAGTCGTACCGAGACTGTGCGATTCAGACCCGACTTTGAAATCAGTGTTTGGCGGAATCGGGTCAGCAATGATCAGGCTGGATGCTCCCGCAGTGCCACCATTGCTGAACCCGATGGTGTAAGTAAGGTCCGCACCGGGTATGGTCTGCGATGCTGCGCTGGGTGAGACTGATTTTTGCAGTGCGACGTTCGGCACCGGCGCCGGCAGCGCGGCGATCGTGATCGAGTTGATGCCTACACCGTAATCGTTGTTGTAGTGATAACTGCTGCCCGAAAAATCATTGATGAGAGTCGATGCAGTCGTGGTTCCCGCAGACAGAATCTTCACAGTGTAGATCGTCGAGACTGTGCCGCCCGCTTTTCCACCCGAATAGTTTGTCGGCCCGATACAACTGCGGTAGTTCGCGCTCAGAGGATTATTGTCCCAGCCACAGGCATCCGCGTAGAACTTGTCATTTGTAGCACCGGCCGGCGCTGTGTAAGTGGTGGCAATCGACAACACTTGAAAAATGACATTAGACAGATTGAGAAAGGCCTCGAGCTGTTCGTAACCTTGAGTCGCCGTGCTGGCGTTTACGGTGTACTGATAAGTCTGGCCAACAAATACCGTTGTCGGGCCACTAATCGAGTTCACCGAATTGCGGTTCTGCGAAATGATCTTCTCGACGTAAAGTTCGCGCGGCGTCGGCGTAGAAACTGTCGAAACACTCGTTGCGCTGGCAGTGATGTGATAACCGCGAGTCGTATTATAGGCGAGTGATGTGCGCGTAATCGTCACTGGGAAATAAAAGTCCGTGCAAGCTCCGGCGTTCAGCGACGTAAACGTGACCGGGTTGTTGCCGCTGAGATTGACGAACGCGTTCGAGCTGTCCCAAACAAAGGTACCTACCAAATTCGAAACGGCTGTGCCGCCGGTATTACAGACACGTGCGCCAATCTGATAGGTGTCGGGACCGGCCGCAGTGTTGTTGCTGTCCAGGCCGATAACGTTCCATGACACAGGAGTAATTGTGAGCCCCGCATAAGCATCCTTGACACCGAACACACCGAGCACGAAGAAAAGCGCACAAACGCGCACCAATAGCCTTTGAGCAGTCTTCGTCCGGTCGTTCGTTATGCTGTCATAGGCGCGAAATTGCATATGTTAGTTTGTGGAAGGACCGGAGGTCTTTGGTAAATCTGTCGCGTCGGGACTGAGGTATTCGGTAGTGCCAAGCCATCATGCGCAGAGAAGCTTCAAAAGCTTGCGTTATGAACGGTGTCTGATCGAATCATTTCAAATCATTTCATCGAATGCGCGCTGTAAACGAAAGCGTGCCGCTGGCGCTCGTCGCCAGATTGCCGGTAAACGTCCAACGAGTGATCGTGATATTGCGCGCGTATCCCGCTGGCGCAGTGCCATCGGTGGTGGGAGACGAGACCCATTGTGGCGTCGGTGGTCTAGTGTCCCAATAATCGACCGTTATTGTGACCCCGGCGGGAGCAGTATGCGATTCGGAGTTGAGCTTGAAATCTGTGTTGGCCGGAATGTTATCTGTTATCAGGATATTCCGCGCGGCGGCCCCGCCGCTATTTGTGAACGCGACGGAATAAACCAGATCAGTTCCAGGTTGTTGCGGCCCGCTTGGACTCACGGACTTTTGCAGGTTCACCCACATCACATTAGTCGTGATGCTGCTGCTGTTATTGTTCGCGGTCTGATCGAATGTTGTGCTGAATACACTGGCGCTGTTTGTCACGCTCGGAACAGCGCTCGATCCCACCGTCACCGTCAGAGTGACGGCTGACATCGTTACTCCATTGGCGACTGGTCCGGCATTCGTACACGTGACCACGCTGCCGGCGGCGCTGCACGACCATCCGGTTCCGATCCCCGACACATAAGTCAATCCCGCCGGCAAAGTATCACTCACGGTGATCGTGCCGGATGCGCTCTGTGGGCCGTTGTTCTTTACGCTTAGGCCGTACGTCGCGGTTTTTGAACTGTTCTGATCGTACTGAAATCCACTGGTCGCAGTCTTTGTTATTTGCAGATCCGCGAACGCCGGCAAGTTCGCTAGGTCGCTGAGCGCGGCTCCCGATGAGCCGACCAGCGTGCCCGCCCCGGTTGTTGTGCTCAATTTGTAGATCAGCGAGTTCGTCCCGGTCGTGTCGCAAGTGTACAAGGCGCCGTCGGTGGCGAAAGCCAAACCAGCCATTGCTGTCGAGAGTCCGGTTGCGCCAACAAGCGTCGAGCTCGTTCCGCTGACTGTGTACAGGTTCGTTCCCGCGGCTAAGTAGAGTACGCCGGTCGGAGAGAACGCGATGTCGCCGCCGAACCCCGTGCCTAGTCCGCCGCCGCTGACGGTCCCTACAGTTGTCGCTATCGCTCCAGTCGTCGTGTTCAAGGTATACAGCACGTTGTTTGAATCCATGCCATACAGGGTCCCGTCGGCTTTGAAGGCGATGCGCGGCAGGTAAATATTTACGGTGCCGGACAGGGTTGTATTGGTACCCGTCGCCGGATTCCACGTGGCCACGGAATACTTACCGCTAACTGGATTGATGGCGTAATAATAAATCAAGCCCGTGCTGGGCTGTCTGGCGATGCCGGCCGATGCAAAAGATAAGTTCCCGACAGACGTTGCGACCCCAGTGGAAGTATTGACGGTATAAATATTGAATGGTGTGATGTTAGTGAGACTGTAGAGAACATTATCCGCTGCGCGCGCTTCGCTGCCGGCTGCGCACAATCCCATGAACGCGACGATGAGTATCAGCGCGGACTTGAGCAACTTCTTTACAGGTGAAGTTGGCGACATCATTCTTTAGTGGGCGAGGAAGTTTCTGAGCTTGCCAGTCCTGCTTTCGCTGTGCCGAACAAATCGAACAGGTTTGAGAGCTTGGAAGTGATCGTGAAGTAAAAGCCACGGCGCTGCGGAATCAACCCGCTCTCGGTTGGTTCGTGACTCGCCGAGAAGTTGTAACCGCCGCCCAGACGCAAATCCGGCAAAACCCAAAATCCGATTTCTGCTCCGGTTGAAGTGCGGCTGGTTCCCGAAGACGGCTGAAAGATCATTCGCGATTCGATGGCCCAATCCAGACGCTTCGTGAAGTGGTACTGCGCGCGGGCCTGCGTCAGGTAAGTGAGCGTCGAAACGTAAGGCAATCCCGGCTGGCCGTTGGCATTGAAGTTCAAAGCGACCCGGCCAAACAACTCGAGGTCCTTGCATGGCTCGTAATAACCGTCGGTCGAAAGCGTGTCGCGACGATCGCGCGTCGGCAGTTGTCCGGTCAAGCCATCCTGAAACAACGATCGATGATTGTAGCTAAACAGCAATCCGTAGCGATCGGTTTTGACGGGACGAATCGCCAGCGCCGCCATGCCGTCGAGTGAGGAATTCGTGCGGCCGGTGAACGATCCGCGCGACCATTGGACTCGCGATAGGGCGGTGATGCCGTCGGCCAGACGACCGGCTGTGCCAAACGACAGAATCTGTCCGACACCGCCGCGATCGCGATATTCGTAACGCGCAGTCGCGCGGAAATCAGAATTCGGCTGCCAGCCAAAACCAATTGTCCCGCTATTGAAACTCTGGTTCGGACCCAACAGATGAAAGCCGCGTTCGAAACCTACTTCAACGGAAAGCTGTTTATTGATCGGGAAGCGGTTTTGCAGGCCGAGCACGGCAAAACTGTCCGTGCCGCTGATGCCGTTTTCCAATTGATAACGGCCGGTCATCGAAGTGAATTTTCCGAAGCGAGTCTCGACCCCAATCGCAGTCTCGCGTCGCGATGAAACGGTCGCGAAGCCGGTTCCACTGTAATCACCGATGGGCCTGATAGAAGTTGACGCAAGACGCTGCGTGAAGAACAATTTCGTGAGCGAATTGATCTGATAGTTCGCGCCAATCGTCGTTTGCGTCGGATAAGTTGGATCGGCTTGGCCGAGGTTCTGCTCGCGCTTGATTGAGAAATTCAGTTTGTCGGTCGCGTGGACATCAATGGCCGCGGTCAATAGATTCGAGTCCGTGCTTTTGTCGGTCAGGTTGTCAGTTAGCGCGCGATGGTCGAATCCAAAGTGCAGCTTTACCTTCTCGCCGAGAATTTGATCGAGCGCTGCTGAGTACGTTAACCGGCCGTTATCGACGTTCGCGGTCTTGTTGCGTTCGTCGATCACCGCGAACTGCAGCGTCGAGTTCTTCATCGGCTTGATTTCCAGCGATGCTTCAGCGCGTTGCGAACCCGGCGTCACGGTGCCACCGAAGGGATTAAAAAATCCCACCGAGGCATTAATGTAGCGCGCTTTGAGCGTGCCGTTGAAAAACGGCAGCGGCTGCGCGAGCGTCAATTGATAAGCATCACCGTCGTGGTGCGTGTTGGTGTCAGTCGTGAAGACGTTGCCGCTTCCCAGAATCTCGCCACTGCTGCGCGCCCAGGCCATTTGCAGCGATCCGCCATTCGGCAAAGTCTTCTCGGCGTCGATTCCCCCGAGAACGAAATCGCTGCCTTCAGCTTCGCGTTGCAGCACAGCCGAGAGCCCGAGCTTCAATCCAATTCCTTTGAAATTCTTGCGCGCGCGCGCCGTGTAAACCGCGGACGCGAGACCGCTCGCGCGATGCTCGTAGGTCACGACAATTTGTTTCAGGTTCAGCACCGAATCGAACACTGATACGTAGCGCAGGAAAAACAGGCGGCCATTGGCGGCGTCCAGATTGTAATCGATCGAACGCGTCAGCGTTTCACGAGAGATAATGATTTCGGGATTGCGCCGATCGCGAGTCTCGAGCAGGACGGTTTCCGATCCCGGCAGAATCTCTGCGTTCGAGAGCTGCATAATACCCAACTGTCCCGCGGGGAATACGTCGCGGGCAAACGAGGTGTCCGGACGCGCGCCGGTGATCGTCACAAAGTCACCGCGTGAGTTTTCCAGATGCGCTTTGACGCCGGTGAGCTTGCGCGAATATCCGGCGAGTGGCGCATCCATGTCTGTTTCGAAATCGCCGAACATCATGAATGAACGTTTGTGATCGATGCGCGCGTACAACTTTGAATTCGAAGGCGCAGCTTCGAAGCGCGTTGACGAATCGCCGAACAGGGGATAGGCGCGATCGAGCGGATCGAGTTGGAACATTCGATCCTGACCAGCAGTGCGGTTGATCGGGCGCTCGGAATCGTACGTGAGCGTGAGCATGCTGTTCCACGGCAGCTTTCCACTGTAGAAAAAGCTGACGCGACTGCGGAAGTTGCCCTGCTCGTTGCGCAACGAAACTTCCGGAATGCCTTTGCCAAAACTCATCTCGGCAAAACCAATCAGGATCGTCGGGCGCATCTCAGAGCCAATATGCACTTGCGCGTTCGCTTCAAACTGCCCGGTTTGCGCTTTTAGCTTTGCTTCGCCCGGCGCGCCTGAACCGATCAGCTTGACGGTTGCTTCGCCCTTTTCAGTCTGCACGACGAGTTGTGAACCGCTCGTGGCTTCCGGCGCGTCGCCAGATTTTTCAGGAGTGCGCGCGAACTGATGGGACATCTCTGGTTTGGTTCCGTTCTCGCGCAGCAACTGTCCGGACGAAGTCTCGATGCCGACTTGCCCATCGAGCGCGGGGTTGTTCCATTGGTCCAGCATCCTAACGTGCACGAGCGTGAAATCGTTTCCGCCGGATTGAATTTCAGTTCTGTCGGTGACGATGTTCAGCCGGCGTGCTGGGCCACGGCCCATCACGTTGATTTCAACAGTGTGTCCGACTTCACCGTTTGGCCCAACTGCGGTTGCGCGGATACGATTCGCGCCCGGCCGAACGTTGATGCCGACAAAGCCGAACGTCGAGACCTGGTTCTTGCGATCGAGGCGGCTGACGCCGATGTTCTTGTCCGAAACCGTCTCGCCGTTTACTTCCAGCTTCACGTTGCAGTTCAGAGCGGTGCGCACTTCAATCTCCAAGCCAGGCGTCATCGCAACTGAATTCGGCTTTGGCGAGACAATCACGACGTCGCCGGGCGCGACCGCTTCGATGGTTTCCGTCGCGGCGACTTCGTAAGTGCCGGGCTTGATCAGCTGCTTCGGTTCATTCGCTGTGGCAGAGGACGAACCTGGCCGGTCCGCTACCGCAGACGGTTCTGACACTGCGGATGATTCTGACGGTCGCGGTGCGGCTGACTTGTCCGCGACTGATTGCACGGATTGGTCTGCGAGAGATTTCGCCAACGAGTCAGTCGCTGTTAACGCAAAATTTTGACGCAGCAGCGCGCCGCCTCCGATGGGCGTGCGCAACAGACGCGTCCAGGTTTTGCCCGATTCACGGCCGTTGGCCGAGAGCGCGTAACCCGGCGGCAAACTCACCGGATCGAGCGAAACAACTTGCGGTCCATCGCCGAGAGAAGGGAAGTTGTACAGTCCGGCCGAATCAGTGATTACCGATGCGCCGTTGCTTAGATATAGACGAACGCCAGGCATCGGCCGATCACTGCCGTCAAAATGGCCGTTCTGATTCATGTCTACGAAAACGCGTCCGACAATCACTTGCTGCGTCGAGAAAACGCCCAGCGATACGTAAACGGACGCGCGCGCCGGCGAAGTTTGAATCTGTTCTCCCGACGGAAATGTAGCGGAAGCGACGGCCAGGTTTTCCTGGTTGCCCTGCTGTGCATTCGCGCCGACGCGTACGCGATACAACACACGTGCGGTTTCGCCGTGCGCGATTTCGGGAAGATGAAAGTGCAGTTCGTTATTCTGAATCTCAGGTTCGATTGTTTGATCGATCGTCGCGCCTAGCGTCAGTCGCGCCGAGCCGGTTGCATATTGAAAGGAAGGCGGCAGCAGATCGCGAATGACTACATTATTCACCGGCGCCGCGGTCGGATTATTGACTTCGATTCGATAGGTAATCGTGTCACCGATATCAGCGCGAGCCCGGTCAGCGGATTTCACAATCTGCAAACCCGACGCTTCGAACATCGGCACGTTCATCGCAATCGCGGCGAGATCGTTTATCCGAACGTCTTCGCGCACGAGATCAAATCCGCCGGCGATCGCCAGTGGCTGTCCGTCAATCGAGTGCAGGCCAAGCGCAAACAGCCCGGCTTGCGTGGGACGAAGGCTGGCTTGAATCATTCGCGTGATGTAACCCTGCGCGGTGATTTTCAGGAAATAATTTGCGGCATTGCTGTCGGTGCCGACATCATTTGTGTTCGGCACAAAACTGAAGTGGCCTGCGCCGTCGGTCGCAAACGGATTTTCATTCTTTGCATTGGGAGTGAAGCCGCCGTCACCAGGCAATGCAAGCAAGTTATCGCCATTTTGATCGCGCAGCAACTCAACGCGAGCGCCAGGGATTGGCGCCGAGCTCCCGGCGCGTCCGGCGAAAACGACTCCGAACGGATCGACAACGACTGTCGCGGTGGAACTCTTCAGAGGCGCGATGTTATCGGCCGTAAAACTGGCTTGATTGATGAGGCCGGTGCCCGAGATCACCGCGCCGGACAGACGCGACTTGAAAGTGATGCGAAAACCTTCGCCGGGCTTAAGCGTGGCGAGACGTATGGCGACTTGATCGTTCTGTGCTGAGCCTTCGTCGGTATCGCTTGCGTCCGATAGCGCGCGATCATTCAGCAGTAACGAACCCGGTACGTATGCGATTCCCGCCGGCAGATGATCCACGACAACGAGGTTGCGCGCGGCCGTGTCGCCGCTGTTGCGAAAAGCGATCAAATAGCTAAATTCAGAGGCCGCGCCCACGACAGTCTGCGCAGCGTTGTTCACCAACTTAATCGGCGGAATGTTCCAGTTGGCCAGGTCACTCAGCCGCGGCCCGATTCCGAGCGCATTGATGATAGTTCCAGCATCCTGGCCGCGACCGTTAACTGCATTTCCGGAATTCGATTGCGCGGTTAGCGTGATCGTAATCGTGCTCTGCGGTTGTGCGTCATTCGTATTGAGCGTTGCCAACACGCCAAAGCATGCGCCGGGCGCGATCGCCGGTGAGGCAGTTTCGTTCAGATGGATCGGCGCATCAGCGTTGCTGAAATCGCCGCTGTTATCTGAATCGAAGTACAACCCAGCAAGTGTTGCCGGCGCCGTCACATCAAGCGCGGTCATCATGAACGTGTCTGGATTGTTGCCGGTATTGCAAACGCGAAAGAGCCGCGTCACCTGATCGTGCGGCGCGATCGTATTCGACGGCGCGGTTTCGTCAGGCGTGACCGCGACTCCGGCTACGACCGCGATCGTGACCGTGACCGTTTCGGAAACGGTAGTAAAGCCGGCGCCGGAATCGTCCTGATACGTCGCTTCGGCTCGATTCGAAATCACTGTACCCGCGCTGGATGAATTTTCATTCGTGCGCGCCGAAATGTAGGACGCCAATGCAAACAGGGCGAGCGCAACGGTGATTATCTTTGTTCGTGAGCGAGACATTTTGAGGTCGGAGACTGCTATCGGAGGATTGAAAGAACTGTCCGGAAGAGTTTGCTCGCGGCCTTCTTAATGGACTAGAAGCGGCGCTGCGGTTTCAAGCTGCATCGCAGTCAGAACCGTCGCGCCGCTTCATTGCGAGCGTCACGATAAGCGTTTGACTAGTTAATCGAACGCTTGAACGTGAACACGGCGGATGCGCCCGGGGCAAGAGAGGCGATCGTGTCCGTGTACTTCGACGCACTCACAGTGACGACGGTGCCCGAACCCGAATCGCTCGGCGATCCGTTGTTGGTCGTATACGTTCCCCAGTTATTTGGCGCAGCTAATCCGTCTTCGGTGATGACCACACTGCTGGCCGTCAACTTGACGCAGTTCGCATCGCCGTTCGAGCTGGAGACGTTGGTGTACGTGATGTTGTAAGTGATGACCGCGCCCGGCACCGGATCCGTCGCACCGCCAACGCCCGTTGAATTGCTGACGCTGGAGGTCTTGTCGAGACGAACAAAGCCGGTGTAGAGGCGGTCGATTGTTTTGTTGTTGGCTGCCGGCGTAGCCACCGAAGCTGCGCGAATGATCGAGTCGTAGCCGGTGAGTACGGTCTTGCCCGAGGGCTCGGTTACGCGCACCAGAATATTTGCCGAAGCGCCGAAACTAATCGCCAGCGTTGTCGATCCGCCACCCGACACCGTTGTGTAACTGGTGCCGCCGTTGGTTGAAACTTCGACGGTGAATCCAGCCGGAACAGTTGGCGCATCGATCGTGAAGGTGTCGCTGGTGTTGCCGGTATTTTGAATCGTATTCGTGTAGACGAGCTGACCCGATGCGGTGGTCACGCCACCCGGCGCTACGCCTGCTATACCGGTGTTGACGGCTTTGTTTGTGTAATCGTCGTTGTTGTCGGTTGGACCAACCGCGCCGGGAGAGCCGCTCGGTCCAATCAGGACGTTGCCGACTTTCTTGAGCGCGATCTGCTGGATGACGCCGTGGCCCGCAGCCGCTGAATACGTTTCGTCGAAATTCGCATTCGAGTCGCCGTTATTCGACGTCGCGTCGCCAGACTGATCGGGAATAATGCTCGACAGGCTGTTCTTGCCGAATGCATCACCGATTTCGTCCATCATCACATTGGCATCGATGCCCGTCGGGATAGTCACGATCATGTTGACGGATGAGCAAGCTCCGCCCTGGGCGAGCGTGCCGCCGACGGGATACGCGACGCGCGTCGCGAGCGTGAGCGGCGATGGCGCAGTGGAACTCCACGTGGCTGACAATGGAGCGATCGTCAGTGCGCTCTGTGTGAAAAGCGTTCCGGCGGGGAACGATTGGCCGGACTTGAGTGTCCCGCGCGAGCCTAGGGGGTTCTGTTGCGGAATCGGAGCGATGATATAGACCTGCGGAGCGCCACTCAGGGCGACGCCCGAAGCATCGCGCGAGCCGTTGTTACAGAGTTGCCAGGTATAAGTGACGTCGGTGCCGAGATCGATCGGAGCCGCGGGCGCCGTCGTCAGCGTCAATAGCAAAAGCGCATCGTTGGCCACGGTCGCCGAGATGTCGCCTTTCGCTTCGCGCTGGCCGTTCACCGATGCAGCTGAAACCGTGCGAACTTCGTGCGAAGGGACGGCTGCGGCTACAGGCTGGTTGTCATAAGACGGCGCGCCGGTAGCGGCATCGCCCAGAATAACTTGAACGGTCTGACTTGGAGTCGCGCCGGCATTGATGCTTACTTCGACCAATACGTGAATTGATCCATTCTGCGCAATCGCAGCTGAATCAGTCGGGCTCGCGCCCGTCAGCAGCGTATCGCCGGCGTTGATGGTGCCGCTGTTGTCGAGATCGATCACCATGTTCGTGATCGTGCCGGGACCGTTGACCACGGCGCTGGCGCTACTGCCGAGGAAGTGCACCTGATCGCTGAAGTTGCCGGTGTTGGTCACCGTAAAGTTGTAAATGACGCCAGTCTGTCCGGCGACGACTGTCGGGTTGCTGCCGGCGTCAGGTGTGACGGCCAGACCCGATACCTTCGAAACGGTCACCGTTACCGTATTCGAAACGGTGTTGTAGGTGTTCGTCCCATCGCTATAGGACGCGCTCGCCTGGTTCGAGATCACGGTGTCGGCCGGCGTCTGGGCCATCGTGCGGGCGGCGAATGCGAAGGCGATAGCCAGGGCAATCAGCACGCGAACGATCGCAGTCGTACTAAGAGTGTTTGTTCGTGGGTTTCTCATGTCGATTCCTTTTTGAAAGATGGGGGCAGGGTGAGAAATGCGGCGTTGCTCATGGCGCGCGCATCACGTCTGATGGCGGGGTTACTTCACGCGCACTTTGTACGAAGCGGAGAGTTTGCCACCTTGCGCGAGCGGATCGCTCCACTCGTAGCGAATCTCGGTATACATCGAAACCGGAGCGGGCACGCGCTTAACGTTGCCGTCGACCTGTTTCACTTCGATCATCGGCTGCGCTGAAAATGACTTGCCGCCGTCGATGCTATAGAGCGCTTTCGCGGCATCTGCTTTCGCGCTGCCGGCGACGAATTCTGTGCCGCGCGGAATGTGACCGACGGTTTTGTATTCGAGCGCTGAGGCATTGCCGGTGTTCTCGGCTGCGATGTTCCAATCCAGGATTTCGCCCGGATTCACAACCGTCGATTTATCTAACGACATGAGTTTGGAATCACGTTCGACCGCGCCTGACAATTGCACGTTCACTTCGGGACGCGCTGCATTCGCCAGCATGAAATGTCTCTGCGCAAAACCGGCCGCGCCGGCAAGCATCAGAGTCATCGTAGCCATCAACAGCGCGCTGAGTTTCTTTTTCGATTTCAACATCGGTTCGTCTCCTTGGGACGTATTGAGGTCTGGTTGGGTGAGTGTGCGCAATCTGCGCCGTTTGGAATTTTTCCCACCTTGCATAGAAAGGGTGATTGGGTGGGAGCACAATCAACCGCGACCGCTATTAACAATCGCCGTGCCGCGTGTTGCCAGCCAACTGGTTCAACCTGTAAGTGGAGAAATAGAGGAGTTTGTTGGGTTTAGAGTGTGTCTTGCGCGGGCGAGCGATGGCCTTTGCTGTCATGACAACCGCAACTGACATTTTGTCAGCGAGGGCGACATTCTGTCAGGGTTATCCAGAATTGAACTGAGCGAATTACAAGTCATCGTCACACTTTCGTTGCGGGCTCTCCTAGCTCACTCTTTGAATATTGACAACCCCTCTTTTGAAGAGATATAAGGGTGCTCGCATTAGTTATTGCTGTACTTGCGTTCGTGAAAGTACCCGACCTTCCGAATTGTATTCCTGGTAATCGTTCGAAAAAGGAGATCGCCCCCATGTCCCTCAACTCTCGTCGTTTCGTCACTCGTCATCCATTTCTTAATTGTTGTTTGTTGTTAGGGCTGCTGCTCGCAGGCGTCGCCGGCCTGACTTCCCTGACGCGGAAAGTCGGGGCGGTTTTCGTCACGCCCGAATCACCCAAGTCGGACAACCGCCTAACCTCAAAAATCGTTTCCAGCGCGGCGCCAACGCCGACACCGTGGCCCACGGCAACAAAATGCCCGACTTCCCGATGGTTAGCAGAAGGAAATGCGAATGATTCGGGTGGACTCAATCCAGGCAATCCAGGCATCCTGAAAAACGGCGCAACCTTCGGGCCGGGCGCGGTGGGAGGGGCTTTTAGCCTCAACGGGATCTTAGCTTATGTAGAGGCTCCCATAAACATAGTCCCCATGAATCAGCCAGGCTCTTTTACCTGGGAAGCCTGCGTTAATCCGAGTTCTTTGCACAACATCAGACCCGTCGTCTTCAGTAAGGAGGCTTCCTTAAATAACCGCGCCGGCCTGCAAATAAACGCGAATGGTTCGCTTTGTAGTTACATGAATTCAAGCAACTGCGCGGTGACGTCGGCACCGGGCGTGGTCGCCACGGGCCAGTTCACAAAAGTGACGCTGCTCTATAACGGTTCAACAAATAGTCTCGTTACGTACGTGAACGGCGTACAGGTCAGCACTGCATCGGTTGCCATGCCTTACAACAATTCGGCGCCGTTCAATATCGGATGGAGTCCGTTCGGCTCTGGCAATACCCACTTTCCTGGCCGCATTGACGAGGTCATCTTTTCAAGCTGTGTGGTGCCCCCGACCCCCTGTGGCTGTGGACCAGCGCCAACTTCGGTACCCTAGCCATCACCAACGCCGATCCAGCATCGCCCCACGCGTTGAACCTTAGGGTTTTGTCAGCGGGGATCATAAGGCTGTAGTTGGCCGTCATCGGCGTTCCCGGCAGGCAAAGGAATTTGGTCGGCGAGTGGCAAAAAAATCTATTGAGTATTTGAAGCGAAGAATATTGACATCCCTTATTTGAAGATATATAAGACCGCCGCACTCCCATTACCTTTCAGAAAGTTACCCGACCTTTACCGTCGTTAATCCAGTTCAAAAAGGAGAGCTTCCCATGATCCCCAATTCTCGCCGTTCGCTTCTCAACTATTGTTTGTTGATGGTGTTGCTCGTGACGGGCATCGCAGATTTGAATTACTTATCTCGAAAAGTCGGAGCGCGTTTCGTCGCGCCGGTCTCTTCGAAACCAGTTCTCAGTGAACGCCTAATGCCCGCCAAAGTGCAAGAAGCCTACGGCAGACTGCCACTCAGCTTTGAGACGAATCAGGGCCAGACCGACAGCTCGGTGAAGTTCCTTTCTCGGGGGAACGACTATGCGCTTTTCCTAATGCCCACGGAAGCAGTGTTACGCTTGGGAATTGTTCAATCGCGAAATGAAAGCAACGCGCGTATCGCTGCCCGGTCTCACAAATCTAGAATTCTGAAATCCACTGTGCTGCGCATGAAGTTCGTGGGCGCCAATCCAGCGCCGCAAGTGTCAGGCGCGGATCAGTTGCCGGGCAAGAGCAACTACTTCATCGGCAACGATCCCGCGAAATGGCGCACAAACGTTTCCAATTATGCGAGAGTCAAATACGAGGCTATATATCACGGCGTGGATTTGGTGATGTACGGCAATCAGCGGCAGCTTGAATACGACTTTGTCGTCGCGCCTGGCGCCGATCCACACAGCATCCGGCTCGCTTTTGCCGGAGCGCGGCAAGTGCGCCTGGACGCCGGCGGCGATCTGTTGCTGCGCACAAGAGACGGAGAGTTACGCCAGCACACACCCGTCGTGTATCAGGAAGCAGGAAACAATCGTCAACTCATTGGCGCTCGCTATGTCCTGAGAGCTAATAATCAAATCGGTTTTGAAGTCGATAAGTACGATCCCAGCTTACCGCTGATCATTGATCCGGTTTTGAGCTATTCAACTTTTCTTGGGGGAAGTCTACATGATAGCGGACGCGGCATCGCAGTTGATGCTGATGGCAACGCCTACATGACGGGCGAGGTTTGCTCCCAGGACTTTCCCATTAGTCCGGGCGCGTATAAAACGACCATCAACAGGGCCGGTACCTGCGATGCCTTTGTCACAAAGTTGAATTCATCAGGCACGAACATTATCTATTCCACCTACCTCGCAGGTGACACCGCGAGTGACCTGAACAGCACAACCACTTCCGGGGCCGGTATTGCAGTTGACTCAACCGGCAATGCTTACGTGACCGGGCAGACCAACGCCCCCAGTTTCCCGACAACTCCCGGCGCGTTTCAGCCTTCTCCGCCGACCACATCAACAGTAATGCGTCACTCTCGTAAGGGCCAGGGTTGGGGAAATTACTGCCCAGATAGGATGAAGTGGCGCGGAGGGTGCTTCTCAGTGCCGCCGCGCCAACTCAACCTTCCTTCACGCACCGGCTTTCGCATATTGGCTGGCGCCTTGAAAGTCAATTCCGACGAAGGGCTCGTCTCCAACGATCCATGCGTCGTGGCCGGCCGGGATTGAACTGACGTCACCGGCATTGATTTCAACTTCAGTTCCGTCATCCATCCGGACGACCATTTTTCCGGAAACCGTGTACATGAGATGCGCGACCTGACAGCTCTCGGTTCCGGCGATCGGTTTCACACACTCAGACCATTTCCATCCGGGTTGAAACGTCGCGCGCATCACTTGCGAGCCAGCAAGGTTTAGAACCTCTACCTTACCTTTGTCCATCGTGCGGGTTTCTTCCGGCGAATTGAAGCTCTTGTTTGTTGCCATCTTACCTCCCCCTCTTATTTGATTGGATTTGGCTAAGACTTCTATAACAGCGAAAGCCGCGAGTCAACCCGATGTGTGTCAAAAGCGCCGGATTGAATCAACCTTCAGTGGCCAGACCAGATGAGTTCGACTGAGATTCATATTCGCGAAGCTTTCGATACAAGGTGCGTGAAGAAATACCGAGGATGGCGGCGGCGCGCTCGCGATTTCCATCGCTCTCGTTAAGCACGTGCAGGATGTGCTCGTGTTCGAGTTCTTCCAGCGTCACGGGCGCAGTTACCGGCGCGGGTACTGCTGCGGACGGCCCAACAGTTGCCGCAGTGGTGCTGCTCGAGAGGCTCACGAACGGAAGTTGTTCGGCGCCGATCGTATCGTCAGTCGAGATTGCCGCTGCTCGCTCCAAACAATTGCGCAGCTCTCTCACATTTCCCGGCCATGAATAATTCCGCAAGAGCTCGCGACCTTCGGCTGAAACATCCAGGTTCGGACGATTGAAGCGTTCGCGATAAATCTCGAGAAAGTGATTGACCAGCCGAGTAATATCTTCGGGCCGATCACGCAGTGCGGGCACATGCAGCGACACGACGTTAAGACGATAAAACAGATCTGCGCGGAAACGTTGTCGTTCGACATCCGAAGAAAGATCGCGATTAGTGGCGGCGATGATGCGCACGTCCGCATGTTGATCGCGGGTCGATCCTACGCGCCGAAATCGTCCCTGCTCGAGAAAATGCAAGAGTTTCACCTGCATCAACAGCGGCAGGTCCCCGATCTCATCAAGAAACAAAGTCGAGCCATCGGCGGCTTCCAACAAACCTCGCCGCAGCGAGCTGGCGCCGGTGAACGCTCCGCGCTCATGCCCAAAGAATTCTGATTCGAAAAGTGACTCGGGAAGCGCCCCACAGTTGACAGTGATAATCGGAGCCGCACGACGCGAGCTTTGCGAGTGAATGTGTCGCGCCAGCACGTCTTTGCCCGATCCTGATTCGCCGGTCAGCAGTACGGTTGAATCGGTGCGCGCGGCCGTTTCGGCCTGGGCTACCACGGCAGCCATCAGCGGGTTCTCGCAAAAGATGGGCAGAACTTCATCACCGCCGCCAGTCGGTCGCGCGACGGATCGGAGCGAAGCATTCTGTTTGACCAGCCGTCGCTTTTCATCTGCTTTGTGCAGCACGGCTTCCATCTCGTCGAGGGTCGCCGGCTTTGTCAGATAATCGTAAGCGCCGTGGCGCATCGCTTCGATGCCGGTTGCCAGCGAGGTATCGGCAGTGAGCATGACGACTTCGGGTGGATCTTCGAGCTTGCGAATCTCGCGCAGAGTTTCCAGACCCGACATATCAGGCATCATGATGTCCAGCAACACGACGTCGTAATCCGCGTCGCGCAGCCGAGCTAAAGCGTCTCTGGCGCTGGCGGCGGGATCGGCTTCGAAGTCAGATCGCGAAAGTTGTTCAGTGACGAGCTTACGCAGCAGGCTATCGTCGTCTACGACTAACACGCGAGTTTTTCTACTCATGATTCCATTTCTGATTTTTGAATGCCGATTTGCGATTGCGCAATTCGCTGAACGGGCAGGATAAACGGCCAAATCGGAATTCTAAAATCGCAATTCAAAATAGCGTTAGTCGGGCGCGCGCCGCGGAATCCAGACTCGAAAGCGGCTGCCTTTGCTTTCTTTTGTCTCGACGGTGATGCTGCCGCCGAGCGATTCAGCCAGCGACAGACAAATCGCGAGACCAAGTCCATAACCCTTTCCCGGCCCCTTCGTGCTGAAAAATGGATCGAATATCCTCGAAAGCAGATCAGTCGGAATGCCCTGACCTGAATCAGCGATTTCGATTCCGATGCGATCCCCTTCGCGGATCGTCGAGACGGCGACCGTCCCGGGTTGTTCGTTCAGCGCGTCGATAGCATTTGCGATCAGATTGTCGAGAATTTGGCGCAACATCTCGGCATCAGTTGCCACTTCGCCGATGTTCTCGTCCAGATGCATTTGGAATTCTGCCTTCGAATCCGTGCGCTGAACTCCAATCTTCGCGCATTCCTTCACCAGGGAATTTATGTCGATTAAGACGCGGCGCGCTTGTCGCTGACGAGTGAGATCCAGGAGGCCGCGAGTGATCTCCTTGCAACGCAACGACTGCCGGACAATTTCGCCGAGGTAGTAATTCCATTGCCGGCTTTCGGCGAGTTCTTTTGCCGTCTCGCTATGATTGATGTCGCGCATCACTGCTTCAGCGCAGGTCGTGATTGCAGCCAGCGGATTATTTACTTCGTGCGCGACACCGGCGGCCAATTGGCCCACGCTCGCCAATCGGCGCGAGCGTCCCAATTGTTCCTGGACTTCAGCCAGAGTGGTAACGTCGTTCCACATCACCACGCTTACTGATTCGCCGTCGGGATTTTTGATCGGAAAGATCGAAACCATATATCGCTGTCCTGCGGCGGTCTGCGCTTCAAATGACGATAACACTTCGCGGCCTTCGTCCAAGTAATAATCAGCGGCCTGTTTGCCAAATAAGAGCGCAAAAGCATCGGCGAACTTGCGGCCAATCACTTCCGCGGGTTTCATATTCAGCATTTCGGCCGCCTGCGCGTTGCATCGCACGATCCGCATTTCGCTGTCGTGGACCAGGATCCCTTCGCCAATCGCGTCAAAGGTCTTCTCCCAGATTCGCTTGCCACGCTGCGCGCGCTCCTCGCTTTGCCGCAGCGTGGCTTCGGTCTCTTTTCGCTTGGTGATGTCGATTATATCGGCCAGAACGAAATTACCTTCGTCGGTTCGAAGCGGATTCAGGCCAATCTCGATCGGAACTTCGCTTCCGTCCTTTCGGAGGCCATACAAGTCGCGACCGGCGCCCATCGCGCGCGTAGTCGGCTCTCGCAAAAATGAGCCTCGATGATCGGCGTGAAGCGAAGCATAGCGATCGGGTACCAGCTTCTCGATCGGTTGGTCGAGCAATTCCGATCGAGAATAACCAAACAGTCTTTCCGTTTGGCTGTTGACCAAAGCGATTCGCCCTTGTTCATTGACCATTACTATCGCGCTGGGAGTAGCTTCAACCACGAGGCGCGTTCGATCGTCAGCGCGACGTCGCACAACTTCCGCGGAATCAAGCACGCGGGCCGTCCGTCCGATTACCGCTACCAAAAGGATGATCAGAGAAGTGGCGACAATCGCTATCCCGAATGCCGGCTCATAAAATCCTCGACGCTCGCCCATTAGGCGAAACCAGCCGAGCATTGGTGGAATCAGAATCGCAACCGGCAGTAATCGGCGCGCGACAATTCCTCCGGACGTGTCGCTCAGAAAGACAGCGACGAAGCCATCTTTGGCCCGGGCAAAAAGAATTCCGGCACACAAGATTAGGAGACCGATGATCGTGTGCAAGGCGATCGTGGCAAAGGGAACTACACGGTATAGAGCATCGACCTTGTACAAATAGGAGAGCAGAGCGAGTAGTGTGAGCGCAGCGCCTGAACCAGCCAGAACATCCGTGAGATTTTTACCCTTGCTTTTCTCGTTAATGAAAACCAAGGCGCTTCCCAGCACCACGAAATTCAACGCCGTAGCAAAAGCCATCCTGCCCGGAAAGAGCACGCTCGGTGACTTTGCCTCTGTAAATAACAGTTGGTCGAGACGCAAATTCGCGCCAGAGAAGTATTCGATGATCGTGAGCGCGCCGATGACGATGACGATCGCTGCGAGCGCCTGGCCCAGACGAAGCTTTGCTCCGGATACTCCCTCAGCTTTCAACAGCCAGAGCGATGCGCCAGATAAGATGAAGCAGACCGCCGTGTTCGGCTTCATCGACACGAGTCCAGGCGCGAGCCTCTTAAGTATGCCGATGTCGAAGGCCCATCCGATCAGAACGGAAATGCCAAGGATGAGCAGGGCGACGCTTGCGACAAATGTAACCGACGATGCAATTCTGAATTTTTTGGAATCGAACATCGCAACGCGCGGAAGAACCCGGTCGACAGCGAGGCTCAGCGTGCTGGCGCTTTCGTTTGGTGAGGGCGGAGCGGTTTTTAGGTCAACACTTGCGGCCATTAAATCGGAATTTCACCGGGGCAGCAAAAATCCTAAAACTAAGGGCGCTTGAAAGTTTCTACGCGGAAAATCGCCCGCGGTCAAGTGCTAATCCGGCATCTCTTGAACGAGTCTCAGCCGGGCGACGGCAATCGTTTCGACGTTTGTGTTAAGTTCAAGGTCAGATGGGCCAAGTGAACATCTCAAAACGAGCCGCGAAGCGAATTCGCACCGGTCACATCTGGGTTTACAAGAGTGACGTTCGCGAGTTGCGCGAAGTTGATGCGGGCGCGATCGTCACGGTTTTTGACGAGGCAAACAATTTCGTGGGTCAGGCGTTCTACAGCGATCGATCAGAGATTGCCCTGCGCTTTCTGACGACGCGTCGCGAACAGCTTGATCGAGACTGGTGGCGCGCGCGCCTGCAAGCTTGCGCCGAACTTCGTGCAAACATCGCAAGGGACACTAACGCTTATCGTTTGGTGTATTCCGAAGGGGACTTGCTCCCGTCGCTGATCGTCGATCTCTATGACGGCAACTTCGTGCTGCAAACGCTGTCGCAGGGAACTGATCGACTGCAAAACGAGATAGTCGAATTGCTAATCGAAGAATTCAAACCTCGTTCAATCCTCGAACGAAACGATGCACGCGTGCGCGAGATTGAAGGACTGGAGCTGCGGAAGGGCGTGCTGCACGTGGCAGTGCCGGGAGCGGTAGCGACCGGATCATTAGCGCCGCTGGGCGATCCGGTCGTATCCACCACCCCACACGGGCTGCCCGCGTGGGGACCACGGTCCGCTCGCGGTACTGACACCGAATTCGAAATCAATCAGCACGGCGTGCGTTTCATCGTTTCGCCGCTGGCAAGTCAAAAGACCGGCGCGTTTCTCGATCAGCGCGAAAATTATCTCGCTGCGGCCAAACTTGCTCGCGGCCGGGCGCTCGATTGCTTCACCTTCAACGGCGGCTTTGCGATTCACATCGCCAAGTCTTGCGAAAGCGTTTTGGGGATCGACATCTCGGAAGATGCGATTGCCGGCGCGCGAAGAAATGCGGAGCTGAATCAAATAAGTAATGTTGAATTTCGTCCGGCCAATGTCTTTGACGCCTTGCGCGAGATGGAATCCGCAGGCGAACGCTTTGACACGATCGTTTTGGATCCGCCCGCGTTCACGAAGAGTCGCGCGACCATCAAATCAGGCGCCCGCGGCTACAAGGAAATTAATCTGCGCGCGCTAAAGCTCTTGAATCCGGGCGGGGTGCTGGTTACTTGCACCTGCTCGTATCACATGAGCGAAGAAATGTTCATGGAGATCATTGCCGCTGCCGCGGTCGATGCTCGTCGACGCTTGCAGATCGTCGAGAAACGCGGACAGTCGTCAGACCATCCCGTCTTGCTGGGAGTTCCCGAAACGCATTATTTGAATTGCGTGATTGCGCGGATAATTGAGTAGTCACTTTCCCAGTCGGCGCAGCCAATTTTCGTAACGTTGTTGGACATTGCCGAGCCAACGGTTGACGTCGGCAGGATCAGGCTTGGGGTTACGAAGTTGAAATTGTTGGGTCATATTCAATGCATGCCCCAGAATCGTCTTCATGCCTATCTCAACCGCGCTTTTGATTTCTTCAGGCGACTTCCTGACCGGTTGTCCGAACCCGGCAATGACTTCCTGCGCCGTCGTTAGATCCGCCTCGAGACTGAGCATTGCTATGGTTGTCTTCAGCGTCTCGATCTTCGTCGCGGGATCTGATCGACTGTCGTCGGCGGTTTTTTCGAGTAGGTCGATGACACGCGCCAGTTGTATCCGTTCGCCTCGCAAAGTGGCGGCATAGATCAGCGCCGGCTCAGCATCACCTTCGAACGAGCCGTCCTCGAAGATCGCTGTCGATACTTCGATGACTTGGCCGGGCAGCGTCACTTGCGTGATTCCGGTCGGCGTCACCGTTGCTCGCGTGGCGACCCGCGCGTCGAACTCAAAGGCATTTGCGATGACGATCAGCGGCGCGCCTTCTTTTCCCTGCGGCAAGAATGTGAGCTGTGGTTCTCCGCCTTTGAGCACGTGAACCATCAGGGCTCTCACGTTCTTATTCGAAAGATTCCGAACCGCTATGCGATATGCGGGCATTAACGACACCGTGGGTTGGATGCCTATGTAATCAATCGAATTTGCCTTGCTGAAGAATTCCGGCAAATCGAGCTGCGTAGGAGAGAAATTGACCGCGGAGACTATGAACGGATCGACCCCGAACTGAGCTAGTTCCTGTATCTTGATCTTCTCCCCTTCGTGAAGCGTGTAGACACCCACCGATTTCTGTTTCTCATGCAGCTCACCAAACAGCACAGAAACTGAGACGCGAATCCCGGATTCTGTAAATACCGGTTTGATGTCCACGGCGTTAACGGGCAAATCATTTGTACCGGCCGATTTGATTTGATGGAAACGCGAGTACCACGCTCCTTGCATCGGCGATTTCGTGATTCTCTGATACGCGGGCGGTTCGCCGGGATAGAAGTGAACTTCCAGCACAAGTTGAGCAGAAGGGGACGAGACCTGCTGAGACATCGCGGCCGGAGCGAGCGCAACGACCACGATCAAGCAGCGAAGTAATCCATTGAGTGAAAACATAGGTGCCTCCTGTCAAACTCGAAGGCGAACGGTGTGTGTAGTCTAAATAAGATAGTTGTCAAAAGCCAGAGCCGCTGGAGATGAGTTGTTTCACCACCAGCGGCTCCTTGTTCCTCACATTTGTGAATGAGCTACGGCATGATTCCCGGATCGTTTTCGATCACGACTTTGGTTGTGTAGTCCTTGCCGTTGACCGAAAGCTTCACCTGATAAGTGCCGGCTTCGAGTGGCGGGCCGGCGTTGAGAAACCCGCCGAAGCCGCCTCCGCCACCACCACCTCCCCCGCCGCCACCTCCACCGAATGCTGGAAGATTCGCGGGACGCGGAGGCGGATCTCCGCGCATATTCCACTGAATGCGATTGATGCCGATGTCTTTCGTGGCGACAAGGTTCCGCACAACTTTGCCGGTGTAATCGCTGATCGTGATCTTCACGTCGCCGGTTGGCGCCGACTTTAGATAGTAGCTGATGGCTGTTCCCGGTTGCGGATTGCTGCCGCGGAAATTCTTCGACCCGCCGGTGTAGCGGCTCAAACGAATATCGTTGTACCAAAGAATACCCGGCCGAACATCAAACAGGAACGCATCTTTATCGAGTACTTTCTGGAGCCCCAATTGCTGCAACGCGCTGATGTCGTCACAGATGTAAATCCCGCGTCCATGTGTTCCGATAACCAGATCGTTGTCGCGCGGATGAACGAGGATATCGTCGATGCGGACGCGCGGCAGACCGGACATGAACTCTTTCCATTCCTTGCCGCCATCGAGCGAAACGTACAGGCCGAATTCCGTTCCGGAGTACAGCAGATCCTTGTTCTTGGGATCTTCGCGAATCACATTCACGTTACCAACCTGCGGCAGATTGCCAGCGATTGACGACCACGTCGCGCCGTAATCTCTCGTCACATAGAGGTAAGGCTTGAGATCGTCGAACCGATGTCCATCGACCGAAAGATAAGCAGTGCCGGCATCGTATCTCGAAGGCTCGATACGCGTGATGTGATAAAGCTCGCCTTCTTTCTTGGACAGCACGGGAACATTCTTTGCGACGTTCGCCCAGTTCATCCCGCCGTCGCGGCTCAACTGCACATTGCCGTCGTCCGTGCCCGCCCAAAGAATTCCCGGCACCATTGGCGACTCGCCAATCGTCACGACGTAACCAAAGCTCGTGTAGCCATCATTCTTCGACGCCATCGGATCGCTGCCCTTGACGCCCATGATTGAAAACTTGTTGCGATCGAGATGCTTGCTGAGATCGACAGAGGCGGTCCAGTTATCGCCGCGATTCATCGATTTGAAGAAGCGATCGCCGCCTACGTACAGAATGCTCGGATTGTGCGGCGACATGACGATGGGCGTGTTCCAGTAAAAACGGTACTGTTCGTTCGCCGCCGGCGGAGGAACAACATTCGTGGGCAGATTCGCGCCGCCGCCAAAGCCGCCACCAAAGCCCTGCTGAGCTTGGGTGTCCTGCGGACTTGCTTCGGGTGACGCCGATGCTGCGGCAGCTTGAGCGCCACCTTGTCCGCCGCGACGTCCACCGCCGCCGCCGCCTCCGGCACCGCGCCGCGGATTTGCGCGCGGGCGAATGCTAACGCTGCGGCCGGTGCGCATGTCGATTCGCTGCATTGCTCCATTTTGTGATTCGGAATAAATGATGAACGGATCGTTTGGATCGGCTTGCGAATAGAAACCATCGCCGCCTCCGGTGCGGAACCAGTCAGAGTTAGTTATGCCGACTTGAAGGTTACGTGTTTGGCTTGGCCCACCCCAGGAACCGTTGTCCTGCAAACCGCCATAGACGTAATACGGTTTTCGCATGTCAACGGCGATCGCATAGAACTGCGCCGCGGGAATCGTGTTGACGAATTCCCACGTGTCGCCTTGATCGTAGCTGACGTCGAGACCGCCATCGTTTCCGATCATGATGTGCTTGCCGTTCTTTGGATCGATCCAGATCGCGTGGTGATCGCTATGCGCGATCCCCGGTTGCAGCGACTTGAATGTCTTGCCGCCGTCAGTCGATCGGCTGAAGTTCAAACCGCCAACGAAAACATTTTCCGGATTCGACGGATCGACGCGAATCTGGCTGTAGTACATCGGCCGATTATTTTCGGTGCAGTTGTTCAGGTTGAAGCAACTGGCGACAACTTTCCACGTCTTGCCCTTATCATCCGAGCGCCAGACGCCGTGCTTCTTCGGATCAGGTGTCGGGGATGCTGCCGGAGTCGCTCCTGGAGTAGGCGTCGGTGTTGGAGTTGGAGGCCCGGCCTGTTCTTCGCCACCGGTACCTGTGCTCGCGCCAACTTCGATCTGAGCGTAAAGCACGTTCGGATGCGATCGCGAAACGTCGATGCCGATCCGGCCGAGCATGCCTTCAGGAAATCCACTGCCTTGAATTCTCGTCCATGTCTTTCCAGCATCAGTCGTTCGCCAAACTCCCGAACCTGGACCGCCACCGTTAAATCCCCATGAAGTTCGCCGCCGTTGATAAGAAGCAGCGTAAAGCGTTTTATTATCTACTGAATCCATGACGAGATCGGTAAAGCCGGTATCTTCGTCGATGAACTTGACGTTGTTCCAGCTCTTGCCGCCATCCGTGGTCTTGTAAACGCCGCGTTCTTTGTTTGGGCCAAACAGGTGACCCAGCACCGCGACATAAACGACATTCGGATCTTTAGGATCGATCACGATGCGGGCGATCGTCTGTGAATTTTCCAAGCCCATCCGCGCGAACGTTTTTCCTGCATCCGTCGATTTATAAATGCCATCGCCGAAACTCGCGCTCTGGCGGTTGTTGGCTTCGCCAGTGCCGACCCAAACGATGTCGGGATTCGAAGGCGCGATCGCAATGTCGCCAATCGAACCTCGCGAATAAGTGTCAAAAACCGGCGTGAACGTCGTGCCGTTATTCGTGGTCTTCCAAACGCCGCCAGTCGCAAATCCTACGTAACAAGTGTAGGAATTGTTGTCGGCGCAGGTGATGTCATCGATGCGCCCGCCCATGCTGGCCGGGCCGATGCCGCGAAATACAAATCGCTTGAGCATCGGGTCGTTCGACCAGTTGATTGGCGTCGGCGTGGGACTGGGGGTTGGCGTTGCAGAAGGACTTTGCGCCGGTGATGGTTCTTGAGTGGGCAGCGGAGGCTGCGAGCCATCCGGCTTTTCGGCCTGAACCGCGAGGGCGCCCAAAGTGATTACCATCAAAGCCAGCGCGCAGATCGACGCAACCAGCCCGCCGATGTCGCGAGCAGAACGACACGTCTGTTTCATTGGGGAATTTCCTTTCAATCAGTTGTGGTTGAAACTGCAGGTAGCGACTGCCGAAGAAAAACGTTAACAAACCTATGACGCGGAATCGCCGAATCCGGTTACAGGCGTTTATCAGCCAAAGCGCGAAAACATTTATCCGATCGCGCGCGCATAGTCAAATGCTTTTTCACAGAGCAACTCGCGAACTGTTGCGCAAGCTAAGGAGAGAACGCTGCGCAATCTCACAGTTTTTGTGCAGCGCATGTTGTAAAGAGCTTGACGAAGCGAAAGAGCGTGACTAGAATTCGAGTCGACCCTCGAAGAATGACTCATGCTACCCCGCACCCAACGTCAGAAAGAAGTTCTTGATTACCTCACGCGCTTTCTCGCAAAGCACGGTCACGAACCTTCATACTCACAAATCGCGCGACACTTTGGCGTTAGCTCGAAAGCTACGATCGCGAAACACATCTCGGCGCTTGAAAAGCGTGGCCTGATAAAACGTGCTCATGACGATGGCACGTTCACGCTTGCGGTGAATATGGGAGACGCGGCGGCTGATGCGGTGTGCGAAGTGCGTCTGGTCGGGCGCATTGCCGCGGGTGCCCCAATCGACGCGATTGAAGACACCGAAATGATCTGCGTGCCGAGGTTTCTCCTGGGACGGGTTCGACCTGAGCGAATCTATGCGTTACGTGTCAAAGGCGATTCGATGATCGATGAGCACATCTGTGATGGCGACATTGCGCTGATCGAGAGTCGGAACGAAGCTCGCGACGGCGAGATCGTCGTGGCGTTGATTGATCGCGCTCGCGCAACGTTGAAGCGGATCTTCAGGTTCGGAGATGAAATCGAGCTGCGGCCTTCGAATGCGCAGTTGCAACCGCTCCGGCTGCATGCTTCACGCGTCGAGGTTCAAGGTATCTTCCGCAGTCTCATGCGGCCAAGCGCCTGAGCTGAGTTAATAAGCCAGGTTTAGAGGCGGGCTATTGCCCGCCTTTGTTTTATGCGTGCGGCCTTGTCCCACCAAACCGATTACTCCCAGAGATACGCCAGAACCGTCCGACCCGCCATCTCATAAACAAATATCCCCAAGAATTCGTTCTTGCCAAATATTTTCAGACCAATTGACATCAAGTTGTACGAACCGTAAGCTTCGCTTCATTTAACGTCATTACTCTCGCGCGAACTGAAAGGACGTATGCTATGAAGTTCGGTAGATCCATAACAACCCTGTTGCTTGCTTTTGTTTTGCTCGTCTCGGCGGCATTCGGCCAAAACCGCCATCGACATAGGTATTATAGAAACGTCGAAGGGCATCGAGTACACCGGCCAGTGTTCAGCAGGAGCGTACCATCCGGCGCTACCGCCAAATGTCGAGATGGATCATTCAGTTTCAGCCAAAATCATCGTGGCACTTGTTCTCATCATGGCGGCGTCGCCCAATGGCTGAATTGATCTGGTTCCGTCGCGACGCAAGGACGTGCCGGGTGGAGTTCACTGACGCCCCCTTACGACTCTCCTTGTATCTTTTTCGATTTCGAATCGACAGTCTTTGGCTTTCTTGTCTTCACGCATTCCGATGAACACCGGATGACGCAGACGCTTGTCCGCAGTCCATTCAGAAAACTTCACCTCGGCGACCAGTTTCGGCTTGAGCCATTGAACCGGTTCGTTCGTTTTGGGTGCGTCGACGAACGGGCTCTTATCAATTTTCAAAGGCTGCATAAGTTTGTAAGTCGACGCCAGCGTCCGTTCATTGAAGCCGCCGCCGACGTGCGCGACGTAATGCAAGTCGCCGCCGCGATACAGGCCACAAACCAGCGAACCGAAATACGAACGCGTGCCGCGCGGTTGCGTGTAGCCGCCAATCACAACTTCCGAACGTATGACGGTTTTGATCTTCAGCCAGTCGGAGCTACGTTTCTGCACGTACTTGCTCGCTGCGCGCTTGGCCATCAGGCCTTCCAGATGAAACTTTTCGATCTGGCGAAAGAAGGCTTCGCCCTCGCCTTCGACGTGTTCTGAAAGTTTGATAAAGGTCGACGGCCGAAGCATTTCCGCGAGCTTTGCTTTCCTTTCTACGACAGAGCATTGCATTAGATCGTAGCCATCGACGTAAAGCAGATCGAAAACGAAATAGACAATCTGCGCAGTCCCGCGCAGAGTGTCGATGCCGCTTTTTCGCCCGACGCGTGGTTGCAAGAGTTGGAACCGAGGCATCCCGTGTTCATCAAGCGCCACGATCTCGCCGTCGAGGATCGCTTCTTTCGCATCGATTTGTTTCGCCAGGTTTGCCAGTTCGGGATACTGCGGCGTCATCTCGATCTGATTGCGCGAGACGAATCGGGCTGTGCCGTTCTTAACAAAGCAAACCGATCGAAAGCCATCCCACTTGGTTTCGAATATCCAGTCAGGATCAGAAAACGGATCATCAACCAACGTGGCCAGCATCGGATGAATGACGGAAGGCATGCGTGTCTTTCGTGCTGCCGCGCAAATCGTCGGCGCTGTTTTCCGTTTCATGGTGTTAGTCTAAGAGCCGCTCATGAAACCGAGCAAGCCGTTCAAGCCAACCAAGGAGCAACTGCTCGAAGCGGTTGGTAAGACACTACCCGACGTGATCGCCCCAAACCTGCGAGTGCTCTTCTGTGGAATCAATCCCGGGCTTTATACCGCAGCCGTCGGACACCACTTTGCGAGGCCGGGCAATCGCTTTTGGCCGGCGCTGCACAAATCGGGATTTACGGATCGATTGATTTCGCCATTTGACGAACGTGAGCTTTTGAAATTGGGTATTGGAATGAGCAACGTCGTGCCGCACGCTACGGCGTCGGCGGCTGAATTGACCAAAGAAGATTTCGCGGCGGGCGGACGATTGCTGGCGCAAAAAGTTAAGCGATATCGGCCGCGCGTCGTCGCCATTCTCGGCGTGGGAGCTTATCGGCACGCATTCAACCAGCCGAAGGCAGCCGTTGGCGAGCAAGCTGAAAAAATTCATTCCGCCCGGGTGTGGGTGCTGCCAAACCCGAGCGGTCTGAATGCGAATTACCAGTTGCCGGAACTGGTGCGTTTGTTTCGCGAGCTGCGAGCCAAAGCGGACGTTATTTCTTAGCCGCTTTCCGACGTCGCAGTGAGCCAGGCGTGCCGAACCGGATATACCATGTCTTGTTATTCACTATGGGCAAGGGCTGCTCACCTGCCCGGCCTGGGGTCGCGCCATCGTTAAAATATAGTCGGACGGGCGTGTTCGTAATTTTCGAACAGGAATACTTACTCTTCGTAGAAGGCGATGGAGCGTCTGGAGAAATGCCGTTAGGGTTCACTCCCGTTTGGCCTTCATTAAAGTTCACCCAAACATACGACGAACCTCCGCCACCGACCAGAATCGGTGGATCACTGCCAACATCCAAGTGGCTTTTTCGTTTCTTTTTGGTCGTCTTCTTAGTTGCCATCGTAATTCTCCTTGTTTGACATGGGGGTTGAGGTTGGCTACCGAACCGATGCGGAACTTTGCTCCAGTTGTCTTCGGTAGAATTGAACATCAGGACGCGCCTGATAAGCCTTGAAGGTTTCTGCGCCCCATTTTTGTTCCAACGATGAGAAAGCATCGCCGGCCTTCTTGAAATACGTCCGGGCGCTATCGTGATCGAGAAGTTTCTCGCTGGCTATCCCTGCGAGTAATGAGGCTCGCCAATTCCGTTCCATCATGGCGCTGTTTGCGAAAAAGTTTTGAGCCATGCGCGCGTTTTCAACTGCGCGCTTTGCGTCTCCGGCCGCCAGCGCCGCTTCCGCCAACTCGAGCTGAGATTCGGCTGTTAGCAACGGATCGCTGAGAGTCGCTGCTGCATCACTGGCCTGCTGGCACAGGGCCAAGCCAGCCTCGGAGCGTCCTGCCAGCACCTGCGACAAGCCGACTAGACTGTTCGCCTCTGCGGCGATAGCTTTGTCTTCGGTGCCAGCCAAATCAAGCGCTAGTTTCGCCTTGGCGCCGGCTTCCGCGAAATTGCGATTGTTCATGGCGATCTCTGCGCGATTCAAGGCAATCTGCGCTTGTAACGCCACGAAGGAGGCGGGCGTTTGATTAGCGATTACTGATGCCTGGTCCAACATCTTGCGTGACTCATCGTAGTTGCCGAGTTTCCACAGCGCCTCGCCGAGATTCATTAAGGCATAGCCTTCATACAACTGATTTCCCGACGCTTTGTATCGCGCACGACCTTCTTCGAAATGCTGGCGGGCCTCGGCGTATTGTTCCTGAATCATCATGATGCCGCCGATGGCGCCGTGCGAATATGCGATCTGCGATTGGTCGCCAGTTTGTTCAGCGAGCTTTAATTGATCCCGGAACGATTGCAGCGCTGCCGCGTAGTCTCCCTTTTGTTTCAAAGCTCGAGCGCGCAGAAGTAACCCCTGTGAAGTTTCAGTGCGATACGCTCCGAGTTGGTAAAACGCCAGGGCCTGGTTCACAAACCCCAAACCGCGATCAGCTTCGCCCCGTTGGATGTAGAGACTGCCGAGAGACAGGCGTGCCCGCGCTTCGTTCTGTTTCCCGCCGTAACGCTGCGCCGCTTCCAGGGCCTGCTGAAAATATTTCTCAGCTTCGGTGTAGTTGCCGCGCCCAAGCAGAACCGTGCCCATTTCATTGTTGCCACGCGCGATCATGCTCTCCATTTGATTGGCCTGAGCCAGCTCGCCGGCCTGGCGAATGTATTGTTCGGCCTGATCGGTGTTGCCTTCTTTGGTCGCCACGCTGCTTAGTTGGAAGAGGATTTTGATCTGCTGGTACGGGTTGTTAATGACCTTGGCCATTTCGCGCGCCTGTTCCAGTTGGTTGCGCGCCTCAATCACCTTGCCCGCGATATCGTTCAGCAGCACGCCACGTTGCAGCGCAACCTCAGCGCGTCCTTCAATGTTTCCCAACGCCTGATAAATCGTATCAGCCTTATCAAAAGTGGCGTTGGCTTCGGACAGATTGTGTCGGCGGCCTTGCAGCACACCGATCCGCAGAAACGCAGTCGCGTTCTGGGGGTCTTTCTGCGTTGCTGTTGTATAGCTTTCGATCGCCTTGTCTGATTCGTTGTTCTTTTCGTAGGCGCGTCCCAAGTCTACGTAAACATAAGGCTGGTTCGGTTGTAGCTTCGTGAGGTTACCATAGGCCGACTCTGCTTTTGCGAAATCGCGGCGGACGGTTGCTGTTATCGCATCCAGGTAAAGCGCATCGACGGCCGTAAACAGCGAGCGGTTGGGTGACAGCTCGCCGGCGCGCAATAGCTCGTCCTTGGCGCGGTCGCTGTAATCCAACTCCATCCACGCTTCAGCCAAACGAGCGTGGGCCAACGCAAACTGATCGTCGTTCGCAGTCGAGAGAGAAAGAGCTTTGCTGGCCTGAAAGTACGCGCCTGCTCGTAAAGCATTTGCGCCGGCTTCATAAAGGCGCAACGCTTCCGCGTTTGGTTGATGTGGGCGGGCGCGCGCGAAATACCAAACGCCGATAATCAAGCTGAGAAGTGCGACGACAGCCACCGCGACGTAGCCGATTGGCAACCGCGGTCGCCGAAAAATATCTGAAATGGTGGCAAGTGTGGCTGACGGGCGCGGTACTGCAGTGGACGGAACTAAACGCGTCACGGTGTTCGTTGCATCACTGTCCAGATCAGATTGAATTCGCTCGAGCGCGCCGACCAGCTCATCCGCAGTCTGGTATCGTGCTTCAGGCTTTTTCGCCAGACACTTCAGCGTCACTCGATCTAGACCTTTCGAGACATCTCGATTAAGGCTGGAAGGCGGCGGCGGATCGTCGCGAAGTACTTTCGCGCAAATATCTGCCGTGCTCTTTCCAAAGAAAGGCGGTTTCCCGGCAATGCATTCGTAGAGCAAACTGCCAAGCGAAAACAGATCGGCCCGCCCATCGATCTCGTTGCCTAAAGCTTGTTCCGGTGACAAATATAAAGGCGTGCCCACGATCACACCTTCGCGCGTATGCGAAACCAGGAGAGTCTGTTGGTCGGGACCAGTGTCAGCTTCCGGGGAAAGCGCCACTTGTTTGGCGAGCCCGAAGTCGAGAACTTTTACCCGCCCGCGTTCGTTGATGGCCACGTTCGTTGGTTTGATATCGCGATGAATTATTCCGTGATGATGCGCTTCCGCCAGGGCTTCGCCGACTTGTCTGATGATCTCGATGCTTCGCGCGACGGTTAACTTCTCGGTTAGCATCAGCTGGCCGAGTGTTTCACCTTTAATTAACTCCATGACGATGTAGGGCTCGCCGTCTTCCGTCTCTCCATAGTCGTAAATGATCGCAATGTGCGGATGCGATAGTGCGGAAACGGCGCGAGCTTCGCGGAGAAAGCGGGCGCGAAATTGAGGGTCTTGTCCGGTGCGTGAATGCAACGTTTTGATTGCCACGCGGCGGCCCAGCAAGATGTCCTCAGCCAAATACACGACACCCATTCCGCCTTCGCCGAGTTGTTGGAGAATGCGATAATGCGAGACTGTTTGTCCGATCAGCGATCCGGGCATGGTGGCATAGAGTGAGCGACCGTTTGCAAAGATCGCTCGAGGACGGCCGCGGCTTTCTTAGAACAGCGCGCATTGTCCCTCTAATCCTTTGCGGATTCAAGACACTCCCCTATAGATCTAACGCGCCGTAAGGCACTGCTTTCAATCGTGGCGTCTCGCATTTACTCGTTTGTAGTGGGTTAGGCTAAGCTTTAGCCAACCGAAGGGAAGGGGTCTTATGATCAGAAAACTGAAATCAGGAAAGTATCGACTCTATTCGCGGAAGAAGGATCCAAAGACCGGTAAACGCCGGAACCTCGGGACGTTCGACACTAAGGAAGGGGCCAAGAAGCATGAACGAGAGGTGCAGTATTTCAAACGGGCGTGAAGAAGCCGTCCGGCACCGTGGACTACATCCCGCGGGGAGCAACATCGGTGGCGACCGTTGTGTCGACTTAAGTCGAAGTTCAGTAATACCGAGTTTGTCTTAGGACTCTTTGAGCGCGAAAGCGCCAATAGTCAGGGTCTTCTGCCGGTTTCGGGACGTCGCCAAGGTTAGGAGTGAACTCTCGTAGCTGGTCGACTCTTTTTTGTATCGCCGCACTGAAGCAACCGCTGGCTCCTCCGCCAGGCGTTGCGTAAAGCCCCGCGAGGCCTTTGGTTCGTAACGCGCCATCAACAAACACGAGACGGTCGCCGCTGTTTAGAAACTCATCCAAAGACGGAAGCGGCATTGCAAAGCGACACCCTTCCACACGCGCGCCACTCAAGCAATCATCCGGGATTCGTGATTTGCTCTCGGCCTGTGGCGTGCCCAATCGACCAAGGTCCCGGTTCTGAGAAAAAAGTGAGGAAGCACTGAGCAGGATCACACCGACAATCAATACATATCGCATTTCATACCTCCCGGCCACTTCCTCGATTGTATCAGAGAAAGAGTGGCCGTTTCCGATCGAATTTTTCCTCGACGAAATAACTGGGATGCAGTGGCCTCTCCCGGATGGCCGAGGCCACCACACTCCTATCATCGACTAGTTTTCGGTGCATCCCCAAGTCACCGTTTGTATGATCTCGGCATCGCCGCTGGGATCATAGAGACAAACAGTTAAGAAACAGGCGCTGCCGTCATCGCACATAACAGTCAGCGACGCGCACCAGGAGTTGTCAGTTTCCTCTTCGGAAATGTCCCAGGAGCAGCCCTCGTTGGCGGCGCTCCCATTGGACGGAACGGAATTGGGGCGAGCTGCGTTACCGCTTGCGGCCCTCGAAACTACTGAAGTGCCGAGAGCCAAAAAAATACTCAAAACGAGACTGAGAGGTTTCATGGGGATGTTCTCTTTTCAAGAGTGGAGCATCTTGGAGCGCGTCAAATGCGCCAGTAAGGATTTGATGCCCTTAGGTGGACCGGACGTGATCGTGCCATTGTGAATGATCAAACCTTCAGGTTCGGCGTCGTTCGCAAATTCTCGGTCGTGGTTCAGGATGCGCACCTTCGTTCCCGGAGCGACCTTTAGCTGGACAACCACGCTTTGCGATCGTGAAAGTTGGCCCAGTCCATTGAGAGTGACGAGGCCCGGCCGTGATTGGATTCCGTCAAGCGGCAAATCTTCTATTTGCGAAATCACCGCGGCGCTAATGGCTTTCTTCGCCATCGTTTCGTTCGGCGAGGGAGTTCCCCACGACACCAGTCCGACGGAGATTGTCTCTGGTTCGTTCCCTTCTGTGGGTTGAACCCCAACGATCCAATCGCCAGAGGCCGCGAGATCAGTTAACTGGAGTTTGAATCTTGAGTCCTTGGAATTGATCGGCGCTGGGTGCGGCGCCCATCTGAGCGTCGTCGTGTTGTCCTGTGGGATACTCGTTTGTTTGTGGCCGGCAGCGACGGCGAATAGTGTGTAGGCTGAAATGCCTATAGCCAGTGACACTGCCGCAGCCACGAAGGCGAGCTTTTGCTTTCTTGAAAGTTTCATTGATGATCTCCTTTGGCTGGTTTGATTCATAGCTTAGTAGCCGTGAAGCGGCCAAAGCCGGTGATGAAAAGGTTTAGGCCACGTGCTCCGCACGGATGTGCAAAGCGCGAGAGAGGCCCTTCCAATTAGGCTCGGTCATCACGCGCTTGTGATGATCGGCCTTTCAGTATTCCTCCAAAGACACTCTTGAACGCTCTCCCACGGCGCGCAAGTGCCAAACGATCTGGTTCAGTAACGGGAAAGATTGGCGTCGGAGAAGTGAGGTCATCGGTGTCTTCTGAGTTTGATTTTCGGGGCCGCGTCGGTCTGTGCTTGGTTGCCACTAGTCGACAAAAGGCTATGTGACCGCCGCATACTATCCCCCCCGAATTTCTTGTCAAGTAATTTGTTGCCGTAGAGATGAAGTTCCACTGAGAGAATAACTTAGTGGTCATTGATAGGGAACTTTCCAGATGTTCGTGCTTATCTTGCCAGCTTATGCATAGTGACGTCGCGCGCGCGCGCGACATTAATTCCTAAAGTATGTTGGGCACGATCGCGGCGCGATTGTTATGCGGAGAATTCCCCTACGCATTCTCTCTGAAGCGTGCGACAGATGCTCCCTCTGCTCCTCAAAGTTTGCTGACCGCAAATCGTATGCTTAAATGTTCGCGGAAACAATTTCATGACTGAATTTCTCTCGCAGCTCAATCCACAGCAACGCGAAGCAGTAACTTCCAGCGACGGGCCGCTCTTGATTCTAGCCGGCGCGGGTTCAGGCAAGACGCGCGTTATTGCTCACCGCATCGCGTACCTAATCTCTGAAGGCAACGTGTGGCCGCGTAACATTCTGGCCGTGACCTTCACCAATAAAGCTGCCGAGGAAATGCGCAACCGCGTTAGCAAACTGATCGAAGGACTTGAACTGGGTAGCGCGGCGCTCATTTCGACTTTTCATAGTTTGTGCGTGCGGATTCTGCGCCGCGACATTGAAGCATTGCAGGCGGGCTACACGCGGTCGTTCACGATTTACGACCAGGATGACGCTGTGCGCCTGACGCGAAACTGCGTGCGCGATCTCGGTCTCGACGATAAGCAATTCGTGCCGCGATCAGTTCAATCCGCCATCAGCGCGGCCAAGAATCGCGGCGAAGATGCGGAAGCGTTTACTGCGAAGGCGCAATTCATCGATGAGCGCCGCGCTTCGATCGCGCGCGTGTTTCAGCTTTACGAAGAGCGCCTGCATAGAAACAACGCGCTTGATTTCGACGACCTGCTGATCAAAGCCGTGAGGTTGTTGCGCGACGTGCCGGACGTGCGCGACCGGTACAACGATCGGTTTCGCTATCTGCTGGTTGATGAGTATCAGGATACAAACCAATTGCAGTTCGCTTTGATTCGTCTGTTGACTGAGAAGCAGCAGAACATCTGTGTTGTCGGCGATCCTGACCAGTCGATTTATCGCTGGCGGGGCGCCGACATAACCAACATTCTCAAGTTCGAAGAACATTTTCCTTCAGCGAAAGTCATTCGACTTGAAGAAAATTATCGCTCCACTCAGAACATCCTCGACCTCGCCAGCGGCGTCATCAAGCACAACGTAGAGCGTAAAGAGAAAGCTCTCTGGACGCAGAATTCGGCCGGAGAAAAGATTCGTTATTACCAGGCGCTCGATGCTGAATCTGAAGCTCGATTCGTGGCGAACAAAATTGAGGAGCATCTGCGCCGCGAGCCGGAGATTCGCGCGGCCGTGCTTTATCGAACGAACTCGCAGTCGCGAGTCTTTGAAGAAGCGATGCGTCGCGCGAGTCTCGCTTACAACATTGTCGGCGGCTTTTCGTTTTACGAACGCATGGAAGTGCGCGACATCATCGCTTATCTGAAGCTGGCGATAAATCCGCACGACTCGATCGCGCTCCAGCGAATCATAAACACTCCGCCCCGGGGGATTGGCAGGATGACGTTGGATGAAATTGAGAATCGAGCGCGAGAACTTGGCATTTCCTATTGGGATGCGATTTCGGATTTGGTTGTTGACGAACAAAGACTCTCGGCGCGCGCGGTTGCGGTGCTGGCGAACTTTCAGCGGATCGTTCGCGGATTGGCGGCAAAGGTTGAAGTGGTTTTGAGAGCGGGCGAAGAGCCGGATCGCGCTTACGATAATGATTTGACCGAGCAACAAATCGAATCGACTTCCCCTGTTTCCGATTTGGTGAAAGCCGCGATCCTCGACACCGGTTACGAGAATGCTCTGAAAGCCGAGAACAGTGAGGAAGCCGAGGCGCGTCTGGAAAACTTGCAGGAATTAGTCAATGCGGCCGTCGACTATGACGAGCAAGGGCCGGACGGTCTGCGCGATTTCATCGATCATTCGGCGCTGGTCGCAGACACGGATCAATACAAAGCGGACGTGCCGGTCACGCTCATGACAGCTCACTCGGCGAAAGGTTTGGAGTTCCCGCTCGTGTTTCTTGTCGGCTTGGAAGATGGGCTGTTCCCGCATTCGCGCTCATTGAGCGACTCTTCCGACATTGAAGAAGAGCGGCGGCTGGCGTACGTCGCGATGACCCGCGCCGAGAAATATTTGTACGTGACTCATGCAGTGAAGCGGCGCGTGTACGGCGAGGAGCTCGCTTCCGAGCCTTCGCAATTTCTCAACGAGATGCCGCTCGAGTTAATCGATGACCTTTCGCGCGGTCGTTCGTGGTTGTCGTTTGCCCGAGGCTCGCACAAGTTAGAGCCATCAACGGAAGCGCTTCAATACGAATATGACGAGGACGCGGCGGAATACAGACTGTCTCCAAGCGCCGGCGCGCAACGGATTAGCGCGAAGCAGCCGGTCAGCAAGTATTCAGGCAGGACCTATGACAGCGTTGACTCGATTGCCGAGTTCTTTCGCAAGCGCGATGCGCAGATGGGCGGCCACGGCTCGATTGACCGACCGAAGTCTCAAGGTTTGCGTGCAGCGCAACCGACGGGACAGGATGCCCGGGCTTCTGGCTCACCCGATCTTCTCCTTCCCGGCTCTTACGTTCGCCACGCCAAATACGGCCGGGGTCTCGTCCTACGGCGGGAAGGTTCGGGGGACCAAACCAAGGTGACGGTCAGCTTTCCGGGCTATGGTCAGAAGAAATTGATCGAGAAGTATGCGGGATTGGAAAAAGCCTGACAAAACCACAATTGAGACCGCCAAAGGTGGGGCTCCGAGGTGCGGAGTTGAAGCTCGTAAGCGCAGTGTTGAAGCTCTGAGGTGCGAAGTTGGGGCTCCGAGGCGCGAAGTTGGAACTCGAAGATGCGAAGTTGAAGTTCCGAGGTGCGAAGATGGAGTTCTGAGGTGCGAAGTTGGAGCTCGGAGGCGCAAAGTTGGAACTCGAAGATGCGAAGTTGAAGTTCCGAGGTGCGAAGTTGGAGCTCGGTCTTCTGTCGGAGTGGAAGCAACCTGACGAATTCCTCAGGAAAACCGATGACTCTCCAATAAATGTCCCTAACCGGGCTGGTGGTGGAGCCAAACCCCACGCAATTGCAACGAAATCGTTACCGCGATCGGGGCGCTTCTGCCTGGACACACTTTGAAACCATGTGCTAGCCTCGAACCCGAGTTACAAAGCGAACCATATGGTTCGCTTTTCTTTTTGCTCTTTAGAAGTCAAATGATTTGACCGCCCGCTAACACAGGGGTGACAAGGTCTTTTCAGTGTCGCGCATTACGTTGTAGTCCTGCACTTCGGCTGACAGACATCTTCAGTCTCCTAGAGCCGAAGGTCGAGTCAATGCACCACCTGACTCGCGCGCGACATCGCTGAAAAGTTGACTTAAAACATCGGACAGGAGAACCCGAATTGATGAAGAACTCGACACTTCTGGGAAGTGCTGCAAGTGTGCTTCTCTTATTCTCGGTAATTTCTTACTCGAGAACTTACATCCAACAGCAAAATCCAAAGCCAGTTCAATCGACTCAGCCAGTAAATCCACAAGCGAATTCTGCCACGACGGATGCGGCGACGAAGGAAACGGCAGTGGCGATGTCGCCTGAGAGCGAACCTGCTCCGCCCACGTCAGCAACCACGGCGTCAAGCGAAAAGCCGGTCCTGCTTGAAACGATCGCGGTGCCGGCGCGGGCCTACACTGCGACTGCGTACAGCTTGCGCGGACGGACAGCCAGCGGTCGGCCAGTCGCGCGCGGATTAATTGCCGCCGATCTTTCGGTGTTGCCTCTGGGTACGCGTGTCCGCCTCGAAGCTGGTTCGTGGAGCGGCGAATATATCGTTGCTGATACCGGCGGCGCGGTTCGTGGCCGCAAGATCGATATCTGGACGCCGACGACCCGCGAGGCGATGCAGTTCGGTAAACGAATGGTCAGGCTGACAGTATTGGAACTTGGTGGCAAGAAGGCGAACACGGTTACAGGTCGTCCACGGCTAGTTAATCCAACAGTTTCAAATTCAACCTCGGATAATCAACAGAGTACTAAGCCGCAAAAGTAAGTTCAGACAAACGTATGTTGTTAAGCGGGAGCAGATCGAATCTGCTTCCGCTTTTCGTTTTTGCGAACGGAGCAGTTAAGATGCTGCTTCATGTCCAAACAGGGCGAATCGGGCGAAATTCCGGAACAGTTAGTCGAAGTTTGGCGCGGGCCGTTGATCGAATCACGTCATCGCGGCCATCTGATCGCGGTCGATGGAAACGGGGCGACCGTTGCTTCGCTTGGTTCACCTGAGACCGCTACATTCCTTCGTTCGTCCGCCAAACCGTTTCAGGCCTTTCCTCTGGTTGCATCCGGCGCTGCAGATCGTTTCGGGCTCATTGAACAGGAAATCGCGATCGCCTGTGGATCGCACAATGGTGAACCGATTCACGTTGAAGCCGTGACCTCGATTCTGCGTAAGATCGGCCTGGACGCGACCGCGCTGAAGTGCGGAGCGCACGAGCCGTACAGCTTGGAAGTCGCGCGCGCATTGATCCGCAAAGGCGAGCCGCCGAGCGTGCTTCAGAATAATTGTTCCGGGAAACACGCGGGTATGTTGGCGCTGGCTAGATATATTGGCGCTTCGATCGAAACCTACGACGAACCGACGAATTCCGTACAGCAGATGATCGTCAAAGCTGTGGCGGATTTCTCGGACGTACCGGTTGAGAACATCGTCGTGGCGACCGACGGTTGTGGCGCGCCGATCTTCGGAATCCCGGTGCGAGCGATGGCTTTGATGTATGCGAGGTTGGTCTCGCCTCCGGCAAGTTTTGAAGCGCGGCTCCGCGAATCCTGCAAACGAATTGTCAACGCGATGATCGCTTATCCTGAAATGATTGGCGGAACACGGTCGGTGTTCTGCCATCGAACGATTGGACCAGCGGCTTAGGTTTGGCGCTTAAAGTAGAAGATGGCGACGATCATCGCGCCCGCCCGCCGGCGGTGATCGACGCGCTGCGTCAATTGGGTGTATTGGACGCGAGCGATTTGGAGGCTCTGGCGGTCTACTCGCCGACCATTATCAAAAATCGCCGCGGAGACAGCGTGGGCGAAGCACGTGCGGCTTTTCAGCTCGCAATAGACTCTCAGTCATGAACGACGAACCGGCAGTTAAATCAACGGGCGGCACTTCAACCGAAGGCCCTCTGCTGCTTCGCGATCAATATGGAGGGATCGATTACGATTCGCTGCCCGACGTGATCCAGTGGTTTCTTGATTACGATCAACGGGTCGCGATGATCAAGCACCCGAAGGTAGAAGAACTCTTTCAATGGAAGCAGGAACAGAGCCGGAACGCCGGCGAAGACATTTTCAATTTCAATCGCGCCGAAGATCGTGTGGCCATCGGCATCATTCAATCTATCGCTCAGAATTCAACTGAACGCGAGCTGCACGCGTGGATCGGTCAGTTGCTAAATGCGCTAGATCAAGCGTCCAAATCGACTGAACAGGTGGTTGCGAATTATCGCCTCGATATGAACTCGACTCGATCGATGATCGACGAGGCGCAAAAAATTCCCGCCGCCAGTATCCGCAATAACTTTCTGATCGATTGTTGGTTGGAAGCTCTGTGCACTGCCGAAATCCGCGTGCTCGGCTGGCTTTATCAGGAGTTCTACGCCCGGCCATTTCATCCCAGCAATTTCTAATCTGCAGCGTTCGCCGTTTGTAACCCGAGCGATTTTGATGCGAATCGCGCGGCACGCTGTACCAATCGACTACAACGTTTTTACAACAATCTGCCAGACGCGTTTGCATCGCCTTTCGGTTCGCATCTTGATGAGCGATTTCCTCAGAAATTTGAGTAACCATTGATTTGCACGTTGACTGATCCCTCTTGGCACAACCATTGCTCAGGCCAGATACGACAAAAAGGCAGAAGGGTAGTTAATCGGGTCAGGCTCTTAGGTTGAAAAGTTGGAAGGCGCTTTGGGGGAGGTGCCCTACATCTGAGCATGGCGGCTCTTTCGGGGGAACGGAGTTGCCGATATCAGCCGAAGAGCGAAAAGGCAGGGCTGCTGATAAGTCGGCCTGAACGAGGCTAGGGGGAGCCTCTCGGGAACTTATCAGCAGCCCGAAAGCCTTTTTAAGGGTTTGTCAGAACCACCTGCGGCAGCGGGTGGTTTTTCTTTATCTGCGTCGCTCTAAAAAGCAAGACTAACCGCCCGCTACCGCAGGCGGTTCTGACCTGCTACACTCACGCTTCCGTTCTTCTATTCCCGATTTCGATTTACTATTCACTACAAGTGTCTGCTCCGAACATCGAAACGATTGTCTCGCTTGCGAAGCGTCGTGGCTTCGTCTATCCCTCTTCAGAAATTTACGGCGGCCTCGGCAGCTCCTGGGATTACGGGCCGATGGGCATCGAGCTTTATAACAACGTGAAGCAGGCCTGGTGGCGCTGGATGGTTTACGAACGCGATGACATTGAAGGATTAGATTCGTCGATTATTCTCAACCGATTGGTTTGGAAATATTCCGGTCACGAAGATACTTTCAGCGATCCATTGGTTGATTGTAAAGAATGTAATAGTCGCTTTCGGGCGGACAAGCTTGAACAGGAATATCGTATAGAGAACAACATCCCGTGGAGCGTGGCCTTTGTGCCCCCGGCGCCTTTCGACGATATTAAATGCCGAAATTGCGGAGAAATTAACTGGACCGATGAACGTCCTTTCAATCTCATGTTCCGTACTCACGTCGGCGCCACGGCGGAAGACGATCCGGACGCGCTGGTTTATCTTCGTCCGGAAACTGCGCAGGGCATCTTCATAAACTTTCTCAACGTGCTGAATACCAGTCGCCGCAAGCTTCCTTTCGGCGTCGCGCAAATCGGCAAATCATTCCGCAACGAAGTGACCCCCGGCAACTTCATCTTTCGCACGCGCGAGTTCGAGCAGATGGAGATGGAGTACTTCGTCAAGCCCGGCGAAGATGAATCCGCGCACCAGGAATGGATCGACGCGTGTAATCAATGGTTTCAGAGCATAGGCATCTCGCAAGCGAACCTGCGGCTCTATGAGCAGCCGAAAGAGGAGTTGGCCCACTACGCGAAGCGCACCGTCGATATTCAATATCGCTTCTTTCCCGAACGCAAAGAGGAAGAGCGGCAGTGGGACGAACTGATGGGTATCGCGAATCGCACGGATTTCGATCTGAAAACTCACTCAAAGAAACCCGAAGACGCGGAAGGGAAGCGGCTCAATCCTGACTCGACCGAAGACCTTTCCTACTTCGACGAACAAACGAAGCAACGTTTCTATCCTTATGTGATCGAACCAGCCGCAGGCGTCAATCGCACAGTGCTCGCGCTGCTGATGGACGCGTATTCAGAAAAGACAAATGATAAGGGCGAGACGCGCGTCATCCTCAAGCTTCATCATTCGATGGCGCCAATCAAAGTTGCTGTGCTCCCGCTCGCGAAAAACAAACCGGAGATTGTCGGTATGGCGAAGGCCATCAAGCGCTCACTGCAACCCGTGTTGCGCGCGGTTTACGACGACACCGGCGGGATTGGAAAGTTGTATGCACGTCAGGACGAAATTGGCACGCCGTTTTGCGTCACCGTCGATCATCAATCGCTGGAAGATGAAGCTGTCACCGTAAGAGATCGCGACTCGTGGGAGCAGGAACGTGTAAAGGTCGCGGACCTGGCCACGCACTTGCGTCAGCGGTTTGTGCTAGAACCGGGGCAGTAGCCCGACCGTAAGGAAAGGCGTGATAACCGTCACCAGGGAGGAGTGATGCAACCACCAACGAGGGCATTCGACAAGAAAGAGACAGCACTAGCATTTCTGAAACTCGCCGCTTCCGGAAAAGTAAGTGAGGCTTTCGAAAAGTACATCAGCAGAAACTTTCGGCACCACAATCCCCATTTCCGCGGTGATGCCAAGTCTCTAAAGGCCGGCATGATGGAAGCCCACCAAAAGTTTCCCGACACGACGCTTGAGGTGAAACACGTTTTCGAGGAAGGCGATCTGGTGGCGGTTCATTCTCGAGTTATACACTCAGCAGAGGCGCCGGAAATCGCGGTGGTTCACATCTTCCATTTTGACGACCGTCGCATTGGTGAGATGTGGGACATCGGCATGCAAGGTCCGCAAGACTCACCGAACGAGAATGGAATGTTTTGACTGTCGGAAGTTGTTCGACGGTAAGGGAGCGGGAACGCGTTTCGTCCGCTTCGCGGACTAATCTCTCGTAATCCTGATCAAGTGATAATGCTTCGCCCCTTTGCGCAACACGAGCACCTCACCGTCGATAAAATCTGAAGAAGAGATCGATTTGCGAGCATCGTCCGCCCGCACGTTGTTCATCGCCACGCCGCCGCCTTGCACCAGGCGCTTCGCTTCACCTTTAGACGGCGCAAGTCCCGAAAGTACCAGCGCATCGCCGAGTGTGAAGCCATCGCTACTCAATTTCGATTTGTCTAATTCAGTAGAAGGCACGTCGGCAAAGATCTCGAGAATCTCAGAAACGCTAAGCCCGCTGATTTCCTTGCCGAACAAAACTTCTGACGCGCGCTCGGACTTTTCCAATTCTGTTTCACCGTGAAGCATTGCCGTGACTTCGCGCGCCAGTCGCCGCTGCGCTTCGCGTTTCTCGGGTGCGCTCTTCACGCTTTGCGCCAATTCATCGACTTCTTCTTTCGACAACCACGTGAAGAACTTCAGATACGTAACTACATCGCGATCGTCGGTATTCAGCCAGAATTGGTAGAAGCGATATGGTGAAGTTAGTTTCGCGTCGAGCCACACTGTGCCTGCTTCAGTCTTGCCGAACTTCACACCGGCGGAAGTGGTGACAAGCGGAAACACGAGTCCGTGCGCCCGCGCGCCACGCAGGCGACGAATCAGATCAATACCAGCGAGAATGTTGCCCCATTGATCGCTCCCGCCTAATTGTAGGCTACAGCCAAAACGGTCATGGAGCACGAGATAGTCGTAGGCTTGCAGCAGCGGGTAACTGAATTCCGTGAAGGAGATTCCTTCGTCAGACTCGAGCCGGCGGCTGATGGCTTCCTTGCCGAGCAGACTGTTGACGGTGAAATGCTTTCCGACGTCGCGCAGAAATTCCATCATCGTGATTGGTCCAAGCCAATCGGCGTTATTCACGATGCTCGCGGGATTTTCTTTCGCGTTGAAATCGAGGAAATGACTCAACTGCTCCTTAATTCCAACCAGGTTTTCCTCGACCTGCTCATTTGATAGAAGCTGCCGCTCTTTAGTTTTCCCGCTCGGATCGCCAATCAAACCTGTGCCGCCGCCGGCGATCGCAATCGGCGTGTGACCAAAGCGCTGCAAACGCGCGAGACCCATAATCGGCAAAAGCGAACCGACGTGCAGGCTCGGCGCCGACGGATCGAAACCGATGTAGGCTGTGACCTTTTCTTTAGCGAGGACTGCGCGCAGATCGGGCGTCGCTTCGTAGAGCATGTCACGCCACTTGAATTCGTCGACTAGGTTCATTTATTTTGAGTCAACAGTCGACTGAGCTGTGGGATCGGCAACTTTGATGTCTTCTTCAGGTTCGCGAATCACAAATATGTAGTCGACATTGACCGTAGACATTTCCGAGTATTTGAGCACGAAATAATCGCCCTCGATCTCGTAATACCTTGCCTCCGATTCCGGAGAACCGGCTTCCTCCTCCTCCTTACGATCGTGAGACAATTTGCGGCGGGCGGCCAACGTCAAAAGAACTCGATCGAGAGATCCTTCCCCATCGAAAAAGAAGTCGGCTACAACTCCTCGATATAGATAGTCGCCATCCGAATGATGCACAATTGTCGTTAGAAGAACTCCATCCACCTCTTGATCGACGTGTGGTGAGCCTTTGAATTGAATGATTTCTCCGCTCAACAAATAAAACCACTGGTTGTTGAAGCGGAGAATTCGAGTAGATCGGTCTAGACCTAATTGCCTTACGGCGAAGTGAGAAACATAGCCGATACCGGCAGCAAACGAACAGAGAGTCGCAAAATAAAAGAAGATCTTGTACGGACTATTGGTGAGTGCACTCAAAGCCGACTCGAAATGTACTTCTTCGTGACCGTAAGCTCCCGTTAATAACATGACCACCGCACGGAGATCGACCGGATAACCCACGACGGCCGCCGCGCTTGCCCATAGAGCATGCAAGATGCTGGCTAGCACTATCCCCGCCGGTACTTGCTCTGTTAGCGAACGTGCCGAGGTCGGACTATTCCAACGCCAAAAGCCTTTTGTGTATGCTGTCTGAAGGATGAAGCCAGGCAGTAATAGAATTAGAAGGAATATAGCGGAGACCGCGAATTCCATATGGTTGGATTAGCCGGCGGCTCGGCTTGAGGAACCTAGTCTTTTCGAGTTAACAAACTTTCCGCTTGAACTAGATCTTATATTCTTGGTAGAAACCTTGTACTTGACAGTGCCGACAGTTATTTCACCATCTTTCCCTGTCATGAGAGAGCGACGAAGTAATCTTCTGCCTTGTTCATCCCTTAGGATGTTTTCAAGATTCTCTGAGATTTTACCCTTCATAGCCTTCCTCCAACGTGATGCTAGCATGCAGCCATTAATTCATACAACCTGTAATTCGAACACAGAGCAGACTTACCGCCAATCGCACCAATCGCGGTCCGCAAGCGTCCACCAATCCGTGCCAATCGGTTGGCCGTCGGGCGGATCGTTTGGTTTGGTGAGGTTCATCTTCTTCGGATCGTCCTCGAAGCGTTTGATTTGATTGGCCGCGTAAATCATAAACGCAACCTGGTCTTCATCGCGCGCCAGGTCCATCCGGCTCGCCAACCAGGTCATCAGATTATTCAGTCTGTACTCCGCAAGGGCACGCACCTGATTCGAGGCGCGTTCGCCCGAAGCCAACGCCATCAGATCGTTGAGCACAACCATACCTACTACGCGCTGAATCTCGGCGTTGTAGCCTGTACCGACTCGCGCTTTCAAAGTTGAATCGATGATCTTGTCCAGGACCTCCTCGAGACTCGGATTCCGCGGATCGCGCGCGTGAAATTCGACGAGGCGCGCGGCGCGTTCCTGATTCAAAAGAAAATCTGAAACGTGATTGGCGAAAGCTTCGGCCGGCGCTAAGCCGTCGAACGTCGGAAAGGTGCGGATGCGAAAGTCTTCGCGCGTGCGTGAATAGCCTGGCGGCCGCGGCGGGATCAAACGCAGAAGCGATTCGGGCAGCGCCAGATTCTCAGGCTTCAAAGTGTCGAGCACGGTCGCGAGTGCGCGCCTTTGTTCCTCAGGCGCAATGATCTGCGGATTCTTGTCGCCCTTGCCGCGCAAGCTGAAGGTGTAGTCCTCGCCACCAACCAGTTTGGCGACAGCTTCGACCTGATAGCGGTGATACATATAAAGCGGCACCAGCACATCTTCGAGCGTGGCCATGGGCGCGCCTTCGCGAATATTGTTCTCGCCAAAGCGTTGGAGGGCCGCCGCGCGAACTTTCATTACATTAGCGAGACCGTCTATCACGCTCGCGCCGTTGTCCCAAAGATGCGTGTACGAACTCGAGGCGCTCGCGGGCCGCGCATCCTGATCCGTGAGGTAACGCAACCCGCGCGCGAACGCATCGCTGAGAATTTTGTCGAGCGCGGCTTGCTCGTTCGTACCGGCGGGAAAATCCTGATAGCCGTAAGCGATCACAACCTTGTCCCATTCGCCGATGCCTTTTGCGTAAGCGTCCGAGAGATCGGGCAAGCCATCCGCGCCGAGTTTCACTAACGGCGCCGGATAATCCATGACCGATGCGCGATTCGTCGTGCTGGCGGCGAAGTTGTGTTGCAATCCGAGCGTGTGGCCGACTTCATGCGCGGCGAGTTGGCGCAAACGAGCGAGCACAACCTGCTGCATGATCTTTTCGACTACGCCACGGTCTTTGCCGTACGGCGCGAGCAAACCTTGCGCGATCAAAAAATCCTGACGGTCACGAAGAGAGCCGAGCGATACCCGACCTTGAATGATTTCTCCGGTGCGGGGATCGTCGAGCGATGAACCATACGACCAGCCGCGCGTCGAGCGATGCACCCATTGAATCACGTTGTAGCGAACGTCCATCGGATCGGCATCGGGCGGCATGACTTCAACCCGAAACGCATTTCGGTAACCGGCGGCTTCGAACGCCTGGTTCCACCAGCTCGCGCCTTCGATCAAGGCTGAACGCACCGGCTCAGGTGCGCCCCGATCGACGTAGTAGACGATCGGCTCAACCGGGTCGCTCATCGCCGCGGATGGATCTTTCTTCTGCAAGCGATGATGGCTGATGTAGCGCTTGACGATCGGATCGCTTATGGGCATAGCGAAATCCATGTACTGAATTCCAGAGTAACCGGCGCGTGGATCGTTTTCGCGCGGCTTGAATCCCGGGGGAGGCAATTCGACAAACGAAATGTGCTCGCGGACTGTGACGGCCTGAGCGTTAGGCGTTACCGATCGCACCAGCGGCCCGGCTTCACCTTCGGTTGTGAACGTCAAAGTCGTTTCGACTTCCGTGTTCTTCGGAAAATTTTTCGTGTTGGCGAGATGGAAAGCACAGCGCGATCCGTCGATTCGGAACTGTCCCTGTTGATTTCGTTGCAGCGTGCCGGGGACTCCGTGCACGTCGCGCAGATAAAAATTGGTCGCATCGACCAGGGCGCGATTGCCATCTTCGGCGCCAACTTCAAATCCCCACAGCGTTGATTCGGCGAACGCATCTTTTACCGCGCGCCGTTCGTCGGCATTGTCGCTGTTCGCGCGATAGGCCTGGTTCGAAGCGATCAGCAGAATCTTTGGACCGATGCGTTCGAAACGCACGATGTAGCTTTGGCCGAGCTGTCCACGATCCAATCCAATGTCGTTCGATCCAATGCCGGCGGGCAAAGATTCGACGTACAGAAACTCAGAATTCCACTTGTCGATCTCCAACCAAATCTTTCCCGCCTTTGCATCCCAATAGAAAGGGAAGTAGCCGGGGAACTTCTGCATGCCGGAGATTTTTTCGTTGATGGTGGGCGTTTTCGTTTCTGATGCCGAGCGTGGTTGAGCGACCGCGATCGCGCAAAACAGAAAAAGACCTGCGACCAGACAAACAGCACGTTTCATGCCTAGTTTCCTCCGAAGAATCTTCTTGGTTGACAAAATTTCGTTGACCGCGATGTAAGGTTCTACTATCATTCGCGCACCTCGCAAGTCAAAGGGAAAATCTAATGGGCAAAATCTTAGAGCCTGCGACGATGGTTGCACTAACCTTCCGCTAACCATGTCTTCAGAGAATGAAAACGTCCTTGAGGATTCGAGGGTCTATATCGAGGCGCTCTTGACCGTGCAGAGGAGTGGCTTGCGAAAGTATCGACAGCAACGACTACTGCTTCTGGTGATCGGGTTAGTTCTCATTCTCGTGTCGCCGATTTGGTGGCTAATCTTCAAGAAGCTGTACGGAGAAACGTCCGGGATTACCTTGATTCAAGTGTACGCACCTATCGGTGTTGGACTCGTGACGACAACCGCAATGGCGTACCCCGCAAAGGAAATCACCAGGCGAGAAGGAAAGATCATTACATATGAAAAACTGCTCGGCATCATACAGCGGGCAAAGAACGAGCAAAAAAACCGGTCACGCATAAAAGGCATCCGCGAACAAATACAGAACATAATCGCCGAAATGCATAAGGAGTGCTGAGTAAAATGTCAGAAATTAAGGACAGTCTGGAAAGCGAATTGAGTTCTCTTTTTTGCGAAGTCAAGGAAAAGCAGGAAGTTGCCCGTCGTACGGCAAGATTCGCTGTCTCGATGCCAATTGTTCTTGCTTTGGGACTCTTTTTTTATATTGCTCACGCGGCTGCTCAGTATCAGCAAAAAGCGCAGGCGCTCGAGAGGCAGTTGAATAACGTACGACAAGAGTCACGCCAGGGGAAGACAGCATCGAACGCAGATAACCCCGTCGCTCCATCAGGCGCCCCGTTGGATCAATACTACCGGGAGCTAACCCAGAATTCTGAGAACCTGGAACGAACATCCCAACAAGCTGCGGACCTCCAGACCCGGCTTAACCAAAGTATCCAAAGTCTCGCTCCGCAATTGAAGAGTTTGGAAATGTCACACGTCGGCTTTAGCCACGCTTATATTGAAGAGAGTTTGTCGCCTGAGGATGTCAAGGCAATTGACGATTTTTACGAGTTTGTCGTCAAGCGGAAGACCAATCCACCAGCGGCTCTGTCTAAGAGAGCGATGGAAGAACTCGCCCTCAATATCGATGGTGACCGTCAGGGAGTATTAGATAAGGCTCATGAGCTACAGCGAAATCAAAAATCAGTTTCGGAAGTAAACGACCAGCTCAAGCTTGCCCTTCAACAAGGAAGACAATATCAAGGCGACCTGATAACAATCAGTAGAAAACTGATTGAGATTTGCAAGCGATAACCTAACCACAAGCGACGCCGGCCCTGAGCACTCCGCAGGGAATAACAAGAGTGACGCGCTTTGTTTGCTGGACTTGCTTCTTCTATGTCACCGGTTACTTCTCGTCCAGTTTTCTTCCCGCATTCAAATTATCGAAATTCAGAATCGTATTAAAAACCAGCGAGTAGCTTCCCGAAGTCTGCCCGCGCCAAAATGGATTCATCGAGAAGAGAATCACGTGACCGCGATCGAGCGGCGAATCGATCACCGCCGCGTGTTGCGCAATTTCGTCTCCCCCATCGAGCAAACCTGAAACCAAAAGCTCTCCCGCATTGCCCCAACGCAGAATCACCCGCGGGCGTTGCGCCGGCGGAATCAGACCCACAAGATTGCGTCGCTGCTCTTCGTTAATTGGCGCGGCTTCCCAAACTTCCGTGTTCGGTGGAGGTTCGGGAAGTTCCGCGGGTGGCCGGCCTTGGACGACATCTGGGTCGTCGACCGTGCCGCGCCCGGTTGCGCGCTGACCTCCAACGCCTCCGCCCCTGCGACCTCCGCCGCCACCGCCGGCGATGTTACTGACGTTGAAGATTGGTCCATTGAAGCAGTAAACCGAAAGCGTTTCGCCATATCCGTAGGCGATCGGACTAGTTGCATCGATCATTCGAGTTTTCAGCAGATCGCCGATCGCACGCAGGTGCGTTGCCCGCTGAATAGAGACGCCGGGCGTGAATCCGGTCGAGACGGCAAAGTCGGCTGAGTCATCCGAACCGATGAAGACTCCGCCGTTCTTCACAAAGTTTTGCAGGTTCATCAGTCCGCTCCAGCCAAGCCCTGGGCGCATATCATCGGTCGAAGCAAAACCACCGAGGTTCGGCGTCAGCTCTGTCTTCTTCCAGGGGATCGCGTTGCCGTACATCGAGCGTCCTTGAATCACCGCGTTGGCGTTGCCGCCACCCGGACCGAACACGATCACGTCGTATTTCTTATTCAGATCCGATTCCCTCGCGACATCTTGCGTGCTGATGTAATCGTACGGCACGCCCATCTGATCGAACGCCAGCCGCCACCAACCTTCGTCCTGCGTGTTTAGCCAGGTATGCATGATCGCAACGCGTGCGGCTTTGACTGAATGTCTCTTTACCGTCGGCGCAGTCGCGACGGCGAACGCCTGCGCGCCGAGATCCAATGACGCTTTGTTGACTTCATCAGTCGATGCATTGCGAATGATGAAAGAACCGCGATTGAATTTCTTCCCGGCGGCTTCGAACGGTTCCTCAGCAGCCTCGAACGAAGCTTTGCGCAATCGGTAACGCAAAGTGATCAGGTTGTTGTCGGCGTTCGCGTTCACCAGGTAAATCGATCCGGTTCCGTTGACGCCACCCGGCGAACGAACTTCACCGCTCAAGGGTTTCATGGCCGCCTCTAGAACCTTCGTGTCCGTCACGCGAAAGACCTGGACATTGGCCGCTTCCCCGAACGTCCAACCGGTGTCGTCGTAAACACTCTGCTGCGGATCGCGCGGGCTCCAGTACTGATAGTCGAGCAGAGCGTCGGCGATGCGGCTGTACGGCTGATCCATGCGGAGGACATAGCTGCCCGCAGGGAAAGTGCGCGCTTCGGTATCGGTCGGTCTTATAGGTACTGCCGGTGACGACTCAGGCGAAGGAATCGTTCTGGCGCGCGGCACGGCGTCAGAGGGTGTCGCTGCTGGATTCGGTGTTGAGGTCACCATCTCTCTCGGTTCTGGACCTCGCGATCCAGAGCCACGACTCGTTGATTTCCGTTTCACGGTGACGGTGAACGGCGCCGTCGCGCGATGAATCTCACAGCCTTGCGCTTGCAAGACACGCAAAAGCGCAGCTTGATTGCCCGTCCGCGGATCGTCGCCGGGAAATACATAAGCTGCCGGGCCTTCGTTCTTCGGCTTTTCGATCGAGCGTTTTGATTTCAGATAGAAGTTCTTAAGAAAGAGCTTGCTGTTCTTGTTGAAATAGTCGAGCGAGATCAGCAGCGCCGTCTGCTCGTAATTATTGTTGTTGCGCTGCGACCATTTGGCGCGCGGCAGCGGCGGATTCTGTTTGTACCAGGTGCGTTCATACTCGGCCGGTGACAACGTGCGCACGAGCGTGTCCGCGCCGCCGTTTCCGAACGTTTCGTAGAGGCGGCTGATGCCGTTGTGTGTGGCGGCGATGAACATCAAATATCCCGGCGACCACGTGTCGAATGTTCCGTGCGCGAAGACGCCAGGCATGCCGAACTTCGTCATTTCAGAAACGTTCTTCCAACCGATCAACTGCCACTCGTCGGTAAGAATTGGATCGACCCAGGCGTTGTATGGGCCATCGCCAATCGTGTTGTCATACA
>QHXI01000078.1 GCA_003222895.1 Acidobacteriota bacterium | reverse complement strand
ACCGAGAATCGTTCTGGCTTGAGAATCATTCCACCAAGCAAGTTGGTAAGCCAACTGATAGACCTTGAGATCTCGAAAACCAAGTGAGGTTGGCATTCTAATTCCTCCATTGAATGTTTTTCTCCTGCCGCCTGCCGCCTGCTGCCTCCAGCTTCCTGCTTTCTAGAATCTCACGTGCTCTTCCGGTGCGCCTTTCTTGCAATCTTCGCACTCGTCGGCTGAGCCGTAGAACTTCTCGTCGAAATCAACCAGCGACTTAATCGTCACGCCATCCAACTGGTTCGGGGCGGTAGTGAAACGCACAATCGCGCCGCAACCGATGATGGGTGCGCCAAGCTCGCGCACTAACTTCACGGTCTCTTCGATTGCATGACCGCTGCGGATAATGTCATCGACGATGATGCAAGGATTAATCTCGCCCTGATTCACGTACTGGCGGAACATGCGCTGGCCGTTCTCCTGTTCGGCCCAGTAAATCTGTTCTGCATTCAGCGCGTCGCGCACGCCGAAGGCGACCGGGATACCGCCGGAACTTGGACTGATGATCGAGACCTTTGGCAATTGACTGGCGATGTCGCGCTCAACACGAAATTTGCGGCTGAGCGCCACGGCCAAAACTCGCGCGGTGTCGTAATAGCGAAAGGCGAGCGGCATCTGAAAATAGTGCGCCGTGTGTTTGCCGTTTGGATAGATGAAGTGACCTTCGCGAAACGCGCCGGTGCGCCGAAGGATTTGCATAATTTGATCTGGTGGGGGAATCAGTTGCACGCCTTGTGCTGCCATAGAATCTCCTTCACTAAAGTGATGAGTAATGAGTCATGGGTGATGAGTAATTGCTGTTAGTCAGCCTTCACTCATCACTCATTACGCATAACTCATCACCTGCGGCGGCGCGTAGCATAGCATCATTGCGTCGACTTTTCACTCATCGGTACTGCCCGCTGAATTAGTCTTCGCTGATCGTTTGAAAGCTCTTCCGGCAGCTCGTTAAGCGTGAACCATTGGGCCTTCTTGATCTCAAAACTCGACGGCTTTGGATCGCCGATTACGCGCGCGCGAAAGTAAATTTCAACTTGTCGAAGACGTGGCAGCGTGCGCGCGAACAAAAACTCAACTTCATCGATTTCGATGCTGATTTCTTCGCGGAGTTCGCGCCGCAGACCATCCTGCGGTTGTTCTGATCTGGAAAGAAATCCGCCGGGGATTCCCCAACCGCTGTCCGGCCGAAAGACGTGCTCGAGCAAAAGAATCCGGCCTGCTTCGTCAAACAACATCCCGCCGGTCGTCACAGTGAAACGGCTCTGGCCCATGCGCACCATTCGTCTGCGAATTATGCCGGGCATGTATTTCCAGATCGCGCCAAGAATGTTTGTGAACATTCGCGTCAGAGAATATCACGGCACGCATCGCTAAGACCCAGACATCCAGACACGGGTTCACGAACCTAAAGGTTGAACTCTTCACAGTTCGTCGTTAATATGCGCTCGTCAATCGGATTGTTTCGCCGCAGCCAATCATGTCCGCCAATACTTCAGATCTAAACACGACACCGCAATCAGTCACCGCCGTTACGCCGGCCGTTCCCAAACGGATTACGAACGCGCAGACCGTCTGTAACGAACGCAACGAGAAGAACAAACTGTGCAACGGTCATTTGAAGCAACTGAAGACGGCTGGCGAAGCTTCCGAGGTCCATCTGCGCGGTGACGATGTGCTGTTCAAATGTCAGATCTGCGGGACGCTCTACATGGGCCCGCCGCTGGGCCATGTGCGCGATCCTGAGAAGCAAAAACGATTCGTCGAAGCCGAGTTATCGGCGCTGCTGCAAGCCGCCGGTGGCACGCTGCCGGTGATCCAGAAGAATGAAAAAGGCGTTTATGTGATCGTCGAAGCCGAAGCTGCAGCGCACGGACATGCCGCGCCTGCTCTTTCTGCAAAACCCGCAGCCGCTGCAAAACCGGCAACGCCGCCCGTCGTCGCGGCCACGCCATCTGCACCCGCCGCACAAGCAACGACAGTCGCCGAGAAAGCCATGACGCCCCCGGCTCCGAAGGCCGCCGCCGAACCGAATCGGTCATTGAATAAACGATCGACATATGCGGGAGTCGTCGATACTGGACCAGTTCCCGGTGAAACAAAGGACGAGAAGATTGCGCGACTGCAAAGAGTAGTTGCGGGAGCAAAGCAACACGCCGAAGAAGGCGGAGGGCAACACGCCGCCGTCACTGTCGTGGATTCATCGCCAAGTGCGGATGCGCATCGACCTGCCGCCGAAGCTCAAGCTGAGACCGGCGCCGCTTCTGCTGCACCATTGAGCGCGCCCGCGGCCACGGCTTCTCCTGTTGCCGGCGCAGAAACGCCCGCCGAACTTGCTCCTGATGCCGTTGCACCAGCTACGACACCGACGCCGACGACTTCGCATTCAACCAGTGGCGAGCCTGATCGAACTTTGATGAAGCGATCAACTTATGGTGGTGTGCAAGATACTGGGCCCGTCGCAGGCGAGACCCACGAACAAAAAATTGAGAGACTGACGAAAGTGGTTGCGGCAGCAAAGCAGAGAGCGGAAGAGGGCGTTTGATTTATTGGAATGCATTTACGAATAGCATAACTTGTCCCGGGCTGATTGAATCCAACCGCAAAGCAGTCGAAACCTTCCATGAACAGCTTCGCGGTTCAAAATTTCTCGTTAACGCCGCATTGCTCACATAATCGATCGATCCCTTATGCACTAACACTATACTTCGCTCACCACCAATCCTTCGCGCGCGACTTTCCAATTCAAAACTTCGGCGCCTTCTTGTTCTGACAGCGCCCGTTCTACGTTTGCCTTGCTTCCTTCAGCGCAGAGAAACGCAATGCAACCGCCGCCGCCCGCACCGCAAACTTTCGCGGCTTCCGCTCCGTTCGCCAGAGCCTTTCCGACCAACGCGTTCATGTGCGGGGTGGTGATGTTTGGCGCGAGCCGTTTTCGATTTGGATAAGCGACGCGCATGATCTCGCCGACTGCTTTCCAATCACCACCGAGCAGGGCTTCGCGCATCTGCTCAGCCGCGTCGCGAATCACTTCGAAGATCTGAAACAGCGATCGGTCGCCGTCGATGTGCCGTTTGAAGACTTCCCAATTGTTAATTCCGGAAAGGCGCGGCTCGCCCGTGTAGCAAATCACAAAGCGCCGCTCGATCTCGTCTTCGTCCACCGCGAGATGCTCGCGCTCGACCCCATCGGGACGCAAGTGAATTGCTGAAACTGAACCGTAGAACGCGGGATAGTAATCCTGAATTCCGGCAGGAACCTTGATAACGATGGTTTCGAGATTGGCGGCGATTCCGATGAAACTGCCTTCATCAAAGGGATCGCCGACCAATCGATTCAGTGCGCCAATCAGAGCGATCGCCAGCGCCGATGATCCAGAGATGCCGGCGCCAGCCGGTGCTTCGCTGTGCGTGGTCAGATGAAAGCCGGTCTCGGGCCGAAAGAAGTGGACCATCTTGGAAACCAGCGCGAGCTCTTCGTCGCGCGCAAGATCTCCAATGCAATCAAGCGCGCTCTCGAGACGAATCCCGCGATCGCGCGACTCTAAAATAATTCGATCGTCATCGCGCGTTTCGATGCGCACACTCGCGCGCAACGAAAGCGCAAAGTTCACCGTTGAAGCGCCGGGGTGAAACAGATAAATCGGCCAGATGTCGATGGTGCCTCCCGCGAGATCCACGCGGGTTGGGGCGGAAGATTCAATAATCATGGTTAGAGGTTAGAGACTAGAGACTAGAGACTAGAGACTAGAGACTAGAAGCTGACGCCTCATGAAAGCGTGAGCTCGGCTTGTTATGTAGAAAAGATCATCGTCACCATTCAGTTGCCGCTCGCAGCGGTAATTCTCAGAGCTTCACTAATCTCTTACCTCTAGCCTCTAGTCTCTACTCCCTTTTCAAATGAATTTTTTCGCGAATCTCTTCTTTGATTTCTCTTAAGCCTTCGATTGCCGCGTGCTCGATTTCATGAAGTCGTTCCGGCTTTGCCGCTTCAACTTTCTTTGAAAGCCACCGACGTTTGATTAAATAAAAGACCACGACGCCGCCAACCAGGATTCCGAGCAGAATCTTTCCCACGTGACGAAAGTCGCCGATCAAACCCATGACGGCGCTCGAGAAAAAATATCCCACGCCGCTGAGAATGAAAACCCAGAGAAAGCAACTGCCCAGCGACAACGGCACGAATCGCACGTAGGGCATGCGCGCCACGCCGTAAAAAGTACAGGACGCCCAACGCAATCCGTAAACGTACTTCGAGATAAAAATCGAGAGCGTGCCGAAGCGATTGCTCAGCCTTTCGATGCGCGGACTCGCGCTGCGATAGAAGCGAAAATTTCGAATCGTCCCGCTGAACGCGCGCCCGGCGCCATACGCAAGGTTATCGCTCGCAAATCCGCCCAGCGTCCCCCAGAAAAGTACCTTCGCGAATCCATACCCTTGCAACAGTCCATCGTCAAAGAATCCTGTGTGGGCCAACACGCCGGCCAACAGTAACGTGAGGTCGCCTTCGATCATGACTAAAACAAAGACGCCATACAACCCATACAATTCGATCAGGTGAGACAGAAAATGGAGGCTGGTCATGTCAGTGAGCGGTGAGCAGTCGGCAGTGAGCAGTCATTGCTGAGCCAATGGCATCGGATCCGCGGTCGAAGGGCAGTCTGACAAAGCAGGCGTTGTCCTGCTTACCTCTCACTGCTCACTTCCTCCTTTTCTGGTGGGGGTTTGACGACCAGGACGGGACACTTGGCGTGACGCACGACGGCTTCGGCGGTCGAACCAAAAATGATGCGGCCCAGTCCGGTGCGTCCGTGTGAAGAGATAACGATCAGATCGACTTCGCGTTCTTCGGCCACGCGAACAATCTCGGCCGCCGCATCGCCGTGCACAATTTCTTCTTCGATGTCGAGGCCGCGAAGATCTTCGCAGTCTACCAACTGCGGCAATTCGCGCTCGGCGGAATCTTCCAATTGCTCGCTCATGTCGGCAATTGGCATAGGTTCGGCCAGGCCCGTATAACCGGCCGCAGGAACGATGGGCTCGACCACGTTAAGGCAGACGATGGTGGCTTTTGCAGCGCGCGCGATCGCCGCGGCATATGGCAACGCGAAATTCGCACATCCGCTGAAATCCGTCGGCAGCAGGATCTTGCGAAGCTGCAAAGCTGGTCTTCCGCTTTCGTCCATCGTGATTGCCATGCGAAATTTGACCGCATTCTACACGCAGAAGGCGAAGTTTGACAGTCCTTCTCTGCTTGCATAAGATGACCGGGAAATTCCTGCCCAAATAAGAACTTGTGCGAAAGGCTCGCGCATGCCGGAACAGTCTCCAAACAATTTTGCTGGAATTGAAGTCGCCCTGGCGACGATGCGGGGCGTTTTGATCTCTGAAGCCGGCGAGGTGATCGGCCGTCGCGAATCAACTTACGAGCCGGAAAATTTGATTAGCGCCATCGCCGATTTGACTAAAGCCTTGCGCGAGTCCGGCGAGATTAGGTCCGTCGGAGTTGCCATCCCCGGACTTGTGAATCGCGAAACGGATCGGGTGCTGATCTCGACCGGACTTCCCTTCACCGCGCAGGAACATATTCATGCCGAGCTGATGCAGGCCACCGGTCTGCGCTTCGAATTGGAGAACGATGCGAACTCTGCCGCCTACGGCGAATACAAAGCCGGCGCTGGACGCGACGCGCGAGATATTTTCTACATCGGAATCGGCGAAGCGATTGGCGGCGCGATCATCCTCGACGGAAAACTATGGACTGGCGCGTCGGGATGCGCTGGTGAAATTGGACACATCACGATCGACACTGAAGGCGCCGAATGCGTGTGCGGCAACAACGGATGTTTGGAAACGACCGCGTCCGGACCAAACATCGTGCGGCGCGCGCGCGAACGTTTGAATCGCGATTCGACTTCGTCGCTTTCAAGTCTGGCGATGCAGGAAGACTTCACCGCCTCGGATCTTGCGTTGGCGGCGACAAACGGTGACGACTTTTCCATCATGATGCTCGAGCGCACCGGCCGATCGATTGGCATCGCGGTCGCCAGCATCATCAATCTGCTGAGTATTGAAAAGGTGATTCTCGGCGGAGCGATCATGGGAGCGGGAGACTTGATCCTTAAGCCAATTATCGAGGAAGCCGGCAAGCGTTCGTTTCAACCGTGCTTCGAAGCGACGCGGATTGTCGCCGCCGAACTGGGAACGAATGGCGTCGCTATCGGCGCGGCGTTGCTGGCGAGAGATGCTGACGGATCAGAAGCCCGACCGTAAGGGGAGGACTCACGTTACCGGTGAACTAATCCAACCTCGTCCCTCTAATCTTTTTTTCCTGTTCCTCACGAAACGCGCGCAACTTCTCTTTCAATTCAGGACGACTGTTCGCGAGGACCGCTATCGCGAATAATGCCGCGTTCATTGCTCCGGCTTTTCCAATCGCAAATGTTCCGACGGGAATTCCACCCGGCATCTGCACCGTCGAGAGCAATGAATCAAGTCCGTTCAACACGCTCGTCATCGGCACACCGAGCACCGGCAAAGTCGTGTGCGCCGCCATTACACCGGCGAGATGCGCCGCGCCGCCAGCCGCCGCGATGATCACTTCGATGCCGCGCGAATCCGCAGTGCTCGCAAATTCCGAAGCGAGCGCCGGCGTGCGATGCGCAGACATCACATGTGACTCGTGCGGCACACCGAACTTCTCAAGCGTCTCGGACGCCGTGCGCATCGTGTCCCAGTCGGACTTGCTGCCCATCACTACGGCAACGAGGAAGGATGAACGCGGAAGGCTGAGCGATTTCTCATTTTTTGGTGGTGACTTTTTCTTCGCCATCGTTTGTCTCACTTCATCATTCATCATTCAGCGTTCATCGTTGATTCTTATTCTCCTTGATCTAATGAGTAACCACGCTCGCCATCAAAGTTGCACAGGTTTTCTGTCTTGATGAAATCAAAGCCGGCGCCTTCAACCCTGCCCAGGACGTCGATGATGTCTTTATGCGAAATCGGAGCGCCTTTGTTTTTCGACATGAACCGGCAGCGCCACTGATCGGAACAGAACGTTTCGGCCGCGCCGCCCGGCCAGACCTTAACGCCGCGGTTACTGATCATCGCGAGTTGCAAACCGTCCGGGACGAGTTTTGAGAGCGCGTCACCCAAGTTGTCCGGCGAGCCCTTTAGCCAATCCAGAAACACATCGACGCCGACCAGTTCCTTCTTGGTGTCTGAACGTTCTTTGACGATCGTTTCGCTGCAAACCTCTTCGACATCTTCCTGTTTGTAGGCAACGGCCTTCAAAGTGTTCGGTCGTTTGCCAAGTCGTTCAACCACGGCTTGCGCGAATTCTTTCGTCCCAACTTTCTGCTTGCTGATGCTCTCTTTGAAGATATCGTAGGTGTGCACGCCGTCTTCAATCGTCCGCAGCCATGCATTGTGAACTCGCTCGGCACTCGCGGTCTGACCGATATGGACCAGCATCAAAATCGCGCCGAGCAACAAGCCCGACGGATTCGCCAGGTTTTGGCCCGCGCGACGAGGCGCCGATCCGTGAATCGCTTCGAACATCGAGATGTTCTCGCCGATGTTCGCGGAACCGGCGAGACCGACCGAGCCGGCAATTTGCGCCGCGACGTCCGACAAGATGTCGCCATAAAGATTCGGCATTACGATCACGTCGAAGGCATTCGGCGTGTCGGCCATCTTCGCTGCGCCGATGTCCACGATCCAATGTTCGTTTTCGATACCGGGATATTCGGCGGCGATCTCGTTGAAGACTTTGTGAAACAGACCGTCGGTCAGTTTCATGATGTTGTCTTTAGTGAAGCAGGTAACTTTTTTGCGATCATGAGTGCGCGCATATTCAAACGCGTAGCGCACAATCTTCTCTGAACCCGGACGCGAGATCAGCTTCAGACAAGCCATCACCTGATCGCTTTGGCGATACTCGATACCCGCGTAAAGATCCTCTTCGTTCTCGCGCACGATCACGAGATCCATGCCCGGATGCTTCGTCTCGATAAATGGATGATAGGAAACGCACGGCCGCACGTTCGCGTACAGACCTAGCGTCTTGCGGACGGTCACGTTCAGACTCTTGTAGCCTCCGCCTTGCGGCGTCGTGATCGGAGCTTTGAGAAAAACTTTCGTGCTGCGCAGCGAGTCCCACGCGCTGGGATCAATTCCCGAAGTATTGCCGGATAGATAGACCTTTTCGCCGATATCGATTTTTTCGATGGCCAGTTTCGCGCCCGCTTCCTTCAAAATGTGAAGCGTTGCTTCCATAATTTCAGGGCCGATGCCGTCGCCGTATGCGACGGTGATAGGAATAGTTGGCATGTGATTATTGCCTTTCTTTTGGTTTGAGAAGTTCACGAATATAAGTCAAAAGATAGAAGCGATCAAAGAGAGCAGCAGTGACTCCAATCACAATTTGTTACAGTTGGCGTGAGCCTTGACGTGAACTGAGCTGTGAAGTCAGTACCATCCGCGTGAGCGGATGGAATCAGGCGCCAATTTATCCCACCTGCTGACGCAGGTGGTACTGACCTCTACCGCCAACGCGGTACGAACCTCAAGTGATAAGATTGAAGTCACACAGATGAACGATCAAGCTTTCAAGACTTTGGAATTCGATCCGCTGCGCGCGCTCGTGCGTCGTTATGCGCAGACCGACACAGGCCGGGCGCGGATCGATGCGCTCGCGCCTATCGATGATTATGAGCAGTTGAGTCGTGAGCTGCGTGCCGCCGGCGAGATGGTCGAACTGCGTGCCCGCGGCGCGCGTCTGTCGTTCGAGGGAATCACCGATCTAATGGAATCGATCGCGCGCTTGAAGATTGCGGGAACAGCACTCGAGCCGCTGGCGATGCTTGATCTCGCGCGACTGTGTGAACGTGCAGTCGATGCGCGCGCCGCGATCGTTGCTGAGCGTGAAACGTCTCCGACGCTTTTTGAAATCGTCGCGCAGCTTTCTACCGATTTGAAAAAGCTGGCCGGGGTGTTGCAGAAAAAGATTCTGCCCAGCGGCGAACTCGACGATCGGGCGAGTCCGCAACTCGCATCGATTCGTCGCGACCTCGCCAACGCGCGCTCGCGAATCACGCGCTCGCTGGAACGCCTGATGCGCCGCGCGAGCGAATCGGTTCAGGAAGAACTGGTCACTGTGCGTAACGATCGGTTTGTCATTCCGGTCCGCGCCGACCATCAATCACGAATCAAAGGCGTGGCGCACGGATCGTCGTCGTCAGGCGCAACTGTATTCATCGAGCCGCTGGAAACAATCGATGCGAACAACGAACTTCAAAATCTGCGCGAAGCTGAACAGCGTGAGATCGCCGAAATCTTGTTTGCTCTATCGGAAGAATTGAGAAATCAACTACCTTCGATTGAACTCGCCGCCGAAGCCATCACCGAGCTGGATTTCATCAACGCTAAGGCTGCGTTCGGCGAAAGATTTGAATGTGTGGTGCCGGAAGTTTGGAGTGCGCCGGCAGAGCGAAGCGGCGACGGCGCTTTGGATCAATCTCCCGCGCAAGAGATCGAAAACGGATCCAAAGCGGTGTCGCCGCTTCGCTCTGCCACCGCACTCCAAATAGACACAACTCTCAAATTTATCAGCGCCCGGCATCCTCTTCTGGAACAGAACCTTAGAGCATCGGGCGGCGAGGTCGTTCCGGTGTCCTTCAAACTCGATTCGGATCATCCGGTCATGGTCATATCCGGTGCGAATGCCGGAGGCAAGACAATCGTCTTGAAGACTGCCGGGCTGCTGTCGTTGATGGCCTTGTCGGGCTTGCCGGTTCCGGCGAAAGAAGCACACGTGCCCTTCTACCGATCGATACTGGCTGATATCGGCGATCAGCAATCTATCGCTGCTAACCTTTCGACATTCACTTCGCATGTCGCGAACATTGCCGGGATGATCGAATCATGCGAGACGCCCGTACTGGTTATGCTCGACGAAGTCGGCACCGGCACCGATCCCGAAGAAGGCTCCGCGTTGGGCGTCGCGGTCGTCGACCACTTCAAACAGCGCGGCGCGCAGGTGCTTGCGACGACACATTATTCTGGTTTGAAGATGTATGCGGCGAACGAGCCGGGCGTGTTGAATGCCAGCGTCGAATTCGACGAGAAAACGCTGCAGCCAACCTATCGTCTGCTGGTCGGGCTCGCCGGATCTTCGTCAGGTTTGGAAATCGCGCGCCGCTTTGGCATCCCGGACGAGTTACTCGAGAACGCCGCTACGAACCTCAAACAATCATCGCTGGACGCGATCGAATATCTGCGCCGGATCAAGAGTGAGGCCGAAGCGGCAGCCAGCCTGCGGAAAGCTCTGGAAGAAGAACGTGCGGCAGTCGCCGAAAAATTTGCGTCGCTCGATCGGGAGTTTCAAAAACGTGAATCCGATCGTCAATCGCAATTCACAACCGATCTCGCCCAATCAATTTCAGATTTCGAAAAGTTCAGCCGCGATCTGCTCTCAAAGATCGAAGATCGAGCAGCGCGCGTGAAGGTTGAACGCGAAGCAGAGAAACGCGCGTCTGAACTGAAACGTGAAGCCCAAAAAGCAGCCGAAGCAATGTCGCAAGCCGCTAGATTGCAGACCGCGAAACAACCGAAAGCTGAAACTCAGAATTTGCCTGCACAGCTTCGCGGCGTGAAAGTTTTGCGTGACGGGAAAGTAGTTAACGATCGGCTTGAGAAATCCGCTGCGGATTCGATTGAAGTTGAACGCATCGACGCGCGCGTTGAGGGCAAGGCTGCCCGCGCTCCGGCGCGTGATTTCAAAGTTGGCGACCGGGTGCGCCTTCTTTCGTTCGGTTCAATTGGCACTATCGACCAGCTCAAGGATGATCAAGCTAATGTCCGAGTAGGCTCGCTTCACCTGCGTGAAAAGATTTCGAATCTCGAATTGATTGACGAAACCACCAATCGAACAACGATGGGCCGGGACAGTAGCCCGACCGCCAGAGAGGGCTCACTTGAAGAGCTGAGTCGCCGAGCGACGGCCACTGAGCTTCATCTGCATTCAAGAGAATCAGGTTCCAAGTTCACGAATATGGCCGAACTGAAGCTGATCGGTAAGACAACTGACGAAGCCGCCGATCTGGTTGATAAGTTTCTCGACGAAGCCTTCTTGAACGGTCAGACCGAAGTGCGCATAATCCACGGCCACGGCACCGGCGCGTTGCGTCGTAGCGTTGCCGAATTGCTCTCGGATCATCCACACGTCGCGCGATTCGCAGCAGCGCCACAGGATCAGGGCGGCAGTGGCGCGACGATTGTAGAAATAAAATCCTAAATGCGTTTCCCGCAAACCTTCATCGAAGATCTCAAAAGACAAGCGGACATCGTTCGCATCGTGCAGGACTATGTCTCGTTGAAAAAAGCCGGCACCAATTGGCGCGCGCCCTGCCCGTTCCACAAAGAGACGAAGCCTTCATTCAACGTCAATCCGGCAAAGGAAATGTTCTTCTGCTTTGGCTGTCACAAGGGCGGCACCGTTTTCAACTTCATCATGGAGATGGAGCGCGTCACATTTCCCGAAGCGATCAAAATCGTGGCCGAAAAATCCGGTGTGCCGATGCCGAAGTTAATCGACGACGGACGGTTTGAGTCGCGCCAGCGCGACAGCGATCAAGTGATCGAATTGAACCAGTGGGCGCTCGCCTGGTGGAAGGATCAGTTGCAAAGCAGGGCGGCTGCATCTGTTCGCCAATATCTAAAGCAGCGCGGACTGACGGAAGAGACCACGGAGGCTTTTCAGCTCGGTTTCGCGCCCGATAGTTGGGAAGCGCTTTCGACTCATCTGCTGCAAAAAGGTGCGACCCAGGAGCAACTGGAAAAGAGCGGCCTGGTGGTCAAAAGAGACGACGGCGGATCGTACGATCGTTTTCGCGGCCGACTAATTTTTCCAGTTCTCGATGCGCAAGGAAAACCGATCGCGTTCGGTGGGCGAACGCTCGATCCCGAGGGCGACCCGAAATACTTGAACTCGCCTGAGACTCCGGCCTACACAAAGGGCCGTCACCTTTATGGACTGCATCTGACTCGCGATGAAATTCGGCGACAGGGTTTTGCGATTCTCGTCGAGGGTTATCTCGATCTAATCATTCCTTATCAGTTCGGCGTGCGAAATTTGGTCGCGAGTTTGGGCACCGCGCTCACGCCTGAGCAAGTGAAGCTGGTTGGCCGGTTTGCGCGTAAAGTTTTGGTGAACTATGATGGTGATCGAGCGGGCGTGCAGGCGGCAAAGCGGGCGATTGAAACGATTCTGGCAGAAGACATTGAAGTCAAGGTCCTGGTCCTCCCGGACAACGCAGATCCTGACGATTTCATCCGAAAAAACGGCGTTTCCGAATATAACCGACGCCGCGGAGAGGCACAGCCCCATATACAATTCGTGATCGATCAAGCGGTACGGGATCGTAACCTCAACAACCCAGCCGATAAAGCCGCCGCAGTAGAGGAGACGCTTCCGTTTGTTCGCGCTGTTCGGAATCGAATTCAGAAGCGCGAATATTTTGACATCGCGATGGACGGTTTGCGCTTGCAGCGTGAGCAGCGGCACGAACTTTGGCAACAGGTGCGCGGCTCAATCACCGACGCGGCAGCCGTTCAGAAGGTGTTCGCGCAAAGCATTCAGCCGACCGTGGCAGAGGAAAAGCTGCTCGGGCTTTTGGTGGCGAATGATGAGCTGCGAAACATCATTCTGCCGCGACTCGAGCCGAGCGACTATGAAGGGTTGGCAACAGCCGCGATTTTTCGCGCGCTGAAAGAACTGGGCACAGAGGACAAGGAAATCACTTTCGAATCGTTGAGCGAGGCTACGGCGGACAATCCAGCGGCGGCAGAGATTCTCCCGCGGATATTGATTAACGAACCCGCCGAGTCTTTCGACGAATCGTTAGCTGATGCTGAGCGGTGTTTGAATTCACTTCGGCTGTCGCGCCTTAATCGGCTTGTGGACGAACTAACACAGCAGATCGCGGACGCTATTCGCTCGGGTGACGAGAATCAGATCCTTGATCTACAACGGCAGCATCTGGAGATGACAAAGCAGCGAGACGCGCTCGATGCTCTGCTGCCGCGCGGCCATGCAGCTTGATTAGCTTAATAGGAAAACAAAAGTGGCTATTGAAGAAAAAGACGATGTAATGGATCGGCTGCTCCAATTGGGCGGCGACAAGAAGTTTTTGTCTTACGACGATCTCAATCGCGAGTTGCCTGAGAACGTGGTTTCCCCCGACGACATTGAAGACGTGCTCCAGAAACTGGACGCGTCGAACATTCACGTCGCGGATTCCGACGAGCGTTTGATTGAACAGGCCGCGGCCATCGCGACCGACGATGAAGATGGCGACGAGGAATTAGAGCTTGATCTGTCCGCAGGCGCGCTGGAGAAAACGAACGATCCGGTTCGCTTGTATCTGCGTGAGATGGGCGTCGTTCCTTTGTTGACGCGCGAAGGCGAAGTGGCAATCGCCAAGCGCATCGAGCGTGGCCAGATCAAGACTCAGAAAGCAATCGCGCGCTCGCCGATTGCCGTGGCCGAGCTAGTCAAAATGGGCGAGGAACTCGCCGCACTTAAACTGAACATCCGCGAAGTCGTCACCTTCTCTGAGCAGGCCGAACTCGCCGGTGAAGAAGACAAGGCCGAAGAGTATCGCGAATGGACCATCGAAGGCATCGAGCGTATCAACAGACTGTTCAAGAATACTTTGAAGGAATGGGCCAAGCTGCGCACGGAAACAAAGATCACGCGCGGTAAGAAGACAAAGAAGCTGACGCGACTGCGACGCAAAGTTGGGCGCTTACGCATTGAAATCGCCGATGAAATCGGCCGGTTGAACATGACTGAACGTTCGCGTCAGCGGCTGATCAACGCTATTCGCAACGTGCAGAAGGAAGTGCGATCGGCGGAACGCGAGCTGTCAACCTACAGCGATCGGCTAACGAAGAAGCGGCTCAAGGCTGATGACATCAAGCTCTATAAGAAGCACGTTTCGACCGCGAAGAAGCGTTTGCAGATGGTTGAAGAAGAGCACCACATCTCGCCGGTCGAAGTTAAGCGTTGCCTGCAAGCAATCGTCACCGGCGAGCATCATACCGGCCAAGCGAAACGCGAACTGGTCGAAGCGAACCTGCGCCTGGTCGTATCCATTGCCAAGAAGTATACGAACCGCGGTTTGCAGTTCCTTGATCTGATTCAGGAAGGCAACATCGGTTTGATGAAGGCGGTTGACAAATTCGAGTGGCGCCGCGGCTATAAGTTTTCAACCTACGCGACGTGGTGGATTCGTCAGGCCATCACCCGCGCGATTGCCGATCAGGCGCGCACGATTCGTATTCCGGTGCACATGATCGAAACGATCAATAAGCTGATTCGCACTTCGCGCGCGCTGGTGCAGGAACTCGGACGCGAACCGACGAGCGAAGAGATCGCCAAGAAAATGGACATTCCGGTTTCAAAAGTGCGCAAGGTCCTGAAGATAGCGCAGGAACCGATTTCGCTCGAGACGCCAATCGGTGAAGAAGAGGATTCGCATCTGGGCGACTTCATCGAAGACAAATCGATCATGAATCCTTCGGATCAAGTGGTTGCTTCAAACCTTCGTGAGATCACGGACGAAGTGCTGGCGACGCTGACGCCGCGCGAAGAGAAAGTGATCAAGATGCGGTTCGGTTTGGGCACGACTGGATCAGAGCACACACTCGAAGAAGTCGGTCAACATTTTGCCGTGACTCGCGAACGCATTCGTCAAATCGAGGCCAAGGCGCTGCGAAAGTTGCGCCATCCGTCGCGTTCACGAAAACTGAAAGCGTTTTTGGAAACGGTTCAGCACGGGTAAGGGCAAATTAGCCACAGATGAACGCAGATTACACGGATTAATTACAGTATTTTCTGATCTGTGTTTATCTGTGCATCTGTGGCTCTAATGGTTCATGAACAAGATCGTCGAAAGCTATAAACGCAAACTCGCCTCGGAAGACGGCTGGGTGTTGAAGCGCGGCGCGCAATTGCGCATCGCGCTCTGCTATCCCAACGTGTATTCAATCGGCATGGCGAACCTTGGCTTTCAGGCGATGTATGAAATCTTCAATAACATTCCTGATGTTTCATGCGAGCGAGTTTTCCTGCCGGAAAGTATCAGAAGGCCGACCGTTAGGGAGGGCAACTCCCGCAAGCGAGCCCTGGCTCACGCGCGGGCTTCTGACACGTCTGGCTATGATCACTCCGTTCCGAATGGGCGGGGTTCCGACCCGATCAACGAACTCGCCGAGTACGAACGCATTCGCACGCCGTTGCTTTCACTCGAATCACAAACACCCGTCCGCGAATTCGACGTGATCGCCTTTTCGATTTCCTTCGAAACTGATTACGTGAACATGGCGCGCATGCTGCAGCTAAGCGGCGTGCCGGTTTGGTCGAAAGACCGCACGAAACATGATCCATTGATTGTCATGGGCGGCGCATCGTCGTTCCTGAATCCGGAACCTATTGCCGAATTCACGGATGTGATCGGTGTCGGTGAAGGCGAAATCCTCGGGCCAAAGCTGGTTGATGCGATTCTCGAAAATGAAAGCAAAGACGAACTGCTTTTAGCATTGGCGCGACAAGGCCGCGGATTCTACGTGCCTTCGCTTTATTTCGTCAGCCACAACCAAGACCAAACTGTCGCCGCATACACACCACTCGAAGATGGCGTTCCGACTCGAGTCGGCCGCGCGATCTCCGCCCAGAATCCGAAAGAAGGCAGTCTCCGCCGCGCGATTCGTCGCGGGCAAACCGATCTCGTCGATCAATTGAGACGTGATGAGATCTTCGCACCCTCGACGACAATTTTCGCGCCGCAAGCCGAGATGGGCGATCGATTTCTGATTGAAATTTCGCGCGGATGCTCGCAGGGCTGCCGCTTCTGCTGGGCCGGCTACAACTATTGGCCGCCGCGCGTCGTGCCGGCGCGGGACATTCTGGCAAAAGCGCGAGCGTGGCGCTCAAAGACCGACAAGATTGGTTTAGTTTCGACTGCTGTCTGCGATCATCCGGAGATCAGCGAAATTCTCCAGGGCCTGCGCGCTATGGATTATCGGATTTCAGTTTCTTCTCTTCGTCTCGATCAAATTTCGGACGAGCTGCTGGACGCGCTGGTTGAATCTCGCGATCAACAGATCGCAGTCGCGCCGGAAACCGGATCGGATCGACTGCGCCGCGTCATCAATAAGAATCTGACCAATGACGAGATTGTCGATATCTGCGGCGCGGTTTTCGATCGCGGCATGTTGACCGTCAAGCTCTATATGATGGTGGGCTTGCCGACGGAAACCGACGAAGATCTGGAAGAGATGATCGTTTTAGTCGAGCGCATCAAGGATCGCATGCTCGAAGCCGGCAAGCGTTTCGGTCGCGCCGGCAAGATCATTCCTTCACTAAATGGGTTTGTGCCGAAACCCAACACGCCGTTTCAATGGGAACCAATTTGTGAAGAAAAAGAATTGAAGCGCCGTTTGAAGTTTGTCAGCAAGAAGCTCGCGCGCATCCCCAACGTCGAAGTGCGCGCGATGTCGGCGCGTATTGCTCATGAACAGGCTCTCTTCTCTTCGGGTGATCGACGGATTGCTCGTGCGATCGAAGCAACCGCGCGGTTGAATAGCGATTTGAACGCCGCGATTCGCGAAACTCAAATCGATCCCTACTTTCACACCAGTCGCCGTCGTGCTTACGATGAAATTCTTCCCTGGGACATTGTGGATTCCGGCATCTCTCGTGAATTCATGCAGCGTGAAGACGAACGCGCGCACGAAGCTCGTTCGACTGCTCCCTGCCCTTCCGTCAATCAATGCACTCGTTGTGGAGTTTGTCCCACGACATGGCTTGCCGAAGCTCCGCAGTCGCTGGTGCAATTAACAGCCTTCGCCACACAGCCTGTTGCTTGATCAGAATACTCGGAAGACAACATCAAGAGAGACCACCTGGAGTCAGCTCTCTAGTGGCCTCTTATTGATTGGGCTTCGGCGACGCCCCGATGAACCCGATTAGTTACGTTACTGCACCGCAGCACAAATTGCTTATACGGTGGGAAGTAGCGATGCGCTGTTGGCGTTCGAAGAATGGGCTTAGAAGAGTCTACTTGCTGCTTAGAAATGTCGAACTCTTGACCGTGTGATCGAATTCGTAGTTGTAGGTATAGCCGGGGAATGAAATCGGTCGTGTGAATTTGACGTGAAGTTCCACGCGTTGATCGTTAGGACCCGCGGTGATCAGGGCGTCGGGAGGCACATGATATTCGGGGCCGATCTTCACCATCTGATCTTTAAGCCATCCGCTGTCGTAACCCAGAGCGGCCGCCTGGTCCACCTTGTTCTGCATAAAGTCCTTATAGTAGTACGAGTCGACCGCGACCGGCAGGTACATGTAACCAACGTAACTGACCAAAGCAAAGATGACCAGAAAGACAATCAGCTTGACGCGCGCGCTGCCTTGTTCGTTATTTCTTGACATGTTCTTAAAATGAATTAGCCTTTACTAAACCTTAGCCTATTCCCCGCTCTAACTCGTGTCCCGCAAGCTTTCACGAAGCGCTGCTCGCAACGCGAGGGCATCGATTTCGTTTCCGTCAACAATGCGCGCGCTGCCGATCCGTTCCAACAGTACCCATTTGATTCGCCCGCCGACAGATTTCTTGTCGCTTTTCATCGCTCGCATCAGCGCGCTGACGTCGATGTCGTTCGCGCGCGGGAGCGGTCCGCACGCCGCGACCGCTTCACGTAACAATTCTAACTCGCCGCTAGCGAGCATGCCTAGATTTTTTGACAGCGCGCCCGCCATCAGCATTCCGTGGCCCACTGCCTCGCCATGACGAAAGCGCCGGTATCGAGTCACAGCTTCCAAAGCGTGCGCGGCCGTGTGGCCAAAGTTAAGAATCCGCCGCGAGCGCCGATCTTCGCGATCGATTGCCTCGCGTTCGTCTCCGGCAACGATGGAAGCTTTGAAGCGACAATGCGCAGCAATCGTGGCCGCGAGCTCAGTCGCATACACTTCAGTCTGTAACTCCAATTTTTTTCGCGCGCCTCGAGCCCGATCGCCCCCCAGACTTGAATCAATGCTGCGGATGAGTCGCACGGTTCGATCGAACAACTTCCGATCACCGACTGCGCCCTGCTTCACGGCTTCGCACCAACCGGCGGTCAACTCACGTCGCGGCAAAGTTCGCAGCGTGTCTGTATCAATCACCACCAGACGCGGCTGATGAAATGCGCCGACCAGATTCTTTCCACCAGACAAGTTCGTTCCTGTCTTGCCACCAACCGATGAATCGATCTGAGCCAGCAGCGTTGTCGGAATTTGAATGAAATCGACCCCGCGCAAATACGTCGCTGCCGCAAAGCCGGCGAGATCACCCACGACTCCGCCGCCCAGTGCGACGACCGCATCGTTTCTTTCCAAACCTGCTTCGATGAAAAAGTTCAGCGCCTGCTCGAGCGAACGAAGATTCTTGTATCGCTCGCCGTCTTTCATCAGCCATTTGCTAACTTCAAAACCCGAGGCGCGCAGATTACGGACAGCCTTCGTGCCAAACAGATCAAAGACTCTGGGGTTAGAGATAATGACTACGCGCCGCGCGGGACTGCCGAGACAGCCTCTTACATTTTCACCGAGCTGCGATAACAGTCCGGCTGCAATTCCTATTTCGTAAGTAGTCGATCGCGCCGGCAGGCACACAGTCACGCGTTGCATCGTTCAGACTCTACAGCGAGCAGTGTCCTGCGCGTCAAGTTCTGAAGGCAGAATCAGTTTGAGTGGCGAAGCCGCCTCCGGTAGCCGGGGCTAATCCTGACACTCCACAATCCTTTAATGAAAGAGATTAACCGCCTGCTAGGGTAGGCGGTTTTAACTTTCGCATTGGAAACGGAAAGCCATTAGCCCTTTTACTTGCTTGTCATCTCTGGATTTCGGGGTGCCGGAAGCCTAAACTTCCCGAAAACTTCAAGAGGCGTAGTCCGTTGCCCGGCTGCGTCCCATTTTTTGAAAGGTAAACAACGATGTCTCGAAAGAGTCTCTGGTTTGGTCTCGTGTTGACGGCCGCAATCGCCGCGCTGCTCACCTTCTCGGTTGAAGCAAAGCCCAAAAAGAAAAAACACGAAAAAATTTCAGCTCCGCCGACGTTATCACTCGTCGCTGAACCAACGCTGGTCAAAGCGTGCGATGACAATCACGTGCAATTAACCGCAAATGCGAAGTCAAACGACGGCGCGCGTCTGCGCTATCGATGGACGGTGAACGGTGGACGGCTCAGAGGTGATGGGCCAAATCCGACTTGGGATCTTGGCGGTGCAGCGCCCGGCGCATATCAGGCGGTGGTCGAAGTTGACGATGGTCACGACGGAAACTGCGTCGCGTTCTCATCCATTTCGGTGATCGTCCTCGAGTGTCCGCCTGAGCGGCCTCAGCCGGTTTGCCCGAGCGTTTCAGTCTCATGTCCCGAAGCCGGCAAGGAAGGCGCACCCGTTACCTTCACCGCGGAACTAAACGGCGGCACACGGGGCATCACGCCGACATACAATTGGACCATCACTGCCGGACGGATCACGAGCGGTCAGGGAACGCCGAGCATCACAGTCGATACGACTGGATTGGCCGGCCAGACTTTACGTGCCACTTTGGACATCGGTGGTTTTGGAATGCCATGTCCGGCGAGTTGCGCCGTAATAATTCCAATCGTGAATAAGCCGCATAAGTTTGACGAGTACTACGACATCGCGCGCAACGACGAGAAGGCGCGCCTCGACAACTATGCGATTCAGTTGCAGCAAGAGCCAGGATCGCAGGGCTACGTGATCGTTTATCCGTCACGCAAAGCTGGTCCGGCGCAAGCCCAGGCTCGCGCGCAGCGAATTGTCGACTATTTGGTTAACACCCGTGGGCTGGATAAGAGCCGCGTCGTGATCACGATGGCGCCGGCCCGCGAAGATTGGCTGTTCGAGTTGTGGGTTGTCCCCGAAGGCGCTCCGCCTCCGGTGCCACAGCGATAAGATCGTAAGCTAACTTAGCTGAACTGATCCGGCGTGCCTCGAAAGAGTCGCGCCGGTTTTTTATGACTTAAGGCAAGGAGTAAAGGTCAGACTTTCATTTTGACTTTCGTTTCTTCGTCTGTGTAAACCTTAATCCTGGTTCCGGGTGTGATTTTCGCATCCTTACCATGCTTCAGAAGAAACAGCGGACTCACAAGAATCGTGAGCGCAATCACAGATCCTGTTTTGTCGTCGCCTTCCTTACCCTTGGAGGCGCGCAATCGCACCTTTTGACCATCGACAGCGAGCGTTGACTCGACACGGACGCCGAGTTTGCCACTCTTACCCATGTGTCCGCTCTTCTGCGCATTGGAAACGGTTCCTTTTACGATCGTGTCTTTTGCGATCGCTACCCGACCGCCAATTTTGACGTCTTCCGCTACTTTGAAGGTCAGAGGATCACCTTCGGTGTTAGTCTTGCTGGAGATTTCATCGACGGTTAGAACTTCGAACTCGGTGCCGTCCGGAATCGTGACCTCCGCGGCTTGCGCTTCGTTTTGAGTAACGCGAGCGATATTGACCGTCGCCAGGAAACTTAACGCTAAACAAACAATTACAAGATAGGCAGTGGCTCTGTAGACAACCACTGTCTGATTAGGGACACTTTGAGACATGGGGAACTCTCCTTTTGGGTAAAGTTGCTGGTGGTTTCGTGGAAGCGCGGGAGGTTATGGCGTCAGACGAATACTTCTTCTTCCCGCTCTTCGATTAGATACGGACTCGGACTTGAACCGTTGTTATCTTCAGCGATGATCGCATTCACGATCGGCAAACTTAACGAATGCTTCTTGGGAATATTTGGAACTTCATGCCCGGCGGCGTAAACGGCGTGGCGCTCGTTTTCCTTGTACCAGTCGGCGAGGTTTGCCGTCTTGTGCATGTTCTCGATGATCTGCCGCCAACCCACGCCGGTGTTGTAGGCGCAGAATGAAATCTCGCCTTCCTGCGTGCCATACGGAATCACACACATCTCTGTGCGGCGAAAATCGTAATTGAACAGGTCCTGAAACCACATGCCTTCGACGCAGAGGACGCGCCAATTATCGGCCAGGCTGTCCTGGCCGGCGCTGGTCATGCGATCGTTACGATCAGAATTTGAGTTGGTTGACGACGGCTTGAACAGATTTACGATCTGCGAGATCGGAAAGCCCTCTGGCGCTTTGCTTGCGTCGTAATTCCGCATGATGGCCATCGCCAGCTGCGCGTACGAAAGCTTTTTGCCGCGCGCCGTGTCGGTGATCACGGCGACGTCCTTCATGAACTGTTCGTAGTTAAAGAACTCGAACAGCGAACAGAAGTCGCCGGTCTTCTTGTTTACCACCGCCAGCGTGAAGATGCCGCAGTTCGGATGGCAATTGCACGACGACCATCCCCACGGCGCGTCAGCGCCTTGCAGCATGTCCATCACGCTGGTGAAAGCTGAGTACGACGACAGCGGGAACCAATCGCGCAAAGGCTGCATCCGGCCGCCGAGTTGATCCTTCAAATCGTGCGTCATGCCGGCGAGCGTGTAACGCCACTTCGTGCGCAGCTCATCTGAAATATCTTCGTCGCGACCAGTGAATGAAACAGGTTGAAAGGCAATCGTCTGAACTTTGTCGATGTTCTTTGCGGCGAACTCGACGATTTGTCCGATCGCGTCGTTGTTAATGCTGTTGACGATCGTGACAACGAGAGTGACTTTGATTCCGACCTTCGCAAGATTTTCGATCGCCCGCACTTTCACGTCGAACAAATTCCCGACGCCCCGATGCTTGTTCTTCTCTTCGCCGACACCGTCGAATTGCAGGTAAACGCCATGTTGGCCCGCGGCTTTCGCGGCTTTGCAAAACTCAATATCTTCTGCGAAACGAATTCCGTTGGTCGCCGCGAGAATGCGATAGAAACCAACCTTCTTTGCGTAAGCAACTGCGTCGAGGTAGTAAGGCGAGAGTGTTGGCTCGCCGCCCGAGAAAAGAATAATGACTTGTCGTTTTGGTTTGAATGAAACTGCGCGATCGAGAATTGCTTTCGTATCTTCGAAAGTCGGTTCGTGCACATAGCCGACCTGGTTTGCATCCATGAAGCACGGGTCGCACATCATGTTGCACCGATTCGTTAGGTCAACTGTCAGTACCGCGCCGCGACCGAACTTGATGTTCGACGTTCCATGCTTGTGAACGTTGGCGTCTTCAGCGGCGCGAAAGTCGCGACCGAAGAAGAGCGATTCAATTCTTTCGAGGAAGGCCGGATCGGTAGCCATCACGTCCGTGAACTCGCCGTGCTTCGGGCAAGTCTTGCGCATAATGACTTGGCCGTTCTCTTCGAGAATCTGCGCTTTGAGTTCGCCGGGATGCTGGTGCATCAACGTCTCGAGCGTCGTTTCGCCAGTAATCACGGCGGTGCGCACTTCCTTCACGCAGCGCGGACAAAGCGAGTCAGTCTCTCTGGGAAAACCAAGTGGCGGCGCGGTTCGTTCGTAGGATTTTAGCAGCGGCCCGGGCGCCCATTTGGGCCGAATAGCCTCGCCTTCGGGCAGCAGCTTGTTAACGGATTGGAATGCTTTCCAAGCGACGTCCGACAACGTCGAAATGATTTTCGAACCGGTCAACCCGGCTAACTTATTCTTGTCGGACTCGCCGCGGCGAAATTGATCGCTGAACAATGAAAGCTCTCCTCTTGTTTCTAAACGCAGTTAGACGCTGCTATGGTTCGCAAAGCTGATGAATTTATGACCGTCGTCAATCGATTAAGCTATGAACAACTCGAGCCATGATAGTTTGCCGGGTCGAACATGGCAAGACAAAAGGCCGCCCGTCGGTGCTCTTCACGGACTCTTCACATAAAACCTCAGTATTTTTCACAGTTCTCGAATCGATTCACACTTCGCCAATGTGGTAAGGACGTTGTACTATCTGGCCTCGAATTCAGCATCCACATGAGTCAATCAGCAAAGTCAGTTTCCGAACTCGCGGCGCTTGTCGGCGGCCGAGTTGCCGGCAAGGCCGAGACGCAAATTCAACGGGTTGCAAGTCTCGACACCGCCGCTAAAGGCGATATCTCGTATGTCGAAGATGAAAAGTTTTTCGAAGCAGCGACCAACAGTCGGGCTTCGTGCCTGATCGTGCCGGAAAATTCGAGCTTGTCACTTCGCTGCCAGATTGCGGTTAAGAATCCAAAGCTGGCCTTCGCATTAATTGCTGAAGTCTTGCACCCACCGAAGCAGCGCGAGCCGGAAATTCATCAATCCGCAGTCATCGCTGAAACTGCGGACATCGCTCTCGAAGTCTTCATCGGCGCTTTTGTCTGCGTCGGCGAAAATTCTACGGTCGGATCGGGAACTCAAATTCGAGCCGGCGCAAAACTTGGCGACAACGTAACCGTCGGTGCTGATTGCGTCATTCATCCAAACGTGTTCCTCGAAGACGGCGTGACAATCGGTGACCGGGTAATTCTTCACGCCGGCGTGGTTATCGGCGCAGATGGATTCGGATATGTTCGCAGTGACATGGGCTATCACAAGTTTCCGCAGATCGGCACGGTTGTGATCGAAGACGATGTCGAATTGGGCGCGAACACGACGGTTGATCGCGGCGCGTTAGGTCTAACGCGCATAGGCCGTGGAACAAAGCTCGATAACATGGTTCATGTGGGGCACAACTGCGACATCGGCGAGCGCGTGGTGATCGCCGCCCAAACGGGAATCAGCGGCAGCGTTACGATCGAAGATGATTGCGTGATCGGTGGCCAGGTCGGATTCGGCGATCACATTCGCGTGCAGAGCGGCGCCGTCATTGGGTCGAAGGCGGGAGTTCTGCCCGGGAAGATTGTCCGTCCCGGAGTTTGGTGGGGCATTCCTATTCAACCGCTCGACGAATACAAACGTTTAAATGCTCATCTCAGCCGCGTTCCGGCGATGCGCGACGAATTGAAAGAACTAAAAGATCGCGTGAAAGAGTTGGAACAACAATTGCTCAAACGCGATCGATGAGCGCGTTCTCACTTGTGTTTTTGCGCGTTTGGAAAAAGTTGGAACAGCACGTAATATGTTCCAGAATAATTCTGGAAATCGCCTTCGAACCTTCCAAAACGTTTTTGGAAATTGCGTCGTGATCTTCCAGAAAAATTCTGGAAAAGATCGCGCGATCTTCCAGAAAAAAAGTGGTTGACAAGCGCGTGTCGTTACGCGAATCTGAGGTCGTCTTCGAACTCCCGCGAAGAACTCCTTCTTGAAATTTCGTCATCATGAAACTGCCCTCCAGTCTAATCCTTTTTGCGTTTGTACTCTCGGTCACCGGCACGGCTCAAGCTCAACAACCGCGATCGATCAAATCCGAAACTCGTCCGCGTTTGGTTGCCGCCACGCGAGCCCAGACTTCGAAGTACCAGGAGCCTGCGAACGTCTCGAATCGATCGGCTCAGGATGAAGATCGGCGCGGGGAAAACTCGCGTCATCTTTCGCCGAATCGTTTGCGCCTGCGCATTAATGAAGCTGAAAGGTTGATGAAAGCACGTCCGGTTTTGACGGCGATGACGCCTTCGATCGAATACGTGACGGTGGCGGCGGTGATGCCGGAAACGTCCAAGATTCATTTGATTCGCGTCGACAAGCGCACTTTCCTGACAAAAGGTTCTCAAGTTTCAGCGATTAGTTCACTCGGCCTGCCTGTTCAGGTGCGAATTGTCCGCGCAAACGGCGTCAACACGGCCGTCAACATCTTCGATAATCAAAACCGTTCGCTCCTGCCTTTGGCGGTTGAGTTCCCGATCGAGCGCCGCGGCGTGTTCAAGGAAATGGCCTACTACACGTCGGCGCATCCGGCTCTGTTGTCGCCGGAGTTGATGAAGACCGGCCAGACGTACGTCAATGCGATGATCGATCTCGCCGCGAAGCGGTTGCGCGAACGCGGCAATCCAATCGCCCCAAACCTGGTCGAAATTGCAAAACGACTGTGCGTCGTCGAGCACGTCGATCACGATCGCTTCCGCAATGAAAATCGCATTGCGCTGTTCGAAGAGATTTACACGCTCTATGCGCTGAACGAACTCGACACTTATCGCTATTCAGTCAGCTCAGCCGGCGCCGGCGGCATGGTGCAGATGATTCCCTGGAGTTACGCGCTGATGCGGCAGCGTCATCCAGGCGTCGGATTGAATCCTGACTTCGTCGTCGGCATGCGCAATCACGGCAACGCGCTGGAAGCAATGCTGCTTTACATGCAGGATACCTGGAATGATTTGTCGGCAAATGAAGACGTGCAGAGCGCGCTTACTGCGAAGCAGGCGACGGTCACTGAACTCGTGGCGGCCGGTTACAACTCGAACGCGGCAAAGATTCCTGGATACATTCGTCGCGCCGGCAGCGGTTGGCGCACCTTAATTCCGCGCGAGACGCAACTCTACCTGCAGATTTATCAGTCGCTCGACGTGCTAATGAAAGCGAAAGAGAATCACGCGCGCAAACGATAGCGCCGATCGATAATGCTTTAGCCAAACACCCGGTGAGTCTTGCCGGGTGTTTTTTGTTTTGGCGCTGTTATGCTCTTCTGCTATTTGCATCATTCGCCGCTTTCAGTCTATAAGATCCGGGCCGTTAGTCTTCCCTGACTTTGTCTATCTAATTTCATGCGACAGCATAACTATCGGAGCGAAAATGAAACTTAACGTCCTGCGACTTGTCATCGTCAGCCTGGCCTGCGCCACGGCCTTCGTCGTAATTACGCGCGTGCGCGCTCAAAAATCTTTCCCAGTTCAGAAACAGTTTGCGAATTCCTCGTTCGCGCTGGGCGCGCCGAAGCCCGCGCAAACGCCCGTGAGCACTGCTTCGCAAGAGCCAACCGTTGAGCAGGTCGAGAAGAACATCAAAATTCTGAACGGAATGCCGGCGTCACAGCTTATTCCGGTGATGAATTATTTCGCAGCTTCAATGGGCCGCCGCTGCAATTTCTGCCACGTGAACAATCAGGGCCAGTGGGATTATGCTTCGGACACAAAGCCAGAGAAGAACACCGCGCGCGAGATGATCAGACTAGTGTTGGACACGAACAAGACATTGGCCGGTCTTAAACTGGACCCAATAGCCTGCTACACCTGTCATCGTGGGCGAAACACTCCACAATCACTGCCGACTTTGCCATTGCCGTTGCCATCGCCTCCTCCGGCGAACCGTAGCGCCGGCGCAGCACCAACTGGCGCGGGAACTCCAGGCGCCGCGGCGCAAGCATCGCCAGTTCCTACGCCCGCATTGCCTTCGGCCGACGACATTTTCAACAAATACGTCGCGGCAATAGGTGGACAAGGCGCCGTCGACAAACTGACTTCGCGGGTCGCGAAGGGAACGATTGCTCAAGCCAACGGAAACTCTTTTCAGTTTGAACTCTATCAGTCCGGCCCGGACAAGTTTGGCGTGCGAGAAATCAGCGGGGTTGAATTAGCCAACTTTCGCGCCGCAAATAGTCTGTTCAGTTTCATCAACCTGAAAGCGCAATACTCGCGGCCACCCAGAGTTCGCAGAGACAAGCTCAACGATCGCGATGTTTATGTTCTCGATGGCCAGACCACAGACGGCCGGCGCATGAGATTGTATTTTGATGCAACGACGGGTTTGCTGCTGCGGCGCGTAACGATCCTGACAACGGTGATCGGTCTAATCCCCGACCAGGTGGACTTTGAGGATTACCGCGACCTCGATGGTGTGAAGTTCGCATTCGTCGGTCGCTCAGCGACAGTCGAGGCAGGTAATCCAACTTCAACGCGGACGTTCACCGAAGTGAAGATCAACGTGCCGGTCGATGATTCGAAGTTCAAAATGCCGGCGGCCGCCGCCAAGCCGTAGCGCTGAGTTCTTTATTCGAACTCCCGCAGTTGCTCGTCGAGTTGATCGAGAGCTAGTTGAAGCTGAGCGCGGTAACGAGGATCTCTAGCGGCTTTGATGCGGCTCAGAATTAGCGAACGCGATAGCATCAAGGATTGTTTGTGCTCGCTTCGTTCGCGCTGCTCTGCCGAAAGCTTTTGAGCAGCGCGAATTTCTCGTTCAGCCTCAGCCGCTCCGATTTGATCCTCGACTGATTTGCTCTCCCATCCGCGCGCCATGCCGAGGAGTATAGCGCGATGCGCAAATTAGAAAAGACTTTTCACCCAGCCGCCATCAACTTGCAGGGTGACGCCGGTGATATAGGACGCGCGCTCCGAGGCGAGAAACGCGACAGCCGCGCCGATTTCTTCAGGTTGGGCCATGCGTCGTATTGGCGCTTGATCGGCCCACGAATCGATTATTTCCTGCTTTGATTTTCCCAAAGCTTTTGCGCGAACTTCTGCCAAATAATCCTGACGCTCAGTCAGCGTGTAACCGGGAGCGACGTTATTGACGGTGACGCCGTGCGCGGCGACTTCGTTCGAAACCGTTTTGGCCCAGCCAGTCAAACCAGCACGCACCGTATTCGACAGCAATAGACCATCGATAGGCTGTTTGACGGAAACCGAAGTGATGTTGATGATGCGCCCCCACTTGCGTTCGAGCATTCCCGGCAGGACGAGCTTTGCGAATCTGATCGCCGACAACGCGTTCAGTTCAAATGCCTGACGAAACGTATCGAGATCGGTTTCCGCGAAAGTCTTCGCCGGAGGGCCGCCGGCATTAGTCACGCAAATATCGATCTTCCCCGCGCGCTCGACCGCCAAATTCACAAATGCCTGAACCGCGGAATCGCTTGTGACATCGCACGCGATGCCGGCGACGTCCACGCCTGTTTCTTTGTGAATTTTCTCAGCCGCTTGCGACGCATGCTGTGCGCCGCGCGAGCACAAAAATACCTGCGCGCCTTCGCGAGCGAGTTCACGCGCACAAGCGAAGCCGATGCCGCTGCTCGCGGCGGCGACTAGGGCAACTTTGTCTTTTAATCCGAAGTCCATGATCTTTTTCTTTTCAGCTAAGCGTGTGTTCCTAAGCCACGTAGTGGTGAAATATTTATAGACCATTCCGGGAGGTAATGGATCTAAGCTCCGGAGGAGCGACATATGTTGCGCCCATAAATGGGCTGAACTAATAACAATCAGCCGGAACTGTAAATATCTCCTTCCTACGGTGCTCCAGCCAGACACGCTTCAATCAGTCGCACCGGATCTTCATCAGATACAATCCGCGCATTCGTCTGCTTTTGAAGACGCGTCACAATTTGCTTTGCTTCATCGGCGACACCGCCTGTTCCCGTCAAGCAGCCAATAACTTTTCCTTCATCGTACGCGATCGTGAATTCATTCAGCGAGCCAATCGAACCCGCGATAAACAGCACGACATCGCATGAACGCACGAGCACAACATTGCGGCCTTTCAATCCGAAGCCGGTGTAAACAATCGCGTCGCAAGCATCGGTCGGCAATTCGAACGTTTCAATGTGCTCGTGTTCATCTTCAGCGGGCGAAATGCCGATGTGAAAGGCACCTGCGTCGCGCGCAGCCTTGCCCACCAGATGCACCAGGCCCGTCGTCGCGCCAGTGAGCAAAATGAGATCGCGCGCAGCGATCGCTTTGCCCAGGGTGTTCGCTGCTTCAGCGATCTTCGGCGAAGCTGCTTCCCCAGCCGATCCCATAATGCCGATTTTGATCTTCATCAAATTTCGAAGTGCTCTGTTTCCAACGCAGCGGCTTTAAGTTCTTCCGGCTTCGTAATCGCCGGCGCAGCAAATAGGTCTTTGCGATCCCACCGTTTCTCAGTCGCAAACCAGATCAGTCCCGGCAACAGAAAGAACGCTCCCACACCCGCCGTCACCACTCGCGGTGAAAATCCAAATCTATCCATTAATTCGCCGACCAAATAATTTGACGCGGCCATCGTCAAAGTCACCAGGGCCATCTCAGCCGCGAACATGCGTCCACGAAATTGATCTTCCACATTCTGCTGTAGCAGCACGGTCGAAAAGACCCACAGAATACTTCCGCCGCAGTGTGCGATTGCCAGAAACAAGAGTGCAAAAGCAAAGCTTCGCGATACCGCAAATGCGAAGTAGAAGGTTCCGCCGATCAAAAAGGCGATGCCGATTGCGATTTGCATTTGCCTTCGTGTTTCGCCGGCCCACCGGCGAGCAACGATGGGGCCGAACGCGGTGCCAATGCCCCGCGCGGTAAACAGGACGCCTATGCCAGTCGCGGTCTTTCCGCCGACTGGAAAAACTCTTTCGCCGAACACAGCCAGCAAAGTCAGGATGCCTCCGCCAATTCCCCAAGCAGGCTTCACCATCAAATAAGCAAACACGCGCGGCCGATGCCGTACGTAATGTCCTCCTTCGATCGTGTCGGTGATTCCGAGTGCTTTGCCGATCGTGAGTTTCGTTCTGTCGCGCTCCGCTCGTTTAGGAAAGTGCACCGTCGAGATCAAAAGAGCCGAGGCAATGAACGTCATCGAATCCAGCACGAACGCGGCATTAGTTCCAAACCATCCCGCGATGAACCCGCCGATAGCAGCACCGAGCGTCAACATCACCGACCAGGTGACACCGGCTATCGCGTTCGCTGCTAACAACTCTCGCGGAGAAACGATCGAAGGAATGGCAGCAGTCTTTGCCGGCTCAAAAAATGTCGAGAAGGCAAGTTGCAAGACCGTCAGCACGTAGATCAGCCACATCTGATCCGGCCGGCGCACGAAAAGAAATCCGAGCACCACGACTGCGCGCACCAAATCGGACGCAATCATGATCGAGCGACGGCTGAATCGATCCGCGACGACACCGGACAGCGGGCCCATCACGACGCTCGGCAGAAAGCGCGCGACCATGATCAGCGCGACTGAGCGGCTCGAGCCGGTAAGCCGCAGCGCAATGGTGTAGACGGCGATCGTGTCGAACCAATCGCCCATCTGGCTGACGACCTGGCCCAACCAAAGAAAGCGAAAGCTGCGATTTGATCGCAGCAGCTCGCCATAGCCGAGATTTGTCGCCGGCGATCTCTTTTTAGAAATTCGTTCGCTCACTTATCGAAAAAAAGATTGCTGAAAGGTGCACTGCCGCGAGAATGTTTGTCAACTTTCATCTGGGCACGCAACCGCCCTCGCGCATTTGTTTCCTACGCCGCGCACGGTGACGGACATAAGCAGGCGGAACGCCGGCGTATTCCTGTTCTCTCACTCTGACCTGTCACATTGAACTCAATCGGAATTGGTGGCGCCCGACAGCCGCGAAACTCCAATAAACTCGCGCTTTCCTCACCGGCACAGGCTTTGTAATGCGTTGATTGCGGCTAGGTAGCGTTAACCGCTGGACGGGCCCACCGCACTGGGCCCGCTAGCCGCCTTGAATTCGCGATTTCACCTGTCGCAGGCCGCCCCAAAGATTTTCGACTGCAACACCCCAGGTGACGGATGCGTGCCGGCTCCGTCAACTTGCCCAGTCATGCGCCGAAAGCGAACAGCCAGGTTGCTCTGGCGTTTTGCTTTCGGCGCAGGCTCATTCGCGTGATGCGAATTCAACGTCTGGTGTTCGACGGTTTTGATGTTTGCCAAACCATTCGCCGGGTTAGGACGAACCAATGAAGCTGCTCGACATGTCTGATTACAATCGCGCGGCAAAGACCTATTGGATTTTCATGGTCGCTGCCGGCGCAGTCGTGTTTGTGTGGGCAATCGCGCGCTGCCTTTCGCTCACTCAGATTCAGAGTGGCGAGCTCGCCGCGTTCGCGCTTTTCGCCGTCGTTACCAGCGCGCATCCCATCCGCATCCCAAATACAAAATCGAGCTTCACTGCCGGTGACGTCTTCACGTTTCTCGCGGTGCTGATTTTAGGCGTGCCCGCAGCGGTATTGGTCGGCGTCGTAGATGTGTTTGTCAGCTCGCGTGGCACTTCGAAAAAACTCTCGAGCTGGATCGCGGCGCCTGCGATGATGGCCGTGACAGTTTTCATTTCAGGCAATGTGTTTTACCTTGCGCTGAGTCATTATGCTGCCATTTCGGTTTATCCACTCGGCAACTCAGCCGTTCGCCCTGATTCCCTGATTTCGTGTTTGGCATTGCTCGCGTTAACGCATTACTGCGTCAATGGTATGACAGTCTCGACGATTTACGCGCTGAAAGGACGACAATCGATCGTCAAGTTGTGGCGCGAGGGTTATCTCTGGACCTGGTGGTCGTTCTTGGCGTCCGCTACCGCCGCCGCAGTCGCTTACTCGGCAATTTCGCATTTCGGCTGGGGATACGCGCTCTTGGGTTTTCCCATCATCGCGGCGACGTTCGCGACTTACAAAGTCTATTTCAAGCGAGTTAACACCAGGACGCGCGAAGCTGAAGAACTAAGCCGCTTGCACCTCGCCACGGTTGAGGCGTTGGCCACGGCGATCGACGCTAAGGATCAAACGACGCACTGCCATGTTCGTCGCATGCAGATTTATGCGGAAGGCCTGGGCAAAATCCTGGATTTGTCTGACGCAGAGTTAGCTGCTCTGAAGGCCGGCGCGCTGCTGCACGACGTGGGAAAACTCGCGGTTCCCGATCACATTCTCAACAAGCCCGGCACGCTGACGCGCGCTGAATTCGAGAAGACAAAGATTCACACCGTCGTCGGCGCCGAGATCCTAAGCCGCTGCAATTTTCCTTATCCGGTAGTTCCCATCGTTCGGCATCATCACGAGCATTGGGACGGCGGCGGCTATCCTGATGGGTTGAAGGGCGAGCAGATTCCGATCACCGCGCGCGTGTTATCGGTGATCGATTGTTTCGATTCAGTTCGAGAGGATCGACCCTTCCGCCCCGGCATGTCGCGACCGCAGGCGATTGCCTTACTCAACGAAGGCGCGGGCACTCATTTCGATTCCCGCATAGTCGATCTATTCATTACGAACTTGCCGGAGTTTGAAGCTCAGATTGCCGCGCTCGGTCTCGCCGATGAAATCCACCTCAACACGCCGCGCAATCCGATTGTTCCATCGAGAGACGAAATGAGTTCACACTCGGACAATCGTTCGTTTGCGGCGTACGATCAAATTCGCAACGCCCATCGTGAAGTGTATGCGCTCTACGAAATGGCGCGCACTTTTGGCTCGTCGCTCGGGGTTGAAAACACCCTATCGGTTTTGGTCGATCGCGTTGGAAACATCGTGCCGTTTGATACCTGTGTCGTCTACATTTTCGATGAGAAGCAAGGCCATGCACGCGCGACCCTAACGGTTGGTTTGAATGCTGAATCGATGCGCGGTCGCTGCATCGCTCTCGGAGAAGGGGGAACTGGCTACGCCCTGGCAAATCGGCGCGCGGTAAATCGAATTCATCCGAGCCTGGAATTCTCACCAGCCGAATCGTCATCGGATCATAGCTATCGCTCGATGGCGGCGTTGCCGCTCTTCAAAGATGAACGTTTGTTGGGTGCGCTGTCGATCTACTCAATGTCGCTGAGAGAATATAGCGACGATCAAATTCGCTTGCTCGAAACCGTGACGCGACTGGCATCCGACGCGTTGGCCAACGCAATGAGTCACGCACGCGCAGAATCGAATGCGTTGACTGATTCGCTGACCGGACTGCCCAATGCTCGCAGCCTGCAGGTACGATTCGATGAAGAAGTTGCGCGCGCGCAACGCACCGGACGCCCCTTCCAGGTGGTTATGCTGGACCTCGACGACTTCAAACTCGTGAACGATACGTTCGGTCACAAGCTCGGGGATCGGATGCTGCACGAAGTCGCCCATCTCGTTCACGGCCAGTTACGAGAATATGATTTCCTCGCACGTTATGCCGGCGACGAATTCGTGGCCCTTGTCCCCGACGTCCCACTAGATCAGGTCGAGGAACTGCGCGAGCGAATTGAGCGCATGGTCTCGGGCTTTTCAATCGAAGTGCGCGGCCAGGGCCAGGCCCGGGTTGGCATCAGTGTCGGCGCCTCGCTATACGGAACCGACGGCGAGACGCTCGATCAACTGTTAATTGCGGCTGATCGGGCGATGTATCGGGCAAAGTCGAACCACAAATCCAGCATTTTTCCGGCCTCCAAACCCGCAAGCACTAATTTCGAACAACCCCCGCGCAGCTCGCTCGCCACGCGCTCAATTAACTAATTTTCGCGGAAATTTCTTGACAATACGCCCCTCGACCAGTCAAATTGGAAGAGTGGTAATGCGGGACCACAATCATCTATCCCGCAAGCGGTTGCCGTTCTGACGACCGTCAAATCCAGCGCCTTGTCCTAGACCGCACTGCCAATCGAGTAGACGGTGTCGACTGCTGCGCCTTTCCTCGGATTTTTCCCGAACTCCACTGTCGGAGATTGAACGCATTATTTAACGAATGTCCGTTGCACAATTAGAGCCAACACCCGGCGCGACTTTGCTAATCGTCGATGACGACCGATCTGCGCGCGAAGGTCTGCGCAGCATTTTCGAAGGCGCCGGCCACCGCACGATTACTGTCGAGGATGCGCCGTCGGCGCTAAAACTTCTGCGCAAGCAGGTCTGCGATCTAGTGATGGTCGATGTCGAACTGCCAGACGTCGATGGTGTCGCGCTATGTCGTCTGCTACGCGCCCAGCCGAACCTCAGACAACTGCCGCTGGTTATCTTTTCCGCTAACGACAGCGAAGGCCGCAAAGTCGATGCGTTCACAGCCGGCGCTGACGATTACATCGTCAAGCCTTCGTCACCCGGCGAATTGATTTCGCGGGTCAACTCTCATTTGAATTTTGCGCAGCGGGAATCGGATCTTATCGGCACGAATCGCGAACTGGGTTTCCTCGCCGATCTGGGACGAGGCCTGTTGCAAACGCTCTATCCCGAGCAGGTTTCGCGACGCGTCGCCGGGGCGATCTACGAAGGCACGAACGCCGAACAAACTGCATGCGCGATCAAGAACAATGGCAAGGGATTGGCAGTTTGTGTTTTTGATCGAGAAGGAAGCGCGGGCAATCAGTCGCTCGTCGATCTGCCGCGACTCAACGGATGGATCGATTCGCTTGATTCTGTCGTTGCGGCCAAATTAACGAAGAAACGCGACTTCTTTCTGTGCGATGCTCAGCATGCAATCGAATACGTCGTTCCAATCCGCTTCAACCGGCACAACTTCGGCGCCTTGATCGTCGCATTTGCGTCCATCGAAGACTGTACGGATGAGGAAACTCATTTGCTCGATACGGCAGCTCAACAGGCGGCATTCGCTGCGCATATCTCGACGCTTTATTTGAAGGCCCGCGAATCCGCCGCAACGCTCGCCGAAGAGGTCGATCGACGCACAATCGAATCTGAGATGCATCAGCGCTTTACGGAAGCGATTATCGATACGCTGCCATTATCGCTTTACGCGATCGATCGTGACTACAAAATTGTGGCCTGGAATCGCAATCGTGAGCTGGGCGAACTCGGACTGCCGCGGAAGAAGGTGCTCGGAAAGAACGTCTTTGAGGTCCTCACGAAACAAAATCGCGAACTTCTGGCGCACGAGTTCGGCAGAGTCTTCGCCACTGGCGAAATTCATCGCGTCGAGCAGGAAACCGTGACTGGCAAGGGCGACACCAATCACTGGCTGATCAGTAAAATTCCGATGCGAGCGCGCGAGAGTAATCAAGTAAGTCACGTGATCACCGTCGGCGAAAACATCACGCAGCGCGTGAAAGCCCAACGCGCCGTCGGCCGCGCAGAGAAGCTCGCTGCCGTCGGACGTCTCGCAGCCGGAGTCGTTCACGAAATCAACAACCCTCTGGCAACGATCGCCGCGTGCGCTGAATCGCTGGAGAAAAGAATTGAGGAAGGAGCGTTCGGTGATTCGCCCGACGCTGAAGACTTGCGCGAATATCTCGGTTTGATTCGAGACGAAGCTTTCCGCTGCAAATCGATCACGAACGGCTTACTCGATTTCAGCCGCTTGCGCGCGGGCCAGCGTGTGCCCGTAGACATAACTGACGTGATTAAGGCGACTGCGCGCCTGGTTACACACCAACAGCGCGGCGACAACGTGGGTATTGAGATCGAGGCCGCTGAAAATCTTCCGATGGTGCTCGGCGATGTCGGTCAGTTGCAGCAAGCTGTGGTCGCTTTGGCAACGAACGGGATTGATGCGATGCCCAATGGCGGAAAATTGACTTTGCGCGCGACCCAAGATGGCTCGCGTGTGCTGATCCAAGTTAAGGACACTGGATTTGGAATTCCTCCAGAAAACATGACCAAGATTTTCGATCCGTTCTTCACTACCAAGGACGTCGGCCGGGGAACCGGTCTGGGACTGGCCGTTTGTTATGGTATTTTATGTGATCATGGAGGACGCCTCGACGTGCGATCCACTGTCGGCGCCGGCACGACCTTCACGATTACATTGCCAGTCGCAACTGATTAGTACCATCCTTCCAAGTGCGGGGTAATAACAGTGAACGAACAGCGTGATGCAAGACTTCTGATCGCCGAAGACGAATCGAACCTTCGGCTCGTGTTGCAAAAGGAGCTTCAGCGGCTCGGTTATCGAGTGCAGGCTGCGCCCGATGGTGAAGCGGCGCTGCGCAAACTCGAAGAGAGCAACGTCGATGTTCTGCTGTGCGACATCAACATGCCGCACATTGACGGGATGGAACTGCTGCGGCGCGTGCATGAACGGCCGAATCCGCCGGAAGTCATCATGCTGACCGGCCAGGGAACGATCGAAACTGCGGTCGAAGCAATGCGACTCGGCGCCTACGATTACCTGACAAAGCCCTATAGCATAAACGAGCTGGACGTACGAGTCCGGCAAGCAGCCGAAAAAAGAAACCTGCGTGTTGATAACCAAAGGTTGCGCGCGCAAATTCAAAGACAATCAGCGATGCCGGAAATCGTGAGCCAATCGCAAGCGATGGCCGAAGCGATTCGCTTGGTTGAGCGCGTCGCGCCCTCGGACGCTTCCGTTTTGATTACCGGCGAGTCAGGCACCGGCAAAGAATTGATCGCGCAGGCAATTCATCGGCTGTCGAGTCGCGCCAACGGATCGTTCATCGATCTGAACTGCGCTGCCTTCCAGGAGTCTTTGCTTGAATCAGAATTATTCGGCTATGAAGCCGGTGCGTTCTCAGGAGCGAAAGCCCGCAAGCTCGGGTTGATCGAGTTAGCCGACGGCGGAACCTTGTTCCTCGATGAAGTGACTGAGCTGCCTGCCAATCTGCAAGCGAAACTTCTGCGCGCGATCGAAACGCGAACCTTCTTCCGGGTTGGCGGGGTGCGTAAGGTCGAAGTGAACGTGCGCATTGTGGCCGCAACGAATCGAAATCTTGATACCGTGGTTAATGACGGAGCGTTCCGTGCGGACCTGCTGTATCGCATCAACAGCTTTCAAATTCACCTGGCGCCGCTACGTGAACGGCCTGAGGACATCGAGCCGTTGATGCATCACATGCTGAAACAACTCGGCGGCGCGAATCCGCCGGAGGTTATGCCTGACGCGCTGGCCCAGATGCGTTCGTATGGCTGGCCCGGCAACGTGCGTCAGCTTCGCAACTGTCTTGAGCGCGCGGTGTTGTTATCGAATGAGGGGAAAATTACTGCGCGCGAGCTGCCGCCGGAGATCGCGCGCACCAACGGCTCGATGCTTTACGTCGCGGCGCAACCATCTGCCACGGCAACGCCCGGCGCTGAAGACTCAGGAGCAGTGACGGGTTCGCTGCGCGACATTGAGAAGCAACAGATTATCACCGCGCTTGAGCGTGTAGGCTGGCATCGAGGCAAAGCCGCGGAAGTGCTCGGCATTTCACCTTCGACATTGTATCGGCGTTTGCGGGATTATAATTTGGAGGGAAGACTGCGATAAGTACAGAGTTCCCTCTCCCTCTGGGAGAGGGTTAGGGTGAGGGTCTAGTGGAGCACTCGCGTAAACTCTCACCCCAGCCCTCTCCCAGAGGGAGAGGGAGCTTACTCGAGATTCTTTAATAGCTTTCGCTCTACTTTCCCGCGATCATTTTTCGGCAGCGAATCAACAAACTCAATCCAACGTGGATACTTGTAAAGCGCGAGGCGCGTCTTTACAAAATCCTTAATCGCGTTAGCCTGTGCTTCATTAGCCGGCTGGCCGTTGCGAGCGACGATGAACGCTTTTGGTTTGACCAACCCATCGCTGTCTGCCTGGCCCACTACTGCGCACTCCAGCACAGCTTCGTGTTGCAGCAGACAGTTTTCGATTTCGCTCGGCGCCACAAACACGCCACCGACTTTCAGCATGTCATCCGTGCGGCCGTGATACCAGTAGTAGCCTTCTTCATCAACGTGAAACTGATCGCCGCTGGTGCACCAATCGCCGGCGAAAGTCGCTTTCGATTTCTCGTGCGCGTTCCAATAACACAACGCGGCTGAGTCACCTTTGATTTTCAAGGTGCCGATGTCGCCGGTCGGCACTTCGTTTCCTTCAGCATCGACAATCTTTGCTTCGTAACCTTCGACGATGCGGCCGAGGCTGCCCGGCTTCACATCGCCGGGGCGATTCGTGATGTAGATATGAAACATCTCGGCCGAGCCGATGCCGTCGCAAATCTCAACACCAAACTTTTCTTTCCAGCGATGATAAAGCTCTACGGGCAGAGCTTCGCCGGCTGAATAACAGAAACGAATGCTTGATAAGTCATGCGAACTGGCGTCTTCGGCATTCAACATCGAATTGATCATAGTCGGCACTGTCGTGAGAATCGTCGGACGATAGCGCTCGATCACTTCGAACATCTTTTCCGGAGTTGAGCGCTCAGAGAAAAGCGCCGTTGCGCCGCCCACCGCAAACGGAAACAGCAGGTTCGTTCCCGTCGCATAGCCAAAGAAAAGTTTGGGAACGGAAACCGTCAGATCGTTTTCGTTAACGCTCATTGAGCGCTTCGCGAAAACTTCCGTGTTATAAGGCAGGTCGTGCTGAAGATGAACTGCGCCTTTCGGATGGCCAGTCGAGCCGGATGTGAACAGCCAGATGGCGATGTCGTCGCGATGCGTCTCGGCGGCACGGCACGCGGTTGGCTGGGTAGAGACGACTTCAGAAAACGAAAACGATTTCAGGCTGCTGCGTGAATCGATCAGCTCGCCGTCGATCGCTTCTTCGTTCCGCACGACTATCACCGAACGCAAGTAGTTCGCATCAGCCACAGCCTCGGCAAAAGGTCTGAGAAAGGCTTCGTGAACAATTGCGGCGCGCGCCCGCGTGTAATTCAAATAGTATCGATAATCATCCGCCGGCAGCAGCGGGTTAACCATTGTGATCACCGCGCCGATGCGCGCGGCGCCAAACCAGGTCCAGACGAACTCGGGGCAATCCGGCAAAACGATCAGCACGCGATCTTCGATCCTGACACCCAGCATGCGCAGCGCATTGCCCGTTGCGTTCGACATGCGCGCAGCCTCGCCATAGGTGAAGCTTTGATCTTTGAAGTACAGGCAGACTTTGTCTTCGCGCCCTTCCTCTAAATTGTGATAGAGGAAGTAATCGGCCATGTTGAAGCGTTCGGGAAATTCGACAGGCATTGTCAGTGGTAAAACTCGCGCCTGTGGCCGATCGTTATGACGGTTACGGTTGCGACCGGTCATCTATCTCGTAACCAATGCGCCAATCGCCTACACGAATCCGCCATCGGTTTTCTTCGCCTCTTATCTTAATGCAACCTGGTGGTCTCGGATTGTTAGTGAGTGCTATCGCTGCTGAGAGAATTCTATTTTTGACCGGTCGATCGAGCCTGTTTAGTTCGCGCTGCGCATGTGAAGTAAGGACGACTTCATACATCGATCTCACCGGCACGGCGCAGCTCGTCAAGTACTTCGCTCAACGGACGAGTTGGCTCATCTTTGGTCTCTTCGGCGACTCTGATTACGTGCTGGTCCTCACGCCATTCTCGATATTCGTCGAGTGGAAGGATCACCGCGGTTTTCTCGCCGTTTGCGTCAACGACGTATTGAACATTACTGGACATGCGAGCCACTCCTTTCCAATCCAAATATTCTAGCACGCGCTATTTCGCAAACGGGCATCCCTTATCATCGTGCTCCGTGCTGAGATAAGTGCGCGCTTCCCACATCTCGGGAAAAAATTTTTTATCGAGTGTTGTAAGCAAATAGCCGATGCCTTCCGAACCACCGGTGCCGCGCTTTGCCCCAACCATTCGCTCGACCATCTTGACGTGATGCGAACGCCAAAGTGAAAAGTACTCGTCATGATCGAGCAGCGCTTCCGCCAGATCGTACTCTCTATGAAACTGTTCGTGATGCGTGAGGAGTTCAACTATGGCGCGCTGCCGTTTGCCGTAATTACTGCGACGCTCCTTTGCATCGCGCGGCGAATCGCTCGAGGGCGTGTCAAAACCGCGTCGTCGCAACAGCGCAAAAAAAGTTTCGGACAACGACGGCATGTTCATCCGCGCCTGCAGACGTCTATGCGCATAGTCGTCTGTCGCAAATTGCCGCAGAATCTTCTCATCCTTCAGGCCGGAAGAGAATTCGATCTCGCGAAATTGCATCGATTGAAAGCCGCTCGCGGGATTCAGCTCGTCGCGAAAGCTAAGAAACCGCAGCGGCATCATCGTCTCGAGAATGTGAATTTGCGAGATGAGCAGTTTCTCGATCTCACCAATTCGCCGCATTGCTTGCACGGCTTCCGCGATGCGATCTTCTTTCATCGAAATAATCGCCGCGTCGATCTCATGAAGAATCTGCTTGAACCAAAGCTCGTATGCCTGATGCACCGTGATGAAAAGCAATTCATCGTGCTGCGCCGGCGTAGACAGACAAGCCTGCAGATCGATCAGCTCCGGCACGCGGAGATATTTGTTGTACGAGAGCGGATTGTTTTTGCCGTAGTCGTTAGGCATTTTTCAAAACGCGGCTCCCGCTTTCTCAGCGGTCGCGTATTCGCGATTGTCGCGAATCTTTTTCATCTCAGCGATGACCAATTCAAGTTCTTCGTCTTTCGTATAAAAATGCGGCGAAATGCGCACGCCCGCGCCCGGCCGATAATCGACGATGAACTCGCGCCGAATTAATTCTTTCGCGATCGCCGCGGCGTTGTCGTCCCAAACTGAAATCGTGCCGCCTCGCCGCGCGGCATCTTGCGGACTGGTAACGTGAAAACCTGCTTCCTTCGCCAATTTGATCAAATATTCAGTTTGACGAATGCTCTTTTTACGAATCGCGTCGACGCCAATTTCATTGATGATCTTGTAGCCTGATTCAGCCGCGTACAAAGCGGGAATTGCCGGCGAGCCGTGCAGAAATCGCGTGATGTTGGGCGCGTAATGCATCTCAGTTTCGAAAGCGAATGGATGCTCGTGGGCCATCCAACCGGTGGTCTTCGGTTGCAGTTGATCGATCAAGTCCGGTCGCACGTAAAGATAGCCCGCGCCCGGCCCGCCGCAAAGCCATTTGACGGAACCGCCAGTTGCAAAGTCCACGTTCAATTCTTTAACGCTGAACGGCACGGTCCCGGCCGATTGATAAGTGTCGAGCACGACCAGCGCGCCGACTTCATGTGCGCGTTCCGTGATCGCTTTCGCATCTTGCAGGAAGGCGCTCTTGAAAAGAACGTGCGATATCGGAACGAGCAAAGTCTCTTCATCAATCGCCGCCAGCATTCTTTCCAACGGCATGGTGATACCGTCATCGCTCTTCACTCTTTCAATTCGCAAGCCGTGCGCGCGGGCATGCGCTTCGTACACGTACATCACCGACGGAAAGTTCAGCTCTTCATAAACTATCTTGTTACGCGTCGAATTTTTCTGGGGCAGTAGACATGAAAGAACCAGAGACTGGCAGATCGAAACATTCTGATGCATGACCACGGTGTTCTCGCCGGCGCCGATAATGCGCGCGATCTGATTTCCGATCGTCACCGGCATGTCCCACCAGCCTTCGGCCCACGCGCGCACGCCCCGCGTCGCCCAACGGTCAGCGTACTCGTGCAGTCGTTCGTACGTTGCCCGCGGCATCGCGCCGAGACTGTGCGAAATCAGATAGACAGTCTGGTCCAGGATCGGAAACTCAGTGCGATATTTGAGAAGTTCGTCAGTCAAACTTTCAGCTTCAGCTCACGTTAATCCAGCATCAGAAACGTTCGCCACTCGCGGAATAATTTAGTAGAGTTGTGCCGAACGTAGCGAGACTAATTCTTACAGATGATCCTATTGGTTGACAACACAATTGAAGGCGTCGGTTCCAGCCCGCGAGAGATTCGCGCCGCGCTGCAACGCATCGAGCCTAACATGCGCGTGGTGACCGAGCCGTTTCAAAACATAACGCCGGAGTTCGTCAAGACACTCAAACCTTCGCACATCATCCTGAGCGGTCAAAGCCATCCCTGGGATCGTTATTCTTCGCAATCGCTCGCCGGAGTTTTTTATGTGATCCGCGCGGCGCGTCAGCCGATACTCGGCGTCTGCGGCGGACATCAACAGATGGCGCTGGCGTTTGGCGCGCCCGTCGACTTAATCGAGCGGATTACGCCGGGTGAAAACTATGACGGGGCTTTTCGCGAACGAGGGTATTGCGAAGTTGAGTTGAGTTCAGAAGCGCGCAGTCCGTTATTCGAAGGCTTGCCGGACAAAATGACTGTTTGGGAGTCGCATTGCGACGAAGTGAAGACCTTGCCGCCGGATTTCACTCAGACGGCGAGGAACGAGGTGTCAGAGATCCAGGCGATGCAACACACGTCGCTGCCGCTCTATGCCGTGCAGTTTCATCCCGAGCTGTTCGATGAAGAACATCCGCACGGCCGAACAATCCTGGAAAATTTTCTCAAGGTCTAAGAATATCTAGACTCGCACCGGATGGTCCTTCGCGTACGAGTACGCACACCAGGCGGAAATGGCGTGAATAATTAGACCGAACAAACCTACCGATCCAATCCAGGAAACGCCGAACACAAGCATCCAAATGATTCCGAAAAGAATTCGGCCGTTATAGATCTGGCCGAGTCCGGGAATTAACAAACTGAGGGTTCCAGCAATTAACGGATTCCGCATCGTTCTACCTCAGCAGAAACATACGACGAGCAGTGCGATCAAGTTCACGCTGAGGTGATCCAAGCCGACCGTTGGTTTTCGTAGGCGGTTATTTCAGGTTCGTGGCTCAAAGTTAGACCAATGTCGTCCAAACCTTCCAGCAAGCAATAGCGTTGAAAGTCTCCAATTCGAAACGGGGCCGAGAAACCAGCAGCGTCGGTCACCGACTGTTTTTCAAGATCGACTGTTAGTTGATAACTCTCGACTTCGCTTGATCGACGGATTAGTTCGCCAACTTCGGCCTCAGTGAGCGCGAGCGGCAACAAACCGTTCTTCATGCAATTGTTCGCAAAGATGTCGGCAAAAGAAGGCGCGACGATCGCGCGAAAACCGAAATCAGCCAGAGCCCAAGGCGCATGTTCGCGTGACGAGCCACAGCCAAAATTCTTTCCAGCAATCAGAATCGAGGCTCCGCGATAGCGCGGATCGTTTAGTGGGAACGAAGGATCAGTCTCGCCGTCCGACGTGAAGCGCCAATCGTAGAAGAGAAATTGACCGAAGCCCGTGCGCTCGACGCGCTTCAGGAATTGCTTCGGAATAATCTGATCCGTATCGACGTTGGGTCGATCAAGAACGGCTACCAGACCGGTATGAATTCGAAAAGGGTTCATCTCAAGTTTCAGGTTTAAGGTTTCAAGTTTCAGGTTTCAGGTCCGTTCTATTAACTTGAAACCTGAAACTTCAAACTTGAAACTTATCTATATTCCCACTGCCTCACATCAACAAAGTGCCCGGCGATTGCCGCCGCAGCCGCCATCGCTGGACTGACCAGATGCGTGCGACCGCCGCGGCCTTGTCTTCCTTCGAAGTTGCGATTGCTGGTCGAAGCACAACGCTCGCCGGGCTGCAAAATATCCGGATTCATCCCCAGACACATCGAGCACCCTGATTCACGCCACTCGAAACCTGCGTCGATGAATATTCGATCCAAGCCTTCTGCTTCTGCCGCGTGCTTTATGTTTTGAGATCCGGGAACGACCATGCCGCGCACGGATTCTTTTACCCGATGTCCGTTGACCACTCGCGCGGCCGCGCGCAAATCTTCGATCCGCGAGTTAGTACAAGATCCGATAAAGACCCGATCGATCGGAATCTCGGAAATCTTTTTGTGCGGCTCCAAAGCCATGTATTCAAGCGCGCGTTCAATTGACCGTCGTTCGTTATCATTGTTCGCATCAGAAGGATCGGGAACGAGGCCTTCGATCGATGTGACCATTCCCGGATTTGTTCCCCATGTGACGCATGGCGCGATCGTAGCAGCATCGATCTCGACGACTCGATCGAACGAAGCGTCAGTATCCGAAGGCAACGTTCGCCAATAATCAACGGCAGCGTCCCATTTTTCATCGCGCGGAGCGAAACGTTTTCCTTTTAGATAGTCGAAAGTCGTTTCATCAGGCGCAATCATTCCGGCGCGCGCGCCCGCCTCGATGCTCATGTTGCAGAGCGTCATGCGGCCTTCCATCGAAAGCGCGCGGACCGCTTCACCGGCATACTCGATGACGTGACCGGTTGCGCCATCTGTTCCGATCTGCCCGATGATTCCCAGCGCGAGATCCTTTGCCGTCACGCCTTCCGCCAACTTGCCGCTTATATTGACGAGCATCGTTCGCGGTTTGTTTTGCGGCAGGCATTGTGTCGCCAGGACGTGTTCGACTTCGCTGGTGCCGATTCCGAAAGCGAGCGCGCCAAACGCGCCGTGCGTGCTGGTGTGACTGTCGCCGCAAACGATTGTCATGCCGGGCTGAGTGAGTCCGAGTTCCGGCCCGATTACGTGAACTATTCCCTGCTCTTTCGAATCGATGTCGAATAACTGAACGCCGAATTCGGCGCAGTTTGAGCGCAGTACTTCAATTTGCTTCGCGGCGATTTCATCTGCTATCGGCAAGCTTCGATCAGTCGTTGGCACGTTATGATCGATCGTGGCGACGGTGAGATCAGAACGCCGCACTTTGCGACTGGCCGAGCGCAAACCATCGAACGCCTGTGGTGAAGTCACTTCGTGCACGAGATGCAGATCGATGTAGAGCAGCGCCGGCTCGTTTTCGGTCTAATCTCTAGTCTCTAGTCTCTAATCTCTAATCTCTAATCTCTAGTCTCTAATCTCTAATCTCTAATCTCTAATCTCTAGTCTCTAGTCTCTAGTCTCTAACTTCACACCGCATGATAAGCGTGCCGGATATCGGCAACCTGCGCAACGGTGTCACAAACAAGTCCGCCCATTTCGGAGGTTGAAATTACGCGACGGTTATCACCAGTCGCGATGTCGCGAGTGCGATAACCAGCATCGAGCACGTTATCGATCGCGGCTTCAATATCGTCGGCTTCGTCGGCCAGGCGCGCCGTGTAACGAAGCATCATCGCGGCGGACGCAATCGCGCCCAAAGGATTCGCAATCCCGCGTCCCGCAATGTCCGGCGCCGAACCATGCACGGGCTCGTAAAGATCGATCGCGCCGCCAATCGTTCCCGACGCGAGCATTCCCAACGATCCCGCGATTACCGCGGCTTCGTCTGAAAGAATGTCGCCAAACAAATTTTCCGTGAGTATCACATCGAATCGTCGCGGGTTGGTGATGATGTGCATCGCCGCGGCGTCGACGTAGAGATGATCGAGTTCGACTTCCGGATAATCAGCGGCGATGCGGGTGACCGTCTGTCGCCAAAGCTGTGAAGTCTCAAGCACATTCGCTTTATCCACCGAAGTAACTTTCCGCTTGCGCTTCATCGCCGCTTCAAAGGCTACGCGCGCCACCCGTTCAATCTCGCTAACCGAATAGCGCATCGTATTGAACGCCGCTGAACTTCCGTTGCTCGACAGGATGCCGCGCGGCTCTCCAAAATAAAGCCCGCCGAGCAGCTCGCGCACGAACAGAATATTCGCGCCTTTGACGATCTCGCTGCGCAACGGTGACGCATCAATAAGCGCGGGATAAGAAATGATCGGCCGCAGATTTGCGAACCCGCCGAGCTTTCTTCTCAGCATCAACAATCCGGCTTCTGGCCGGCGATCCGCCGGCAGGTGATCGAATTCCGGCGAGCCGATCGCGCCCAGCAAAACCGCATCGGCCGCAAGACAAGCATCGAGCGTCGTCGTCGGCAAAGGCAACCCGTTCAGATTGATCGCTCCGCCGCCCACGACGTGTTCTTCGAAATGAAAATTGTGGCCGTGAATGCCTGCGACTTCACGCAAGACACGCACGGCCTGCTCAGTTACTTCCGGTCCAACTCCGTCGCCCGGAAGCACAACAATTCTTAATTGCATGATCCCTTTGATAACAGACTCAAAATTACGCAGCGGCTGAGAACGTACTCTCAGCAGCGATCAGCGAAATCAGATCCTGATCGTAAATGCACTTCTTCCGATCCGCCAACTCAGTAAATGATCGATACGCAGCTTCGAGTTCCCGCGCATCGAGCGCGTATCCCAATCCTTCGTACCGCAGCGCCAGAGCGTGCCGGCCTGAGTGCTTACCAAGTACCAGTTCGTTTGCCGGCACGCCTACCGATTCAGGTGTCATGATTTCGTAACACAGCGGATTGCTGATTACTCCGTGTTGATGAATGCCGGCCTCGTGCGCGAACGCGTTGCGGCCGACGATCGCCTTGTTCGGCTGTACGCCAAAGCCGATGACTCGCGACAACAACTGACTGGTCGAATAAATCTGTCGCGTGTCGATTCTAGTTTCAAACGGCAGGCTGTCCGCGCGCACATTCATCGCCATCACGACTTCTTCCAGCGAGGCATTGCCGGCGCGTTCACCAATCCCGTTGATCGTACATTCGATTTGTCGCGCGCCGGCCGCAACCGCGGCGAGACTGTTCGCTACAGCCAATCCGAGATCATTGTGACAGTGAACGCTGATCGTAATATCGACTCGCTCGCCAACCACGCGTCTGCGGACGGTTTGGATCAACTCAGAGAATTCATTGGGGAGAGTATAACCAACCGTGTCGGGTACGTTCAGGATCGTCGCGCCTTCTTCCACCACCGCCGCAAACACTTCGCACAAGTAACCAACATCGCTGCGGGTTGCGTCCTCGGCCGAGAACTCAATCTCTTCAGCGAAATCACGCGCCAGGCGGATTGCCTTTCGAGTCATTCCGATGACTTCAGCGCGCGTCTTTTTCAGTTTGTATTCGAGATGAATGTCAGACGTCGCCACAAACGTGTGAATGCGCGGGTGCGCGGCGGCGCGCAAAGCTTCAGCCGCGCGCAGCACGTCTTGCTCGGAAGTTCGGCAGAGCGCTGCGACCGTGACGTTGCGACATTCGGCCGCGACCGCTTTGACCGCCGCGAAATCGCCATCCGACGCGATCGGGAATCCCGCTTCGATGATGTCGACGCCGAGCGACTGAAGCTTCCGCGCCAGCCGCACCTTTTCGTCGAGATTCATCGAGCAGCCGGGCGACTGCTCGCCGTCGCGCAACGTCGTGTCGAAGATTCTCACTCGTTCAGCGCTCATTCATGGGCCTCCCGGCTCTCACTGAAAAGTGGACAGCTTAAGAATTGGCGGCGCAAAAGTCAAAGTTATAATTTCTATGAAAAGATAACCGAGCCTGATACTATAAGCGCGCCCGTCACAGGTCATAACTTTCGAGGCGAATCCGCGAATGGATATTAATCAGTTGGAAGTGTTTTTGGCGGTGGCGCGGGAAAAGAGTTTTTCGCGCGCTGCCGAGAGTCTGCATCGCACCCAGCCGGCGGTGAGCCAGGCGATCCGTCGCCTCGAGTTGGAACTGGGCGAGCCTCTGTTCGATCGCTCTTCAAAAGACGGAACCTTAACCGCGGCCGGCCGCGTTTTACTCGACTTTTCGCAGCAGATGCTGAATCTTCGGCATCACGCGCATTCCGCGATTCGCGAGCTGCGCGATTTGACTCGCGGCAAGCTCTCACTCGGCGCAAACGAATACACAGTCATGTCGTTGTTGCCGCTGATTCCGATCTTTCGCGCGCGCCATCCACACATCAAGATTGAAGTGAGGCGCGCCCTGGCCAGCCGCATCCCGAGCGAAATCATTGGCCGCGGCGTAGAGATCGGCATCGTCACTTTCAAGCCCAGCGATCCTGCGATTAAGTCTCTGTCGCTCGTGGCCGACGAAATAGCTTTGATCGTGGCGCCGAACCATCCGCTCGCGGCGAACAAGATCGTGTCCGTACGGGAACTCGGCGCTGAAGCGTTCATCGCTCACAACGTTCCTTCGCCCTACCGCGAGAAAGTTATTCGCACTTTCGAAAAGCATCGCACGCCGCTGAACATTTCGATGGAGATGCCAACGATCGAATCGATCAAGCGCTTGGTTGAGCAAGGCATCGGCGTGGCGCTGGTGCCGCGGCTCGCGGCCCAGATCGAGATCGAACGAAAGCAGCTGGTGGGATTGGTGGTGCGAGAAATGAAGCTCGAGCGGCGACTGCACTTAATCTATCGAAGGGGCGCGACGCTGTCGCACGCGGCCAGGGCTTTTTTGAGAGTTGCGCGCGGGGCTGGCAAGGAGGCCGAATAAATTCTCAATTGGTCTTGACGTCGACGATCTCGCCGCCGAAAGCGCGCAGGACCTGTTGCACGGACGGATTTTGCGCCGCGGTCTGGCGCGCCCGTTGTTTCGCACGACGCTGATCTTCTTCGGGTGCAGATGGTGCGTCATCCTCGCCGTCGCGAATCGTAAATCGAATCCCAACTTCACGTCCGCAAACTGCGGCGCACGCTTCGCGCAGAATCTTTGCGTTATCAGGCTTCGCCAGCGTATCGCGCGAATGCTTCGTACCAGATGCGAATTCAATCAGCAGCTCATCGCCTTCGAGTTCCATGCGTGACGCAGCGTCAACCGCCACGATAAGAAGTTTTTTCTTGCGCTTCTCGAGTTCAGCTTTGATTTGATCCACGAGCGAGCCACTGGCCGAAGTTGATGCGGCGACGGCTGGTGCGGATGACTGAACGACTCCAGTCGCTTCTTCAACCGGTTCACTGCTGCTCACGTTTATGAGTTCACCAGCGTTTGCGCTCCGCGAACTGCCGCGTGTTGCCGGGCGCGAACCTGAGGTGCTCGAACCTGGGGCCGGAGTTGATTCCGGACTGCTTCGCTCGGCAGGTGGCCGGCCGGTGCGTAAGGCGCTCTCCAATTCAGCAAGGCGCGCGACGAGATCGCTCAACGAAGCAAGCCGCCGCATCTCCATCAATTTCACCAGGCCAACCTCGACCTGGTAACGCGGGTTGGCAGCGTCTTTCAAGCTCGCTTCGGTTTCCGCCAGTGAATGGAAGAAGCGAACTAAATCCGATTCGGAAAACAGCGATGCTTGTTTCTTCAACTCATCAGTTTGCGCCGACGATGAATCGAGCAGCTTCGCATCCCCGGAAACTTTCACCACCAGCAAATCGCGCAGATGGCCCAACACGTCGCGACAGAAGTTACGCAGGTTGTGGCCGCGCATCACCAGATCGTCGACGATCGCCAGGGCGTCGGCCGGTTTGTTTTCGGCGATGCCGTTGATGACTCGCGCCAGAACGTCTGCGCCGGCGATCCCCAGCGCCTTTTCGACGTCTTCCGTTTCAATCTTCTCGCCGGCGTAGCTGATGACTTGATCGAAGGCCGACTGCGCGTCGCGCATCGAGCCGTCACCGGCGCGCGCGATTTCGCGAATTGCTTCTTTTGAAATCGAGATCTCTTCTGCTTTAGCAATCTCTTGCAGGCGCTCGGCAATCTTCGCGGTCGCGATCGTGCGAAATTCAAAAAGCTGGCAACGCGAAGTGATCGTCTCAGGAACTTTGTGCTCGTCGGTCGTGGCCATAATAAAGACGACGTCGCTGGGCGGCTCCTCGATCGTCTTTAGCAGTGCATTGAACGAGTGACCCGACAACATGTGAACTTCGTCGATGATGAACACCTTGTAGCGATCGCGCGCAGGTTTGATGTTGATACCGGCGATGATTACTTCGCGCACATTCTCAACCTGAGTGTGCGACGCGGCGTCAATCTCAAGCACGTCCATCGATCGTCCTTCGGCGATCTCGCGACATGAAGCGCAGGCTTTATCGTCGATCGGCGCGCAGGGCGTCGCCGTGGGCTTATCGAACTTATGACAGTTCAGCGCGCGTGCAACCAGCCGCGCCGTCGTCGTCTTGCCAACTCCGCGCGCGCCGGAAAAGAGATACGCGTGATGCAAACGATCGTGCGCGATCGAGTTCTGCAGCGTCCGCGTCAGAATTTCCTGGCCGGTTACGTCCTCGAATTTTTGTGGGCGCCACTTGCGCGCGATTACCTGGTAGGACATGTTGTCATTTTAGATTTGCGATTGCCGATTTTCAATTTGAAAGCGCCAGTCCATGAGTTAATCGCAAATCAAGAAGAGTCAGACTCCGGACTTACCCGCAACACACGCGGCACTGGCTACCGTTGCTCCGTTCCCGGCCTGGCGGGGTTCACCGAACCTACGTTGTGCGGAGCCCGAAGTCTGATAAGTCATTGTAGATTCCCTATTGCCAATTGTCGATTGGAAGCGTGCTTTTTACTTCGTGCTTTGGTGTTGAAGTGAATGCGACGCGCCTTGATGAACACGGAAAGAAAATACAAAGGACCAAACTCGTTTTTTACGTTCCGTTAATCGTCGCCCGCATGCGGCGGATGTTTGCGCCGGAAAATTTTCTCGTTGCCAGCACAGTCGCGAGCATTCGATTCGCGTCGGCCAGCGTTGCTCCGGCATACACCGCCAGGAAATTCGTATTGGGGTTTGTGTCTGAATACGACACTTCGCCGGGCGCAGCGCAGCGCGACGCGAAAACCTTTTGATTGGGAAACAACGTCTGGGCTACGAGTCTCTCCGGCTCAGGAATGTAATTGTCGCAGTTATTATTGGCTGTAGAAACCGTCTTGAGGATCACAGCGTAGAAAAATTCAGTGTCGTAGATCACCGAACTCGGCGGCATCTGAAAGGGCAGAGCATAGGGCTCGAAGGTAAGCGACGTCACGCACGAGACATTAGGGTTGCCACAAATAGTAAGATGCTTCGCAGGTTTTGCGGGCGGACGGCGGCGTCTTTGAGCTGAAGTTGTCACGCCAACGAACGCAACACAAACTGTCACCAGCAAAGCAAAGGAAAGGGTTCTTAACGTCACGGTTGATTTCATTTATCTGCGATCCTTTTGAGTTTTTCTTAAATGGAGAACTTGAAATAAGTAGGACGTCGAAATGGCAGACCGCCCGTGACTAACCTCTGATCTCTGACTTCTGCATTTAATGGCGGAGAGGGTGGGATTCGAACCCACGGAACGGTTCCCCGTTCACAGCATTTCCAGTGCTGCCAATTCAACCACTCTTGCACCTCTCCCAAGAGATTGCCGATTTTCGATTGCCAATTGCCGATTGATCAGTTCAGACGCGAGCGCGTTTCTTATAACGAGCCAATCGGCAATCATCAATTGGCAATCGGCAATGACATGGCGGAGAGGGTGGGATTCGAACCCACGGTGGGCGTTAACCCACTCCGGTTTTCGAGACCGGTGCACTAATCCACTATGCGACCTCTCCGCAATAAAAACAGATGTTAGATGTCAGAGATTGGAGGTTAGAAAACGCACTAACCTCTAGCCTCTAATCTCTAACCTCTTCGTGCTAGAAAGAACTGCTGCATCAACTCGCGGCACTCTGAATCCAGAACGCCTTTGAGGACTTCAACCCGATGATTCAAATGAGGCGCGTCGCAGATGCCGAAATGAGATTCGACTGCGCCGGCTTTTTCGTCCGTCGCGCCGTACACCAGCAAGCGAACTCTCGCCTGAATCAATGCTCCGGCGCACATCGCGCACGGCTCAATCGTTGAATAAACGACCGCGTCAGCCAGCCGGTAATTGCCAACTTTCCTGGCAGCTTCGCGCAACGCCACTATCTCTGCATGGGCCGTCGGATCGCAATCGGTGCGCGTGCGATTGCCGGCAATTGCGACCTGATCGCCGATGACGATGCACGTTCCAATCGGAACTTCATCGCGCTCCCGTGCTTCGCGAGCTGCCCGTAATGCCTCGCGCATCCAACACTCGTGCTCTTTCGATGATGCGGCTTGCACAGCAAACATTCTCTTCAAAAAGCGAAACTCAAACTATAGGTTTCGAAAAAATCACTGTCAAGGATGCCGTTCCCAAGGGTTCTCTGGGCCATCAACTCGCAATCCGTGATATTATCTCGCGCGGTCCGCGAGCTAACCCACACTCGCACTTTGCGGTCCAACATGGCGATAAAGACGGAACCAACTCAAACCGATACGGCCCAACTTCGCCGCGAGAGCATTCACGAGTCCCAGGTCACCGCCCGCATGCGCCGGCCGCCCGCGAGCCCCAGCCGCGACAATTCCATGTCGAGTTTTTCAGCAGAGCGAACTACAAATCGGTTGCGTCCGGTCTCCCCAATTCACGAAACAGTCACTGCCGACAAGCCGATTGAGGCCGGGCGAAAATTTTCGCCGGCCGAGTTCAATACTGCGATGGCCCACTTCTATCGCGGCGAGGTGCAGCGTTCTAACACCTGGCGCAACCGCCTGGACACGACAACAAACTGGGCGGTACTCAGCGCAGGTGCGATGTTGTCCTTCGCGTTCAGTTCATCCACCACGCCACATTTCGTGATTCCCGTCGATTCGATTTTGGTGGCAGTGTTTTTGGTAATGGAAGCGCGGCGCTATCGCTATTACGAAATTTGGTCGAGCCGCGTGCGCGTCATCGAAACCGGATATCTCGCCCCGATGCTCGCGCCTGAAAGTGTCCCGCGCGATCGGGACTGGGCGTCGCATCTCGCGTCGGATCTGCTGACTCCGCATTTTACGATTAGTGTTTGGGAAGCGATCGGCCGGCGTCTGCGGCGAAATTATATTTGGTTGTTTGCCTTGCTGGCATTGAGTTGGAATCTGAAGGTTTATCTATACCCGACGCTGGCCCAAAGCTTTGACGAGTTCATTTCGCGCGCACAGGTTGGATTAGTTCCCGGCTGGGCGGTTTTTCTGGTCGGCTTTATTTTCAATGCCGCCTTGTTCATCTTTGCGGTGGGAACAATCCGTCTGCGCGAAGCGACCGGCGAAGTCTTACCCCGCCATCAATTCTCTTTGCACCCGTTGCAACGCGTGTCGAGTTGGACACGCGCGGCTTCATCGGGAACGAAAGCGACGGTGCGACGCGCTAAGCGCGCACGCCATCGTTTGCGCGGTGGCGCCGGCGAATTTCGAAAGATCGATATGACCCAAACGCCCGATCGCAGGATTCACACATCTGAGACGCCCGATCGCCGCAGCCACACTACTGAATTGCCCGATCGCATTCTGAAATGAGCTGCGAGCAATCGCAGTCCCGGCCAACTGCTTACTGCTTACCCGCTCATTGCTTGCTAATTCATGTTGGAACTTAACGGTCAAAGACTCTCGCTAACAGAAATCGCAACGGTAGCCCTCGGGAGCGAGCAAGTCGCGCTTTCACCAGCCGCTCGTGAACGCGTCGAGCGATCGCGCCGCGTCGTCGAACAAATCGTCGATGAAGGTCGCACCGTTTACGGCGTGAACACTGGCTTCGGGCGCTTGTCCGATATGCGCATCGAACCGAATGAGCTTCGCGCACTACAGCTAAACCTCGTGCGCAGTCATTCATGCGGAGTTGGTCCGCCGCTTTCGATCGAAGAAGCGCGCGCGATGCTTCTGTTGCGCGCGAATGTGCTCGCGCTCGGTTACAGCGGTTGTCGCCCAATCGTGATCGAAAAATTGATCGAGCTGCTCGGGCGCGGTGTCACGCCCGTGATTCCCGAAAAAGGATCAGTGGGAGCCAGCGGCGATCTAGCTCCACTGGCCCATCTCGCCTTGGCAGTGATTGGTGAAGGCGAAGCGTTCTATCAAAACGAAAGAATCCCCAGCGCCGACGCACTAGAACGCGCAGGAATCGAACCGCTGCAACTCGAAGCAAAGGAAGGCATCGCGCTGCTGAACGGGACGCAGGCGATGGGCGCCGTTGGGGGACTCGCTTTGCATCGCGCCGAGCGTGTTACGCGTCTCGCCGATGTCGCGGGCGCGATGACGCTCGAAGCTTTGAAAGGGACGCCGGTCGCCTTCGACGAGCGGATACACAAGGCGCGGCCACATCACGGACAAATCGAAGTCGCGGCCCACCTGCGCACACTCCTGCAAGACAGCCAGATTCGCGAGTCGCACCTCGAAAACGACCCGCGCGTGCAGGATGCCTACTCGCTGCGCTGCATGCCGCAGGTTCACGGCACGGTGCGCGGCGCGCTGCGACATGCACGCGAGATCGTAGAGATCGAATCAGGCAGCGCGACAGACAATCCTTTGGTGTTCGCCGAAACCGGAGAAGTTTTCTCAGGCGGAAACTTTCACGGCGCGCCGCTCGCTCTCGCGTTTGATTACGCGGCGATGGCGCTGACCGACTTGATGAGCATCACCGAACGCCGCATCGATCGACTCGTAAATCCTGACTCGAACGAAGACCTGCCGCCGTTTCTGACCTCACATCCCGGCGCTGCTTCCGGTTTCATGATGCTGCAAATCGTGGCTGCGTCTTTATTAAGCGAGGCGAAAGTTCTCGCGCACCCGGCCAGCATCGACAACGTGCCCACCGATGGAGGCAAGGAAGATCACGTTTCGATGGGTATGACTGCCGCAACGAAGCTGCGTTCGATCGTCGCGCTGACAGAGACGGTCGTCGCGATCGAATTGATCGCAGCTGCCGAGGGTTTGGAATATCGCGCGCCGCTGCAATCCGGACGAGGCGTGAAGCAAGCGCACGAAATCATTCGTCGTTACGTCCCGCGCCTAACCAACGATCGCGCAATGTCTGGTGAGATTGAGCGGGTCGCCACCGCAATTCGTGATCGTGAATTCGATTCACTTTAGTTTGCCGCGCATAACCGTCAGCGAGTAAGGCGGAAGCGAAACCGGCGACGCATCGTTTGTCAGTCGGTGTTCAGGCTCGTCGGCTCTGATCGGATAAGACCGCATGCCGCTCCCGCCAAGCGCATACTGCCGCGGCGAGTATTGATAGACATCTGCTGCTCCGACAAATCCTTTCTTCGATCCGTCACTGCTTTTGATCACGAGAGTTAACGGAAACGCTCGCTTCGAATCTTTATTAATCAGCAGCACCGACCACAATCCATCAGGACGATGAACGGCGTAAGCTGTGATCAATTCATTCCCATTTACACCGCGCACGTCTGCGCTGGCCGGGTAAATTTCGTGAACTTCATCGCCCGGTGCCAGCCATTCCTGTGTCAGCAGCCGCGCGCCAAAGTAAGTCGCGAAACGATGCGTAATGTTTCCGTCTTCATCCATCAAAAACAGCATATTGTTTCCTGCGGTGCACGGCACCTCGCGTAAAATTTCGGCGGGAGTGTAGCCAAACAAGAAAGCCTGGTCACCGCCCAGCGTCAGAAATTTTCCGACAATGTCTGCGTTCAGCAGCGCGCCTTCAATATCGATTTCGGCGCGTGCGGCGAATGCCGAATAGCCGTATTCCGAAATAATCCAGGGAATATTGCGCGGCACGCCGCGGTGCTGCATCTCCTTCCAGGCGTCGTCGAGTAGTTTCGGCGCTTGCGCCAATTGCGGCGCAGTCGCCTCGCAAACCTCATCGAACGGATACCACTCGAACGAGAAGAACGAAAAATCCGAAGACCGCCCGTGCCGCTTCAAATAATCGAGAAAACGCCGCATCCATTCGCCGTTGCCGCGATTCGCTTTGCTCGCCTCTTGGTCGATAGAAATTTCCTGAAAGCTTGGCCCACCAACATTCACGTTTGGATCAACTGCATGAATCGCGCTGGCCCACTGCAAGTAAAGCGCGCCGAAATCTTCGGGCGTCACGTATTGTCCATCGGGCTCTTCACCCAACTCGACGCGATTGAATTTGTAGCCGCGCGCGCGCAGGTAGCGAATTTCATTCGCCGCATTCTCAGGCGTGTCGTACAAAAGCCCCGTTGGCAAGAGCATCGGCAGGTTGTTGGTGAGGCCGCTCGCATAGATGCGATCCAGACCGGCTTGCTCGACATCCGGATGCAAATCGGAATCACGATGCCAGGGATCGGTCGATGAGACATAGATGATCGTTTGCTTCGGTAGAGCAGTTCCATGACGCATCCGATCGTGGAAATTTCCCCGGGCATCGACGACGCCGGCAGACAGTTCCCGCACTGCAAATCCGACACGATCGCGCACGTCATTCGCCGGTTCTGCGCTCGTGCCGGATGACTGCGTCATCACGATGCGAAGCCAACGCACTCTTATCGGATTTCCGGAAACGCGCAACTTATCGCCTTTGAATTTCGGCGCTCGGCTGACGCCTCCGGCGAAGACGCCCGTGGGGAAATCTTTCCACATGCCCGGCGTATTCAGCGCGATGTCGCTGACATCGTCGAAATTTCCATACTCAATGCGAAACGTCTCGGCAAACGGTTGTCCCCAAAGAATCTCAATTGCGTTGATGGGGACCGGTCGTTGGAAATCGATCACGATCCATTGCGGATGAAGCGCGTTGTCTTCACCGGTAAATCGCCGATCGAGATAAGGATTACTTTTCCAAAACGTGTCCCTGTCGCCGTCATCAATTCGCGAATATCCCGCGTTGGTCGCTTGATCGATCGTGTTGCCCCGTCGCGGCAAACTGTAACCATAAGAGAGCGAAATCGGATCGCTGAGTTTCGCGTCTGAAGTCCAATAGCCCTGCCGATTTTGCGCGTCGCTCCACGACCCGGCGGGATTCCAATGCCACACGTCGCCGGCCAACTCCGTGCGCAGTCGGTAAGTTAACGGCTTGAGTCCAGCCGACAGCATCGCCTGAATATTCGTTTGTGTGAGCTGCAGATCGTTGACGCCTTTTTCATGACCATCGATCGCTGCGCCGAGCGCGTGCGATGGAACGATCCGATTTGTCGGATGAGAAATGTCAACGGTGATCGTGGCGCGTCGCTGAGCTATGACGGCAATAGGTTGAAAGAGTAAACAGAAGCAAATGAGACGAATTTGGAGTGCGCCGGCAGAGCGTAGCGGCGACGGCGCTTTGGATGTGCGACAAACTTGAGTTTGTCGTCTGTCAGGAGGTCGGTGACCGATCATTAACGACAAGCTAAAGCTCATCGAACAAAAATCCAAAGCGCCGTCGCCGCTACGCTCTGCCGGCGCACTCCAAGCATCTAGCGGTGCTGAAACTCCGGCGAGCCAATCAGGAGAGTCACCAATTCTGAAACGTATGCGGCCGGAGCAACCGGCGTTTGCGCCGCTTTCGGATCGTATGCGGCAGACAGCGTCGCTGGTTGTGGCAACGTGGCAGCCGGCGAATCCGATCGCACAACCTTGTCCAAAACAGCGCGACTCGCGTCGGATAAATCGGACGGAACAATCAACTGGGTGAGTTTCAATGCGACAGCTTCTTTGTTGGATTCATCGGTGCCGCCGAACAATTTCTGATAGCTTACAGTCGTGCCTTTAATGCGATTCGCAGCGAGCGCGCCAGCGAAGTTCAGCCGCGCTATCATCGCGCCACTCGAAAGCCATTGCTCAGCGCGATCGGAGTAACCATCCGGCGTGATGCGTCCGAAAAGCGGCTGGCCCATGCGGCTGATGAAATCGAGTACCGGACGATCGCCGTCGGTCTCAGCGTTCAGCGCGCGCATGGAAGCGGCGACATATTCGAGCGGCGAGCGCGTTTTGGCGCGATACGAAACCAGCGAGAAGAATTCCGGTGAACTGATAATAGCGCGCAGCGTCTCGCGAATCGATCCATCGGTCTTAAGGAAAACCGCAGCTGCGCGATCGATTACGGATTGCGGCGGATCGTCGCTGATGAAACGCCGCGCGAGCTTAGTCGCGATGAATTTCGCGGTCGATGGTTGAGTCGCCAGAATGTCAAGCACGCGTTCACCGTCAGCGATGCCGCCACCGGGCAGAATCTTGTGACCCAGAACAACTTTCTCGCCGTCATCGTGCAAGCCCGGACGATAAAGAAACAATCCCTGCTCGTTCGGCTTTTGAATTGTCCAACCTGAAAAGCAGCGCGCGACTTCCTGCACATCTTTCTGCGCGTAGCCGCCGTCGACGCCCAGCGTATGCAGCTCCATCAACTCGCGTGCGTAGTTTTCGTTGAACCCACCATCGACACCCGCAGGTTTGTCGCCTTTCGCCGGATAAGGCCGCGGCACGCTCGAGCGCCAGTTGTCGAGATAGAACAGCATCGCCGGCGAGTGCGCGGTCGCGCCGAGCAAATCGCGGAAACGTCCCAAGGCAAACGGCCGAATCGTTTCGCGATCAAACGCTGTAAGCAGGTAACGATCGTCGTCCTTGTTAGCGAAAATGCTGAAGTGGTTCTCCCAAAAATCAACCATTACTTCGTAAAGCTGCTGGTCGCTGTAAACCGCACGCAAGAGTTTCGCGCGCTGCAGATCAGTCACCACCATCTGCGGATTCTTCGGCGGCGGTGTCGGCTTTGGTGAGGCTGCCGGGAGCGCAGGCATCTTGCCTGCTTCTTCTTGCAGACCTTTGATCGCGGACATCTTGGCCGCATCGTCTTTCTTCGCGTCCATCTGCATTTCGTTCTGCATCGCGTTTGGGAGCGCGGTCATCTTGCCGGCTTCTTGATCTTGATTCAGCAAGTTAGGCATCTGAGGAGTGGATTTCTCAGGACTCTTGGCTGGAGCCGGCGCAGGAGAAGCTACAGGTTTCGGCGGCGTGTACTGTTCGATGATTACCGGCGTTGCCATTCCGATTGTCGGCAACCGGCGTAGCTTCGCAATCATCGCGCTGTTGTCGATCGAATCCGGGTCAAGTTGCTGATTAATGAAAGAGTCGACGCCCATCGCTTTCACGCGCTCGAAATCTCCTGGCCGCGCGCCAAACGTGAGCCTAGACAGCACTTGAGCGATCCGCTGGTCATCCGTCATCTTGCCGGTTTTCTTTGGCGCGCGTTGCGACGCCTGCGCGCTCGCCATGAAACCGATCGAAGTTTGAAGTAACAGAATTGACAGTAAAACAGCTGCGATCGATCGCGCTCGCCGGTCGACTTCGCCGTGTTTGAAGACAAGTATTGCTTTCATCAGCTTACCCCGATACTCCTCAAAGTATTGTAGCTATTCTAACGCTTCGTGCCTTCGCCGCAAACACTTCGCGCTTTTGAGAATCTCGTACTTGCAACGGCGGAGTTAGAGTGCCGACTTCAGTCGGGCATTTTCCGCGACAAACGAAGATCCCAACTAAAGTTGGTACTCTAACTCCCGGTGAAATTCAAACACTTCTCGGCGATTAGCTTTTCTGTTATTAATCTAAGCCGCTCATGACCCGAAACATTCGCGCGCCGCGCGGCGCGACTCTTAATTGCAAAGGATGGCACCAGGAAGCAGCCCTGCGCTGCCTGATGAATAACCTCGACCGCGAGGTCGCTGAGAAACCGGATGAGCTGATCGTCTACGGCGGCGCCGGCAAAGCCGCGCGTAACTGGGAATCTTTCGATGCGATCGTGCGATCGCTTCAAAATCTTGAGAATGACGAGACCCTCTTGGTTCAGTCAGGAAAACCCGTCGGCATTTTTCGCACGCATGAATACGCGCCGCGAGTTTTGATCGCGAATTCGAATCTCGTCGGCGCGTGGGCCAACTGGGATCATTTCCATGCACTCGAGCGCAAGGGCCTGATGATGTACGGCCAGATGACCGCGGGCAGTTGGATCTATATCGGCACGCAAGGCATCGTGCAAGGTACGTTCGAGACATTTGCGTCGATGGCCGACAAACATTTCGGCGGAGACCTGAGCGGAAAACTTCTGCTGTCTGGCGGCCTCGGCGGCATGGGTGGCGCGCAGCCGCTGGCGGCCACGTTAAATGGCGCGGTGTTTCTGGGAATCGAAGTCGATCCCGAACGAATTGAAAGGCGCTTGCGCACGCGTTACTGCGATCGGATCGCACGCGATCTCGATGAAGCGCTCGCCATCTGCGAAAGCGCGCGCGAACAAAAGCGCGCCGTTTCAGTTGGGCTCGTCGGCAATTGCGCTGAAATCCTTCCGGAAATTGTTCGTCGCGGTATCGAGATTGACGCGGTTACCGATCAAACCAGCGCGCATGATCCTTTGAATGGTTACGTGCCTGCCGGTTTGTCTCTTGATGAAGCCGCTGAGTTGCGCCGCACCGATCCGAAAGGCTACGTCGAGCGCTCGATGCAGTCGATGGCCCGTCACGTCGAAGCAATGCTCGCGCTCAAACGCAATGGCGCGGTCGCGTTTGATTATGGGAACAACATTCGCAAGATGGCCTTCGATGCGGGCGCGACGGATGCTTTTGAAATTCCAGGCTTCGTGCCCGAATACATTCGCCCGCTCTTCTGCCAAGGCAAGGGCCCGTTTCGTTGGGTCGCGCTGTCTGGTGAAGCCGAAGACATTCGCAAGACTGACGATCTCGCGCTCGAATTATTTCCCGACGACCAGACTTTGAATCGTTGGCTTCGTTTGTCGCGCGATCGCGTGAAGTTTCAGGGACTGCCCGCGCGAATTTGCTGGCTCGGCTACGGCGAACGCGCAGAGATGGGAGAAGCAATCAATGAAATGGTCCGGCGCGGCGATTTGAAAGCGCCGATCGCGATTGGTCGCGATCATCTCGACACCGGATCCGTGGCTTCACCTTATCGTGAAACCGAAGCGATGAAAGATGGTTCAGACGCCGTCGCCGATTGGCCAATACTTAATGCGCTTTTGAACACTGCGAGCGGCGCCAGCTGGGTATCATTTCATCACGGCGGCGGTGTCGGCATCGGCTATTCTTTGCACGCGGGACAAGTCTCAGTCGCCGATGGCACTGACGAAGCAGCGAAGCGCCTTAATCGCGTATTGACAAACGATCCGGGCCTGGGCGTCGCACGTCACGTCGATGCGGGATATGAAGAAGCGATTGAGACGGCGCGAGAGAAGGGTGTGAAGATTCCGATGATGCAGTAGGAGGTACAGCAATGAGTCGTTGTTCCTTCATTGTCGGTTTGATGCTAATGCTGGCACCAAATGTTCAAGCGACGAAGATCACAACTTCTTCTAAACGTCTCTATAAACATTTCATCCCTACGGGATGAATCACGCGCTTACGGAAATGAAAGTGCCGGTGCAGTTCATGGTGTATCCGCGCGAGAACCACGGCTTCACTGAGCCGCGCCATCAGATGGACCGCGTGCGGCGTTATGTGAAGTTCTTTTCGAAATATTTAAATGCGCCGCTGGTGACTGAGCCAGCGGGGCAGTAAATGAGTTTCAGGTTCCAAGTTTCAAGTTTCAAGTCTTAATTCTCTGATTCCTGTTCAGTTGAACGTGAGAAATTAACAGCTCAGACTTGCGACTTGGAACTTGAAACTTGAAACTTGAAACTTGAAACTTGAAACCCAGACGATGCCTGTCTTTCAGAACATCAAGTTCGCCATTGAAGATCGCGTCGCGCGGATTATGTTGTCGCGGCCGCCGCTGAACGTTCTCAACATCGAAATGATGAAAGAGATTGGCGAGGCGCTGACTGAATGCGCCCAGCAAACCGATCTAGTCGCAATCGTATTTGAGGCCGCCGGAGGATCGCGCGCGTTCAGTGCGGGCGTCGCCATCGAAGAGCACTTGCCGGAAACAATCGTCGAAATGCTCGATTCGTTTCACAATATATTTCGCATGCTGCGCAAGATTTCAAGACCGGCGATCGCGGTGGTTGATGGAGCAGCATTGGGCGGAGGCTGTGAACTCGTCGCCGCGTGCGATATCGTGATTGCCGGCGAGCGCGCCAGGTTTGGGCAGCCGGAAATTAAACTTGGCGTCTTCCCGCCCGTGGCCGCGATTCTGTTGCCGCGCATCATAGGTGAGAAGAAAGCGCGCGAGATGATCCTGATTGGCGAAACGATCGATGCCACTGAAGCGCTGCGACTTGGTCTTGCAAACTACGTGATGCCGAGTGGCGAGCTGCAACAAAAGACGAATGAATTGCTGGCCCCCCTGCGCGAACTTTCGTCTGCATCGTTGGCCATGACGCTGAAGGCTTTGGATATCGCGGCCGGTGATGGATTCGAGCAGTCGCTGAAAGAAGTTGAAAATCTTTATTTGAACAAGCTGATGAAAACCGAAGACGCAATCGAAGGGCTGAAGTCGTTTATGGAAAAGCGAAAGCCGGAGTGGAAAGGCAAGTAGGAAGGATGAAGGCGGAAGGATGAATATCTTTCTATCAGCGAAGAGGCGTAGGAGCCGAAGAGTTGCTTGGTATCGGCGAGCCTCGCATTTCATCCTTCATCCTTCATCCTTCATCCCTTGCGTGGCGCTGTTCGCGTTTGTCATCAATTTCGCGTCCAACGCTCAACAACGAAGCGGTGCCCACTCCACCGTTGCGCGCGACACGTTCACGGCTTCCGATCGACGACTGGTCGAACGCGCGATCGGCGCGACCTGTGCCGAACGCACTCGCGATCCGCAGGGCAGCATGCCGATCGATGAGATGCAGTCGCGGCCTTCGTTGCCGGTGAACAATCCTGACGCCGTCGATGGCGCACGTCGTGCCGACCGCTTGCTGCCGGCCACGCGGAAATTAGTCACTGAAACAATTATCAAACTCGCGAAAGAGTACGACTTGTACGGCGGAGCTGTTTCACGCGGCAAAATCAACGGCTCGGTTGCCCGCGTTCAATCAGTGAGGCGCGTTAAGCCCGACGTCGATGCGCGCGACAACGCCTCGGTGGTTTTGCGCGAGCCGCGCACGATCGAATTCGGCACGATCTTTCTCGCCGGTTTGCGTTCCGACGAAGCGATGATTAGCGTGCTCGCGCATGAGCTAACGCATATCGCCAGCGGTCAAACTAATTCGCTTCGTCCGCTTTTCAAAGCGATCGCGCGACGCGCGGCGACGCGAACTGGTCTGCGCATTCAGGGTCAGCGCGCCGAGGAGTTGGGGTGCGATCTGGTCGGCGTCATTGCGACCCGCGAATTTATCAATCAAACGGCGAGCTGGGAACCTTTACCGCGCCGATTGGCCCGGGCCTTCGAGCACAATTGCGTCGACGACGATTCTTCCGACGAAGATCACCTTTCGCCGCGCAGCACGATTCGAGCCCTGTTTGCGCTGGACGTGTCGCTGGCAAGCGAACTTGTATCAGAAACTTCAATCGGCCAACGTCGGATCGCGCCAGCCGCTCCGGCAATCACATTGACAGCGTCCGCAACCGGTTTCTAAGATCACCGCGGATGCCGTCTGACGTTCGCAAATTGAAAGAGCTGGCGCGCAAACATCGAATGCGACGCGCTCTTAACCACGCACAACCTTCTCGCTCGATTTTCTGGAAGGCTTTCGTGCTTTCGATTTTCAATCTCGCGCTGTTACTTTTGGCGATTTCGTGTCGCACTGATAGCGATTCGCAGAGTGTGCGCCCGAGACAGTTGCGCGACGTACCGGCGAACCGGCTCGCATTTAGTTTCCAGGCGGATGTGCAACCCCCACAAGGCCTCGCCGGCGACGAAGCGAAATCTCTTCCCGCGATTCAGCAGGATTTCGACACGCGCCGAAAGGATGAGGCCCTGTTGCGCACGGTCGCATCGCCGGACGGCCAGCGCGCGCTGGCGTTGTATGCGATCGCGGACGAGCCGACGACAACATTCCGGATCGATCTTTATTCGTCTGACGGAACGTTCATCCGCAACGTGACGCCCCCGACTCTCGCAGTCGTATTTCAGGATTCAGTTGTCTGGTCCGGCGATAGCACTTCGATCGCCTTTGTCGGCCGCAAGAGCGCCGCAGCGGAAGCCACCCCGACGCCGTTGGAGCTCGAACCAGAGCCCGCGTTGCCTTCTGCGTCAGAGACGCCGACGCCCGCTGTGCTGCCCGCGTTCGCGCCGCTCGCGGTCTTCAGTACTGAGCAGGTTTACATGTGCGACCGCGACGGATACAACCTGCATCCGCTAACGACGCGCGACGGGCTGATCTATTTTGGTTTGTCGTGGGCGCCCGACAGCCACGCACTGGTTGCCCTCGCGTGCAAAGAGAGCGAATGGGATGCGCGCGAGAAAGAGTTCAAAACTCCTGCCGGTCGCCCGCGTCTGCTTACGATCGATGGCCAGGAGCGTCTGCTCGATGATCAGCTCGCGCAGGCGCCGCCTGTTTGGTCACCTGATTCGTCGAAAGTGGCGACCGCGTTTGACGTCAGCATCGGAATCTACGACGCGGCGAGCAAAGCCCCGACGCAAGCGCGCATTACTTTGCGCGAGCAACTGCTGACTGCGTCTGCAACGTTTGATGAAAAGTCTACGGGAAAAAAGAAAGCGGCCGATCCATCGAACAAGAACACCGCCCCGACGGTGCCCTTGGGCGATTTGCCCATTTCTTTTAATCCAGTGGTGCGATTGGAATGGCCCACGCCGGACAAACTCTACGTTGAAACTGCCTACGTGAGCTTACGAAGCGAGTTGATTAAGACCTTCGCGCGTTGGCATCTAATTGCGCTAAGTCCGCAGGCCGCAGTACTCAAGCGTTAAGCTGTTGGATCGCGAGGGATAATCAACGAACATTCGCATCAATCGCGTCGCTACTGCTTCCGGTTGTGACATGGCCTGCCGGCCAAAGCAGCGAAAGAACTTTTCCAATTGCCCACAATCCAACGGCAACGACCGCGGTCATCACCAACCAGAATTTCCAGAAACTGCCGAATGCGCTTTCCCATCCGGTTTGAATGTGATGGGCCACGTTCACATTAAGCTCGGGCGCCGTCGTCAAGCGCGAAACAAGTTGCAAGAAGAGATACCAGGCGAACGCGTAAAGCCACGCCAAACGATCCATGCGCACGCGGCGTAAAACGATCAGCGCGACTATCAATCCGCCGACATGGGCCAGCGTTGAAGAGACCGCGGTGTCCCCGCTCAGCCACACATACCAGAACCAAACTCCCAAACCCGGAATTGTCCAAATGGCCGCAGCCCGAATCAGCTCACGATGATTCAGTAATAATCCGATCGCCAGCAGCAGATTGCCGACGTTGCACATCCATAGAAGATTTCCCATGCCGCCGTAGCGCCAGTAATGAAAGGTTTGCGCCAGGAAAAAGATCAGCGGCAGAAGTCCAAGCAAACGAAACTTTGTGGTCGAGAGTTCGCGCACGGCGCAAGAGAATATCACGAGCTAATCAGAAACCAGTTCGGCTTCGTCGAGTCTTGCCTTGACCTGTCTTCTCGACGCGCCTAGCATGGTTACAAATCCCCTTACAACTTAATAACCCCCGAAGTTTTTCTGAGAGGAGGTTTACTCAAAAATGGCGGAACAAACTTCCGGAAAATGTGCGCATGGCCCATGTGATTGTAGCGCCGAGCAAGGCAGCAAGTACTGCAGCGAGTACTGCAAAGAGGCCGAACAGTCGAAGGTGATGGAGATCGGCTGCGGCTGCGAGCACGCGGCCTGTCGCTAGTCATCAGGCGGCGCGGGCGTTAGGTCGATTTATCCCCCAACCTGTGGGCGTCTCTTGGCAAAGCTCTGTCTTCCTCATCACATCTAGTGTCGGGAACGTCGGTGGCACGACGACGAGCGCGGTCGGCAGCACAGTCGGCACAACGACGAGCACGGCTGGGAACCTGACCGGGTCGCTCAGCGGATTGCAGATTTTTCAGTCGAGCAATGCTTCCGTCGACGGCGGTTCGACCTTGAGCTTAACCGGTGGCAATCTGCGTTTGGAAAGCGGAACAACTTTCAATCTCGCAGTTAGTAACTCAACGAGTGTGGGCGGCCCTCAGTAAATCAGGCCGTTTCATAGACGCTATTGGCTGTTTTCAGCAGTTGAAGGCAGCGTGGGCATCCGCGCTGCCTCATCTTTTGCAGACATCACTCGCGTTGACAACGGCGAACTCGCTTTGTTAGCGTGACTGCGCTAACTGAATCACCCGTACAAAGCCGGCCCAGCTGCCTCAGGCCGGCATTATTGATCGTTGATGCATATACGTACTCGCCTTCATTCATTCACAAGATTCAAATCCGTTATCCCGATCACGCTTTGCGCGATGCTCGTTTTGGCATCGGCGTGCAGCCTCGTGCATAAGAAGGTTGAAGTCGAACGGCTCTTGACGCCGCTTGCCGAAGCCAACACGGCCGATCTGATTGCGATGGTGAAAAAGTCTACCGGCGTGCGTTCGATTCACGGCCGCATTGATATTCAATTCGAAGATACTTCGTTTGCGACCGCCGGCATTGCAGAGAAGTACCGAACCGCGGATGGTTCGATCTATCTTCAGCGACCAGGCAAAGTCTTTCTGGCAATTCAAGGTCCGCTGGCCATCGACATCGCGCAAATGACATCCGACGGCGAGCATTTTCGCATCGCGATTTTGAAAGGCGACGAGAAATATCGACGATTCGTCAAAGGAACGAACGACGCCGTCTATCCGAAGCTGGACATGGACGGCGAGTCGTCTGCGGACAAGAAGAAAACTTCCGAAGCGCAAACTGTGAATGCGCTTTCCAACTTGCGGCCGCAGCATCTGACAGATGCGCTGCTGTTGCGCCCAATCGATCCGCACGCGGCCGGAATTTTCTATGCGCAAAGCGAAGCGTTCGAATCTGAAAAAGATCCGGCCAAGACCGACACCACCAAACGAATCGTGCGCGGATATTATTTGCTCGACGAGTTGCAGGCATCGACAGACAACACCATGCGTGTGCTGCGCCGATTCTGGTTTGATCGTGTTGGCGGCATACGCCTGGCTCGCTTGCAAACTTTCGATGAAAAAGGCGGCCTCATCGACGATATTTCCTATGGCCCGCTGACAAAGGTGAGCGAGGGCAATACTTTAATGCCAACACAAGTTTCGCTGACTCGTCCGCAAGAGCACTATAAGATCTCAATCACGTATCAAGCGCCTGAATCGATCACGATCGACAAAGAGTATGCGGACGACGCTTTCGTCCTCATCAACAAATGGGGCTTGACGGAAGTGGATCTGGACGCGAAAAAGCCCAACCCGCCGAAGCAATAGCACCGGGAAATCATCCGCTCCGCGACAATTGAAGTTAGGGCTTTACTTCCTCGTTGTATTAATATTGCGCGTTCGGAAGAGGCCTACTTGGACAGCATAGTCGTCTCAAATCTTCGACAAAGACCGCTGCGATCAGCGATCAGCGTACTTGGCGTCGCGCTTGGCGTGGCGCTGGTGATGCTATTCACCGGGCTGGCGCACGGCATGTCCGACGATCTGCAAAAACGTTCCTCGAACGTGAGCGCGGAAATCATCTTTACGCGCCCGGGCTCGATGCAGTTGACCTCGTCCTCGGCTAACTTGAATACGAAGTATGTCGAACTGCTGCGAAACGTCGAAGGCGTCGAATCTGCAACGCCCATCATTCGCTACTTCTATCCGAGCGGAACGTGGGGCGTGGACCAGGTCGAAGGTGTGGAATGGGACAGCTTCTCGAAGATGAACAACATCCGCATCATTCAAGGGCACGCGCCGCAGGGTCCGGACGAAGTTGTCATCGACGAGACCAAGGCAAAGAAAAATCATCCGGTCGGCAGCACGCTGAAACTTTTTGGCGATAAGTTGTATCGCGTCGCCGGAATCTACGCTCCGGAATCAGGCGCGCGCGCGAAGCTGACATTGGCGTCCTTGCAGGATGCGCTCGAAGCTCCGGGCAAATGTACTTTCATTTATGTGAAGGTTAAGAACCCCGCGGATCAGATCGCGGTAGCCAAGAGGATCGATCAGCAGTTTCCCGGAAACAAAATTCAGTTGACGCGCGAAGTTTTCGCGACGATTGAAAATTCAATTCCCGGATTGAGCATCTTCATGCGGGTCCTGGTGGTACTCGCGGCTGTCGTTAGCGCGCTGGTCGTGATGCTGGCGATGCACACCACGATTACTGAACGCACTCGCGAAATCGGAATCCTGAAAGCAATGGGCGCATCGCGCACCTACATCATCAGCGAGATTGAACGCGAGGCCTTGTTGATTAGCTTTCTGGGGTTGCTGGTTGGGTTTGCGCTGTCGGCTGTTGCTGGTTTCGGAATTCACAAAGCCACTGGCTTGATATTTGAATTCGGCTGGAAGTGGGCTTTGACAGCTGCCGCAATTGGATTGTTAGGCGGCGCGTTGGGTGCATTTTATCCGGCCGCCCGCGCTGCGAATTTGGATCCGGTTACCGCGCTGGCGTACGAATAATCGGAGCTGTTGATTGATGACTCGGCTGTGAAATCTTAATGGCAACTATCTTAAAAGCTGAGAAGCTCGAGAAAGTCTATCGCGTCGGTAAAGTAGACGTGCCGGCGTTGCGCGGCGTGTCGCTATCCGTGCTGGAAGGTGAGTTTGTCGCCGTCATGGGACCGTCAGGTTGCGGTAAGTCTACAATGCTGCACCTGATGGGTGGATTGTTGACCCCGACAAGCGGACGCATCGTCATCGACGGTGAAGACCTAACCGCCGCCTCTGATGCCAAGCGCACAGACATTCGCCGGCGAAAAATTGGTTTTGTCTTTCAACGATTCAATCTTTTTCCAACGCTGACGGCTGAAGGAAATCTGCGTCTCGCCGAACGCATTCACGGTAACGGCGCTGACGATCCGGATCGGCGCCGCGAAATCCTGCGCATGCTTCGCCTCGAAGACAAAATGCATCATAAGCCTTTGGAACTTTCTGGCGGTGAACAGCAACGCGTCGCGTTGGCGCGTGCCGTGGTCAATCGACCCGCGATTGTGCTTGCAGACGAACCTACCGGAAATCTCGACACGGAAAATTCCGAATTAGTTCTGAAGATGTTTCGTGAGCTGAATGATCGGTTCAATCAAACGATCATCATGATTACGCACAATCCTGAGGCAGCCGCGGCCTGCCAACGCATCATCCAAATGCGCGACGGTCACATTGTTTGATGGCCACCGCCGCAGTAAATTCAACGCGACAGGTTACGACACTCGACCGATAATTCTGGCGCAATTTTTTATGGGATTCGTCGCCAACACCTCAAAGAAAATCGCTTTCTGGAACTATTCACGCACATCGTGGCAGTGGGATGTATTGTGCGTTTTGATCCTGGTTTTCATCTTTTTGACGCCAAAAAGCTGGTTTGCGAACACCGCTTACCGGCAAACCGAAGCCGCGCCAAGCACGGTTGCTGTGGCTGTCGATATCGTGGGAAATCAACTAGATAGGGCGGAAATCGAGCGTCGCGCGAGGCTGCGGAGTAGCAGGCCAAGTGGTCAGGTTAGCGCGGTTCGTGAATTGAAGGACTCATCTGGCAAGGTCATTGCATATGAGGTTGACATCAAATGACCATGCTTTATAATTTTGCAGAATAATTCGCCGTGAGCGCATTCAACGACGCGTGTCGCGTTTTCAATGGGGCCCGCAGGGGCCTTAAGTTTTAGTAAGGAGCTATGATGAAAAAAGTTATTCCCTCGATTCTAATGATTGCGTTGCTAGCGATCTCGCTGCTTGTCATCCCGGTTCATAAGGTAGACGCGCAGGCAGGATTGGTGAGTTCGCTTTACACGAGGCTCGAAAAGAATCGACAGAATCTGAAGTCGCTGAGCGCTGACATCAACATGGATAAATACAACGCTCAACTTCGTGATTCAGATAAGTACTATGGCACCGTAAAATATATACCGGTTGGTGGCCGTAGCGCTTTCGTTCGTCTTGAATGGACGAAGCCACAGCACGAAATTCTAGTGGTTGCCAATGGGGCGTATACACTTTGTCGCTTGCGCCTGAATATGTGTTACGTCGGCAACACCAGTTCGGTTAAAAGCCAAAAAGACAGCGATGTGCTTGCGCTGCTGAACATGTCGGCGGCCCAACTGCGATCGAGATTCGACGAATTGCAGGACGTACGTGACGAAACGCTTTGGGGAGGAGTCTCAGCAACGCACTTTAAGGCGATTCCGAAAGCCGCGGCCAGCTACAAGTACATCGAAGTTTGGGTCGATAAGGAAGGCATGCCAGTGCAGACGAAAATGGTTGAGAAGAATGACGACTCGACGACCGTCCGTCTGACGAATGTGGCCAGGAACCAAACGATCGATAAGAGCGTCTTCGAGCTGAAGCTTGATTCAAGCGTCAAGAGAGTCAAGGGTTAAGTCTCTACTGGTCCAACTTCGGTTGAGAAGGGCTTCGGGAAACTGAAGCCCTTCGATTTTTGTACCGCGTTGTAACGCAAGTTAACAACTTGCGCTACCGCAAGACCTCGGCATATTCTTTCGTAACTGAACGCTGTGCGAGCTACCACCTTTCTCAGGCTAAAACTTCGCGAAGCCGCCTTCATTTCAAAGGCGCTGCTGTCGACGAATCACGTCGTGCTGGCGCACATCATCCCGATGCGGCGCTGCAATCTCGCCTGCGGTTACTGCAACGAATACGATCACGATTCAAAGCCGGTGCCGCTCGAATTAATGAAGCAGCGGCTCGATAAACTCGCCGAACTCGGCACTTCGGTCGTTACGATTTCCGGCGGCGAGCTTCACGCCGGATCGAATCAAGCGCCTGAATGAGGCCGGACTGGAATACCTGCAAATCAGTATCGACAACGTCGACCCCGACGAAGTGTCGCGCAAGAGCCTGCGCGTGCTCGACAAGAAATTGCGCTACCTCGCCGAGCACGCAGACTTTCACATCAACATTAATTCAGTCATCGGCGGCGGCATCAAGCAGCCTGAGGACGCCCTGGCGGTCGCGCAACGCGCCACTGAGCTTGGCTTCTCAACAACTGTGGGCGTGATTCACGATAACGACGGCACGCTGAAGCCGCTGACGGAAAAAGAGAAGGAAATTTTTCATGCGGTGAAGAAGCTAGGCAATAAAGATCACGCGCGGCTGAACTGGTTTCAGGACAGCATCGCCGAAGGCAAACCTTACGAATGGCGTTGCCGCTCAGGCTCGCGTTATCTGTACATCTGCGAAGAAGGCAAAGTCCACTGGTGCTCGCAACAGCGCGGCTATCCGGGCACTCCGCTTGCGGACTATACGATGGAAGACTTCAAACGCGAATACAAAACCGAAAAATGGTGCGCCCCCACTTGCACTATTCAATGCGTGCACCAGGTAGGCATCCTCGATAACTGGCGCGACCCGCAAATGTCAGAGGGTGAGTTGCGAAAAGAGAAAGCGCGCCAAGACAAAGAGCGCCTCGGACAGGCCCTGCGTGCTGACTAGCTAAACCGTTTCGTGAATATCGCCTTCGACCTTATAAAGTGTCACTGAACTCGACAAGCCCAAGCCCGATAATCTTCCAGCCATAATCACGATCGTTTCTCCCAAATCCACCAGATCGTTTTGCAGCAAGGCCTGCTCGCCTAGTTTTAGAAGTTCTTCAGTGCTCCGGGAAGGTGTTGTGATCACTGAATCAACGCCCCAGATGAGCGATAATTCGTTGATTGCTTGGCGCGATGAAGTAAGTGCGATGATGCGCTGATCGGGCCTTAGTGATGACAGCCGTCGGGCCATCAATCCGGATTCGGTGAAGACGGCGATGATGCGTGTGTTCATTTCATCTGCCGCAAAGGCCGCCGCTTCGCACAGCGCACGACTGACGCGGCCGCTCTGTCGGCCCACGAGTTTGCTAACAATAGACTGGTTCTCGCGCCGAGTCTCGGCCGTCTTAATAATCCGCGCCATAGTGGCCACCGCTGCCACCGGATAGGCGCCCGTGGCCGTTTCACCCGACAGCATCACACAATCCGATCCGTCCCAAACTGCATTCGCGACGTCGGTCGCTTCCGCGCGCGTCGGCCGCGGGTTGTCGACCATCGATTGCAGCATCTGCGTGGCCGTAATGACCAGCTTCCCGGCTTCGTTTGCTTGCTCAATAATCTGTTTTTGATAGACCGGTACCAACTCAACGCTCGTCTCCACTCCAAGATCGCCGCGTGCAACCATGACGCCATCAGCAACCGCGATTATCGCTTCGAGGTGATCGATGGCCTCTGCCTTTTCGATTTTTGCGATCAAAGGCGCAGAGCTGCCGGCTTGTTTGATTAACTCCTTCGCCTGCTCGCAGTCTTCAGCGCTGCGCACGAATGACAAAGCAACATAGTCGACACCTTGTTGCGCGGCCCACTTTAGATCTTCCCGATCTTTTTCCGTGAGCGAGAGAATGGGCAACTTGATTCCAGGCAAGTTAATTCCTTTTCGCTCGCCCAGCATCCCACCGTTAATGACCCGCGTAACGACGTCAGTTTCGCCTGTGCTTTCGACTTGCAGTTCAATCGCGCCGTCATCCAAAAGGATGCGATCGCCCGGCTTGACGTCGTTGGGCATACCGGGGTAATTCGTTGCAACTTGCGTTGAATCGCCTTCAATCTGGCGCGTGGTGATCGTAAACACCTGACCAGTTTTTAGTTCTACTTTCTGATGATCCCTCAACGTCCGGGTGCGAATCTTGGGCCCCGACAGATCGACCAACAGAGCCAGCGGACGATTCATTTTCGCAGCCGTGGTACGGGCCATTTGCACGTCAGCAGTCTTCTCTTCGATCGTGCCGTGCGACATGTTAATGCGCACGCCGTCGATACCGGCCGCCAACATCGCTTCGAAGGTTTCTTGATCGCGCGATGCGGGGCCGATGGTTGCGAGTATCTTTGCTCTTCTCAAAACCTGGTTTCTCAGATTAAATAAGGAATGACCGCGGGAACATCATGAGCGTACTCATCGAATTCCTGGCCGAACATTTCACGTAGCAATTTCTCTTCGCTGCGCACACGAATAAAAGTTCCAATCGCAAAAACGACTACTGCGATCGCGAGTCCGATCCAGTGGCTGACGGCGAGCCCGGTCGCCAACAACATGCCGAACATCCCGGTATAAATCGGATTTCGGACGATATTATATGGCCCTTCTGTCACTAACTTGTGTCCTTCGACAACGCGCGCGGCGAGGCTCCATTGCTCGCCGAGCGTGCGGATCGCAGTAGAACAAAACCAGACTGAGCCGATCGCCAAAAGCATGGTTACGATCGCCAAGGCGATTTCGAGATACTTGTTGGATCCAAACATCGGCGTGAACCACACCCTTCGAATGGTCCAAACAATTCCGTAACCTACACCTTGCAGAACGATACCAATGATCGAGGAGGGATCGCGTTTCTTATCGGGCGGCGAAGGAGGTTTCTTGTGAACTAGAAAAGTAATGACGAAGGCGAACCACGAGAGCATCGTCATGACGAACGCGAGTGTGGGCCAGAAGTTCAAATGAATGATCATCCGTCAGCCCCCGCGCTTTTCTGTCGTAGGCGATCGAATTCGTTTTCAATTTTCCTTCGCCGCTTGCCCATCATGGTCCCGTGGATTGACAGCACGATCGGACAAAGCATATAGGTGAACCCTGAAAGACTCGCAAGGGCCCCTCTGCCTAACGCGGCTAATCCGATTGACAGCGTACCTATGCCAACATTGAGCGCGCTCTCCTGCACGTCCACGCGCGTGTCGAATGCTTCGAGTTCATTTAATTTCAACGCAGCGCGCTGTCGATAAGCGTGCCAGTAAAGCAGAACGAATACTCCGAATACGGCCACATATCCTGCGCCAAAAATCAGCATCACCCGGGCGATTTGATCGTTGCTTTCAACCATATGTCCAATTCTTCCATCCGTCAGCGTGAAGTCGCCGCGGCCTCCAGTAAACAGATTGACGACCAGCGTAAAGACGAACTTCAGCGGGTAGACATAGAAGATCACGACGAACAGCAGCACGCCATTGAGCAACATCGTGAGGTTGTCCTGCAAGCCATAACGACGAAAGAATTTGTATTGGTTGTACCAGACAATGAAAAGCAGCGTGAAGCTAATCGCAAAGGCGCCGAAGCCGCGCATCGTTTGCATTAGTTCGCCATAAGTTCTCGGAACTTCAAGCGACACGACCAGCAAGGTGATCGCAAATCCGAATACCGCGTCACTCAGACCTTCCGTGCGTGAGACTTCATGGCTGCGCCAGCGAAACTGGTTGTCGTCGCCTATTCCACGGTCGATTAGTTTTTCGCGAATCATACCGGAAGAGATCTATTTTCCCGATTGCGTGACGGATGAATTAGAAGCCAGAGCACCTTGGATCAACCGCTCGAGTTCCGCGCCGGCGCCTTCGTCGTAACCGATGAATCGCTTGACCAGCGTTCCATTTCGATCAAAGAGGAATGACTGTGGGATGTTCTGATTGTCACTCAAATATTGATCGGCGAAATCATCGTCTGGAAATCCGAGCGGATACTGAATCAAAAACTCTTTCGCGTATGCGGGGACCTTGTCGCGATCATCTTCGCCGCCAACATTCAGCCCAATCACCTGTAGTCCCTGATTCGAATATTGCTGCTGCAGCTTCACCAGATGCGGCGTCTCTGCGCGGCACGGTTCACACCAGGTCGCGTAAAAATCCAGCACGACCACCTTGCCCTTGAAGTTGTCGAGCGTTATGCGCTGGTTGTTAATTTCGATCGAGCCGAGTTTAGTGATCCGCTTTGGCGTCGGCAAGGCTTTGCCGGTTGGCGAGGAATTCGCCGGCTGCACAGTCGGCTTTCTGCACGCGCTGCAAGCCGAGAGTAGCGCAGTCATCAGCGCAACCCAGACGATTTTGAATCCGTAGTTATTCATCGCCGCTATCGTTCTCACTCTGAACTCCGTTTGGATCTTCAGAAATCTCAGCGCGACTGATTTGTCGTCCCGCGACGCGGTACTCTTCACTCGTCCATTTGTCGAAATCGATCAGCTTGCAGCGCTCGGAACAAAAAGGCCGCCACGGATTTTCTTCCCGCTCAACCGCCTTGCCACATGTGGGGCACTTGCGCACATAGCAAAGTTAAGAAGGATGCAGGCAAAAGTAAAGGTGGAGCGGACTCTCGCTGAACTTACGTTCGCGCATTGGCGTAGAATGGGAAGGGAGCATTGAAGCATGTCTGACTACAAAGAGAAATTTGACGACCTGCATCGCGCGGCCAAGCAAAAGGCCAAGGAACTGGACGAGAAGCTCGGTGTGAGCGGCATCGTGGAAGATACCGCACGCGTTGCCGGCGACGCAGCGCGACGCGGCGCCAAGACGATTGCCGAGGGCGCGGAGCATTTGCGCGCCGAAGCTGCCGCGCTCACCGACGATCCAAAGCTGCGCGAGAACGCGCGTCGCGCATCGGACGAAGCAAAGCGCCACGCTAAGGGCGCAGGCAAAGCTATTCGCGACGCGGCAACTGACGCAGGAAAAATTATTCGCGATGCTGCCGGCCCAGCCGGAAAAAAAGCTGAAGAAGTTTTCGACGAAGCGGCGAGCTACGTCGGTTCGGCTGCGAAGATGGCCGGGAAAGGAATGAAAGCGACGCGCGCAACGGCTGCAGCGACGGCCGGCATCATCAAAGCTAAAGATTGGGTCAAAGAGAACCCGGGCAAAGCTGCGATGGTGACGGCTTCGCTCGTGCTCGGCATTCGCGCGGGCGCGGCCCTACCGGGCTTGGACGTAGTTCTTCTGGGAACTCATCCGCATTGGCTGACGCATTCTGCGCTCCCGGTTTGGGGATTGAAAAAGGCCAGCGAAAAATTCGACGAGTATCTGAAGAAGCAGGAAGCGCGAGTCGCAGCGGGTGAATTGGACGAAGCCGCACGCGAGCGCGTCGAGTTCCAACGCAAGATGGCCAAGTACGTGGGCGCGCCTTTGCTCGGCGCATTCAGTTGCGCGATGGGCGCCACGCTGTTCGCGCAGATCGTCAATCCCGTCGGAATCACCGGCGCGCCGATCAGCTGGATTCTCGGAGGCAATCCGTTCCTCGACGGCGTTTGGCTATTCGCTAACGGCGTGATTTGCTTCCACCAGGGCTACAAGTTTTTCATGATCGCGCTGGCGGATCAGGAGGAAGTGAATCGTGTGGTGCGGGAGATTAAGGGATTACTGCCGGCTGCGTAACGAACTTAAATGGACGCAATCAAAAGAGTTTTTGCTGATAAAAAATGGCGATGCTTATAATGAAAGTCAGAATAGCAAAAGCAAACATACCAATCTGCCACCAAAAAAGTTTCCACGTTCTTCCGCCTTGATCCTCATACTTCAAACGTAGCTCTTCTAATTCTTCTTTTGAGGCTCCCTTTTCTCTTCTTTTCGCAACCTCTTTCGTTGTCCTGAAATCGTAAAGCCTGTTTATTACACAGAAGATTCCCAACAATATTGAAATCAAGAGCGCTAGCATAGTGAGCAAGAAAAAGGTTTTGACATAAGAGGTGGTTGACGAAGATGGCGGAAAGTCTTTGTTAACTAGGAGAGATACGCGAAACCAAGAGACGCTGTTGTTAACGTTAAAATAAGGCCTATGGCATACGTAAGTTGATCGATGGTATATTTTTGCCATCTTACAAAACTATCTGCCTTCTCTGTTTCATCATCCGCAGCTTGCGCACACTCACCGCTCATTTCGTTAACCTCCAGCTTGCCGACATCAAGTTAGTTCTTTTCTCAGTATCTTATCAACGATTTTTGGAACGGGTTGATGAAGGGACTCAGCCTGCGCCTGTAGCTTCTTGAATACATCTTCGGCGATCTGCACTTCGAACACGCGCTCGCTGATTTCGAAGGTTACATCATCAGCCGACTCTAGATGCTCTTCGTAGTCAATCAAACTATGGGTGTCCCAAAATTCACCTGCCGCTTCTTCACTCGCAAATGCGTCGGGCAATGGATCAATTTTCTTATCGATGCTTTTCATAATATTTCCTTTCAGACGGGTTCATGTCGCGAGCTGAGATCGGTAAGATCATGCCGTGACCCTTGTGTATATGGAAGATGATCAAGTATCTACCACCATACGTTTGTCCGAGCGCGGAATAAACATCCTCATTCTTGATTCGACCTCTAGCAACTCTGCGAACGAGCGGTTTGCTGCTGAGTACATCCTCAACTTCCGAGACCGAGACGCCGTGCTTTTGTTCGAGCTTCTCAACGAACTGGTCTTTCCAAATGATTTTGCGGATGACCACGGACAAAGATCATATCATCATTCTAATTGTCCAAGAATACTCAAAGAGTGCGCGAAGCTGGCGCATGGTTTATGTGATCGTGATCGGAAACGGCAGGAAGCAAAGTGCAAACACGATCAAGGTCACAATAGCGATGACGGTTCGCGCCAAGCCGAGCGGCTCCATCTGTTCCGGCTCCGGATGGCGCACGCGCAACATAATCGCGAGCAGCACCACATAAACAAAACCGCTCGGGCTGCCGTGCCACGTCCAACCGAGCACGGAGATAAATGCCATCGCGACAAACGCGGTCATGCCGATCCAACGGTGCGCATTCTTACCGAAGATCGAAAACGTGCCGTGCCCGCCATCTAGCTGGCCCACCGGCATCAGATTCAAACTTGTTACCAGCGCGCCAACCCAGGCGGCGAGGTAAAACGAGTTCGCGACTGAATTATCCAAATCGATCTTGAACGCTCGCGCAATCAATCTAAACAGAAGCGGATCGTTGAAAGTCAGGTTGCCGCCGGTGTTCGCGACGGCGTTCGCAAGCTGTGGCGCGTGCTGCAAAGTGAGCACTCCCGCTAACGCGATCGGAAGAATCACGACGAACCCGGCGAGCGGTCCCGCCAAACCGATATCGAACAACGCGCGCCGAGAAGGCACGGGCGACTTCATGCGAATGAATGCCCCAAACGTACCCGGAATCAGCAATGGTGGTTGCGGAATGAAAAACGGCAGCGTCGCATCGACCCCGTAATAACGACAGAAAAGATAATGGCCGAACTCGTGCGAAGTTAGGATAGCGAGCAGTGAACCAGAAAAGATGAGCCCTTCTTTCAGAACGTACGGATGCATGAGCGCATATCGAAGAACCGCAAGGATCGTCCCCACATACAACCAAGGAAGCATCAGCAACGTGCCGGAGAAACCTCGAACAACTGGCGGACTGCCGCCGGCTAAGTCCAAGTCAGGACCAGCCATCACGATTCCGCAAATCGTGGTAGTAAGGCCCGTAATCAGAAATAACCCGGCGTGCAAAAGCCATTGACGGGCTGTTGGTTTGGCGGCCGTTCGCGGAATGTCTCTGACGACCTCGGTAGTGGGATTAATGGTTTCCGTAAGTTGAGACATCGATCGCAGATGGTTTCGCTGGAAATCGCTCGTGCCATCGGGCACGGAAAGTCAATAGTCCTCAAACTGATTCTCTAAAGCAAATCGCGAGAGTGAAAATATCGCTTCCACTCCCGCGATCAGCATTGAAGTTTTTGCGATTCGCGATGGGCGTCGCTAACGCAAATCTAGACTCCATCACCATCGTGTGAACCGTCACTGTCGTGGCTCTGAAGTTCTTTGCCGGGCTTGAATCGAATCGTCTTGCCGAGAGGAATTGCTACTTCTTCGCCCGTGCGCGGATTGCGGCCGACACCGCGTTTCCGTGGCTTGACGATGAAGACGCCAAAGCCGCGTAACTCGATCCGATCGCCTCGCGACAGCGCATCCTTCATCGAATTGAAGAGCGCTTCAACCGCTTGTTCGGCCTTTAACTTTGGAATTCCCGTTTCATCGGCAAGTCGGTTGATGATATCGAGCTTAATCACGAGCGTGGCCTCCAGCTTGGCGAAAGATTCGCAGACTTTCAGGTTGGGAAAGCTTTTCGAATATGCGCGGCGATAATAGAAAGCACGACGCCGACTGTCAAGCGTTTGCCGGAATCGTTTGGGAACGCGGGCAGGCGACAACTTATCGCGCATCCGCATCGAATGGTTTGACAATAAAAGCAGCCGACAGATAACCTCGATTGGAAGGCGCGACGGATCGGCGCCGGCTCGAACGAACCTCCAGCTTCCGTCGTATTAGCGAAAGATGTTTGGCAACCAATCAATCCAACCGCCGCCGTTCGGCACAGTTGATCCCGACGACGATCGCGACATAGAAATTCGGCGTCCGAAAGACGCGGCGCGAAAACATTTGTGGCAGGAATCGCGCCTGCTGGTTCGCGATCTAATTTTCGCGCTGATGGTCCTGGCGCTGGTTATGGTCAAACTTGTCTACTACGATGATTATGGCTGGGCGCCGAAAATTTATCGGGGCGACATCGTTGTATTCTGGTTCCCCGAAGATCCTTCAAAGAGTTACATCAAGCGCGTGATCGGTTTGCCCGGCGATACGGTGGAAGTGCACGAAGGGCGCGTGAGCGTCAACGGCCGCGACCTCGACGAAGAGTATCTCGACCAGCATTTGAACATGTCGCACGCGAGTAAGCCGCCGACTTACGTCAAGCCCGGCTACTATTTCGTGATGGGCGACAATCGCGATAACTCCAGCGATTCGCGTATTTGGGGTCTGGTGCCGAAGAAATACATTTACGGGAAGGCGCTGTTTCGGTACTGGCCATTGGGTGCTGCCAAAGTGATCACGCGCGATACGCACAATACATCGGTTCCGCCTGGAGCAAACTATCGGCGTGATGCCGACAACACGCCGGATGCGGATGACCGGTGAAGCATTAGAAGCCCGCGCGTCACGGCGGGGTCCCGCGCGAGCATCTCGCGTGGGGCGCCATTAAGGGCAAGATTGTCTATGTTGCCCTCCCTTATGGTCGGGCTTCTGACACTGAACCTATGACCGACTGGCCGCGACTCATCTTAATGATCTTCTACGCGCCGCTGCGCGGCATGCGCGAAGTGCGCGATCGCGGAGCTTTGTTCCCGGCAATCGTCTGCGCCTACATCTCGCAGGTCCTTTATGCTTTCGTAATTCAGTGGCTCGTTGGGAATGCGTCGCTGCTCACTCGCCCACAGGTAATCGCCGGTAATCTCTTTCAGGCGGCGACTTCGCTTCTGCCAATCGTGATCGTGCTGGTGCCTCTGCTCGCGCTGACCTCGAATCTTTTCGATCGTCGCGGAAGCTTTGGCCTGGTGCTACAGCAGGAGTACGCCTCGCTCGGCTCGGTTATTTTTTATGCGCTAATCGCGGCGAATCTTGTCGCGATCTTGATCTCGATCTTCTTCCATTTCAGCGGCGTGCAGGCAGCTTATATAGCTAATTCCATGCAATCGGCTGAGCAAATCAAGTCAATGTTCAGACTGCCCGCGGAAGTCCAGAGGCAATTGGAAATCGAACTGAAGGATCCTGCGTTCATCGCAAGCAGTTTGTTTCGCACCGTGAAGATCGGAATTTTTTCAGTCGGCGCGATCGAATCCGTCAGAAAAGTTTTCCGTCTTTCGTTCGTGCGCTCAATTGCCGTCGTCGTGTTGAGCTACATCGGCGCGATTGTGCTTTCGCCGATCTGGACTTTGCTGTTCACGCGCGTAATCGGTTCGCCTTTCATCTTGTTAATGCTTTTTCTCCTGCTGCGCGGGTATTTCACCGGTATCGTCAGTGGCCAACGCGCGCGTGCGGCCTTCAAGCAGAATCTCGAGGCAGCCACGATCAATCCGCGCGACTCGTCAGCGCATTACAATCTCGGATTGATTCATCAGCAGCGCGGCGAGCTTGATCAGGCGCGTGAACGTTTCCAGCGGGCGATCGAAATCGATCCGGACGAGCTGGATGCGCATTATCAGCTCGGCCGCATCGGGCGCGCCCAGAATCGTTTGGCGGAAGCAATCGGTCATTTCGAGCAAGTCGTGCAGCGCGATCAGTTTCACGCCCAGAACGAAATCTGGCGCGAGATCGGCGCGACCTACATCGCCGCCGGCCAATATAGCGATGCGCGCGAAGCGCTCGAGAAGTTTCTCGATCGCCGCACAAACGATCCCGAGGGTTTGTATCTGATGGGCCGCGCGCATGCCGGGCTAGGCGACAACCAGGAAGCTGCGACCTCGATGCAGGCTTGCATTGAAGCTGTGAAGACCGCTCCCGCTTATAAGTATCGCACTGAGAAGCGTTGGCTGAATGAAGCGCAACAGTTTCTCAAAGGCAAGCGGCAGGAAGCCGTAAGCAGCCGGCATTGAATTTCGGTTAGCCCGACGAGCAACAAAACTAGATGAGCAACTCAGCAATCCTGGCCCTTGAAGATGGTCGCGTCTGGCGCGGCCGCTCGTGGGCTGCCGAAGGTTGTAGCGTAGGCGAGATGGTCTTTAATACCTCTATGACTGGCTACCAGGAGGTGCTCACCGATCCTTCCTACGCCGGCCAGATCGTCTGCATGACTTACCCGCTGATCGGCAACTATGGCGTCAACAATGAAGATACCGAATCGGCGCGGCCATGGGTAGAAGGCTTTGTGGTGCGCGAAGCAAGTCGGGTCGCTTCAAACTGGCGTTCGGAAGAATCGCTCGATGCTTATCTGAAGCGTTGGAACATCGTCGGCATCGATCACATTGACACGCGGGCGTTGGTGCGACACATCCGCGACAAGGGTGCGATGCGCGCTTGTCTTTCAACGGTCGACAGCGACACAGACAGCGTGATCGAGAAAGCGCGCGAGTCGCCGCCGATGGAAAATCGCGAACTCGCGAGCGTCGTCACGACCAGGCAACCTTACGAAGTTCCGGCCGCTAATCACGAGCGTTTCCACGTCGTCTGTTACGACTTTGGCGTGAAGACAAATTCGCTGCGCGAACTTTCGCAGGCCGGTTGTCGCGTCACGGTCGTGCCTGCGTCGACGCCCGCGAAGGAAGTCATGGCCATGAAACCGGACGGCGTGTTTCTGTCGAACGGTCCGGGCGATCCGGCGTCAATGATAAAAGAAGTTGAAGAGGTGAAACGCGTCGCGCAATCAGGCACGCCAACGTTTGGAATTTGCTTTGGACATCAACTGCTCGGACGCGCGTTCGGCGGGAAAACTTTCAAACTGATGTTCGGGCATCGCGGCGGCAATCAACCGGTGAAAGATTTTCGCGATGGCCACATCGAAATCACTTCACACAATCATGGCTTTGCGGTAAAGGCCGACACACTGCCGGCTGAAGTCGAGGTCACTCACATTAACCTCAACGACAACTGCGTCGAAGGCATGCGTCACAAGACGCTTCCGATTATTTCAGTTCAGTATCATCCGGAAGCCGCACCGGGCCCGCACGATGCTGAACATCACTTCCAAGATTTCATCGAATTGATGGAGACGAAAAGGGCCGACCTAAATTAGCCACAGCTGAACACAGATAACACTGATTTAGAAAAGGCCTTTCTTCTGAGCTGATCTTTGTTAACCCGTGTGAATCTGCGGCCTAAGCTTACTCACTCATTCGGCAGTTTCAGTTCGCCAGTCAACAGATCCGGGCGAACCCGCGCCATTTCTTCAGGCGTAGTTAGAGCGGTGGGGTGAATCGCCTCGACACTCTCAATTTGCACATCGACGACTGCTTCCTCGATCACTTCCGCGATCGTGTCGCTACCACGATGCTCGAGCCAGTGACGGTAACTAACAGTGAGGATTGCAATCACCGGAATCGCTAAAAAGATCCCGGCCACGCCGGCGATCTCAGCTCCGGCGAGAATCGCGAGAATCACTGCCAGCGGATGCAGATGAATTCCCTGCCCGATGATGCGCGGATAAAGCACATAATCTTGCACGACGCGCAGCACGCCGAGGAATAGCAGCACTACAAACGCCATACCGATTCCTGAATGCAACAGCGCAAGCAGCGCAACCAAAATCGCGACCACCAGCGGTCCAACCAGCGGAACGAATTCCAACATGCCGGCAATCAGTCCGAGCACGAGCGGGCTGGGAAAACCGATCAAGGCAAATCCGATGCTGCAAATTACGCCGATCACCAGGCACGCAGTAAGCTGTGCGCGAATGTAAGCGGCCAGCGTGCTGTTAACGTCCTGAAAGAATTCGTCGCCACGCCAGCGCAAGCGACCGCGCGGCAGCATCGCCAAAACTGAACGACGAAAGCTGTCTGCATCCTTTAACAAAAAGAACGCGAGAATTGGAATCAACACCAGCCAGGGCAGAAAAATTATTAAGCCGAGCATCTTCTCGAACGCCGCGCTGGCAATTTCTCCGCTCTTTTCAATCAGGCCAAGAATCGTATTGTTGACCGCCTTGACGATGCCTTCCGGCATCCGGTGCTGCATGAAATATTGATTCACGCGATCGGATGTGCTGGTGATCGTCTTGTAATAGGCTGCGGCCTGCTGCTTGAATTCAGGAAATTGCGAGGCCAGCTGCGGCGCAAGAAAATAAATTGCTAAACCGATGGCGGCAAAGATCACAACATAAACGATTCCAATCGCCAGACCCCGCGGCAATCTTCGCTCGCGCCCACCAAGACGAACCGGTCGCTCGACGAGATCGACGAGCGGCGCTACGAGATACGCGAAAAAGATCGACAAGACCAGCAGCAGAAGAACGGTGGTGAGCTTGTAGACCACCCACAACAAGGCCGCGACCGCAAGCAGGATGAAAATGATGCGCAGTACAATGCGCGTCTGGATCCAGGCGGCGACTTCTTTCGTTGCAGGTTGATGTTGATTCATCAAGAAGCGTTCAGTGTTGGCGGCTTGCGCTAGTAGAGTTCGTCTTCGTCGTAATCATTGTCGGCTTCGGACATCTTTACTCCGGCCTCTTCCCAAACCAAACCGCGCCACTCGTCCGTTTCGCCCAAAAGCTGGAGCGCCGCCTGGGGATGGGCCGGGTTACGCTCGATGCGAATTACTTCCGTGATCACGCTCAACTTCTCGCCACTGTCACCCATCACCCGCAGATTTACCCGCCCGCCGACCGGCGGCAACTCACGCTGCAGATGGATGAGCGTGCCTTCGGGGCCGATGTTTTCCGTTTCGCCTTCGGCAACTATGTGTGTGCCGTCGTTGGTGTCCCACTCTGCACGGACGGGAAAGGCGTGAACGTAACGTGGTCCGGATCGATTTTCAATAGCTACATCCTGGGGCATTAAGTGTTCTCCTCTTCTGACCGAAGATGGTTTGAGGCAACCGGGCGTATGATACAAGGAAAAGGAGTCAGGGGATAGGGGTTAGGGTGTTAGAGTGTTAGGCGTTCGGATATTAGATTGGTGCTGTTTGGTGGCCCTCTGATTTTGTTTGCGGTTCTCTGCCGGTTTCGCTCTAGTCTTGATAAAGAGCCTTCCTTGCAGACCGTGCTAGATTAGTCACGGCTTTGGTCTGAAAGCCTGTATACTTTAGTTGACCCGATGGGGCCGTTGAAGTAGCCAACTTTTTGTGCTAAAAGCCACTCGTGAACCAAGCCGACTTTGAAGCCCTGCTTGATGATCAGAGTAAGGTCATACAGGGCGACATTCGATGGGCTGATGACGAGGATCATTCGCCATCCGTCGAATTTAGGGCAGAAGTGGATTCGGAAACTGGTCATCCAATCTTTATCAGGGGCAGCTATAACGCGCTTGCCCAGACGTTAACCTATGCGCTAATCCATCGCGGTAGTGGCCGGATATACGCGCTTGACTTAGGCAAAGACCACCATAATCCCGATTGTCAGAATGTGGGAGAGCGTCACAAGCACAGATGGCGCGAACCAGTAAGAGACAAGGAAGCGTACGTACCGCTCGACCTTGATGCCCCTGTAAATGATCCGTTACAAGTCTGGGAGCAGTTTTGCGCTGAGGCGAGCATCCATCACAACGGCGAAATGCATCCACCACCTGCGCCGGTAAGGTTTCCGTAATATGAGCATAGCTCCTTGCGACGTAATCACTCAAGGTCTCGGAGAGTTGTTTTCATGCGCTCTCGTGAATGGCTATACGCGTGTTCGTACACCATTTCTGTATCCCGATGGCGACATAATTGACCTTTTTATTAGTGAACAAGACGGTGTATTCACCATTACTGATCTTGGAGAGTCTCTACGCTGGCTAAGAATGCAAAGTACCTCGCCAAAACGTTCGCCCAAGCAACAAAAGCTAATTGAGGACGTCAGCTAGAACACCTGATGAGCTTACTCCCGTCCTTCTAAGGACAGCACAGGGTGCGCTACGCGTGGCTGACATCTGGTTTACGATGCGAACGCGTTCAGTGGAATCCGTCACTGACGAAGTAGAACAACTGCTAACTGAACGGCTCATTCCATTTCAACGAAGCGAACAGTTATTAGGACGATCCGGCCGAGTATGGCGGCCGGATTTTCACACCAGACCCCCAAGGCGAAGCTCACTCGTCCAAGTTTTAAGTACCGGAAGCCGAGCCGCCGCTCACTCCGTTACGGAACACGTTCTTGCGTCATGGTACGACCTAAACAATCACCTTGTTGGCCCCGAAGCTCTCCAGTTTGTCTCGTTGTTCGATGACACGATGGACGTATGGACTCAAGAGGATTTAAATCTTTTGGGGAATCTTTCGGTTATTACAAGATGGTCAAGACCGGACGAGTTCATCGACGCGATAGCCGCCTAAGATCTGTTACGCCGCATTCTGTTCAGCAACAATCTAGTATCCCAACACCGGGGGTCAGGGGTGTGGGGGTTAGGGGTCAACATTAGAGCGCAGTCGCTAGACCCACAGAAACAAGATGGGAGCGAAACCCACCCCCATCCCCTACACACCATCCCCTCGGCAGTTACTCTTCGTCGCCTCTCAACTTTTCGAGCACAGAAAAATCTTCGAGCGTCGTAACGTCGCCTGCGACGGATCCGCTCGTGGCGATTTCGCGCAACAGACGACGCATGATTTTTCCTGAGCGAGTCTTTGGCAACGCATCGGCAAAGCGAATGTCGTCGGGTCTCGCCAACGCCCCGATTTCCTTCGCCACGTGCTGGCGGAGTTCTTCTTTCAATGGATCGTTCGGCGTTCGACCACCTTCCAGAGTTACAAACGCGACAATTGCCGAGCCTTTGAGATCGTCCGGCTTGGCGACAATCGCTGCTTCGGCAACTGCCTCATGTGACACGAGTGCGCTTTCAATCTCTGCAGTTCCCAGGCGATGGCCAGCGACATTGATCACGTCGTCGATGCGTCCCATGATCCAGAAGTAGCCATCCTGATCTTTTCGCGCACCATCGCCCGCGAAATAAAGGCCGGGAATCTGCGACCAGTACTGCTGCTGATAACGCGCATCGTCGCCGTAGATCGTGCGCAGCATCGATGGCCACGGGCGCGTGATGACCAGATATCCGCCCTCGTTTGGGCCGACAGACTTTCCGTCGCGAGTCACCACATCGACTTCGATTCCCGGAAATGGTTTCGTGCCAGAGCCCGGCTTCGTCGGGGTGGCACCGGGCAGAGGCGTGATCATGATCGCGCCCGTCTCAGTCTGCCACCACGTGTCGACGATCGGACATTTCTCTTTTCCGATAACCCGGTGATACCACATCCACGCTTCCGGGTTGATTGGCTCTCCAACTGTTCCGAGCAGACGAAGCGACGACAGATCATGTTTCAAAGGCCACTGCTCGCCCCATTTGATGAACGCGCGAATCGCCGTCGGGGCGGTGTAAAGCGTATTGACACTATGACGTTCGATAATGTCCCAAAAGCGGTCCGGCTCGGGCCAGTTCGGCGCGCCTTCATACATCAACGCGGTCGCGCCGTTGGATAGCGGGCCATAGACAACGTAGCTGTGACCCGTCACCCAGCCAATATCCGCGGTGCACCAGTAGATGTCCTGATCTTTGAGATCGAAAATCCATTTCGTAGTCAGGTGAGTTTGCAAAAGATAGCCGCCGCTCGTGTGCAGAATGCCTTTCGGCTTACCCGTCGTCCCTGACGTGTACAAGATGAAGAGCGGATGCTCGCTGTCAAGCTCCTCGGCCGCGCAATTTGCATCGACCGTGGTCATAAGTTCATGCCACCAATGATCGCGACCGGGCTCCATGTGAATATTGCTTCCGGTTCGCTGCACGACGATGCAGGATTCAACTGACGGAGTTTCTTTTAGCGCTTCATCTACCGCCGCTTTCAACTTCACTTCGCTGCCGCGACGCCAGCCTCCGTCCGCGGTCACTACGACTTTGCATTGCGCATCGTTGATGCGATCGATGAGAGCGGTGCTCGAGAATCCGCCGAACACGATTGAATGGGTTGCGCCGATGCGCGCGCACGCCAGCATCGAGATCGCCAGCTCAGGAATCAGCGGCATGTAGAGGGCGACGCGATCGCCTTTCTCGACGCCAACTTTCTTGAGGACGTTCGCAAAGCGACAAACTTCGGTGTGCAGTTGCTGATAAGTCAGCGTGCGCGTGTCGCCGGGTTCGCCTTCCCAAA